>NZ_JBIISA010000013.1:0-78775 GCF_044341265.1 Flavobacterium sp.
GAAGAAGCTTATGGCGATCAATGCGAAAAATGTGGTTCGACACTAAATGCAACGGATTTAATCAATCCAAAATCGACAATTACAGGTGAAACTCCAATTTTAAAATCGACTAAACATTGGTTTTTACCTTTAGATAGATATGACGATTTCTTGAAAGAATGGATTTTGGTTGGTCACGCCAAAGATTGGAAAACGAATGTGCTTGGTCAGGTAAAATCATGGTTGGACGACGGATTAAAACCTCGTGCGGTTACACGTGATTTGGATTGGGGAATTGACGTTCCAGTTGAAGGTGCGGAAGGGAAAAAATTATATGTTTGGTTTGATGCTCCAATTGGTTACATCTCGTCTACCAAAGAATGGGCAGCTCGTGAAAGAAAAGATTGGGAACCTTATTGGAAAGATGCCGATACAAAATTGGTTCACTTTATTGGGAAAGACAATATTGTTTTCCATTGCATTATTTTTCCTGCGATGTTGAAAGCCGAAGGAAGTTTCATTTTGCCAGATAACGTTCCAGCCAATGAGTTTTTGAATTTGGAAGGAAACAAACTTTCTACTTCAAAAAATTGGGCCGTTTGGTTGCACGAATATTTATTAGATTTTCCAGATAAACAAGATTCTTTGCGTTATGCCTTAACATCAAACGCGCCAGAAACTAAAGACAACGACTTTACTTGGAAAGATTTTCAGGCAAGAAACAATAACGAATTGGCTTCTATTTTAGGAAATTTCATTAATCGTGTAGTGGTTTTAACTAACAAATATTACGACGGAATTGTTCCAACGCCAAACGATTTTACAGAAGTTGACGAACAAACTTTAGCTGAATTAAAAGCTTATCCTGCGGTAATTTCTTCGTCAATTGAAAGATTCCGATTTAGAGAAGCACAAGGCGAATTGATGAATGTAGCTCGTTTAGGAAACAAATATTTAGCCGACGAAGAACCGTGGAAAATGGTAAAAGAAAATCCAGAACGAGTAAAAACTCAAATGTATGTGGCATTACAAATTGCAGCTGCCTTGAGAGTTTTATCTGAACCTTTCTTGCCATTTACAGCATGCAAATTATCGGGAATTTTAAAAACTGATTTGAATTTGAGTTGGAAAGATGTTTCTGAAAGAACCGATTTACTCCCAGCTGGAAATCAAATTGGAGAAGCTGAAATTTTATTTGCTCAAATAGAAGACGCTGAAATTCAAAAACAAATAGACAAACTAGAAGCTACGAAAGTTGCCAATAAAGCCGAAAATAAAGTGATTGAACCACAAAAACAAACATCAACTTTTGAAGATTTTTCAAAATTAGATTTGCGTGTTGGAACTATTTTAGAAGCTGAAAAAATGCCAAAAGCAAACAAACTTTTAGTTTTAAAAGTTGACACAGGAATTGACGTAAGAACCATAGTTTCGGGAATTGCAGAACATTTTTCACCTGAAGAAGTGGTTGGAAAACGCGTTACAGTTTTAGTAAACTTAGCGCCAAGAGCATTGCGTGGAGTAGAAAGTCAAGGAATGATTTTGATGACCAACAACGCAGACGGAAAACTGGTTTTCGTGAATCCAGACGCTGATGGAGTTGAAAATGGAGCGTTAATTTCGTAAATAACTATTCATGAATCCAAAAATAATCGCTTTTGATGCTGATGACACTCTTTGGCATAACGAACCTTACTTTGATGAAGCTCAAGCAAAATTCTGTGAACTATTTGCAGATTATGCTTCCAAGCAAGAAATTTTACAACTGATATTAAGTCATCAAGTAAAAAATCTTCCTTTGTATGGATTTGGAATTAAGGCGTTTACACTTTCTATGATTGATTCTGCTTTAGAATTGACCAATGATCAAATATCGGGACAAGGCATCAAAAAAATTATTGCCATTGGTAGAGATTTACTTCAGAAACCTGTAAAACTTTTACCTGAAGTGGAAGATGTTTTACAACAATTAAAAGGAAAATACAAACTTGTTGTAGCGACCAAAGGCGATTTGAAAGACCAACATAGAAAATTACACGATTCTGGAATTGGTCATTATTTTCACCATATTGAAGTAATGAGCGACAAAAAAGAATTGGATTATGAAAAAATGTTAGGTCGTTTAGACACAAAACCAGAAGATTTTATTATGATTGGAAACTCCTTAAAATCGGATGTTTTGCCTGTTTTAAATATCGGTGGACATGGTTATCATATTGCTTATCACACCACTTGGGAATACGAAAAAATAGATTTTGAAATAGAACATGATAACTTCAAATCATTAGAAAAAATATCAGATGTTTTACCAATTTTGTTAAAATAATTCAAATTCGTGTAATTCGTGTATGAAAAATACTGAAATAAATTAATAGAATCTGAAACAAGTTCAGATTAAATATGAAACAAAAACTAAACTTAGAAGCTTGGAATCGCAAAGAACATTTTCTGTTTTTCAAACAAATGGAAGAACCTTTTTTTGGTGTTACAGTTACAATTGATTGCACCAAAGCTTATGATAAAGCAAAAGAACTTGGTGTTTCGTTTTTTACTTATTATTTGTTTAAAACATTGACAGCAGTTAATCAATGTGAACCTTTTCGTTACAGAATAATTGACAATGAAGTTTATGTTTTTGATAGAATTGATGTTTCTTCAACCATCTTAAGAGAGGACAAAACGTTTGGATTTTCACAAATAGAATATTCAAAAGATTTAAACCAATTTACGGAAAATACAAAAAAAGAAATAGCGAGAATACAAACTACAACAGGACTTTTTACTAGAGAATATTCTGAAAATCTAATTCATTTTTCGGCTTTGCCTTGGATTAATTTTACTTCTTTCTCACACGCAAGAAGTTTCACTTGGCCCGACAGTTGTCCGAAAATATCTTTTGGAAAAATGATGGATGAAAATGGTAAAAAAACAATGGCAATGTCTGTCCACGTTCATCACGGATTAATGGACGGTTATCATGTTGGACTTTTTGTAAATACCTTTCAAGATTTAATGAATCAAGATTAATGATTCCAATCGCGTACCATCCAATATACAAGCATCCTTTGCCTGACGGCCATCGTTTTCCGATGCAAAAATATGAGCTGCTACCACAACAACTACTATATGAAGGAACTGCAGAAACATCAGATTTTTTTGAACCAGATATTATAGAATTATCATTTGTTAATAGAGTTCATACCGAAAATTATTTAAACGATTTATTAAACTTAACGCTAGATCCAAAAGCGGCTCGTAAAATTGGATTTCCTTTGTCTGCTGAACTTGTAGAACGCGAATTACGAATTGCAAACGGAACACTTTTAGGTTGTATAAAAGCCTTTGAAAATAATGTGTCTTTCAATATTGCCGGAGGAACGCATCATGCATTTACAGGTCACGGCGAAGCATTTTGTTTATTAAACGATCAAGCCATTGCAGCACAATATCTGTTAGATAACAAAAAAGCTTCTAAAATATTAATTCTTGATTTAGATGTACATCAAGGAAATGGAACGGCAGAAATATTTAGAAATAATGCTAACGTTTTTACTTTTTCAGTTCATGGAAAAACCAATTATCCGTTTAAAAAAGAAATTTCTGATTTGGATATTGCCTTAGATGATGGAACAAATGATAGTACTTTTCTTTCTATAATAAATGAAATGATTCCTCAATTAATAGAGCTACAAAAACCAGATTTTATATTTTACTTGGCTGGAGTTGATATACTAGAATCAGATAAGTTAGGTAAGTTATCATGTACAATTGAAGGTTGCAAAAAGCGTGATGAAATTGTTTTCGAAAATTGTAAGAAGTATTCTATTCCATTGCAAGTGAGCATGGGCGGCGGTTATTCTCCAAATATCAAAACAATTATAGATGCACATGCCAACACATTTAGAGTAGCCAAAAATATTTTTACTTGATTTTACATTAGCGATAAAACGATTTGAAATCTTTACTTAGACTTATTTTAAAAAACGATTTTAACTTTTTTTCAAGATTTGATGAATCAATAAATTTGTAACTTTACAAAAAAACTCACAGATTATGTTATCAAAAAATATAGAAGCCGCTTTAAATAAGCAAATACGAATCGAAGCAGAATCTTCGCAAACCTATTTATCAATGGCATGTTGGGCTGAAATTCAAGGACTTGAAGGTGTTGCACAATTTATGTATGCCCAATCTGATGAAGAGCGTCAACATATGTTGAAATTGATAAAATATGTAAACGAACGCGGAGGTCATTCTATTGTAACCGACTTAAAAGCGCCAAAAACTAGCTTTGGAAATTTCAAAGAAATGTTTGAAGAATTATACAAACATGAACTTTTTGTTTCTGATTCTATAAACAAATTAGTACACATAACTTTTGAAGAGAAAGATTATGCAACACATAATTTCCTACAATGGTATGTTGCTGAACAAATTGAAGAAGAAGCGCAAGCAAAAACCATTTTAGATAAAATTAATTTAATTGGTGAAGATAGAGGCGGATTATATTTATTTGATAGAGACATTCAAATTCTATCAGTAACTAGTGCTGCTGCAACAAGTCCTAAATAATTCTTATTTTTATTTAGAATTTATAAAAATAACATTACTTTTGTAGTGTTATTTTTATTTTATAGCCTTGAGCAAAGAAGAAAAACATATAGAGAAAAAGAAAAAAAAGAAAGATTTAATTAAAAAATTAAAAATTTCTGATAACTGCAAATCTTCTTGTTGTGAGAAATACATGAAGAGTGAAAAAAAACGTTGTAAAAAATGTCCAATGTTTGATTTGATTAAAAAAATCAACAAAGTTGCTTAGTTAATATAAGTCCAATTTACGCCGTCGCTAATAACGGTTATGGTTCGTAAATTTCCTTCAAACATAAAAATATTTGAACTTCCCGTAGTTGAATTTTTAGGAAAAAGTAATCCTACCGTTGTTGTTAATTGAGCTGTAATGGAATTATTAATATTTCTAATAATATACATTCTACCAGGAAACAATACAGGACTTGGTAACTGAAATTTATCATCTGTAGCTGATGGATTTATAGAGATGTAAACACCATCATTAATTAGAATTGCACTGCCACTTGTTCCTGAACCATTTCCTGTAAGATTTACAACTTTAACGGATAAATTTCCATTAATATCCAATGTACTCATTGGAGTTGATGTATTAATTCCAACTTGAGAAAATCCGCTTTGAAAAAAGCAGCCAAACACCATTAAAAAAAGGATTTGTTTAAAGTGGAACATCTTTTAAAGTTAATTGTTTATTGTATTCTAAATAAAGATATTAAAAAAATCAACAGTTGTTAATTTAATCTTTACCGAAAACGTTTTCGTGTTAAAAACTTCTCAGATTTCGTAGCATTGCTTCTACATAAATAAAAAAAGCGACAGAATTTTTACTTCCATCGCTTTGTTTAAAGTTCAATTAATTTTTCTTAAAAAGCATTCAATACCGATAAGATATCATCTCCATAATTTAAGGTTCTCGATTCTCCAAAACCTTTTACTGTTTTAAGTTCGTCTAAATTTTGTGGTTTCGATTTTATAATAGAAATCAAATGAGAATTATGACAAATTCTAAAAGACGACCAACCTAATTTTTGAGCTAAATCATTGCGCCATTGTTTCAAGGCTGTGAAGATTTCGTTCTCTTGTTCATTAAGTTCTATCACTTCGGTAGGTTTTGAATCATTTTTTTTCAATTCATAGAAAACCACTGCCGACCAAAAATCAATTGTTCCTGTGGTTACAAAATTGGTTGAAGTAAGCTTCACCTCTACCGAATCTAAAAACGCATTCATACGAGATTGATCTTGCTGGCAATTTTCTTTATCTAAGCGAATATTAAATACTTTGATGTTCATCGTGACACTTTTTTTACGTTAGACTATTTACCTAAAAGCAATAACTCGTTGGCAACAATTTCAGTGATGTAACGCTTGTTTCCCTCTTTGTCGTCATAACTTCTGTGCGTTAGTTTTCCCTCGATAGCGATTTCTTTACCTTTGATAACATATTTTTCAATAATGTCAGCTACTTTTCCCCAAGCGGTAATTCTGTGCCATTCGGTGTTCTCAACTTTCTCACCTTTGTTATTCGTATAACTCTCATTGGTAGCAATAGTAATATTAGCTACTTTCTTTCCTCCATCAAACGTTTTGATTTCTGGTTCTTGTCCTACGTGTCCGATTAATTGTACTTTGTTTTTAATTGCATTCATGGCGTGTAAATTTTTAATTGTTTTTGTTATTTGAAAATTATTCTGGATTTGAAATTGCAATTGCTTTTTGAAATTGATATTGCAATTGAATTTTGATATTGAAACTATTTGCTCATTAAAACAAGCTCGTTTACCATTACTTCTGTGATGTAGCGCTTGTTTCCGTCTTTGTCATCATAACTTCTGTGAGTAAGTTTTCCTTCAATGGCGATTTCTTTTCCTTTAGTTACATACTTTTCGATAATGTCGGCTGTTTTTCCCCAAGCGCTTACTCTGTGCCATTCGGTATTTTCTACTTTATCACCGTTTTCTTTGTAATAAACTTCATTAGTAGCGATGGTAAGGTTGGCTACTTTTTTTCCTCCTTCAAATGTTTTGATTTCTGGTTCTTGACCTACATGTCCGATTAATTGTACTTTGTTTCTCATGGCGTGTAAAAATTTAAATTGTTATTATTTATTAAGTTATCTGTTGTCGGTTGTGAGTTATCAGTTTCTCATTTCGACGATGCAAAGTTGTGGCGGCTTGCAGACTTTATTCGGTTGATTACCATTTAAAATCGGTTGTAAATATTTGTAAACGTTTGTAAACGGAAAATTTTTATTATATTTGACTGATTTTTAAAGAATTGAGGATAGCAAATTGTTATATGTATATTTTTAAAAAATTAGAAGAAATACAAAAGACAAAACAAATCTAGCCCTGATTGCAGTGGCACGAAGTAGAACGAAAAGCAGGAATAAGGAAACCAAGAATGCCCAAGCCGTTCACTCCTAAAAACATTTAAAACTATGAGTAAAAACTGTTTAGAATGTAACGAAAAAATTGTTGGTCGTGAGGACAAAAAGTTCTGTAGCGATGGTTGTCGAAATGCGTACAACAACAAAATCAACAAAGACAGCAATAATTACATGCGTAATGTAAATAACAAATTGCGTAAAAATTACCGCATCTTAAGTGAAGCTAATACCGAAGGAAAATCAAAAATTACGAAGACAAAGTTGTTAAGTAAAGGATTTGACTTTGATTATTTTACGAATATTTTAAATACCAACACCGGAAATACGTATTACTTTGTGTATGATCAAGGTTATCGATTCTTGGAAAATGATTTTTATATGTTGGTGAAGAAGGAATATTAAAAGTTTCGCACTTCGACAAGCTCAGTGTGACAGTTGCGAGTTAAAAAAAGATATTAAAAATAAGTTCAGTATAAATGAAAAAAAATTACTCTTCTCTATATATAATGTTGGTGCTTGTGGCGCTATTGTTTGGCATTTTTTATTTTATGATGCCTCAAAGTTATGACACAACTGAAGCACCACTTTCGGAATTTTCGACCAAACGTGCTTTGGTTAAAGTGAAAGAAATGACTACCAAACCTCATTATGTAGGTTCTCAAAATCATGAAGTTGTTGCTCAATATTTAGTCAAAGAATTGCAAAATTTAGGTTTGCAAACATCGCTTCAAGAAGGTTTTACGATGACCGAAAAAGGTACTTTGGTAAAGTCTAAAAATGTTTTGGCAAGAATTAAAGGCACTTCCAACACAAAAGCATTGTTGCTACTTTCCCATTATGATTCGGCGCCGCATTCTTATTCTCACGGTGCAAGTGATGATGCTTCTGGAGTGGCAACCATTCTTGAGAGTGTTCGTGCTTTTTTACATACAAAAACAAAACACAAAAACGACATCATCATTTTATTTTCTGACGCTGAGGAATTGGGACTGAACGGCGCGGCGCTTTTTGTAACGCAACACCAATGGGCAAAAGAAGTAGGTTTAGTTTTAAATTTTGAAGCTCGTGGAAGTGGCGGACCAAGTTATATGTTAATGGAAACTAACGAAGGAAATGCCAAAATGGTAGATGGCTTCTCTGATGGAAAATTGCGCTATCCGGTTTCGAATTCGTTGATGTATAGCATTTATAAAATGTTGCCCAATGATACTGATTTAACGGTTTTTAGAGAAAGTGGTAAAATTCAAGGATTCAATTTTGCCTTTATCGACGACCATTTTGATTATCATACTTCGCAAGATAAATACGAAAATTTAGATCCAAAAACCTTAGCACATCAAGGAACGTATTTGTTTCCGTTGCTGAAACATTTTTCTAATACTGATTTAACCAACTTAAATTCCAAAAACGATAAAGTTTATTTTTCTATCCCATTTTCATTTGTGAGTTATCCTTTTGAATGGATTTTGCCGATGCTGATTATTGCTTTTGGACTGTTTTTAATCTTCATTTTTATAGGTTTAGGAAAACAACTTTTACGTTTAGACGAGATTATAAAAGGATTTGTTCCGCTATTGAAGTCGTTAGTAATTGGAAGTGGATTTACTTTTTTAGGATGGAAAGCTTTACTTGCCATTTATCCACAATACAATGACATTCTCCACGGATTTACTTATAATGGTCACGATTACATTTATGGATTTGTGTGTTTGACGTTAGCAATTTGCTTTTTATTTTACGGAAAAACGGCTAAAAAATATTTGGAAATGAATCAGATGATTGCTCCATTATTTATTTGGTTATTATTAAATATTGGTATTTTCTTAAAACTTCAAGGCGCAGGATTTTTAATAATTCCTGTAATTTCTAGCACATTTATGTTGGGTTATTATGTGATTACTCAAAAAACAAATTCGGTTTTAAATCTAATTTTGGCACTTCCAACTTTAGTCATTCTTGCACCATTTATTCAAATGTTTCCAATTGGTTTGGGATTGAAAATACTGGTAGGAAGTTCGGTTTTAACGGTTTTGAGTTTTGTTTTATTGTTGCCAATTTTTGGTTCGTTTACACAAAAGAAACTCTGGGCAACTTTATTCGTTTTACTAGCACTAGGTTTCTTTATAAAGGCACATCAATCGAGTGGTTATGTTTATGGAAAAGCGAAACCTAATAGTTTGGTTTATGTTTTAAATGCTGATTCCAACAAAGCGAATTGGGCAACTTACGACACCAATTTAGACGAATGGACCAAAGGCTATTTGGGCGAAAATCCGAAAAACGCTAAGCCTTTAAATACAAATAAATTGTATAGCAAATATGGTTCAGAATTTACTTTTATGAGTGATGCACCATTGAAAAATATTGCAAAACCAACGATTGAATTCCTAAAAGATTCTGTTATTGGAACAAAACGTTATTTGAAAATCAAGCTTTCGCCAAATAGAAAAGTAAACCGATATGATGTTTTCTCCAATACAAAAATCAATAATCTGAGAGCCAATGGAGTACAATCGATTGACTTAGAAAGTAAAATTTCGGGCAAAATAAGCAATAAGATTTTGAGTTATTATGTGGTAGATAATTTACCTTTGGAATTAGAATTTTCGATTTCTACAAGTGATAAATTGGATATGAATTTTGTGGAAAGTTCTTTCGATTTGATGACCAATCCATCATTTAGCATGGCAAAAAGACGTGATTGGATGATACCAACGCCATTTGTTTTAACCGATGCCGTTGTTGTAAAAGGAAAAGTAAAAGCGAGTCCGATTTTAGAAGACAATCCTAAACCTTTCCCCAAACGAGTTTATCGAAATATTACGATTGATACTTTAAAACAATCTACCACAGATTAAACAGATTAATACGAATAAAAAACTTTGTGCCTTAGCGCCTTTGTGGCAAAAAAAACTTTGATTCTTCATTATGAAAAAAATTAGTATTTTAGGTTGTGGTTGGTTGGGATTACCATTAGCAAAATCGTTGATTGAAAAAGGGTTTTCAGTGAACGGTTCTACAACTTCTGAGGAGAAAATTGCTGTTTTAGAAAAAGCAGGAATTTCACCTTTTCAGATTAATTTATTTGAAGATAGAATTGAAGGAAATCTAGATTTATTTTTATCAAATTCAGAAGTTTTAATAATTGATATTCCACCAAAATTGAGAGGAAATTCTTCCGATACTTCGACTGCGCTCAGCATGACATTCGTTGCTAAAATTCAAAATATAATCCCATTTATAGAAAAATCCTCAGTTGACAAAGTGATTTTTGTTAGTTCGACTTCGGTTTATGAAGATACTTCAGATTTGCATAATGTTTCAGAAGAAACAATTCCAAATCCTGATACCGAAAGCGGAAAGCAATTGCTCGAAGCGGAACAACTTTTGCAAAGCAATAAAAATTTTCAAACTACAATTGTACGTTTTGGTGGATTGATTGGTGAGGATAGGCATCCAATTAAATTTTTAGCTGGAAGAAAAAATATCGAAAATCCGGAAAGTCCAATAAACCTTATTTATCAAGTAGATTGCATTAGAATTATTGCCGCAATTATAGAACTTCAACAAGCTCAGTCTGAGAATTGGAATGAAGTATTCAATGCAGTTGCGCCATTTCATCCCACAAGAAAAGAATATTATTCTCAAAAAGCAATTGAACTAAATTTGCCGTTACCTGAATTTGACTATTCAAAACCGTCTATTGGTAAAACCATTTTGAGTATAAAAATTACCAAAAATTTAAACTATAATTACTCATTTCCAGAACTTTAAGTATATATTTGTATAACATTTTTATAAAAAGTACAAACTAAATAATATCATCAATAAACTAAACATCATGAAAACCAAACAATTATTATTACTCATTACGGTTGTTTTCACGCTATTTTCATTTGCTCAAGAAAAGAAAAATCTTGTTATTCCAAACGAGAATTTAATTACAGAAAATATTCCGGAAATTTCAAAAGATTTAGCAACACAAGTTAAAAAATATTCAGAATCTCGTGGTGCTTCTTTAGTTGCAATTCATCCTACACTAGAAGAAATTATTATCACTACACGTTTTGGTGCAACCAACCAATTACACAAAGTTTCGCAACCAATGGGAAGCAGAAAACAGTTTACCTTTTTTGATGAACCTATGGGAAATGGGCAATATGAGCCAACAAAAGGAGAGTATTTAATTTACTCTAAAGATGTTGGAGGAAACGAATTTGGTCAACTTTTTAAATTGGATTTAAAAACACTTCAATCTACGATGCTTACAGATGGCGGAAGATCACAAAATGGTGGTGCAATCTGGAAAAAAGATGGTTCTGGTTTTTATTTTTCTTCAACAAAACGAAATGGTGGAGATAGAGATATTTATTTTATGAATCCCAATGATGCTAAAAACACTAAGCTAATTTTAGAAGTAAAAGGTGGTGGTTGGGGAATTAATGATATTTCAGAGGATGGAAAATCGTTACTAATTAGCGAATATATTTCAGCTAACGAGTCTTTCATTTGGATGTTAGATACACAAACTGGCAAATTGACGGAAGTAACCAATAGAAAAGACAAAAATATTGTTCAAAGTGGTGCTAGTTTCTCGGTAAATAAAAATGAAATTTGGTTTGTTACCGATAGAGAAAATGAATTTCAACGATTGGCAACAATGAATTTAGAAACCAAAAAAATTACATATCATACTTCTTCAATTCCATGGGATGTTGATGATTATACTTTATCAGAAGACAAAACAAAATTAGCATTTATTACAAACGAAGGTGGTTTAAATAAAATGTATATAATGGATGGGGCAACCAAAAAATATAACGAAGTAAATGTTCCAATTGGATTAATTAGTGGAACTAGTTTCACAAAAAATGGCAAGTCTTTATTTTTTACACAATCTACAGCCGATTCGTCATCTGATGTGTATCAATTAAATTTGAATGATAAAAAAATTATACGTTGGACAGAAAGTGAATTGGGAGAAATGCAAAAAGAAGACATGTCGAAACCAAAATTCATTGAATGGAAAAGTTTTGATAAAATGACAATTTCGGGTTTTTATTATCCTGCTGCTGCAAAATTTACTGGTAAACGTCCAGTTTTAATTAGTATTCATGGTGGACCAGAAGGACAATCAACTGCTTCATTTTTGGGGTCAAATAATTATTACACCAACGAAATGGGAATTGCAATTATTTACCCAAATGTACGTGGCTCTTCTGGTTTTGGTAAAACATATATTGCCAAAGACAATGGTTTTTTAAGAGAAGATTCTGTAAAAGATATTGGCGCGTTACTCGATTGGATTGCATTACAACCTGATTTAGATAAAGACAGAATAATGATAATGGGCGGAAGTTATGGAGGTTATATGACTTTAGCTACTGCATTTCATTATGCTGACAGAATAAAATGTTCGGTAGATGTTGTAGGAATATCTAATTTTAATACATTTCTAAAAAATACCGAAGAATACCGAAGAGATTTACGAAGAGTTGAATATGGCGATGAAAGAATTCCGGAAATGGCTGCTTTTTTAGAAAAAATATCACCTTTAAATAATACAGAAAAAATAAAGAAACCAATGTTTATTATACAAGGCACAAACGATCCAAGAGTTCCTGTTACCGAAGCAACACAAATGCGCGATAAACTAAAAGCACAAGGAAACATAGTTTGGTATCTTGAAGCAAAAGATGAGGGTCATGGTTTTAGAAAAAAACCCAACGTTGATTTTCAGCGATTGGCGGTGATAAAGTTTATGGAAACCTATTTAATTAATTAATTGTATGACATACAATGATATAATCGGTTCAATTGGAGTTTTAATTATCTTGATTGCTTATTTCTTAAATAATTTCTCGATTATAAAACAAAATGGGAATTTATATTTCTTCCTAAATATAATAGGTGCAAGTATAGCTTGTTACACATCATACTTAATAAATTATATTCCGTTTGTAATTTTAGAAGGAAGTTGGGCAATTATAAGTGTCATTGGCTTGATTAAAAGTTGTAAATCTAATACTTAGTTGTAGGAAACCCTCTTTCTTCTGCCAATCTATTCATTTCTATTAAAAACTCTTCTTCTGTAACCACTTTTCCTTTTGTTGGCTTCTCTAGAATAAACATTGGCATTTTTTCTGGAGAAAGAATTTCAGTACAATAGTATTTTCTTTTTTTATCGGTTAGCTCTAAAATTAATCCATCTAATCCGCCAAAATCTTTTGGTCCGATTTGATATTTTAATGCTGGTGCATACCAAGCAATGGTATAAAATGTTTTGTCCTTACCTTTAATTGTTTTAACCTCTGTTGAAACTGCTTTATAACAAGTGTAACCTAATATTTCTTTGGTTTCGTTTGATAATTCCCATTTAAAGTCTTTTTGTTTTTTATTGACAATAAAATAATTATCCAAAAATATCTTTTGCTCAATATAGTTATTAGTTAAACCATCAAAAAAATAATTACTGTCGCCACCCAAAGCTTTTCCCATGTGAGCTTCAGAAAAGGACATCTTATCATGTAAAAACCATAAAGATTCCTTTCCCTTAATTCTTAATGAATAAGTTAAATCTTCTAATTGTTGTTCCATTTTAAGAAGATATTCTTTAATTAATTTCGAATTTTCATCTGTCGGATCATACATAGATTCTGAACTTGTAACTTTGTAAACAAACTCCATTTTTTCTTGAGAAAATCCAAAAAAACCGAACAATAAAACCAATACTACTATTTTTTTCATTTTAAAAACCTTTGTGGTTAAACGATAAAAGGCACAATTTCTTGTGCCTTTTAATGATTTTATTTTACCAAATCTTAACTCGATTCTCTGGCTTAACATACAATTTATCTGTTTCCTTAATATCAAATGCTTTATAAAATTCATCAACATTTGCTAAAGGAACATAAGCACGATATTGTCCTGGTGAATGTGGATCTGTTTTTACTTGATTTTTGATTGCTTCATCACGCATTTTACTTCTCCAAATGGTTGCCCATGAAATAAATAAACGTTGTTCTGGCGTATAGCCATCGATTAAGCCCGGATTTCCATTTTGTTTTAAATGTATTTGTAATCCGTCATAAGCTGCATTTATTCCACCCAAATCACCTATGTTTTCTCCAAGAGTGAATTTACCATCAACAAAAGTTCCTGGTAATGGTTCTAATGCGCTGTATTGAGCAGCCAATGCTCCACCTAAACCTGTAAATTGTTTTAAATCGTCTTCTGTCCACCAATTTACAAGGTTTCCATCGGCATTGTATCTTGAACCTGAATCATCAAATCCATGTGAAATTTCGTGTCCAATAACTGCACCAATTCCACCATAATTTACTGCTTCATCGGCTTTATAGTCATAAAATGGAGGTTGTAAAATCGCTGCTGGAAATACAATCTCATTATAAGATGCATTATAATAAGCATTTACCGTTTGTGGTGACATTCCCCAACGAGTTTTGTCAACAGGTTTTTGTAAATCGGCAATATTTTCTGCAAAACCCCATTTTGTAACATTTTTCATGTTGTCATAGTAGTTTCCTCCTTCTTCAATACTTTTAATTTCTAACTTAGAATAATCCTTCCATTTATCTGGATAACCAATTTTTACAACTGATTTTCTTAGCTTTTCAATAGCGCCTTTTCTTGTTGCTGGTGTCATCCATGGCAAATTATTAATTCTATTTTCAAACGCTAAGAAAACATTTTCTATCATTTTTTTAGCTTTCTCTTTAGCTTCTGCTGGAAATTTTTGCTCCACATATAGTTTCCCTAATGCTTCACCAACTGTTCCATTTACAACTTGCAAAGCTCTTTCTTCTCTTGGACGTTGTGCTTTTGCTCCTTGTAATGTTTTGCTGTAAAAATCCCAATTTGCTTTTTCTAAATCAGTAGTTAAAACATCTGATGATTTATTTATTAATGACCAACGTAAGTAAGCTTTCCATTCGTCAATTTTATTTTCTTTAAAAATAGTTTCAAGAGCCGTCATGTATTTTGGTTGCGATACAATAACCGAATCCAATTTTGAAATTCCAACACCTTTAATGTAACTATCCCAATTTACAGATGGCGTTAATTTTTGCAAATCAGCAACCGACATAGGATTATAAGTTTTTCTTCTGTCTCTTCTTTCAACTCTGTCTAAACGTGGTGTTGCCATAGCGATTTCTATAGATAATACCTTTTTTGCATTAGCTAAGGCAACTTCTGGTTTTTCTCCAACCATTTGCAACATTCTTGCTACGTGAGCAACATATTTTTCTCTTTTTTCCTTAGAATCAGCATCTTCAGAAACGTAATAATCTCTATCAGGTAAACCTAAACTTCCAAGTCCAATATTTACAACATTTCTGTTACTATTTTTAGCATCTGGACCAACTCCAATTCCATAAAATCCTAAACCGCCTTGAGGTTGCATTTCAATAATTAACTTATTTAAATCGGCAATAGATTTTACAGCATCAATTTTAGACAATAATGGTTTTATTGGTTTTATTCCAAGTTTATTTCTTGAAATAGTATCCATATAAGTTTTATAGACATTAACGGCTTTAGCTTGGTCTGATTTTGGATCTAACTTTTTTGAAGCAGCATCTTTTAGAATTGCCAAAGCATCTTTATCAGTATTCTGACGCAATTCGTCAAAGCTTCCCCAACGCGTTCTATCTGCCGGAATTTCAGTTTTGTCAAACCATGAACCATTTACATATCTGAAAAAGTCATCACCTGGTTTTACTGATTTATCCATTAAATCAAGGTTGATTCCCGAATTTTTTTGTTGCGCATTAATTTGGCTTAATGAAAGTAAACTTGCGGCAACAAAACAAAATTTAATCTTAGTTTTAGTTTCCATTATAAATTTGATTGTTTCCACAAATCTATTCAATTTATAATTAATCAAGTGTTAAAAATGACTTAATCTATCTCACTTTAAAGCTCCTTAATCAAACTAAGTAAAAGTTGTTTTGTAAATTTGCAAAAAAAAGATGCTATCAAAGTTAAAGCAATACAAAATCTTAATTGGTTTTTTTATTATTTTTTCGATTATTACTATCAGTGCTTTTTACACGGTATTAAAACCAAAACCAAAACTTCCTATTTTTAATCCGAGTGATGTAAATCCAGAATTAGTTGATTCTACGATACAATATGTTGCCCTAGATCACGAAATTGCTGATTTTAAATTTACCAATCAAAACGGTAAAATTGTTACCCAAAAAGATTATGAAGGAAAGATTTATGTTGCTGATTTTTTCTTTACCACTTGCCCAACTATTTGTCCTAAAATGACTAGTAATATGGTTTGGTTACAAAATCAAATTAAAAATAATCCTAAAGTGATGCTTTTGTCACATTCGGTTACACCAGATATTGATAGTGTTCCTGTTTTGAAAAAATATGCTTTAGAAAAAGGTGTGATTGATAGCAAATGGAACTTAGTTACAGGAAATAAAAAAGACATCTATTATATTGCAAGAAAATCGTATTTAGCAGTAAAAACTGGTAAGCCAGAGGAAATGTATGATATGGTTCATACAGAAAATTTTGTGTTGGTCGATTCAAAAAGAAGAGTGCGCGGATTTTATGACGGAACCAATCTTGACGGACCAACTGAGCCAGGAATTAAAAATGTAAAACAACTTTTGGAAGACATCACAATCCTTTGTGAAGAAGAAAAGTAGTTTAGTCTCTAACTTTACTTCTGCCTTTATCGTAAACAAGGTTAAATAAAATCTTAAACTTGACAATAATCATGTTTTTTACATTTCAAATTCTTACTTTTGTATTTTAATTCAATCTAAATAAAGCTTTGGAAACCACTATTGCTCATCTTAAAATTGGTCAAAAAGGAATTATATCCGATTTTAATATCGATGAAATTCCATTGAAACTCCTAGAAATGGGCTGTCTTCCTGGCAATACTGTTGAGTTAATTCAAATTGCACCTTTTGGTTGTCCGCTTTATTTTAATGTCAATGATTCTCATGTGGCTATTAGATTGGAAACTGCAAAAGAAATTAATGTGGTCATTGAATCTAAAAATTAATGGCACAAGAAAATATTAAAGTAGCATTAATTGGTAATCCAAACACTGGTAAAACATCTGTTTTTAATCAGCTAACTGGCTTGCACCAACAAGTTGGGAATTATCCTGGAATAACTGTTGAAAAGAAAATAGGAACGTGTAAACTTTCTGAAGATTTAAAAGCTACTATTTTAGATTTACCTGGAACTTATAGTTTAAATGCAAGCTCAATCGATGAAAATGTCGTAATTGAATTGCTAATGAACAAAAAAGATGAAAATTTTCCTGATGTCGTTGTCGTAGTTACAGAGGTTGAAAATCTTAAAAGAAATTTACTTCTTTTTACTCAAATAAAAGATTTAGAAATTCCAACGATTTTGGTCATCAACATGAGTGATCGAATGAAATTAAAAGGAATTGAATTAGATATTCCTCATTTAGAACAAGAATTAAAAACTAAAATTGCTCTTGTAAGTTCTAGAAAAAACTTAGGCATTGATAAAATCAAAAACTTAATTCTTAATTACAAATCACTTTCAACCGAGCCTTGCTTGAATGCTTCAAGTATTGATGCTGAATATTTTGACAAATTAAGAAAAGCTTTCCCAAATCAATTAGTTTACAAACTTTGGTTGGTCATTACTCAAGATGTAAATTTCCTAAATTTAGAGCGAAACGAAATGAAAAGTTCGTTTACAAAATCGCATGCCGATTTGAGACGACTACAACAAAAAGAAACCATAAAACGCTATCAATTCATCAATGATACTTTAAAAATTGGTCAAACCATTGACAATTCAAAAGCATCTGATATTAGAACTAAATTAGATAGAGTTTTAACTCACAAAATTTTTGGTTACCTCATCTTCTTTTTTATCTTATTTGGCATCTTTCAATCCATCTTTGATTGGTCAAGCATTCCAATGGATTTTATTGATAGTACATTTGCCAATTTGGCTTCTTATGCAAAAACCCATCTTCCTACAGGTGAATTTACAGATTTAATAAGCGAAGGAATTATTCCCGGAATTGGAGGAATACTGATCTTCATTCCACAAATTGCCTTTCTATTTCTGTTTATTTCTGTTTTAGAAGAAAGTGGTTACATGAGTCGTGTAGTTTTTTTAATGGATAAATTAATGCGTCGATATGGACTTTCTGGAAAAAGTGTTGTACCATTAATTTCAGGAACCGCTTGTGCAATTCCAGCAATCATGGGTGCAAGAAATATTGAAAATTGGAAAGAAAGATTAATCACAATTTTAGTTACACCTTTCATAACTTGTTCAGCAAGATTGCCTGTTTATGCTATTCTTATAGCTTTAATAATTCCTGAAGAACGCGTTTTAGGATTCATAAGTTTACAAGGTTTAACTTTAATGGTTTTGTATCTTTTGGGATTTGTTGTTGCTATTTTTTCAGCCTATATTTTGAACAAAATTCTGAAAATAAGTTCCAAATCTTACTTTGTGGTTGAAATGCCGAGTTATAAAATTCCTTTATTTAAGAACGTAGCCATAAATGTTTTAGAAAAAACTAAAGCGTTCGTTTTTGGAGCTGGAAAAATCATTTTAGCCTTATCAATTATTTTGTGGTTTTTGGGTTCGCATGGACCAGATAAAGATTTTAAAAATGCTCAAAAAATAGTAGAACAAGAAGTTTATTCGAGTCCGACACCAATAAATCCATCTGTAATTCCTGATAGAGTTTCCGAATATAAATTGGAACATTCCTATATTGGATACATTGGTAAATCTATTGAGCCTGTAATAAAACCATTAGGATACGATTGGAAAATTGGGATTGCTGTAGTAAGTTCTTTTGCTGCACGTGAGGTCTTCGTTGGAACACTTGCTACAATATACAGTGTAGGAAGTCATAGCGATGAAGAAGCAACCATAAAAAACAGAATGGAAGCCGAAATTAATCCTAATGGAACAAAAATTTTCAACTTTGCCACAGGAATTTCATTACTTCTTTTTTATGCTTTTGCAATGCAATGCGTAAGTACGTTAGCCATCGTTAAAAAAGAAACTAATTCGTGGAAATGGCCAATAATTCAATTGGTTTTCATGAGTGGATTTGCTTATGTAACTGCTTTAATTGCTTATCAATTTTTGAAGTAAAAAAAACAAATGTTAAAGTTTTTACGTAAATGACTGAAAACAAAACATAAAGAAATTCTCATTTTATTTTTATTATTTTTAATTTGTCTAAATAAGAATTAATTGATAATTTTGCTGTATAGAATTAATCTAAATAAAATGAAAACCTATTTTTCCGTCATTATCTCATTATTCGCTATTGCTATTCAAGCTCAAGAAAATGATTTAGCCTCAAATGACACAATAAAAAGACTGCAACCAGTTATAATTACTATTAAACAACAAAGCCCAGAAAGAATGCCAGAAACTAAGGAAAATGTTCTTTTTTCTGGTAAAAAAAATGAAGTCCTAAAACTTTCTAATATCAATGGTAACTTTGCTACAAACAATGCAAGAGAAATTTTTTCAAGAGTTCCTGGAGTAACCGTTTGGGAAAACGAAGGTTCAGGAATACAAATAAATGTTGGCGTTAGAGGATTAAGTCCAAACAGAAGTTGGGAATTAAACACTAGACAAAACGGATATGATATTTCATCTGATGTCTTTGGATATCCAGAAGCTTATTACAATCCACCATTAGAAGCTGTTGAAACGCTAGAATTAATTCGTGGAGGTTCTTCTTTACAATTCGGACCTCAATTTGGTGGAATGTTAAACTACGTTCTTAAAAGAGAAAATAAAAAGAAATTTTCATTTGAAACCCAAAACACTGTTGGAAGCTATGGATTAATGAGTAGTTACAATGCAATTGGTGGAAAATACAAGAAATTTTCATACTACATTTACAATCATTCAAGAAGTGGTGACGGATGGAGAGAAAACTCGGAATATACTGTTAGAAACACACACGCTTTTATTGAATACCGATTTAATGAAAAAACAAAACTGTCAGCAGAATATACCAATATGGATTATAAAATGCAACAAGCCGGAGGTTTAACTGACGAACAGTTTAATTCAAATTCTCAACAATCATTAAGAGAACGCAACTGGTTTGGAACTCCATGGAATTTGTTTTCAATCAATTTTGACACTAAAGTCAATGATAAATTTTCATCTAATACTAAATTATTCGGATTAATTGGAGAGCGAAATAGTGTTGGATTTACAGCAACGCCAAATACTATTGACGCTATAAGTACAACTACAAATAATTATTCGAACAGAAGAGTTGATAGAGATTATTACAAAAATTTTGGTGTTGAAAACAGAAATATTTATAAATACAAACTAGGTAAAATCAGTAATAATCTTGCATTCGGAGCACGAATTTACAAAGCAAATACACAACGATTACAAGAAGGAAAAGGAACTACAGGTTCAAATTTTGATTTGTCTGTTGAAGGACGATATGCACGAGACATCGATTTTACTACAGAAAATGTAGCTGTATTTGCAGAAAATCAATTCAAAGTAACCGAAAAACTTAGTGTTACACCAGGAATTCGCTATGAATACATTAAAAATACTGGTGAAGGTAGATTTGGAGTTAACGGCGGAAATAATATTGCATTTCCAAATAAAACCATCTCACGAAGCAAGCCATTATTCGGATTGGGAATTGAGCATAAGTTTGTATCAACCAATTTGTATGCAAATATTACACAAGCCTACAGACCTGTTTTGTTCTCAGATTTAACTCCGCCTGCAGTAACAGATGTAATAGATACAAATTTAAGAGATGCAAGCGGATTCAATGCTGATTTAGGTTTTAGAGGTACTTATAGAAAATTCTTAAACTTTGATGTGAGTTTGTTTTATTTAAGTTACAACAACAGAATTGGTGGCGTTAGACAATTCATCAATAATGATCCAACTCAAGGAACTTTTATATTTAGAACAAATTTAGGTGAAACCGTTAATAAAGGAATTGAAGGATTTGCAAACCTTAATGTTACTAAACTATTTGAAATAGATAAACCATACGGTAATCTTGATATTTTTGCAACAGTTAGTTTTATCGACAGTCGCTATACTGATTTTGTTGTATCTACTGCATCAGGGACCGCTCCAAATGTTACCATCAATGAAACCAATTTAAATGGAAACAGAGTTGAAAATGCACCAAGATATATTCATAACTTTGGGGTTTCTTGGAGTAACAATAATATATCTGCAACAGCACAATATAAAATGTCTGGAAGAATTTTTACTGATGCAAACAATACAACAACAGCATCAGCTAATGGATTGACTGGATTGTTAGATAAATATAATGTTTTAGATTTATCCGCAGAATATAAATTTTTAGAAAATTACAATATTCGTGGCGGAATTAATAATCTATTTAATGAAAACTACGCTACTAGAAGAGCTGGTGGTTATCCTGGACCTGGAATATTACCTGGTGAAGGCAGAACCTTTTACCTATCAATTGGCGCTAAGCTTTAATAATAAATAAAATGATACAAACGGTTTTAGTATATATAGCACTTGCAATAGCGGTATTTTTTTTACTAAAACCGTTATTTTCTAAAAAGAAAAAAAACAACTGTGGTGATGATAATTGTGGTTGCAACTAATCCTGGAAAACAACCTCAATAAATTTGTTTTTTTCCTTAACAACAATTCCTTCTTTTGGATAAGGTACAACTCGAACATGTTTTATTTTCTTAGAATAATAATTTTCAAACCATTTAATATTTTCTTCAAGGTTTTTTGAATTCAAAACAATGGTTTTTTCTTCTAGTAATTGTTTGTCATTATAAAGTGCTAAAACAACCGAAACTTCTCCTGCCCAAACACAAGTCACGCCTTCTGGACAACGAGAATCATTCAAAACTTTAATCAACTTTAAATGATAACCTTTTTTCGGAATACATTTTTTAGTTGTTATTTTATTAGATTGCTGCGAAAAACTAGCAATACTAAAAGACAATAAGAGAAAGAATACAATTTTTTTCATCATATAGATTCATTTTATCCAAGTGCAACATCCAAAGTCATCATCACAATAAATCCGCCAATTAATCCTAAAGTAGCAATATCTGTATTCTTATCCTGTTGCGTTTCTGGAATTACTTCTTCAACAACTACAAATATCATCGCTCCAGCTGCAAATGCTAATGCATAAGGCAAAAGCGGTGTAAAAAAAGTAACTGCAACGGCTCCTAAAACCCCTGCAACTGGTTCTACTAAAGCAGATGATTGTCCGTACATGAAACTTTTCCAACGGCTCATTCCCATTCTGCGTAACGGCATTGAAACAGCAATTCCTTCTGGAAAATTCTGAATACCAATTCCAATGGCAAGTGTTACAGCTCCAGCAATTGATGCTTCTGGAATTCCAGCTGCAACTCCGCCAAATAAAACTCCAACGGCTAAACCTTCAGGAATGTTGTGTAATGTTATAGCTAAAACCAACAAAGTAGTTCGTTGCCAAGGTGATTTTACACCTTCAGTTTCTTGAAAATTAATGTGTAAATGTGGAAGTAGTTTATCTAATCCAAAAATAAAAAGTGCTCCTAAAGCAAATCCTACCGCAGCAGGAATTACTTTGATAAAACCTTCGCCTTTACTCATTTCAATGGCTGGTGCAAGCAAACTCCAAAAACTTGCCGCTATCATAACACCTCCTGTAAAACCTAACATACCGTCAAGAACTACTCGATTCATATTCTTAAAAAAGAATACGAATGAGGCTCCAAATGCTGTTAAAAACCAAGTAAAAAATGTGGCATACAAAGCCGCTAAAATTGGGTCAATACTTTCGAAATAATCTAAAATTGTTTGAAACATATTATTTTACGTATAAATTATTAGCAATTTTATTTGATATCGTTAATTCTCTTGAATCAATCTGAACTAGTAAAGTATCATCAAAACTTTCTTTCTCTTTAACAGTGATTTTTGAACCTAATGCAATTTTTTGCTTATCTAAATACTGTAAAAATTCTGATGAAGAATCTTTAACTCCAACACATTGATATTCTTTATTTAACTCAGTTTCGGATAATAATAATTTGTTGATTTTTTTAATCTCACCATCAGCATTCGGAATTGGATCGCCATGTGGGTCAAAAGATGGAAAATCTAAAAACTCGTCTAATTTATTTATCAAATTTTCCGATTTTATATGTTCTAATTCTTCTGCGATTTCGTGAACCTCATCCCAAGAAAAATTAAGTTTATCTACCAAAAAAACTTCCCACAAACGATGCTTTCTTACAATCATTTTGGCAGAATAAAAGCCTTTATCAGTCAAAGTAACACCTTGGTATTTTTGATAAGCAACCAATTCTTTTTCAGATAATTTCTTCAACATATCAGTTACAGATGATGCTTTGGTATCTAGCATTCCTGCAATAGCATTAGTGTTCACTCCTTTTGGAGAAACTAATGATAAATGGTAAATTACTTTAATATAGTTTTCTTCAGAAATTGTCATTGTGAAAATTTATTTAAGACAAATATAGAATTTTATTTTTTGTTTTACTAAATATTATTTTTAGTTTTGTCTAAATTTTTATTTTTACAAATGAAAAAACTTTTAACAACTTTATTGCTTTTACCATTTCTAGTCCTTTCACAGCAAAATGACACAATAACAAAAGAGATTCCAAATCAACTTGACGAAATAGTTATTTCTGGTACTTTAAAAGCGGTAAAACGATTGGAAAATCCAGTTCCGGTTGAAGTCATCACGACAACTTTTTTAAAACAAAATCCAACGAGTAATGTTTTAGAAGCTTTACAAAACGTAAACGGTCTACGCCCACAAAACAATTGCAATGTATGCGGTACTGGCGACATCCGAATCAATGGCCTAGATGGTCCATACACAATGGTAACTATAGACGGAATGCCTATAGTAAGTGCACTTGGAACGGTCTATGGTTTATCTGGAATTCCCAATTCCATGATTGAAAGAATTGAAGTAGTTAAAGGCGCAGCATCAACACTATATGGCAGTGAAGCTGTTGGAGGCTTAATCAACATTATTACAAAAAAAGCGAGAACCGTTCCTCTTTTTACTGCTGATGTATTTTCAACTTCATGGCTCGAAAATAATGTTGACATGGGTTACAAGGCAACTATTGGAAAAAAAGTAGATGCACTTTTTGGGGTCAATTATTTCTCTTATAATAACCCTATAGACAATAACAACGATAATTTTACAGACATTGCGCTACAAGACCGTGTTTCCTTTTTTAGTAAATGGACTATCAATCGAAAATCTAGAAAAGAATTTAACATCGTTTCACGCTATTTATATGAAGATCGTTGGGGTGGCGAAATGCAATGGAATAAGAATTTTCGTGGTGGAAGCGAAATTTATGGTGAAAGTATATATACTTCACGTTGGGAACTTTTAGGAAAATATCAATTGCCGACAGCTGAAAAAATGTATCTACAGTTTTCATTAATTAGTCATGATCAAAATTCGGTTTACGGTAATTCTTCTTTCATAGCCAATCAGAAAATTGGTTTCGGACAATTCCTTTGGGACAAGAACCTAAAAAATCATTCACTTCTTTTCGGAAGTGCTTTTCGTTATCAGTTTTATAATGACAATACGCCAGCAACAGCAACTTCTGACCATTCAAAAATCTACAGTCTTTTTGTGCAAGACGATATAAAATTTTCTGAAAAAACAGGTCTTCTCTTAGGTTCACGTTACGATTATAACTCGGCTCATGGTTCTATTTTTACTCCAAGAGTCGCTCTTAAATGGAAACCTACCCAAGATGATATTTTACGATTAAATTTTGGAACGGGTTTCAGAGTTGTTAATTTATTTACAGAAGACCATCAAGCGCTTTCAGGTGCAAGAGAAGTGGTTTTGGTTGACAATTTAGAACCAGAAACATCTTATAATGTCAATTTAAATTATTTAAAAAAATATAAATTGGAGAATTTAGGAGTTTTAAATTTAGAAATGTCATCATGGTATACCTATTTTACAAATCGGATATTTGCTAATTATGACCTAAACCCTAATCAAATTGTTTATGATAATTTGAATGGATATTCCAAGATATTTGGATTGAGTGCCAATGCTGATTGGATAACGCCATTTGGTCTAAAAGCAACTGTTGGAGCAAGCTATTTTGATCCTATTACGCAACAAGATGGTGTTAGTTTTGTTCCTTTGTTTACCGAAAAATATTCGTTGAATTGGGCAATTAATTATGAGATTCCAAAATGGCATCTTTCCTTTGATTACACAGGAAATCTTACTGGTTCGATGCGATTACCATTGCTAAGCGAACTTGACCCAAGACGTGAATATTCGCAACCATTTAGTATTCAAAACATACAATTTACCTATAAAAAGTTCCATAATTTAGAAATCTATTCAGGCATAAAAAATCTTTTTAATTGGACACCCAATCGCGGAAATCCTTTTTTAATTGCGAGAGCCAATGACCCATTTGACCAAAATGTACAATTTAACAGTAATGGAAACGCAATTCCAACGGCTGATAATCCTTATGGTTTAACATTTGACCCAACCTATGCTTATGGACCAAATCAAGGAATTCGATTTTTTCTGGGCTTGCGATATCATATTGATTAACATTTGTTTTGGATAAAAGTAATTTAATATTTTTTACTTTTGAGGCATGCAACACTATCACTACATTTTCACTGGGTCAGGATTATCGGCTTTAATGACGGTTTATGAAATGATTTTATCTGGAAAATTTAATGATAAAACCATTTTGTTATTAGATGAAAATCCAAAAAAGTCTAATGATAGAACCTGGTGTTTTTGGGATAATTCTACTCAATTTGATGAAATTGTATCCAAAAAATGGAATGTTGCTCTTTTTGCAGATGAAAACTTCCGAAGAAATTTAGATTTGAATCCGTATCAATATAAAATGGTTCGCGGACTGGATTTTTACAATCTGGTTTTCGATTTAATTTCTAAACAAGAGAACGTTCATTTTGCAAACCAAAAAGTTATTGATTTTGAAGAATTAGGAAATCATTGTATTGTAAAAGCAGATACTCAGAATTACACTTGCAACAAGATTTTTAATTCTATTTACAACCCAAATCTTGTAAAAAGTCAATCGAAATATCCTTTACTACAACAACATTTTATTGGTTGGTTTATAAAATCAAAAGAAGAAGTTTTCAATCCTAATGTGACAACTTTCATGGATTTTTCTGTAGAACAAAGAGGAAATACAAGATTTATGTACGTTCTTCCAACGTCTTCAACAGAAGCTTTATTAGAATATACTTTGTTTTCAAAAGATTTATTATCAAAGGAAGAATACGAAAACGAGATTCAAGATTACATCAAAAAATTAGGAATTTCAGAATACGAAATCGTCGAAAAAGAACAAGGAAACATTCCGATGACTTCTTATAAATTTTGGAAACACAACACCAAAAATATCATAAATATTGGTTCTGTTGGCGGATGGACAAAAGCAAGTACAGGTTATACTTTTAAAAACACAACCAAAAAATCAAAAGAATTAGTTGAACTCTTATCGAAAGAAACTGATACTTCGGCTTCGCTCAGCACAAACTTCAGAAAATTTCATAAAATGGATAAATTTTGGTTCTATGATTTGTTGTTTTTAGATGTTTTATTCAGACGAAATGATTTAGGTTCCAAAGTGTTTTCTGCCTTATTCAAAAAAGGAAATCCAACATTAATTTTCAAATTTCTAGACGAAGAAACTACGTTTTGGGAAGACTTTCAAGTCATTTGGAAATGCCCAAAAGGTTTGTTTGTTAACGCGTTGTTAATGCGGATTTTTAAATAATAATTTTATATACATTCGTAAAATATTGACTTATCAGCAACTATTTTATGTATATAAAAACCAATCGATACCAACAATTTGATTCTATTGAAATCAAAGAATCATTATTTAAAAAATTTGACTTACCCAACCATTTTCATGAAACATATTGTATTGGTTTACTAAGCAATGGAATTAAGAAAAGTGTAATCGAAGAAACGCCTCAATTAATTCATTCTAATAGTGTTAGCATTATAAATCCATATCAAATTCACTCAGACAAAAACATTGACAACGAGGATTGTTTATATAAAATGATTTATCAAAATCAAGATGTTTTGAAATATTTCACAAAAAAAATCATTGGAAAAAATTCTGAAAACCTTCAATTTACAAATGAATTAATTACAGATAAAACAGTAATTACATCAATTTTGGAGTTTTTTAATGACATGAATAATGAAAATCTCCTTGAAAACAAATTGAAAAATTTAATAGAAACTTTAATAATTCGTGGTTTTTCAAAAGAAACTTGCATCATTCACAAAGAGAATAAACATGCAATAGATGATAGCATTAATAAAGCTCGACTGAATTTTGCAGATAAAATTGATATACAAAAAATGGCTTTTGAAAGTAAGTTGAGTAAATTTCAATTCATTCGTTACTTTAAGAAAAAAACCGGACTAACACCTGCTTCCTATATTTTATTAAATCGTATTAATAGTGCAAAAACTTTATTAGAAAAAGGTTTCCCAATTGGCGAAATTGCTCTTGATGTTGGTTTTTATGACCATGCTCAATTTTGTAAATTCTTTAAATATTACACCAATATTTCACCATCAGAATATAAACGCAATTGCAATATTATACAAGCATAAGAAAAAAACCTGTTTTAAATTTGTTGCAACTAAAAAACATAAAAAATGAAAAATCTTTTCACAATTCTATTCGCTTTTTTATCTTTCTCGAGTTTTTCGCAAAATAATCCTCTTATTATTTCTAAAGTGATTGCAATGCCAAAAGATAGTCTTGAAAGTAAAAAATTAATTTTATCACTAAACAATTTATTAACTGCAAAAGAAAAGTCAAACGAAGAAAATAACTTTGTTTGGAAAAATGAAAATGTAGAAACCTATATTTTACTTGATGAAATGAAAGGTGTTGAAAAAAGCGGAAAAAACAAAGATGACTTTTTCTTCAAACCTTATTTGACAAATATTGTGAAATTAAATGATTTAGAATATTACATTCAACTTTCTTACATAGGAATGAACGAAAATGTACAAATGCTGCGAGCAAGTTTTGAATTAATCGCTCATAAAGAAAATGATGATTTTAAGTTTTCTTCAAGCTTATTAAGAAATACTTCAAGTTGGGAAACAATGAAAGTTAATAATTGCATTTTTCATTATAAAAGCACAATAAATACTGCGACAGCAAAAAATTACGGAAAAGCCGTAGCTGCTTTTGATAAAAAACTAAATGCCAAAAACCAGCAAACAGATATTTATTTATGCTCAGATTTACCTGAATTATTAAAAATTATTGGCACTGAATATAAACTAGATTATAATAGCAGATTGACAAGTACTTTTAGTTCAAAATCGGATAATCGTTTGCTTATTGTAAAAGGCGATAATGATACTAAATTTGATAATTTTGACCTTCACGATTTATGGCACGAAAGATTGAAAAATGTAGTTTCATCAAAAATTATTAATAAACCAGTTGATGAAGGTTGTGCTTATTTATATGGTGGAAGTTGGGGAATAAGTTGGAAAACTATTTTTAAAACATTTAAAGAAAAAGTTGCCAATGACAAACAAAAAAATTGGTTAGAAAATTATGGCAAGTTTGATAATTTTGGAGAAACAAAAGAAACGCATTTAATGGCAGAATATGTAATAAACGCATTAATTGTTCAAAAAATTGAGAAAGAAAAAGGGTTTGCAGGTGTTTTAGAATTTGTTAGTTGTGGTAAATACAATAAGGAAAATGATAACTATTTTCAATCGTTAGAAAAACTTACAGGAATTACCAAAACTAACTTTAATGAAAAAGTTTGGGAATTAATTAACGCTGAAAAATAAAATTGAAAAAGCACTTAATAAAAACTTTAAAGTTTGTGTTTATTTGTGCAATTGGTCTAATTGTAGCAGAAATTTCACACAAATATATCATAAATAATTTAAGTACAATTGGAATTAATTCTGTGAAAATTGGGAATGTTGTAACTGATGAAAGTGCAACTTCTTATAAAATTATTTTAATCTTTTTTACTTCTATTGTTGAAGAATTTTTATATAGATATGGATTAGTATTTTCAAAAAACAAAACCAGTCTATTGCTATTGGGTTGGTTTTATACTTTGTATATATTTATAAAACCAAAAGAAATCGACATTAATAACCCTAAACATTTACTTTTATTTATTATTTTTTTTGTATCTCTTTTTTTTATATTCCGTTTTTTTGTTGGCAAAAATTCCAATTTTTTTTCATCTCTATATCAAAGAAAATTTAACTACATATTTGCTTTATCTGTGATGCTATTTGCTTATAGTCATCTAACTCTTTATAGTAATTATAAAGATTTGACAACTATTTTATTTAGTCCAATTATCCTATTAACATATTTTATTGCAGGAATATTATACGGATTAATAAGAATTAGATTTGGTTTTGTTTGGTGTTGCATAGCTCACATAATTTGGAACACAATATCAGTATTGTGTTAAAAATTTAAAACCTTAATTTTTCTATAAGACTTTAACAAAACCTGGTATAACCATCAAAATTTAAATAAAGATGAAGAAAATCATTTTACTAGTTACTCTCTTTTCATTTTCAATTTCATTTGCTCAAGAAGGTAAAAATGCAGCGCAGGAAAAAATTATTGAAGAATTTCTAACCAATTGTGCGCAACGATACAATTTCAATGCAAGAATGTCAGATTGGCAAAATTGTTTAGATAATGGATTAGCAAAAGACAGCACAATTGCCTACTTATGGCAACAAAAAGCGATGCCCTATTTTAAAGCAAGAAAATATGAAATTGGAATGCCATTTCTTGACAAAGCTGTAAAATATAACGCAGAACGATGGCAACCTTATCGTGGTTTTATGAAATGTATTTTCTCGAAATCTTATAAAAATGCCATTGAAGATTTAGAAGATTGTAAGAAAAAATTTGGTAATGGTTATGTTATGGATCATACATATGATTTTTATATTGCTATTTCCTATTTACAATTGAACGAATTTGAAAAAGCAGAGAAAATTCTTCAAAATTATGTTGATGAAATTTATAAAAATCGCGATAAACTTGAACATCCAACAGCATACTTTTATTTAGGAATTTCAAAATTTGAATTAAAAAAGTTTGATGAAGCCATTGCTGTTTTTGACAAAGCTCTGAAAGTTTATCCTAATTTTTCTGATGTAAAATTTTATAAAGCAATATGTTTAGTTCGAAAAGACAAAATAGAAGAAGTAAAAACACTATTAAAAGAATCGGAAGAAGATTATAAAATTGGTTATAAATTGAATGAAGATAATACCATATATGAAACTTATCCTTATCAGAAAAAATGGGACAACCAATAACATCTATCAAACGATAACAAATCTTTATGATTAGAATCATTCTAAAAACGAGAATTCTATTTATCTTTGCATATGATTTTAAAAATCATAATTCAAAAATCGTTAATCTTAAATCATAAATAATTATGTATCCAGAAGAAATGGTAAAACCAATGCGAGCAGAACTTTCTGAAGCAGGTTTTCAAGATTTATACAGTGCAGAAGAAGTAAAAAATGCAATTAAAACGGAAGGCACAACATTAGTAGTTGTTAACTCAGTTTGTGGTTGTGCTGCAAGAAACGCTCGTCCAGGAGCAAAAATGAGTTTGGACGGAGCAAAAAAACCAGATCATTTAGTAACGGTTTTCGCAGGTGTAGATAGAGAAGCAGTTGATGCTGCAAGAGAAGAAATGTTTCCTTTTCCTCCATCGTCACCAAGTATGGCTTTGTTCAAAAATGGTGAACTAGTTCACATGTTAGAACGTCACCACATCGAAGGTCGTCCTGCAGAAATGATTGCAGAAAACTTGAAAGACGCTTACGCAGAATTCTGTTAAGCTTGCCACAAAGACGCTAAGTCACTAAGATTTTTACCGCAAATTCACAAATTACTTTCTTCAAAAAAGATAAAAAATTGCGAATTTGCGGTAATTTTTTTATAATTCTTAGTGAACTTTGCGAAAAAACTTTGCGGCTTTGCGGTAAAAAGCTAACTTTGTAACCGAATTCTTCCATTTAGAATTCAAAACATATTTCTCACTTAAACGTTTATAGCATGCAACTGTATAACACCTTAAGCGCAGAAGAAAGAGCTCAATTAATTGATGAAGCCGGAAAACAACGTCTTACATTATCTTTCTATGCGTATGCCAAAATTGAAGATCCCAAAAAATTTCGCGACGATTTATTTATCCAATGGAACCAACTCGATGCTCTTGGTCGGACCTATGTAGCCAAAGAAGGAATTAATGCTCAAATGAGTGTTCCAGCAGAAAATTTTGAAGCTTTTAGAGAAACTTTAGAAGTTTATGAATTCATGCGTGGTATTCGTTTGAATGTTGCCGTAGAGCACGACGACCATTCCTTTTTGAAATTAACTGTAAAAGTTCGTGACAAAATTGTAGCCGACGGTTTGAATGACGAAACTTTTGATGTAACCAATATTGGTGTGCATTTAAAAGCCAAAGAATTCAACCAAATATTAGAAGATCCAAATACTATTGTAGTTGATTTTAGAAATCATTACGAAAGTGAAATCGGACATTTTAAAGGCGCTATTACTCCTGATGTTGAAACCTTTAGAGAAAGTTTACCGATTATCAACGAGCAATTAAAAGACTTTAAAGAAAATAAAAATTTGGTTATGTATTGCACCGGAGGAATTCGTTGCGAAAAAGCATCAGCCTATTTTAAACATCAAGGTTTTAAAAATGTATTCCAATTAGAAGGCGGAATTATCAATTATGCCAAACAAATAAAGGAAGAAAACATAGAAAGTAAATTCATAGGAAAGAACTTTGTTTTTGACCACAGATTAGGTGAAAGAATTACCGATGATATAGTTTCTCAATGCCATCAATGCGGAAAACCATGCGATAATCACACTAATTGTGAAAACGATGGCTGTCATTTATTGTTCATTCAATGTGATGATTGTAAAGCTGCAATGGAAAACTGTTGTTCAAAAGAATGTTTAGATACCATTCATTTGCCTTTAGTAGAACAAGTAAAATTAAGAAGAGGAAAACAAGTTGGAAATAAAGTCTTCCGCAAAGGAAAATCAGAAAATCTATTGTTTAAACATTCAGGTGAACTATCTGATAAATCCTTAGCGATTGCTCAAAAATCAAAAGACATTCGTCAGAAAATAAAAGTAAAAAAAGTGCTTGTTGGTAAAGCCGAACATTACTATCCAAAACCACAAGTTGGATTATTTATCATAGAGAATAACGAATTAAATATAGGTGATAAGATCTTAATCTCAGGTCCAACAACAGGAAATGAAGAAGTAATTTTAGATAAAATGATGGTAAACGGAAATGAAAATTCGGTTGCTAAAATAGGTGATAAAGTCACTTTTATTTTACCATTTAGAGTAAGATTATCTGATAAATTATTCAAGATTTTAGAGTAACTATTTTAAAAATCAACCATTTAAAATCCCAAATTTCAACTGTTTTTTCAAACTTGGAATTTGGGATTTTTTTATTGGAATTTATTTTTTAAAAATACTATCTTTACCAATTAATCGTTTTATGAACTTAAATTGCTTTTTGGCAATACTACATATATAATTATGGCATGTACAAGTTGTTCAACTTCTGATGGCGGTGCGCCTAAGGGTTGTAAAAATAATGGGACTTGCGGCACCGATAGCTGCAATAAATTGACCGTTTTTGATTGGTTAGGAAATATGAATTTGCCAACAGGAGAAGCTCCATTTGATTGTGTTGAAGTACGCTTTAAAAATGGACGTAAAGAATTTTATAGAAATACTGAAAAACTTACCTTAAGTATCGGTGATATCGTTGCAACTGAAGCTTCGCCTGGTCATGATATAGGAATTGTTACTCTTACTGGTGAATTGGTTAAAGTACAAATGAAGAAAAAAGGTGTTGACCATAAAAGTGCTGACATCACTAAAGTATACAGAAAAGCTTCTCAAAAAGATATTGATATTTGGAGTGAAGCTCGTGATAAAGAAGAACCTATGAAAGTGAAGGCAAGAGAAATTGCTATTGCTTTAAAACTTGAAATGAAGATTTCTGATATCGAATTTCAAGGTGATGGTTCCAAAGCTATTTTCTATTACACGGCAAATGATCGAGTAGATTTTCGTCAGTTGATTAAGGAGTTTGCACAAGTATTCAAAACGCGTATTGAAATGAAACAAGTTGGTTTTCGTCAAGAAGCATCGCGTCTTGGTGGAATTGGTTCTTGTGGTAGAGAGTTGTGTTGTTCAACTTGGTTAACCGATTTTAGAAGTGTAAATACATCGGCAGCTCGATACCAACAATTATCATTAAATCCTCAAAAATTAGCAGGACAATGTGGTAAATTAAAATGTTGTTTGAATTATGAATTGGATACTTATCTTGATGCATTAAAAGATTTTCCAGATTTTGAAACCAAATTATACACTGAAAAAGGTGATGCAATTTGCCAAAAACAGGATATTTTTAAAGGATTGATGTGGTTTGCTTACACTGATAATTTTGCTAATTGGCATGTTTTGAAAATAGATCAGGTTAAAGAAATAGTAGCTCAAAATAAAGAGAAAAAACGTGTTTCTTCATTAGAAGATTTTGCAATTGAAATTGTTGTTGAACAAGAAGCTAACTTCAATAATGCAATGGGGCAAGAAAGTTTAACTCGATTTGACCAACCAAAAAAGAGCAAGAATAAAAATAAAAACAGAAATAAAAATAAAGCTCAAAATCCAAACACAAATCAAGGAGAAAAAACTGCTTCAAACCCTAATTCAAAACCAAATCAAGGTCAAAATCCAAACGAGCGAAAAAGAAATGACGAAGGAAATCAAAAACCTCAAAATAAAAGACCTATAATCATTAAAAAGAATGAAGATAAAAAATAGCATACTGTTTATTTTAGTAGCGCTTTTAGTTATTTCGTGCGATAAAAAACGTGTTTTCGACGAGTATAAATCAGTTGGAAATTCTTGGCATAAAGACAGCGTTGTGACATTCAAGTTACCTCAATTTGATAGTTCAAAAAAATACAACTTGTTTGTAAATGTTAGAGATAATAATGATTATCCGTTTAATAATTTGTTTTTAATTGTCGCATTAGAACAGCCTAATAAGAAAACATTAGTTGATACATTAGAATATCAGATGGCGAATCCAGATGGAACGCTTATGGGCGAAGGATTTTCTGATGTAAAAGAAAGTAAACTTTTTTATAAAGACAAAGAAGAATTTAAGTTAAAAGGAGAATATAAAGTTCATATCAAGCAAGCGGTAAGACAAACCGGAAAAGTAGCTGGAGTTGAAAACTTAAAAGGAATTACAGAAATAGGTTTTAGAGTAGAATCTTTAGACTAGAAATTATGGCACAAAAAACTAATACTCAAAATAAAGGTCAAGTAAAAGACATAAAATATTATTCAAAAAAGTTTTGGAAATTATTTTTTTACACTCTTGGCGGACTTTTTCTTTTCTTTCTATTTGCTTCATGGGGCCTTTTTGGAAAGATGCCGTCATTTGAAGATTTAGAAAATCCAGATTCTAATTTAGCTACCGAAATCATTTCTTCTGACGGAGTTACTTTAGGTAAATTTTACAACGAAAATAGAACCGCTATCAAGTATAAAGATTTACCAAAATCACTAGTAGATGCACTAGTTTCAACTGAAGACGAACGTTTCTATGAACACTCTGGAATTGATGCAAGAAGGACTTTTGGTGCCGCTTTAAAACTAGGAAAAGATGGAGGTGCGAGTACTATAACCCAACAATTAGCAAAAAATTTATTCCATGGTGAAGGTTCTAAATTTCTTCCTTTTAGAATCGTTCAAAAAGCTAAAGAATGGATTATTGCAATTCGGTTAGAGAGACAATATACCAAACAAGAAATTATTGCTTTATACTTAAATCAGGTCGATTTTGTTAATGGAGCTGTTGGAATTCGCTCGGCATCTAAAGTATATTTTAGTAAAGAACCTCGTGATTTAACTGTCGAAGAAAGTGCTTTATTGGTTGGAATGTTAACAAATCCATCAAGATTCAATCCAAATCGTTTTCCAGAAAGAGCTCTTAAAAGAAGAAATATTGTACTTGGTCAATTGGTTCGAAATAAGCATCTAGAAGAATCTGCAAAGAAAATTTTAGAGAAAAAACCAATAAAATTAGATTTTCATCCAGAAAGTCATCTGGACGGAACAGCAACATATTTTAGAGAATATCTTCGTGATTATATGAAGAATTGGGTTAAAGAAAATAAGAAACCAGACGGAGAAGAATACGATATCTATGGTGATGGATTGAAGATTTACACTACTATTGATTCAAAGATTCAAGAACATGCAGAAGAAGCTGTTTTGGCTCATATGAAAAACCTTCAAGAAGAATTTTGGACGCAACAGAAAGGAAATAAAAATGCTCCTTTTATAAATATTACTGATGCTGAAACAGATAAAATCATCAAACAAGCAATGAAAAATTCTGAAAGATGGAGAATTTTAAAAGCTGATGAAAAAACAGATGAAGAAATCATTGCCTCATTCAGTAAAAAAACCAAAATGACTGTATTTACCTGGAAAGGTGAAAGAGATACCATCATGACTCCACTGGATTCTATTAGATATTACAAACACTTCTTGCAAGCTGGATTAATGTCAATGGAGCCTCAAACTGGCCAGGTAAAAGCTTGGGTTGGAGGAATAAATTATAAATATTTTCAATATGATCACGTTGGTCAAGGTGCGCGTCAAGTAGGTTCAACATTTAAACCTTTTGTTTATGCTACAGCTATTGAGCAACTAAGAATGTCTCCTTGCGACACTATAATTGACGGACCTTTTATGATAAGAAAAGGACGCCATCATGTAACCGAAGATTGGGAACCAAGAAATTCTGATCAAAAATACCGAGGAATGGTTACTTTGAAGAAAGCATTGGCAAATTCTATCAACACAATTTCGGCTAAATTAATTGATAAAACCGGACCAGAAGCTGTTGTAGAATTAACCAAAAAACTTGGTGTTACAACAGAAATTCCTGTTCAACCAGCCATTGCATTGGGTGCTGTAGATATTACGGTTCAAGATATGGTTGCTGCTTATAGTACATTCGCAAATCAAGGAGTTTATATAAAACCCCAATTTATATCAAGAATTGAAGATAAAAATGGAGCTATCATTTACGAACCAGTTCCGGAGTCTCATGATGTTTTAAATAAAGATGTAGCTTTTGCAGTAATTAAACTTCTTGAAGGTGTTACAGAAGGCGGCTCTGGCGAAAGACTTAGAACTGAAGGTGGCGGAAGTGGTGATAATCGTTGGACTGGCTATCCATATATGTTTAAAAATCCTATTGCAGGAAAAACTGGAACTACACAAAACCAATCTGATGGTTGGTTTATTGGAATGGTTCCAAACCTAGTTACTGGTGTTTGGGTTGGTTGTGAAGATCGTTCGGCTCGTTTCAAAAGCATCACTTATGGTCAAGGAGCTACAGCAGCTTTGCCTGTTTGGGGATATTTTATGGAAAAATGTTATGAAGATAAAGACCTCCAAATATCGACAGATGAATTTGAGCGACCAGATAATTTTGCTATAAAAGTAGATTGTTGGACAGCTCCAAAGCCTTCTGTAGCAACAGATTCAACAGATACAGAAGAACAAAATACTGACGAATTTGGTCTTTAAAATTTAGAAAATAAAATTCATAGTTAAAATTATGATTAATAAAAAAGTAAATTCAGTTCAAGACGCACTTCAAGGCATTGAAGATAACATGACTATTATGTTAGGCGGTTTTGGATTATGTGGTATACCTGAAAACTCCATTGCAGAATTGGTTAAAAAAGGGACAAAAAATCTAACCTGTATTTCCAATAATGCTGGTGTTGACGATTTTGGTTTGGGATTATTATTACAACAAAAGCAAATCAAAAAAATGATTTCGTCTTATGTTGGTGAGAATGCTGAATTTGAACGTCAAATGCTTTCTGGTGAGTTAGAAGTTGAATTAATTCCACAAGGAACTCTTGCGGAACGTTGTCGTGCAGCACAAGCAGGAATTCCTGCTTTCTTCACTCCTGCAGGTTATGGAACCGAAGTTGCTATTGGAAAAGAAGTTCGTGAATTTAACGGAAAAATGCATGTAATGGAACACGCTTTCAAAGCCGATTTTTCTATTGTAAAAGCATGGAAAGGCGACGAAGCAGGAAACCTAATTTTCAAAGGAACAGCCAGAAACTTCAATCCATCAATGTGTGGCGCAGGAAAAATAACTATTGCCGAAGTAGAAGAATTACTCCCAGCAGGAAGCTTAAATCCTAATGAAATTCACATTCCAGGAATATTAATTCAAAGAATCTTCCAAGGCGAAAAATTTGAAAAAAGAATTGAGCAACGTACCACTCGTAAAAGAGCATAATCATGGCATTAGATAAAAACGATATAGCAAAACGAATAGCTAAAGAAGTGAAAGATGGCTATTATGTAAACTTAGGAATTGGTATTCCAACATTGGTTGCCAATTATGTTCGCACCGATATTTCTGTAGAATTTCAAAGTGAAAACGGTGTTCTCGGAATGGGACCATTTCCTTTTGAAGGTGAAGAAGATGCCGATTTAATCAACGCCGGAAAACAAACCATCACAACATTACCTGGAGCGAGTTTCTTCGATTCGGCTTTTAGCTTCGGAATGATTCGTGGTCAACACGTAGATTTAACAATACTTGGTGCCATGGAAGTTTCAGAAAACGGCGACATAGCCAATTGGAAAATCCCAGGAAAAATGGTAAAAGGAATGGGTGGAGCAATGGATTTAGTCGCCTCTGCAGATAATATTATCGTTGCTATGATGCACGTTAATAAAGCTGGTGAAAGTAAAATTTTAAAACGTTGTACTTTGCCTTTAACTGGTGTTGGTTGCGTTAAAAAAGTAGTTACTGAATTAGCCGTTTTAGAAATCACTCCAAAAGGGTTTAAATTATTAGAACGTGCACCAGGGGTTTCTGTTGAACACATTATAGCATCAACCGAAGCCGATTTAATTATTGAAGGTGATATTCCTGAAATGATGATTGATTAATAAAAAACATAATCCTTTAAATAAAAAACCACAAAATTCGATTGAGTTTTGTGGTTTTCTTTTTATTCTAATAATGTTTATTTTCTACTTTCCAAATACCCAAATAAAACTTCGTTGGCATTCCCAAAGGTTGGAAATTGTTCTACAACACTCACAGCTCGTTTTTTATTCAATTTGTAAGTCAAATCAAATTCTGTAGTGAACAAAATTGCACTTAAGAAAGGATTATTAATAAATTCTAATAATCTTGGAAAAGCATTTTCTATTGTATGAATTTCAATAATTTCTTCCTGCTGAAACTTAAATTTTAATTCCAACTTCAAAACATCTTCATCCATTATCGGACGCACATAAATATTCATCAATTCGGCATTTCCGATAGTTTTTGCTAAAGTCAATTTGGCAAAAGTTCCATCTTCTAAACTCGATTTAACTTTGGTATAAAATTCCGAAAATGATTCTTTAAAAGGCATTTGATTGATTTTGATAGCCACAGATTAATTATAGTAATCTGTGAATCTGTGGCTAGTTGTTTTTATAAGTTAGCGAAGAAATCGTTCCCTTTATCATCAGTAATAATAAAAGCAGGGAAATCTTTAACTGTAATTTTTCTTACGGCTTCCATTCCTAATTCTTCGAAGTCTACAACCTCAACTTTTAAGATATTATCTTGCGCTAAAATCGCAGCTGGTCCACCAATAGAACCTAAATAGAAACCTCCATAAGTTTTACAAGCATCCATAACTTCTTTGGTTCTATTTCCTTTGGCGAGCATAATCATACTTCCGCCAGCTTTTTGAAATTCTTCTACATAAACATCCATTCTTCCTGCTGTCGTTGGTCCGAAACTTCCTGATGGCATTCCATCTGGAGTTTTTGCTGGTCCGGCATAATAAACAGGATGGTTTTTGAAATAGTCTGGCATTGGTTTTCCAGCATCCAATAATTCTTTGATTTTTGCATGTGCAATATCACGAGCAACGATTAAAGTTCCGTTTAATTTTAATCGTGTTTTAATTGGATATTTAGATAATTCAGCTAAAATTTCTGCCATCGGACGATTCAAATCAACCTCAACTGCAGCTTCCAAATGTGGCGGAACTGCTGGTAAAAATTGCTGTGGATTTACTTCCAATTGTTCTAAGAAAACTCCGTCTTTCGTAATCTTTCCTTTGATATTTCTATCAGCAGAACACGAAACTCCTAATCCAACCGGACAAGAAGCCGCATGTCGAGGCAAACGAATTACACGAACATCATGTGCAAAATATTTTCCACCAAATTGTGCTCCAATAGCACTTTCTTGACAATATTGTAATACTTTTTGTTCCCATTCTAAATCGCGAAAAGCTTGACCAGCCATGTTTCCAGTAGTTGGAAGATGGTCAAAATATCCTGCAGATGCTTTTTTAACAGCAGCCAAATTTGCCTCAGCAGAAGTTCCTCCAATTACTAAAGCTAAATGATATGGCGGACAAGCAGAAGTTCCTAAATCTTTAATTTTCTCACGCACAAATTCTTCCATTGATTTTTCGTTCAACAAAGATTTCGTTTTTTGATATAAGAATGTTTTGTTCGCAGAACCACCACCTTTTGTTAAAAACAAAAACTCATACGAAGCTCCTTTTTTAGCATAAATATCAATTTGTGCTGGTAAATTCGAACCTGAATTTTTCTCTTCAAACATCGAAATCGGAACAATTTGTGAGTAACGAAGATTCTTGTTTTGAAACGTATTGAAAATTCCTTTTGACAACCATTCGGCATCATCAACTCCAGTGTAAACATTTTCGCCTTTTTTTGCCATGACAATTGCAGTTCCTGTATCTTGGCAAGATGGTAGTTGACCTTCAACAGCAACTGATGCATTTTGCAATAAATTATAGGCTACAAATCGATCATTATCAGTCGCTTCGGGATCATTCAAAATATTGTTTAGCTTTTGCAAATGTGCCGTTCTCAACATAAATGAAACGTCGTTCATGGCTTCTTGCGCCATTAATTCTAATGCTTTCGGGTCAACAGTTAGAATTTCTCTGTCGCCAAACTGCTCAACTTTTACGTAGTCAGAAGTAAGTTTTTTGTATTGGGTATCGTCTTTTAATATCGGATACGGATCTTGATATATAAAGTCCATTATGAAATATTTTTGAAGTGTAAAGTTACGGAAAGTTGGTGGATTGAAGAAAATTAAATTTTAGAATAAAGCACAAAAAAAATAAAGACAAGAAACATAAAACCTATCCACGAGTTATCCTTTTTTGAAACTTCGTCTATAGATTTTGCACCCAAATTAAATATCCACATAAATATGTTTCCTGTAAAATGACAAACTAGATGAAAGAAATCGTACATATTACTATTTTACAAAAAACCAACTAGCCACAAAAATTGCAGTAATCACACAAATTACATCTACTAAAAGCATTGTACCTAAAGCATATCGAGTGTTTTTTATATTAACCGAACCAAAATAAACTGCAATTACATAGAACGTACTTTCGGCACTACATTGAAAAATACTACTCAATCTTCCTGTCATTGAATCAGCGCCAAATGTATTCATAGAATCAATTAAAAAACCACGTGAACCTGCAGAGCTAAAAGGACGTAGCAATGCAACAGGTAAAGCGTCAGTAATTTCTTTTGCCACACCCAAATTAGAAAAAATAAAAGCAATCCAATTGCTAATAATTTCAAATAGACCACTATTTCTAAACAACGAAATAGCAACTAACATTCCCAAAACATAAGGGAAAATAGTGACTCCAGTTTTAACTCCATTATTTGCTCCAACCACAAATGCTTCATAAACGGTGGTATTTGCTTCTGTAAATTTTTTCTCTTTTACAAACGATAATATCAATGTAAAAACAATAATTACAACCAAAATCAAAGCAGAAAGATTAGAAGTAAAATAATTTTTACCAATTAAATCCAAATGATTTACATACATCAATAAACCAATAATTGCTCCTATCATTCCCATTAATCCTGCAACCAAAGAAGCACTTTTGAAGTTGATTTTTTGCTTTATTCCTACAATTAAAAACGCTGCAATTGTTCCAATAAAAGAGGTAATTATACAAGGTAACATCACATCAGCAGGATTTGCAGCGCCAGCAGCAGCGCGATATCCAATAATTGAAGTTGCAATTAATGTAAGTCCAGAAGCATGTAAGCACATGAACATGATTTGTGCATCACTAGCTTTATCCTTTTCTGGATTTATTTCTTGTAAACTCTCCATGGCTTTTAATCCGAATGGTGTTGCTGCCGAATCTAATCCTAGAAAATTAGCAGCAAAATTTAGCGTCATGTAAGAAATTGAAGGATGATTTTTTGGAATACTTGGAAATACTTTTACAAAAACTGGGCTTAATATTTTCGCCAATTTTTGCGATGCGCCAGATATAATTAAAAGTTCCATCAGTCCACAGAAAAATGCCAAATAGGCCATAAGTGGTAAAATCAAATCTAACAAAGTGCTTTTGCAGGTTGGCAATAATCCATCTGATTTTTGTTTTCCACTATATATTTTTACAACTTTATTAGAAAAAACATACGTAGAATCAATGTTCAATGTATCACGATTGATGACCATTGTTTTTTCTGGAGCCTTTTCGATACTGTCTTTTATGAAAGCTGGTAAATCTTGAAGATATTTTTCAGAAACTAAAATTGGATCGTCTTTTTTTCCGTTTAATACAAAGTCAATTGTGTAGTTATTTCCAGAAAATAAGCTAAAAATCACAAAGATAATTGATGAAATAAAGATAACGAGCCAAAATCTACTTAATACCATATTTTTTTTTCGTAAATGTATATATTATATACAAAAAAATTCTTTTTTTTGATTTAAAAATAGTAAATAATTAAACAAAACTTAAATTTCATCTATTTTTTGTAAATATTTGGTAAATATTACAATAGATTATTATATTTGCTTTCATATATTAATTACACCAAAAAAAATAAAAAATGAAAAGAGTATTACTCCTTGTTATTGTCCTTTTTTCTTCAATATGTACTTTTGCACAAACACCAGCTGAAGTTAGAGAAATTGTATCTAATTATGATTTGCAAAAAATTAAAGAAAAAGAAGAATACTATAGAAATAAACAGCGTAGTGATAAAAGTAGAGCTGAAGCAGTTGCTCGTATTAATAACTGGCCAATAGTTATCGAAAATCCAGATGGAAGTAAATCTGAATTAATGAAACTTACGCCAGATGGTTATCCTATGTATTATCAAACTGACAACATTAATGCCGCAAGAACCACAAGAACAAACTTTTTACATACAGGTGGTGCAATGGGTCTAAACTTAAATGGTCAAGGAATGACTCTAAGAGTATGGGACGGCGGAACTGTTAGGGCTTCTCACAATGCTTTTGGAGGTAGAGTTACTGTTGTAGATGAACCTTCTGGTACATTAAGTTCACATGCTACTCACGTAACAGGAACAATGATTTCAAGTTTAGCATCGATTAAAGGTATGGCGCCTCAAGCATTAGGTAGAACTTTTAATTGGACAGATGACGAAAGTGAAGCTTTATCTGAAGTACAACAAGGAATGCTAATTTCTAACCATTCGTATGGTGTTCCTATATCTTCGACATTACCATCTTGGATTATTGGTGCTTATGTTTCTGATTCATATATTTGGGATGAAATTGCATATTTATCTCCTTATTATTTAGCAGTTGTTTCAGCTGGTAACAATGGTACTACAGATAATCCTGATCCATTATTCTTTGGCTATGATAAATTAACAACAAATAAAACTTGCAAAAATAATTTAGTAGTAGCAAATTGTCAAGATGTGACAATAAATACTGATGGAACTGTAAATGGAACAATTAATATAAACCCAGATAGTAGTCAGGGCCCTACAGATGATTTTAGAATAAAACCAGATATTGCTGGTAATGGCACCAATGTAACTTCTGCTAATAGCTCCGGTAATTCAGCTACTGCAACTTTTTCTGGCACATCAATGTCTTCTCCAAATGTTGCTGGTTCACTTATATTATTACAACAACATCATAATAATTTATACAACAGCTACATGCGTTCAGCAACTCTAAAAGGAATTGCTTGTCATACTGCTGATGATGCAGGAGATGAAGGTCCAGACCCTATCTATGGTTGGGGTTTACTAAACATGAAAAAAGCTGCAGAGACAGTTTCTAACAATGGTTTAAGCTCATGGGTTTCTGAGCAATCATTAAGAAATGAAGAAGTGTTTACAATGCAGGTTAATTCAAATGGATCAACACCATTGATAGCTTCTATAACTTGGACTGATTTACCAGGAAATATGAATTTGAATGGAATTGCTAATGAAAATATAAAAGCTCTAATAAATGATTTAGATATTAGAATTACCAGAGACGGAACAACATATTTCCCATGGAGATTATCTCAATCATCATTTATTGCAGAACGAACTGGTGATAATAATGTAGATAATGTAGAACAAGTAAAAATAGATTCGCCTCCTGCAGGAAATTACACAATTGCAGTTACTCACAAAGGCACATTAGTTAATAATTTACAAAATTATTCGTTAGTAATTACAGGAATAAATTCAACTTTTGCTTTAAATTCAACAAGTTCAGATTTAGAACTATGCGCTAATCAAAATGCAACTTATACATTTAATTATACTCAAAGTGGTTCAGGAACTACTACTTTCTCAGCAGCAGGATTACCTGCTGGAGCAAATGCAAGTTTTTCTCCAAGTTCATTAAGCGCAAATGGAACTGTAACAATGTCAATAAACGGTTTGCAAAATGTTATTCCTGGTGAATATTCAATAGGAATAACAGGAACTCGTGGAACTGAAACTGAAACAAGAACAAAAATTTTAAAAATTTACAGTTCTTCATTTCAAAATGTAACTTTAAATACTCCTGCAAACTCTACAAATGGAACTTCAACCTCTGTAAATTTAAGATGGGCAGCTATGCCAAATGCTGAAAACTACTCGGTTCAAGTTTCAACTTCCTCAAGTTTTTCAACGATAACTACATCTTTTTTAACAACAAGTACTCAATTTTTTGTTAGTAATTTAGCTCAAGAAACAACATATTACTGGAGAGTTACACCTTCTAACAGATGTGGTGCCGCTTTAGTATCTAGTTCTACAATTTTTTCATTTACTACAGGTGCATTAATTTGTGACCAAACATTTGTAGCTACAGATTTCTCTGATGCAGCAATAGCTTCTGTTGCAAATTCTTCTGCAAGTGTACCAGTTACAATTACTGGAGGGCACTCAATTGGTAATTTAAAAGTTAATTTAAATATTACCCATACATATGTACAAGATATGACTATTACTCTTGAAGGTCCGAGTTCAATTGGAAGTCCAGTAATTAGACTAACTGAAGAGGCGTGTGGCGATCATGACAATATAGATTGTCAATTTAATGATGATGGAACAGCACCTCAATGCTCTGGAGCACCATCTATTTCAGGATTAATTGCACCTGTTGATAGTTTAAGTGATTTAAATTCATTACCAGCAGATGGAGTATGGACACTTAGAGTAGATGATCCTTACAATGGTGATGGTGGAAGTATAAATTTATTTAGTATCCAATTTTGTAGATTAACTCCATCATTAAGTATTAATGAAAATACTCTACAAAATGTAGCTATTTATCCAAATCCAGCAAAAGAAGATTTTATTGTTTATATTCCTGAAAATAATCTTGAAACAAAAATTTCAGTTATAGATTTACAAGGAAGACAGATTCAATCAGTACAATCAAATTCAATTTCAACAACAATAACTACTTCTTCGTTACAAGATGGATTGTATCTAGTTACTATTGAAAACGAAAATGGTATTACAACTAAGAAGATTACAATTAAAAAGTAAACATACTTAACTTTTTTTCAATAAAAAAATACCCCAATTAGTGTCTAACTTTTTGGGGTATTTTCATTTTTTAGATATCCTTTATTATATATGAATTATCTCATCTTCCACCAATAAATCTTCTTTTCTGAAACGAAGGAAAACTTGTGCTACAGCAATGACGTCCTTTTCACAATAAGTCACAATTCTATCTATGTCTTTTTCTACATAAAAAACATGCCCTACTTGACTTCCGTCAATGTCTCCTTTTGGAGAAGGAATTCCGAGGATTTTGGTTAGTAATTTTAAGGAAGTAAAATGTTTATAATCACCAAATTTCCACAACTCTAAAGTATCCAAATGTTGAATTTCCCATGGTTTTTTCCCAAATAGATTAAGTTTGTTTGGAATGGAAACATTGTTGATAATCATTCGACGTGCAATAAATGGAAAATCAAATTCTTTGGCATTATGACCGCAAAGAATGTTTTGAGAACCATCGAAATGATTATTTAGTAGATTATTGAAGTCTAATAAAATTTTCTTTTCTTCACCAAAAAAAGAGGTTACTCTAAAGTTTCGAATGTCACCTTTGGTTGTAAAATAACCAACAGAAATACAGACTATTTTTCCGAATTCGGCCCAAATTCCTGCTCTGTCATAAAATTCTTCGGCTGTGAATTCGTCTTTGCGTTGGTATTGAGTTTTTTGTTCCCAAAGTTGTTTCATTTCATCGTCAAGCGAGTTGAAATTTTCTTCTAATGGAACCGTTTCTATGTCAAGAAACAAAATGTTGTCTAAGCGGATTTTTTCAATCATAATAAGAATTTATATGGCGTTTATATTTATTAAATTACCCTGATTAACACGTAATTAGGTTGCGAATATAATTAAAATGACTTTAAATTTCCAAATTAAAATAAAAAAAACTCCTTGACTAAGTTAAAACAAACTTTGTTGATGGCTTGGTGTTTCGTGTTCAAGAAGCCATTTTTTGCGCCACAATCCGCCGGCATATCCTGTCAATGAACCATCTGTTCCAATAACTCTGTGGCATGGAACTACAATCCAAAGTGGGTTTTTACCGTTAGCTGATGCTACTGCTCGAATAGCTCTTACATCACCGAGTTTTTTGGATAAATCCATGTAGGACATTGTTTTTCCGTATGGAATATTGATTAACTCTTGCCACACTTTTTGTTGGAAATTGGTTCCTTTTGGATTTAACTTGAAATCAAAATCTTTACGTTTTCCTTCAAAATATTCTTGAAGTTGTGAAACTGCTTCTTGGAGTTCGTTTGGAATTTTTGTGGAAAGTTCACCTTCTGATAAAACGGAAATTATAGAAATTCCATTTTCGTCACCTTGAATTTTAATAATTCCAAGTGGTGAATTTATAAAGGCAGTTTTCATTTTAAGGATATGAAATGCTTTTTAAATTAAGATTTTGAATCGCCTCTGAGTGACTATCTATAAGGAAATCACGACCACAAAAATCTTGTTGCCTGATGTTTAAAGCCATAATTTTGTGGCTCTCTATCCTACGAATATCTGAATACCAACTGTATTGTTTTGGAGAAATATTAATATTATTGATGTCTAAGATGTCTTTTTGAGCCATCTTACCTAACATTTCAATACTAATTACTTTTATTTTCTCATTACTATGATTGTCAAATAATGTTGAAGGTATAATATTAAACCTAGCACTAAAAGATATAGGTTTATATTGGCTAAAACCATAGAAAGAAAACATGAATAAAATGAAAGCAAAATAGGGTTTCATAGATTAATTGATATTTAGTAAAGCTACCAATTTTTCAAAATAAATCCAAATTTTTATTTTGCTTGACTGTACATGTATTGTTCTAAAGATTGTAATTCTTCTTCGGAAAACGTTTTTGTTAAAGCAAAATTGGCTTTCATGACTTCGAATTGCGATGGATCGACAATTGGTTCACCTTCGCCTTTTAGAAATGTGACCATATTTGCATTTTTCTCTTTGTAGATTTTTGCAATATCGATTATGCTTGGTCCAACTAATTTAATATCGAGTTTATGGCAAGTTGCACAAGTTCCTTTTCCTTCAAAGATTTCTTTTCCTTTTTCGGCTAATGGAAATGCTGACACTTCAGGTTTGGTTGCTTCTACATTTTCTTTTTCTTCTGAAATTGGGTTGCCAAATTTATCTGTTTTTTTGTCTCCACCACAACTTATCAAAATTAGTGCTATTGCTAAAGTTAGTGATTTTAAAATTGTTTTCATTTTCCTTTTATTTAATATAATCAAAGGTACATCTGATTGTTTAAGTTAAATATGATTTTTATCAGAGAATAAAAATTCAATACAAATGCTATTTAGCCCTGATGAAAGGGAAAAGCCTCGCCTTTTTGCGAGCTTTGGAAAGGCAGCAGGAATATGGTTTGCTGATAAATCCCGAGCCTTTCGCTCCTATTTATTCAAAATAATCGCAGCTTCTTTAGCAAAATAAGTTGAAATTAAACTTGCTCCTGCACGTTTGATGCACATTAATTGTTCCATCATGATTTTGTCGTGATCGAGCCAACCTCTTTCGGAAGCGGCTTTAATCATTGCATATTCGCCTGAAACATGAAAAACAGTTACCGGAACATTCACCGCATTTTTAACTTCGCGAACGATGTCAAGATAAGCAATTCCTGGTTTTACCATAACCATATCGGCGCCTTCTTCAACATCCATTAACGCTTCTTTTATAGCTTCGATGCGGTTGGCATAATCCATTTGGTAGGTTTTTTTGTCTTTCGGTACTTCGACATCGGCTTCTTTTGGCGCACTGTCTAAAGCATCACGAAATGGCCCATAAAAAGCTGAAGCATATTTAGCAGAATAGCTCATAATGCCTACATTTGAAAATCCTGCAGCATCTAAACCTTGGCGTAAACGCAAAACGCGTCCGTCCATCATGTCGCTTGGTGCAACGAAATCGGCTCCGGCTTGTGCGTGAGAAACGGCCATTTTTACAAGTGCATCGTTAGTTGCATCATTTGCAACATCACCTTTTTCTATGATTCCGTCGTGACCGTAAATGGAATATGGATCTAAGGCAACATCTGGCATCACAATCATTTCTGGACAAGTCAATTTTATTGCTTTGATGGCTCTTTGCATTAATCCGTTTGGATTCCAAGCTTCTTTTCCGGTGTTATCTTTTAGAGATTCGTCGACTTTTACGTAGATGTTTACAGCGCGAATTCCTAGTGCGAAAAGTTCTTTTACTTCTTCAACAGTCAAATCGATTGAACGACGGTAAATACCAACCATTGAAGGAATTTCAACTTTTACGTTTTCGCCTTCTGCAATGAACATTGGGAACATGAAATCACTTGGACTTAATGTGGTTTCGCGAACTAAACTTCTTATGGATTCGTTAACGCGTAATCTTCTGCCTCTTTGTAATGGGAACATGATATGTTGTTTAAAATTGTTTAAAAGTTTAAGGTTTAAAGTTGTTTCACTTTGAGCTTAAACCCAATCTTTTGGTTTTTCTAATACTTTAATTAATTTTTCTTCTTCACTTCCAGAAAGTGGATGATGGTCGTAAACCCATTGAACATTTGGTGGTAATGACATTAAAATGGATTCAATTCTTCCGTTGGTTTTTAGTCCGAAAAGCGTGCCTTTGTCGTGAACTAAATTGAATTCTACATAACGACCGCGACGGATTTCTTGCCATGTTCGTTGCGCTTCTGTAAAAGGTAATTCTTTTCTTTTTTCTACAATGGGAACATAAGCTTCTAGAAAACTGTTTCCGACTTCGGTTACAAAATTGTACCAATCTTCCATTTTCATTTCCTCGGTTTCTTTACAGTAATCGAAGAATAATCCGCCAAGTCCACGAGCTTCATTTCGGTGTGCGTTCCAAAAATAAGCATCGCATTGTTTTTTATATTTTGGATAAAACTCTGGATTGTGTTTGTCGCAAGCTATTTTGCAAGTTTGATGAAAATGAATCGCATCTTCTTCAAATAAATAATATGGTGTTAAATCTTGTCCGCCACCAAACCAAGAATTGATTACATTTCCGTTATCGTCGTACATTTCAAAATAACGCCAATTTGCGTGAACTGTTGGTGCAATTGGACTTTTAGGATGAATCACTAAACTCAATCCGCAAGCGAAGAAATCGGCTTCACCAACGTTGAATAATTTCTGCATAGAATCGGGTAATTTTCCGTGAACAGCTGAAATGTTTACGCCACCTTTTTCGATTACGTTTCCGTTTTCTATAACACGCGTTCTTCCGCCGCCACCTTCTGGACGTTCCCAAATATCTTCACGAAATTTAGCAACACCATCAACTTCTTCTAGTTTGGAAGTGATTTGGTCTTGTAGGCTTTGGATGTATGTTAGGAATTTATTTTTCATTTTTTTAAGCTTAAAGCAAATAGCGTTCTGCCGCTACACAATAGTTGTGCGTAGTTCTTGTTGTTTTTTCTTACAATATATCTTACTGTCTTTAAGTTTAAACCCAACGCTTGAATATAAATTTATTGCAGGCAATCTATGGTCTTCAGTAAAAAGAAGTATTTCGGAAAGTTCTTTTTCTTCACCTACTTCAACTAATAAGTTTATCAATTTTCTTCCTATACCTTTTCCACGTGAAGCTGAGTCAACAACTACATCTTCAATCCAACCTTTATTTCCAGATATAACTTTGTAAGTACACATTAATGCAATTCCAATTATTTTATTATTATCCTCGCAATATGCAACTGTAATTTGGTTTTTTTCATTCAATATTTCTTCAAGATCCAACTGAATTTTGTTTGGACTTAATTGACGAAATAATTCAGAAACTTGCTCTTTAATGTCTATGTTTAAATCATTTTTATTTAAAATAGCAGCTTTCATTTCTTTTTAATTTTTTTAAAATACAATTTTATTGAGTTATAATTTTAATTCAAATTAAAGTTATAATTTTCTACAAATACGATAGAATTACTCAAAACTATCTGCTGGCAGCTATTTTTTATACTCCTTAACCGCTTCAATAAAAGCCTTCGCGTGATCTACAGGAATATTTGGTAAAATTCCGTGACCAAGGTTTACTATATAATTGTCTTTTCCGAATTCGTCTATCATTTCGTGTACCATTTTCTTGATGGTTGGAATTGGAGATAATAATCTTGAAGGATCAAAATTTCCTTGTAATGTGATTTTTCCGCCTGTTAAATAACGTGCGTTTCTTGCCGAACAAGTCCAATCTACACCAAGTGCTGATGCTTTAGATTGTGCCATTTCATTCAATGCAAACCAACATCCTTTTCCGAAAACAATAACTTTAGTGTCTTCAGCCAAAGCTTCAACGATTTGGTTGATGTATTTCCAAGAAAATTCTTGATAATCTACTGGCGATAGCATTCCACCCCAAGAATCAAAAATCTGAACTGCGTTTACTCCTGATTTTACTTTTTCTTTTAAATATAAAATCGTTGTATCGGTGATTTTTTGCAATAATGTATGAGCTGCAACTGGATTTGAAAAGCAAAAACCTTTTGCCGTATCAAAACTTTTAGAACCTTTTCCTTCTACGCAATAGCAAAAAATGGTCCAAGGCGAACCTGCAAAACCAATAAGCGGAACCTCATCGTTCAACATTTCTTTGGTTAATTTGATTGCATCAAAAACGTAACCTAAAGTTTCATTCACATCTGGAACAATCACTTGATTTACTTGCTCCATTGTGCGAATTGGATTTGGAATAATTGGTCCCAAATTGTCTTTCAATTCAACGTGAATTCCCATCGCTCTTGGTACTACCAAAATATCAGAAAATAAAATCGCTGCATCTGGTTTTACAATTCTAATTGGTTGAACTGTAATTTCTGCTGCTAATTCTGGAGTTTCGCAACGTGTGAAAAAATCGTATTTGTCACGTAATGCTCTGAATTCTGGTAAATATCTTCCTGCTTGACGCATCATCCAAACTGGTGGACGTTCTACGGTTTCGTTATTTAATGCTCTTAAAAATAGGTCGTTTTTTAACATTGTTTAAAAGTTTAAAGTTTAAAGTTTAAGGTTGTTTAGCCTCAACATCAAACTAATTTTTATAATATTCTACTACTTCTGTAATCACATTTTCAACCGATGGTTTTTCTGCAATTATGATGTTCTTTACTTTTTTGTTTTCTAATGCTTCTGCGGTGGTTTCTCCTATGCAAAAGCAGATTTCGTCTTTTATGGTATTCAATTTGAAATAACTTTCAACTCCTGATGGACTGAAGAATAGTATTCCGTCTAACTTTTCTTTAATTTTTTTTGAAGTGATGTTGGTTTCATAAACTTCGATTTCGTTGAATGTTATTCCGTTTTCTTTTAAGGTGTTTGGTAACACATCTCGACGTAAATTTCCGCTGAAAAAGGTGTAACTTTCTTTTCCGTAAATTAACGAAATGATTTCTGCCAAATCTGCTGCATAACCTGTGTAAGCAATAACATTAAATCCGTTTTGTGTTAATAAATCCTTGGTTTTCATTCCAACAGAAAAAACATTTTTGCTTTTCAGTTCATTGCATTTTGGATGTTGTAAAATACTTTGAACTGCATTTTGACTGGTAAAAATTAGATTTTCATTTACTTTTGAAAGTTCAAAATTCTTGATTTTAGTTTCAATGAAATCTTCTTCTATTAATGAAATATTGGCGTCGAGTAAAACTTGCTTTTGATTGGGTAAAAGCTTTTTGGTAGATAATATGTTGATTTGTTTTGTCATTTTTTTTTGGAACACAGATTTAATAAATTAGAGGAATTTATTTTTTTAACGTCTTTTTAATTTCTGCCATTAATTCTGTTCCGCCATTATTTAAAATTTCTTGAGCTGCATTGAAACCTAATTTTTTCCATTCTGAAATATCTACTACTTTTTCGACTTCTAGTTTTTGTTTGCCGTCGATGGATAGTAAAACTCCTTTGAAATTTATAATATCTTCCTTTTCATTATAAGTTGCAATCGCTCCAATTGGTGCAGTACATCCGCCTTCTAATGTTTTTAGAAATTGTCTTTCTATATACGTGCAAATCTCAGTTTCGATGTGATTTAATTGCGAAAGTGCGTCTAAAGTAAATTCATCTTCAGCCATTGCAACTACAACCATCGCTCCTTGTGCTGGCGCTGGGATCATCCAATCTAGATTGATGTAATTCTGTGGTTTTAAGTTGATTCTTTCTAAACCTGCGGCTGCAAAAACGGCTCCGTTCCAATCGTTTTCTTGTAGTTTTTGCATTCTGGTATTCACATTTCCACGTAAATCGACTACATTATGGTTTGGATATTTATTCCACCACATAGCTTGACGACGTAAACTACCTGTAGCAATAGTTCCATTAGATTCTAAAAAATCTAAGTTTCCTTTATGAACTAAAATGTCTAAAATATTAGCTCTTTCTAAAACGGCTGCTTGCACAATTCCAATTGGAAGTGCAGTTGGAACATCTTTCATTGAATGCACTGCAATATCAACTTGACCGTTAATCATTGCAATGTCTAATGTTTTTGTGAAAATTCCTGTGATTCCGAGTTCGTAAAGCGGTTTATCGAGAATGATATCACCTTGCGATTTTACGGCTATAATTTCGGTTTTGTAACCTAAATCGTTGAGCTGTTTTTGAACGGTGTGTGCTTGCCAAAGTGCTAATTCACTATCACGAGTTCCTATACGTATTGTTTTTTCAGACATTTTATTCTTTTTTGAACCATTAAGGAATTAAGGTTCATTAAGGTTTATTATTGTGAAATTTTATTTTATAAAAATGATTTCTCTTGTTCTAGTTGAAAGACTTTTTCAATCCATTCAATTCCTTCTTCCATTGAGTCGCCATCTTTTAAATGGTTTACAAAGTGATTAGTAATTTTTTGAATGATTCTATTGCTGATTAATTCAGCTTGTTCTTCGTCAAAATTAGCTAATTTTTTACGTTGAAAATTTAGCTCGCCGTCTTTGATAGAATTTAATTTTTCTTTTAGAGCATGAATAGTCGGCGCAAACTTTCTGTTTTTGGTCCAAGCTATAAATTCTTCTTTGATTTCCTCTATAATTGCTTCTGCTTGAGGAATATGTAGTTTTCTGTTTTCCAAAGTTTCATCTGTCATTTGAGACAAATGATCCATGTGAATTAAAGTAACGCCTTCAATATCTTTTACATTCTCATTTACATTCTTCGGAATAGATAAATCTAAAATCAACAAAGGTTTTTTAAGATTTAAGATGGCTTTATCAACTGTAGGATTTTGAGCACCTGTTGCCACTACAACTACATCTGCTTTTTGTAGTTCCAATTGTAAATCGGCGTAATCTTTTACAACAACATCTAATTTTTGAGCTAATTTTTCTGCTTTATCTTTAGTACGATTGATCAAAGTAATTTGCTCGTGTTTGGTATGTTTTACAAGGTTTTCGCAAGTATTTCTTCCGATTTTCCCAGTTCCAAAAAGTAAAATATTTTTATTGGCAATATCTTCTACATTTTTGAAAATGTATTGTACCGATGCAAAAGAAACAGAAGTTGCACCCGAAGAAATTTCGGTTTGTGTTTTAATTTTTTTACTCGCTTGAATAACCGAATTAACCAATCTCTCTAGAAATGAATTAACCATTCCGTTAGATTTACTTTCATTAAAAGCGGTTTTTATTTGACTAATAATTTCAAAATCACCAAGAATTTGACTGTCTAAACCTGTTCCAACGCGAAACATATGATTAATTGCCTCTTGATTTTTATAGATATAAGCAACTTCTTGAAATTCTTCTACAGAACCTTGACTATTAGCACATAAAAGTTTGATTAATTGATATGGATGTTGCGCAAAACCATAAATTTCAGTTCGATTGCATGTAGAAGTAACGATTAAAGAATCAATTCCTTCGGCTTCGGCTTGTATAAGTAAAGTTGCTTTGGCTTGAGCATCTAAACTGAATTTTCCTCTTATTGCTGCATCTGCTTTTTTGTAGCTTAAGCCTAATGCATAAAAAGTGGCGTGTTTCGACATGTTAAAATTTTCCATATTTGTACTTTACCTAAAAGTTCAACAAAAATATTACTATACTATTTATAAAAGTAACGCTCAAAGTACTTTTTGTGTCGCTATGCGATTTTTTAAACCTTATTTGACTTTTTAGCGTTATTTATTATAAATTTGCAATGAAATCAAGTCTTTCAGAACTACTTATGTAGATTAATTCTAAATAAGCGGATGACATGATTCCAAAATCATATACGAAAAAATATCGCTATGGGTTCACAAGAAGAAATAAAAATTGAAAATGATTTTACCTTAATTCGTTTTCAAAATGATGGAAATGAGAATTTTCACGTGAAAAGACATGTTAATCAAGGCCTTATTCAATTTCATTTTGGCATCAAAGGAAAAGCAAAATTTGTCTTTAATGATGGAAATTATGCTTTAGATTTGAGAGAAGAAAAAGCACTTTTGTTTTACAATCCACAAAAAGAATTGCCTTTGAATTTAGAAATCGCACCAAATTCGTGGGTAATCACAATGATTATTTCAATTCAGAAATTTCACGGTTTGTTTTCTACAGAAGCCGACCATATTCCTTTTTTGAGTGAAGAAAACAAGGATAAAAAATATTATAAAGAAACTGATATTAGTCCGTCGATGGCTATTGTTTTAAGTCAGTTGTTCCATTATAATTTAAATCCATCAATTAAAAATCTTTACTATAAAGGAAAAGGATATGAATTATTGAGTTTGTATTTCAATCGTTCGGAAGATCCAAATGCTGAACAATGTCCGTTTTTGATAGATGAAGAAAATGTTTTAAAAATTAAAAAAGCCAAAGAAATCATCATCCAAAATATGGCAGAACCACCAGGTTTGGAGGAATTAGCAGAACAAGTTGGATTGAGTTTGAAAAGACTAAAAATGGGTTTCAAACAAATTTATGGAGATACGGTTTACGGATTTCTATTTGATTACAAAATGGATTACGCTCGACAATTATTAGACAGCGGTTCTTATAATGTAAACGAAGTTGGATTGAAAATTGGTTACAGCACCGGAAGTCATTTTATTGCGGCGTTCAAGAAAAAATTTGCGACAACTCCGAAAAAGTATTTGATGTCGATAAATCCAAATACATAACAACATAAATTTCGTATATCAAACAATCGATAAAAAAAACATAAACATAAATGTAAAAAGTAAGAATAATTTACTTTTACAAAAAATTAAATTTTATTATGAAAGGTGTATTACTTGTAAACTTAGGTTCTCCAGAAAGTCCAACTGCCAAAGATGTTAAGCCGTATTTAGATGAATTTTTAATGGATAAATACGTAATTGACGTTCCGTTTTTATTACGTGCCTTGTTAGTTAGAGGTATCATTTTACAAACAAGACCAAAAAAATCGGCAGAAGCCTATGCTCGCATTTGGACTGAGGAAGGTTCTCCTTTAATTGTCCTTTCAAAAAAAATGCATCAAAAAGTTCAGAAATTAGTTGATGTACCTGTGGCTTTAGCAATGCGTTATGGAACTATAACTATTGAAAAAGGCTTGCAAGAATTAAAAGATAAAGGTGTGACCGAAGTTATGCTTTTGGCGCTTTATCCTCAATATGCGATGGCTTCAACCACGACGATTTGGGCTTTGGCAGATGAATTAGTGTCATCAAAATTTCCTGAAATGAAGTTGACAAAAGTTCCGGCATTTTATAACAAACCCGATTATATTCAGGCATTATCTAATTCAATCAAAAAACATTTAGAAGGATTTGATTACGATCATTTGTTGTTCTCTTATCACGGAATTCCGAAACGTCATATTCGTAAAACCGACGTAACCAAATCACATTGTGCTATTGATGGTTCATGTTGTAGCACACCTTCGCCAGCACACGAATTTTGTTATCGTCATCAATGTTATGAAACAACAAGACAAGTGGTAAAATTGTTAGGAATTCCAGAAGGAAAATACAGCCAAACATTCCAATCAAGATTGGCAGGTGACAAATGGTTAACGCCTTACACGGATGTTGAAATCAACAAAATGCCAGAACAAGGAATTAAGAAATTAGCAGTTGTAACTCCAGCTTTCGTAGCCGATTGTTTAGAAACTTTGGAAGAGATTGCAATGGAAGCTAACGAACAATTTTTACACCATGGTGGCGAAGAATTTATGGCAATTCCATGTATGAATGATGAAGATGAATGGTGTGGTGTTGTGGCGAATTGGATTGAGGATTTTAAGAAAAGATAGAAATCTTATGAAATTTTACTTTTTAATTTTTTTAAGTTTTATTCTTTTTTCTTGTTCTAAGAAAACAGATTCTGATAGTAAGACATTAGAAAGTAAAACTTTGGATTCAACAACAAAAAAGAGTGCTGAACAGAAAACATCAGCTAGTGATAGTTATCAAGCAGGATTTCATTTAACACATAATATTGAAGTCGATTCTGTTTATGGAAAACCGGTGAAATTTTATATTGAAAACAAAAATTGTGACTCCTTGGCAATTGCATTTTATTATGGAAAATACCGACCAACGGACGACAATTTAACCGAAAATCTTTTGGCTTTATCATCTACAAATGATAAAAATCTGAGACCTTTTTATCGATGGATATTAGATAAAACAATTGAGATATCTGATGGTGCTTTAGCCGAATATCCAGGAATTCCTGCAAGAAAATATGCAGAAAAATTTCCCGAAGAATTATTTAATTTTTTAGATTCCGACACCAGTAAAACTAGATATTCAAACTGGACCGATATTATTTCTTATAGTGGATTCTATGAAAATGATGATTATAATAAACCTAAACTAATTAGAACAAAAATGGAGGCTGAAATGATAAAAAACAGCTCTACAAAACTGCAAAACAGAATTGCAAAATTTACTTCAGATTGTTTTCCTGATGTTAACAAAATTGACCAATAATGGAACTCTACAACTACATAAAATCACTTCATTTAATATTTGTAATAACTTGGTTTGCAGGATTATTTTATATTGTTCGTTTGTTTGTTTATCAAATTGAAGCCAACGAAAAACCTTCGCCAGAAAGAGAAATTTTATTAAATCAATACAAAATAATGACGTATCGCCTTTGGTATATTATTACTTGGCCAAGTGCGGTTTTGGCAACAGTTTTTGCTGTTTGGTTATTGTTTTTGATGCCTGCTTGGTTGCAAATGCCGTGGATGCACGTGAAACTCGGATTTGTTTTGGCGTTGTTTTTGTACCATCTAAAATGTCATCAAATTTATAAGCAATTGCAAAACGACAAATTCAACTATTCTTCTAATTTTATGCGTCTTTGGAATGAAGGTGCCACAATTATTTTATTTGCTGTAGTTTTTTTAGTAATTTTAAAAAATGCTTTCAATTGGATTTATGGCGTAATCGGAATCTTTTTATTTTCGATTTTAATTATGCTTGGATTCAAATTTTATAAGAGAATAAGAGAAAGAAAATAGTTGGCAGTGTTCAGTATTCAGTTTGCAACTGAGGCTGAAAACCGAGACTGAGACTGAATACTATGTTTAAAAACTTCAAATTTTCAATGCTGTCACTTCGAATTAGGATTTTCCTATCGATGATTGTATTGATTTTGATTGCTTCCATTCTGATGGCTTCGATTTCGGTGATTCAGTTTAAAAATGAAGCTCGAAATTACCATCAAGAACGTCTAGAGCGTAAAGAAGATGCTGTAAAAGAACATATTAATTACATTTTATCTAACACCACTTATCCGTTAACGGAAAAAAATCTGCCGTTAATTTTCAAAGACAAAATCCACGAACTTTCAGATATTCATAATGTTGAAATAAACATATATAGTTTGAATGGAAATCTTTTAAAATCCTCCAAAGCTTCTTTTTCTGTTGATAGTATTTCGCCGCCTATTCCAAAATACATTATCAAATTAGTACAATCGTCTATCGAAAAAAGGTATGTCGATATTAAAAGTGTCGATGGAATTAAAAATCGTTCTTCCTATACTCAAATTAAGGACGACAAATTCAAACCACTCGGAATTTTGAATTTACCTTATGTTGACGACGATAGTTTTTATGAAAATGAAATTCAAGAATTCTTAATTCGATTGAGTCAAGTGTATTTTTTCATGTTGATTATTGCTTTTGCTTTGGCTTATTTTTTAGCATCCTACATCACGCAATCCTTAAAAACCATTTCCGATAAAATCAACGAAACTAGTTTGAATCAAAAGAACGAAAAAATTGTAATTGAAGCCAACAGTCGCGAAATTAATTCGTTGATAAAAGCCTATAATGCCATGGTTGACAAATTGGAAGAAAGTGCCACCATGTTAGCACAAAGCGAACGTGAACAAGCTTGGCGCGAAATGGCAAAACAAGTCGCTCACGAAATTAAAAATCCGCTTACTCCTATGCGATTGACAGTTCAAAGTTTTGAAAGAAAATTCAATCCAGAAGATCCAGATTTGAAACAAAAACTGAACGATTACACCAAAACATTGATTCAGCAAATTGATACGATGACTTCGGTTGCCTCGGCATTTTCAAATTTTGCTTCGATGCCAGCACAACAAAATGAAACCTTAAATGTGGTGGAAGTGGTAGAATTTTCATTAGATATTTTTAATGAAGAATATATTTCTTTTGAAAGCAAAGAAGAAGAAATTATCACTATAATGGATAGAACGCAATTGATTAGAATCATAACCAATTTGGTCAAAAATGCTATTCAAGCCATTCCTGAAGAACAAACAGAAAAATCAATTTTGGTTGCCGTAAAACGAGAAGAAAACAACGTAAATATTACGGTAAAAGACAACGGAATTGGAATTGAATTAGAATACACAGAGCATATTTTTGAACCAAAATTCACCACAAAAACAAGTGGAATGGGATTAGGTTTAGGAATTATCAAAAACATTATAGAAAATTACAAAGGAACTATTACATTTGAAACTGAATTCGGAAAAGGAACAACATTTAAGGTTTCGCTTCCAATAATTGAAAAATAAAATCATGAACTTCGAAAACATTCTTATTACTTCAGAAAACGGAATTGGTCAAATTACTATCAATCGTCCATCAAAATTAAATGCTTTGAATGTGGCAACCATTCAAGAATTGCACAACGCTTTTGAAACATTAGATGCAGATACTGCTACTAAAGTAATCATAATAACCGGTGAAGGTGAAAAAGCATTTGTTGCAGGTGCTGATATTTCTGAGTTTGCGAATTTTTCTGTAGAAGAAGGAGCACAATTAGCACAACAAGGTCAAGAATTATTATTTGATTTTGTAGAAAATTTAAAAACTCCTGTTATTGCTGCAGTTAACGGATTTGCTCTTGGTGGCGGATTAGAACTAGCAATGGCATGTCATTTTAGAGTAGCCTCAGACAATGCTAAAATGGGTTTACCTGAAGTTTCGCTTGGTGTAATTCCAGGTTATGGCGGAACACAGCGATTACCACAATTAGTTGGAAAAGGTCGCGCTATGGAATTAGTAATGACCGCAGGAATGATTGATGCTGAAACAGCAAAAACCTATGGATTAGTAAACCACGTTGTTCCACAAACAGAATTAATTGAATTTGCAAAAGGAATTGCTTCTAAAATTATGCGTAATTCTCCTGTCGCAATCGGATTAGCGATCAAAGCAGTAAACGCTAATTTCAAAGACGGTGTTGATGGTTATAAAACCGAAATAAAAAACTTTGGAAAATGCTTCGGAACAGAAGATTTTAAAGAAGGAACCACTGCATTTTTAGAAAAAAGAAAAGCAGATTTTAAAGGGAAGTAATTATAATTAATACAAATGATGAAAAACCTTTTTGTGATTTTCTTCGGATTATTATCTTTCTCGCTATTATCGCAAAACGTTGCTGTAAAAATTCAGGAAAGCAATCTGTTTGAAGATGACTATAAAAAATCTATTCTTGTATTTGGAGAAAAAACACTTGAGAATGAAATTATTATAGTTCGTTCCTATAAAGCAAGTGATACTTCACCTATAAATGGATATTACATAGAAAAATATGATTCAAATTTAAAACTCATCAAGGAATTTGAATTAAAAATGAAGCATCCTTTATCAGAAAAAAACAATTTGGTTTTAGGTGTTTTTTATGCAAACAGAAAAATAAACATCATCGAAATTTATTTTGATTTAAATGAAAAAGCATACATCTGTAGAACAAATATTGTTGATGACAATTTTAATCTAACCAAAAAAGAACTCTTTAGGATTTCTAAAGAAAAGATGAAAGAATTGGGAAGTTTTAATTTACAACAAAAATTCTTTGAAGCCGCTAATAAAAATTTACCTGATGTAAATTCGGGAAATTTCAATACCTCAACCGATAGGGTTTTAACCTTTGCTTTTTTTGGAAATTCTACAAAACCTAGAGTTTATGATAGCGACATAAGTATAGTTGTGAACGAAAACAGAACTGCTTACTCTATTGTTTTAGACTATAAAAATCCAGAGCAAGAAGGTTTTTTATTATATCTGTTTGACGCAGAATCTGACCAGATCTTTTTTAAAGAAGAGTTAATTCAATCTAAGGAAAAAAATTATATGCTTCAAAACTTTCAAGTTTCAGAAGATGGAAAAAGTGTATATATTTTGGCTAAAAACTATAATAATAAGGTCAAAAAATTAAAATATTCTTTTGAATTATCTCAAATATCAGCTACTGAAACAAAAATAAAAACAATTGATATTGAAGATAAGTTTATAAAATCACTTAAACTTAACTTTCATAATAATTCGATTTATTGTATTGGATTTTACTCTGAAAAATCCTATGAAGACAATGATGGCTTATGTTTTTTTAAATTTAACAAACAAAATTTAGAATCTGAAAAAATAAAGTATAGCCCATTTACGAATCAATTTATTCAAGATAAATTTGGCAAAGAAACCAATAAAGACATCAAAGATTTAAAGATTAAAACCATTTTATTTGAAAATGATAATATTATATTAAATGCAGAAGAAGAATTTGAATGGACTAATAATTCACCAAATGGAAATGGTGTTGTAACGTATGTTTTTAATGATATTGTTAGTGTAAAATTAAATACTGATGGCGAGTTAATTTGGTCCCGAAATATTAATAAAAAACAATATTACAAATATTCAGATGATTCCTATATTTCCTATTTTTCGACAATTAAAAATGGCATGAGTTACTTTTTTATTAATGCTTCTGATAAGATAAAAGAATTAAAAAATGAACGTGTAGAATTTAAAGATGTCAATCCCAACAAAGCCAATTTATATTTGTTAACTATTGATTCTACAGGAAAATTTAATTATGAATTATTATTAGACGAAGAATCTACAGAAGTTACTTATATTGTTTCTAAAGGAGTTTTTATTAATGGCTCTTGTTATTTTCTTGGACGAAAAGGAAAGAAAAAACAACTTTTGAAAGTTACTTTATAAAACTAAAAGAGAACCAAATTTGGTTCTCTTTTTATTTTTCACCATCCCATTCTGCATAAAATTGAGACAAGAATAATTCCATGAATTTATGTCTTTCTTGAGCTAAATTTTTACCAGTTTTGGTGTTCATTTTATCTTTTAGCAATAACAATTTTTCGTAAAAATGATTGATTGTTGGCGCTTCACTTTTTTTATATTCTTCTTTGCTCATATTGAGTTTGGGAGCAATTTCAGGATTATATAACTGTCTGTTTTTGAATCCACCGTAATTGAATGTTCTTGCAATTCCGATTGCTCCGATAGCATCTAATCTATCTGCATCTTGAACAATTTCTAACTCAATTGAGTTGAATTTCTTTTCAAAATTTCCTCCTTTGAAAGAGATATTTTCGATAATGTTTACAACATGAACAATGATTTCTTCGGATACATTTTGAGATTCTAAAAAAGCTCTAGCCACTTTTGGACCAACGGTTTCATCTCCATCATTGAATTTACTATCAGCAATATCATGAAGAAGTGCTCCAAGTTTTACAATTTGAATATCACAAACTTCATCTTGAGCAATTAACAAAGCATTTTTGTAAACTCTTTCAATATGAAACCAATCGTGACCAGCTTCGGCATTTTCTAGTTTTTGCTTTACAAATAAAATCGTGTTATCTATTAAACTCATATTACATTTTATAAAAAATTCCAAACTCTAAATAAATATTGGAATTTGGAATTTTAATATTGCTATTTTTTCAATGTTTACTTTATCAAAGCAGGTTGCACCCATTTAAAAATATAATTTTCTTCAGGCAAGACTAATCTTTCAGAAATTTTTGCCATTCTTCCTGGTAATTTCATCAAATAATCTCTTGCTTTTTCGGCTTCATCAGTTAATCCAGAGATTTTATCAATTTGCCATTTATCAATTAATTTTTGCATGATTTCAACATAATCATTAGCCGTATAAACACCTAATTTTTGAGCAGAATTAGAAAATTGCTCAAATGCAGCACCTATTTTCTCACCTGATTCTCTTAAGAAAACTGCTGGCATTGTGATTTTTTGTTTCATCATGTATTGAAAAGCAAGCATCATTTCGGATGGATCTACCTTAAAAATTTGATCTACAAATTCGCAATATGCATGATGATGACGCATTTCGTCACCTGCAATTAATTTACAGACTTTAGACAATTTTTTATCTCCATAATCTTTAGCAATTTGAGAAACTCTATTGTGTGAAACATAAGTTGCTAATTCTTGAAAACTTGTATAAACAAAATTTTTATAAGGATCACGACCAGTTCCAATATCAAATCCATCGGCTATTAAATGCTGTGTAGTAATTTCAACTTCACGCATATTAACTCTTCCTGATAGATATAAATATTTATTTAGTAAATCACCGTGACGGTTTTCTTCACTAGTCCATTGGCGAATCCATCTTGACCAACCATTACGCTCTACATTGTCTATTCCTTCAACATCCATCAACCATGCTTCGTAGGTTGGAAGCGCTTCCTCAGTAATAGTATCACCTACCATGGCAACCCAAAAATCATAAGGTAAATCTTTAGCTATCTCTTGAATTTCTTTTACATCTTCAAAGAAAGTATCGCTTTGTGCATCTGGCAAAAAATCAGATGGCTGCCAAATAGTTTCTATTGGGATTAAAAATTTATCGACAAATTCGTCAACTTTAGTATCTAGAAACTGCATTACTTCTAGACGAACATTTTTTATGGACATTATATATGTATTATAGACTTTAGATTTGAGACAAAATAAAATCTGATTATTATTTTAACGATTGAACAACCGCTTTTTGTGTTTTTTCCATTAATTCTTCAAATGAAAAATCTTTTACGGCTATTGGATCATGAATGATAAATTCTAATCGGTTTCCTAAACCCATTGGAAAAGCACCAAATTTAACCATTTTCCACGAATTATTTATAGAAATTGGCACAACATAAGCAGAAGGAGCGTATTTACATAGTATTTTCAATCCGCTTTGTGCGAATTCTTTTGGTTTTCCGTCTCTACTTCTAGTTCCTTCCGGAAAAATTACTGCCGAACGTTTGTGTGTTTCGATATATTCTGATAAACCTTTAATGGTTGGAATAGCTTGTTTTGGATCTTTTCTATCAATCAAAACCGAACCTCCATGACGCAAATTGTAAGATACACTTGGAATTCCTTTTCCTAATTCTTTTTTACTTACAAACTTGGCGTGAAATTTTCTTAAATACCAAATCATCCCAATAATATCATACATACTTTGGTGATTGGCAACAAAAATTATGGGAACATCTTTAGGGATTTTGTTGATGTTTCTAAATTGAAACCATGTTCCTAAAAGATTAGTACATTTTACAAGAAAAAAATTAAGATAATCTACACTTTTTTTGTGCGCTTGGTAGCCAAATACATTGAAACATATCCATTGAATTGGATGAAAAATTACCAAACACAATCCAAAACATAAGTAATAAATAACCGAAATTGGATAAGAAATTAGCTTTTCCATAAGTTGAAAAAAATTGTTGGCTAAAGTAATAAATATATTTTGGATGGAATTGTTTAAAACTCATTTATATAAACTTCATTTACATTCTTTTTTTAATTATTTTTACAACTTTAAAAGCCAAAAATATAGAAAAGATGAGTTCAGAAAAAGATGCAAAATTAAAAGCGTTACAACTTACGCTTGACAAATTAGACAAAACCTACGGAAAAGGAACCGTAATGAAAATGGGCGATAAAGCCGTTGAAGAAGTAGAAACTATTTCTTCAGGATCGTTAGGTTTAGATTTAGCTTTAGGTGTAAACGGATATCCAAAAGGAAGAATTATAGAAATATATGGTCCAGAATCTTCAGGTAAAACTACTTTAACCCTTCATGCTATTGCAGAAGCTCAAAAAGCAGGTGGAATTGCAGCATTTATTGATGCAGAACACGCTTTTGATAGAAATTATGCTGAAAAATTGGGTGTTGATATTGAAAATTTAATCATTTCACAACCAGATAATGGTGAACAAGCATTAGAAATTGCTGAAAATTTAATCCGTTCAGGAGCAATTGATATTGTTGTTATTGACTCGGTTGCTGCTTTGACACCAAAAAGTGAAATTGAAGGAGAAATGGGTGATTCTAAAATGGGATTACACGCTCGTTTAATGTCGCAAGCACTTAGAAAATTGACAGGAACTATTAGTAAAACACATTGTACCGTATTTTTTATCAATCAGTTGAGAGAAAAAATCGGTGTGATGTTTGGAAATCCTGAAACTACAACAGGAGGAAATGCATTAAAATTTTATGCTTCTGTTCGTTTAGACATTCGTAGATCATCACAAATTAAAGATGGTGAAAATGTTATCGGAAACCGAACTAAAGTAAAAGTAGTTAAAAATAAAGTTGCTCCACCATTTAAAACTGCCGAATTCGACATTATGTATGGAGGAGGTGTTTCAAAAACTGGAGAAATACTTGATTTAGCAGTAGAATTTGAAGTAATTAAAAAAGCTGGTTCATGGTTTAGCTACGGTGAAACAAAATTAGGACAAGGTCGAGATGCAGTAAAAGCATTGATAAAAGACAATCCAGAATTGGCTGACGAATTAGAACTGAAAATCAAAGCATTGATTAAAGAAAATAACGCTTAAAAATAAATTATCCGCTTCGGCGGATTTTTTTTTATATTTATACGCAACCTTTTTGTACTTTTTGTATCTATACTTTAGTGAGAAAAAAAATATTTGAAAATGCTATCTATATCATTTAATATTTTAAATAAAAAAACAACAAACATATAACTAAATATTAAATAGTTACATTTTATTTATAACTGCTCTAACAACAAATTTGAGCGCATATAAACACATAAAAAAAACAACTTTGAAAATAAAAAAACTACAAATGAAAAAATTATTTTTACTAATCCTTATTTCCTTTAGCGTCTTATCTTGCGAGGTAAACGAAGATCAAGCTTACTCATATGAAATAAACCCAGTAGATCAAGTAATTATGCCTACTGAGTTTGCAAAAGACAGTACTACAAACATTACCGTTATTTACAAAAGACCCTCAACATGCCATTTGTTTAATAAATTTTATTATGAATCATTTGATTTTAATAGAACGATTGCTATTGAGAGTTTAGTTGTAAAACAAGATAATTGTACAATAGATAATCAAACAGACATAGAATTGAACTTACCTTTCCAACCAAAGTCATTAGGAACGTATCATTTTAAATTCTGGAATGGAAAAGATGTTCAAGGCGTTAATCAATTTATAGAATACGATGTAGTTGTAGACCACTAAAATAATACTCTTGAGTTTAGAAAAATTAATACATGATTGCAAAAAAAATGATATCAAAGCACAAGAACAATTGTACAGGCAATACGCTCCAAAAATGTTCTCAGTATGCTTAAAATATTCACGCAATTATGCAGAAGCTCAAGATAACTTACAAGATGGTTTTTTATTAGTTTTTGAAAAAATTAATTCTTTTGAATTTAAAGGTTCATTTGATGGTTGGATAAAAAGAGTAATGGTAAATCAAGCTCTTCAACAATATAGAAATAAAAGTTTTTTAAGCCCAATAGACGAAGATATTGCCGAAGAAGTTGAAGTTGAAATAGAAGATGGTGTATCCATGGATTTTTTGCTGAAAATTATTCAAGAATTACCAGATAGATATCGATTGGTTTTTAATCTTAGTGTTTTTGAAAATTATTCACATCAAGAAATTTCCGATTCATTAGGAATATCTGTAGGAACATCTAAATCAAATTTGTCAAGAGCAAAATTGATATTAAAAGAAAAAATTGAAAATAATACCGGCAGTGTAAAAATGCCTTCAATAAAATGAGTGAAAGAAAAAATATAAACAATCTCTTTCAAGAAAAATTTGAAAATCATGAGGTTACTCCAGAAGAGTTTATCTGGGAAAACATCGAACTCAAATTAAAAGAAAAGAAAAAAAGAAGAGTAATTCCGTTTTGGTGGAAACTATCGGGTATTGCTGCTGCTTTAGTAATTGGTTTTTTTGCTTACAATGGTTTGAATACAACTAATGACAATGAAAACACGGTTGTAAATCAGGAGAAAAATGATAAAGAAAATTCAAAAAATTCTGTAAATAAAAATACAAATCCAGTTGTTACTAACGGAAGTAAAACCATAAATTCTGATAATTCAAAAACCATTTCATCTAGTAACAACGTAAATAATGTAGTTGTTGTAAAAGAAACAAATTCGCAATCTGACAAGAACAATAAAACAAATTCTAAAATAAATAAACTTGACGTTAAGTCAAATAATGGAACTCAGGTTGCTAATTCTGAAATCAATAAAAAACCATTGGTTGAAACTGATAAAATTAAATCAAATTCAGATAGTCAACTTGTAAACAATGGTTCTAAAAAAGAAAAGACTAGAAAAACATCGTTGAAATTGAGCAACATTAATTCTAATAATGAAATTGCTTTTGAAAAAAATAACGATTTAAAAGAAAAAAATAAAACTAATAATTCGTCAAGTAACGAAGTTCTAGTTCAACAAGAAACCAAAGAAAAAGAAAAAAATAATAGTGCTATTGATAAAGTTGTAAATCTATCAAAAGAAAATAATGCTATTGTAAAGAATACAACATCAGATAAAAAAACATCTGTTTTAACACCAAAAACAGATGAACCTATAATTAAAAAAATTGACTCAGCATCAATTGCTAGTGCTGAGCCAAATGCGTTGGAAGAATTGCTAATTGAAAAAGAAAAGCAAACAGTTACTGAACAAAAAATAAATAGGTGGCAAGTTACGTCTAATGTTGCGCCTATTTATTTCAGTTCAACTTCAAATGGTTCGCCACTTGACAGCAAATTAGCAGATAACGATAAAGTCTATTCGGCTGAGAATATTAGTTATGGCATTGGTGTAAATTATGCAGTTAATAAAAAAATAAAAATAAGAACTGGAGTTAATATTTTAAATGTTGACTACGATACTAATGGAATTTTGTATTATCAAAATCCAACCGTAAGCAGCAGATTGAGTGGTTTAAATCCCAATGTACCTGGATCACTTTTAGTTATTGAAAGTCTGAGTAATGTAAACACTTTATATAATAAATCTTTTCAAAAATTTGAAGGTAGTTTAAATCAAAAATTAGGTTACATAGAGATGCCACTAGAAGTTACTTACAAAATTTTGGATAAGACTTTCGGAATTGATTTAATTGGAGGAATGAGTACACTAGTTCTTAATAGAAATGAGGTTTATCTTCAATCATCGGAGTTGAATTTGAAAATCGGTGAAGCAAACAATTTGAACAATGTTCACTTTAGTGGTAATTTAGGATTAGGATTAAAATATGGTTTCTTTAAACGTCTTGAGGCGCGCATCGAACCAGTTTTTAAATATCAAATAAATACATTTAATAACGATGCAGGAAATTTCAAACCATTTGTGTTTGGTGTTTACTCAGGAATAAATTATACTTTTTAATACATGTTAGGTTAAAATTAGTTAAGTGGTGTTATTGCTTTCGAGTAATAACGGAAAAGAGCGCTTTAGTTAGGCGCTCTTTTTAATTTACTGTAATCTTCCAATTGTTTCAAAATAATGGAATGTATTTCGTCTTTTATAACTTTTTTATCTTCTAATGTTTTTCCTTTTGTATCAAAAAACCTATGCACTTTTGCTCGCATAATTCCAGGACTTCCACTTAAAAAAGTATAAGACATTCTAGTTTTATTATCGGCAAAGGTCATTGGAACTATTGGTATTTGATGTTCTATTGCTAATTTGAAAGCGCCATCTTTGAATTCATCCAACATTACTGCTTCATCAGGAACACCGCCTTCAGGAAAAATACAAATACTTAAACCTTGATTTAATCGTTTTTGAGCTCTTGCAAAAACTTCCATTCTACTCTTTTGGCTACTTCTATCTACTAAAATACAAGTACGTTTGTAAAAAAATCCAAAAAGTGGAATTTTAGATAATTCTTTTTTTCCAACAAAAACAAAAGGATTTTGAGCAACAGAAAGCATCAACATTATATCAGTCATTGAAGTATGATTGGCTACTAACATATAACTTTTGCCTTTTTCTAACTCTTGTTCTCTTTCAATTTTGGTATAAAAACCCATCCCTAAAAGAATGCCTTTAGCCCAAATTCTTGCCATTACAAAAAAATAAGGATACCATTCTTCTTTCAAAATTGAAAGTAACAGAAATGGTAACATTATTAAAATAAGCGCACCCATTAAAATGTAAAACCAAACGCGCCAAAGGACCCAAAAAATAATTTTTAGCAATCTCATAGCGTCAAAAATAAGTAATAGTATGCAAATTATACTACAAAGGTTTAACTTTGCATCAAATAAATTTTGATACTGAAATCAATTCAGCAATTATGGCAAAAATACTTACAGGCGTACAAAGCACAGGCACACCACATTTAGGCAATTTACTTGGAGCTATCATTCCGGCAATTGAGTTATCTAATAATCCTGATAATCAATCGTTTTTGTTTATAGCCGATTTACATTCCATTACTCAAATTAAAGATGGTGAAACGCTAAGAAAAAACACTTATAGTACTGCTGCAGCTTGGCTTGCTTGTGGATTAGACATCAATAAAGTAACTTTTTACCGTCAAAGCGATGTGCCTCAAACGGCAGAATTGTCATGGTATTTAAGTTGTTTCTTTCCTTTTCAAAGATTGACATTAGCACATTCATTTAAAGATAAAGCCGATAGATTAGAAGACGTAAACGCAGGATTATTTACTTATCCAATGTTGATGGCTGCAGATATTTTATTGTATGATGCTAACTTCGTTCCTGTTGGAAAAGACCAAATGCAACACATAGAAATTACTCGTGATGTAGCTTCAAGATTCAATCATCAAATGGGTGAAACTTTTGTAATTCCTGAAGGAAAAGTGCAAGAAGAAACCATGTACATTCCCGGAACTGACGGAAATAAAATGAGTAAATCTCGTGGAAATATTATAGATATTTTCCTTGATGACAAAGCTTTGCGTAAACAAGTAATGTCTATTGAAAGTGATAGTACGCCACTTGAAGAACCAAAAAAACCAGATACTTGCAAAATTTTTGCTCTTTATAAATTACTTGCTAATGCTGATCAAGTTGCAAGCATGAGACAAAATTATCTTGGTGGAAATTATGGTTATGGTCACGCCAAACAAGCTTTGTTTGAATTAATCTGCGATAAATTTAAAACTGAAAGAGAAAAATATAACTACTACATCAACCATCTTGAAGAAGTTGATGCTTTGTTGCAAAAAGGTGCTCAAAAAGCTCATTTAATTGCCAATGAAGTTTTAGGAAGAGTTAGAGTGAAACTAGGATTTGAGTGATTAAACATCACTCATTTTCTTTTTTGATTTCTTCCATTATCACTTCTTGCTCTTTCTGAATCTGTTTAAAACTTTGCTCTTTTGTACTTAATCCTTTAGACTCAATAACAATTTTTCCGTTTCTCTCAACTATTATTACATCTTCTTTAAAAGAATAATCTTCATTCAGAAGCTCTTTAGCACCATTGGCAAGTATTGTAAATCTTGGCTCAACAATTGAATTACCATGTATGTATAACTTTTCTTTACTATTGTGAAAAGATGCCAATTTTTTTCCAACATAAAAATTAAATGTTCTCTTAAATTCACTAGTTAAATCCAATTTAAAATCCTGTTTAGATTTTATATAATAAGCTTGCTTAGAAATATTTATTGTATCGTAAGCAACTGCATTTTCTAGCAAAATGATATCATAATTTGTTTTATTTGTAAACAACCTATAATTATATGAAGTTGAAACAAACTGCTTTTTATAAACATTAGTGAAAGGATTTTGACCTGTTTTTATAGTATCATTATAAGTTAGATTATTCTTTTCTGTTTTGTCATAATCGGTTAAAAACATTTTGAATGTGTCTATTTTGGCTTGAGATTCTGTATAATATGGGTCTAATTCAGCTGGCGCTTCTTCAATTTGGACATTATCGTAGGTATTATTATCGTAATTATCATAAGTTGAATCTGAATCTGAAGAACATTTATTCGAGAAAAAAGCAACTTTTAATAAAATTACTAAAATGATAAAAAACGTTTTCCACGAAAAAACAGATTTTTCAGTTCTACCTTCTCTACCATTAATATTATCAAGAACTACTCTCTTATTTGAAGCAATTGTATCCATCAATTCATCATCAAATGAACGGTAATTCGACATTGAAATCATAATGGCTTCAGCAAATTCAGAACTTTTGGTTACATTATAAATATCAACTATAGCATTTAATAGATGATTTACTTTGTCGTCTAATTCTGAACTAACAAAATGAGATAAAAAGGTAAAAAAGTGAGATTGTTTTACAAAAAGTAAAGGAAAATAATTAATGTTTTTTGCGTGTAAACTTGATAATACAAAATCTAATTTCCCTTCAGCTCTTTTTGCAACTTTATACAACAACTCTTCTGGAAAATATTCTTTGTAAATTAGAAGGTCGTTCATTTCTTCATACTTGTTTTCAATAATCTTTTTATCAAAAAAAGTAGTTAAATCTTCTTGGAGGTATTTTTCAATAAATAATTTTACTTTATCCTTATTTACTTCAATATTTTGTGCTGGAAAATCATCTCTTAAGAAATTTTTTCTGCTAAAAAAATTGTATAAAACTCTAATATTAGCAATAAATTGAAATTCCGTTGGAAAATATTTTAGAGCTTCAATTAAATTATTAGCAACATTAACATCAATATCAGGGTTGATTCTCTTTTCTACATTAACCTGTTTTTCAATTCTAATAATCTCTTCAAAAGTAATTTGAAGAAGTGAGGATTTATCAATATTTAAATTTTCAAATAATTCTATGATATTCATGCGCTTGTAAATTGAAGAAAAACAAATGTAAAATTTTAACGCTTTATTTTACTTGATTTTATTGAAAAAAATAAAATAATTGTAAATTGCCTACATATTCAAATTAAGTAATAATTCATGGAAGCCATCATCAACCAATTATTTGAAATCGAAAAGAAAGCAACCGAACAAAATCTAGATATTTTTGAACGTAACCTAAATAGGATTCAACACGAACTTGAGGAATTGGGTTATAAAATCATTAATCCAATTGGAAACCAATATGATGAAAGAGATGCTTCAATTGAAGCCAATATTCTAAATCCAAGCGCTAAGAAAATCACCAAAGTTTTAAAGCCTATAATTTATAAAATGCAAAATGACAATTACATTCTATTACAAAAAGGTATCGTAATTGTTGAATAATTTCTAGAAAAGCTATGAAAAACATTAATATCGGAATTGATTTAGGCACAACCAATTCTGCCATTGCTAAATATGAAAATGGGAAAGTAACTATCTACAAAAATCCTGTTGGGTTTAAAGATACTATTCCTTCTGTGGTTTCTTTTAGAAAAGGTCGTATTCAAATTGGTGACAAAGCACGCGAACATTTTTTGTCTAATTCCGAAAATGTTTTTGCTTCTTTCAAAAGAAAAATGGGCTCTGATGAAACCTATTTTGTAAAAGATTTGGACAAACAAATTGCTCCATTAGAACTTTCATCAATGGTGTTGAAAGAGTTGATTAATTTTACTCAAAATGAAAATCCAAAATCGGCTGTAATTACCATTCCTGCATCGTTTGACACCATTCAAACCAATGCTACAAAGAAAGCAGGTTATGAAGCTGGATTTGCAGAAGTCGTTTTGCTTCAAGAACCTATTGCAGCTTGCTTGGCTTATTCCAATTTTCAAAATTTAGATATTGCTTCCGAAAAAAAATGGTTGGTTTATGATTTTGGTGGCGGAACTTTTGACGTTGCTTTAGTAAAAATTGACGAACGCGAATTGAAAGTAATCGATCATAAAGGGAATAATTTTCTTGGCGGAGTTGACCTTGATACCTTATTTGTAGAGAAAATTATTTGCCCAAAAATAGAAGCACAATCTTCAGAAAACAACCTCTGGAATAAAATGATTTCTGGCGAAGATGCGATTTATAAAAAACTATATTTCGAATTACTTTTTAAAGCAGAAGAAGCTAAAAAAGAACTCTCTTTAAAAGAAAAAACCAACATAGAAATTGAATTTGACGAACTTGATTTATCTTTAGATTTGGAATTATCTAAAGCAGAATTTGAGGCTATTGTTGCTCCAAAATTTGAAGAATCATTTCAACTTACACACAGGTTAATTCAAGAAAATAACTTAAAATTTTCTGATATTGAGCGCATCATACTTGTTGGCGGAACAACTTACATTCCTTACATCCGACAAGAATTAGAAAAAAGAAGTCAAACACTAGTGGATTCGAGTATTGATCCAACAACTGCTGTGGTTTTGGGTGCAAGTTTTTATGCTGGCTCAAAACCATCTGAATATATTGAATCTGAAAAAGAAGTGGTTGTAGAACAAGAAACTTTATCGGTTGAACTTATTTTTGAACCTCATTCTAAAGATAAAGAAGAATTGATTGTTGCAATTTTACCAACCGATTTTAATGGTTTTTATAGAATTACTAGAAGTGATGGTGGTTTTGATACTGGTTTGCTTGCAGCAAATAAAAAAATTGCGGAGTTCGTTCCTCTTTTAGAAAAAGCGACCAATATCTTCTCATTATTTTTATTTGACCAACAACAAAATCAGGTTTATCAGCATACTTCCATTCAAATTACTAATGGACTTTATAATATTTCTGGTCAACCTTTGCCTAATGATATTTGTTTAGAAGTTGATGAAGAAAGTGGTAAAACCTTCATGGAACGCATTTTTAAGAAAAACGATATTCTTCCTTTAAAGAAAACTATTTACAAAACGTGTTCTAAAAATATTCTAAAAAATTCTGACGATAAATTAATCATCAATATTGTAGAAGGTAATGCTGGAAGTATGGTTGGAAGCAACTTAACCATAGGTTACATAGAAATTTGCGGTAAAGATTTTCATCAAGATTTATTGAAAGGAATGGATGTTGAGCTGAATTTCAAAATTTCTGAATCGCGCGATTTGAGTATTACAGTTTACATTAGTTCGTTAGATTTAGAAATAAAAGAAGTTTTCAATCCTCATGAGCGAGCTATTTCTTTATCTAAATTAACCGAAGAAATTAAAGTAGTTCTCGATGAAGTTTCGGAAGAAATTTACGATAACGAAGAAGATGAAAACTATGAATATCTTGCCAAATTAAAACGAATAAAAGATCATTTAGCGGTTTTATACAATGAATCTTTAGAGATTGTTAATGATAAATCTACCGATAAAAAGTATCAAATTGATGAGATGAAACGTTTAACGATTCAAGAATATGACGATTTGGTTAGGCATAAACATATATTGAATGAATTGAGCGAATATCATTATTCTAAAGAAGTTTTCCAAACCTATGCAGAGCAAGCGAATCCTCGTCAAATGGAAGAATATGAAAAAATCATTAAAAATGAAGTTGAGTTTTTACAGTCCAACAATAAATATATAATTCGTAAAAAAACTAAGGAATTAGACAATTTAATTGATGCTGTTTATCTAAAACAAGAATCTCGTTTTATTGATTATTTCTATTATTATCGTTTTAAAGACGAAGACGAATTTACCAACAGAGACAAGTTTTTAAAATTAGTAGAATTGGGTGAAAAAGCTTTAGAGAATCATAATATGGCCGAGTTAAAATCTATTTGCAGTCAGTTTTGGGAATTATTAAAAGTAAAACCAAAACTAAAAGACGATTTCAATAGCTTTGATGGGAATTTAGGATTGAAATAATTTCTAAACAACTTCAAACAATTTTCCTGGCAAAGGTCGAATAACACCTTTTAGTTCCATATTCAATAAAATAGATGCGGTTTTAAAAACTGGCAAATCACAATCGAGAGCAATTACATCAAGTAGTTGCTTTCCGTTTTTTATAAGATAATCGTAGAGTTTTTGCTCGTCGTTTTCTAAAGTGATGAAAAGCTGTTTTTGAATTACTTTTTCTTCTTTGGGTTGTAATTCCCAATTGAGAATATACAAAATATCAGCTGCAGATGTTAGTAAATGGGCGCGTTGGGTTTTAATCAAATTATTGCAACCTTGACTAAATTTATCAGAAATTCTTCCTGGAACGGCAAAGACATCTCTGTTGTAATCATTGGCTAAATTGGCTGTAATTAGCGAGCCACCTTTTTCGGCACTTTCTATTACAATTGTAGCTTCGCTCATTCCAGCAACTATTCGATTTCGTTTAACAAAATTTTCTTTTTCAGGATTGGAAGTGCTCCAAAACTCGGTTAAAAAACCACCTTTTTCTTCCATTTTTGCAACATATTTTTTATGCACTTTTGGATAAACTTGATTTAAACCATGGGCAATCACACCAATGGTTTGCAAATTATTATCCATAGCAGCCTTGTGCGCAACTATATCAACACCATAAGCAAATCCGCTAACGATGATTGGATTTAATGGTGTTAAATCTTCTATTAGTTTTTTGCAAAATTCGGTGCCATACGAAGTAACTTCACGAGTGCCAACAATACTGATTATCTTCTGATTGTTCAAATCCATTTTACCAGAAGAAAACATTAAAAGCGGACTATCAATACAATGTTTGAGTCGATTTGGATATTCTTTATCTTGATAATAAATCAAATTAATGTTGTTGTCTTTGATAAAACGAAGTTCTTCTTCGGCTTGTTTAAAAACCGATTTGTCTTTCAAACTTTTAATTAAAGTTTTACCAATTCCGTCAATTGAAGTTAGTTTAGAGGCTTTGGTTTTGAAGATTGATTCGGCATTTTCGCAATGAGTGAGCAATTTTTTGGCAACAATATCGCCAACGCCATCTACTTTTAGTAATGCCAATAAGTGCAGTAATTCTGTGTCGTTCATTATATTAAATCTGTATGGTGTGTATAAATATGACTCCAAAAGTAAGAACAATAAAAATTGTTAACAAAGTTTGTTGATAAAATTTTGCATTCCACATTAAATAATTAAATTTGTCATTATGAAGATGGATCAATACATATCACAATTATTATATCGTTACCAGTGTGTAACTGTTCCGGGATTTGGTGCTTTTTTAACCGAAATCCAATCGGCTCAATTGCATCAAGATTCACATTCGTTTTATCCACCAAAGAAATTGATTTCTTTCAATGCTTATTTGAAAAATAATGACGGTTTACTTGCCAATCATATCGCTCAAGCTGAAAAGATGAGTTATGAAGTAGCAGTTACTATAATTGAAAATCAAGTGGCTACATGGAAATCTAAGTTGAATGATTTTGGTGCTATTACAATTAAAAATATTGGTGATCTTTCATTAAATGCTGAACGAAATTTAGTTTTTGTTCCTTCTGATCAAGTTAATTATTTGACTTCTTCTTTTGGATTAACGACATATGTTTCCCCTGCTGTAAAACGTGAAGTTTACAAAGAAGAAATTGAAGTTCTTGAGGAGAAAGCTCCGATTACTTTTACTCCAGAAAAAAGAAGTTCGGGTAATTTCTTAAAATATGCTGCCATTTTTGTTCTTGGTGCTGGATTACTTGGTGCTGGTGGTTTCTTTGGAAATCAGTATTATCAAAATCAAATACAACAAGAAACTTTAGCGGTTCAAACAAAAGTTCAAAAGCAAGTTGAGCAAAAAATTCAAACAGCTACTTTTATCATTAGCAATCCACTTCCTGCTGTAACGCTTACCGTTTCTGAAGGAAAAATGCCTTACCATGTTGTAGCTGGTGCTTTTCAAATGGAGAAAAATGCTGAGAAAATGTATGATTTACTTCTAAAATTGGGTTATCCTGCAAGAAGAATTCCTCAAAATAAACATGGATTATTTCCTGTAGTTTACAAGAGTTTTTCTTCCTATACAGAAGCTCAGAATGAAATGCAAAGAATAAAAAAATCGCATAATCCAGAAGCTTGGTTATTAATTCAAGAATTATAGAAAAGTCCCGATTTATTCGGGATTTTTTGTTTTTTGTTCCTTTATTAAAATACTATAATTACTACCTTTGCACCCGAGACCATAAGGTCGAACTGTATGAAATAAAAAAAAACTATGACTCCTAAACATCCTATAGATTCTCTAACAACGTTAACCGACTTAGTGTTACCAAGTGAAACTAATCCATTAAATAATCTTTTTGGTGGTGAATTATTAGCCAGAATGGACAGAGCGGCAAGTATTGCAGCAAGAAGACATTCTAGACGAATTGTGGTAACTGCATCGGTCAATCACGTAGCTTTCAATCGTTCTATTCCTTTAGGAAGTGTGGTTACTATTGAAGCAAAAGTTTCAAGAGCTTTTACATCATCAATGGAAATTTTTCTAGACGTTTGGATTGAAGATAGAGAATCTGGAAATAAAACTAAGGCTAATGAAGCCATCTACACTTTTGTAGCCGTAGACGAAACAGGAAACCCAGTTGCAGTGCCACCATTAGAACCGCAAACTGAAGAAGAAAAATCTAGATTTGACGCAGCTTTAAGAAGAAAACAATTAAGCTTAGTCTTAGCAGGAAAAATGAATCCACATGATGCTACTGAATTGAAAGCATTGTTTTTGTAAATAAAAAAGTCCGCTAATGAAAATGCCCAAATAATATTCATTTTTAATTTTCGTTTTTTTTAATTTTCATCGATTAGTAGTAGAATGGTTAAATTTTATATTTTATATTTATACTCTAAACCTGGAATTTTATGAAACATTTTTACTTTAAACTACTTAGTATATTCTTTTTTGTGACTGCAAATGCACAGATTGTGACTATTCCCGATGCTAATTTTAAAGCAAAACTGATTGAACAAGGAGTCGATACTAATAATGATGGACAAATACAAGTAACTGAAGCCTTAGCGGTTACCTCTCTTGGTTTGTCTTATGCTTCTATTTCAGACATGACAGGCATTGAAGCTTTTACAAATCTTACAGAATTAACTTGCGGTAACAACCAACTTACTACTTTAAATGTACAAGGGTTGACAAATCTTTATTGGTTACGATGCGGTAACAACCAACTTACTACCTTAAATTTACAAGGGTTGACAAATCTTCATTGGTTAGAATGTTTCGAAAACCTTCTTACTACCTTAAATGTACAGGGATTGACAAATCTTCAATATTTATATTGCTCTGGCAACCAACTTGCTACCTTAAATGTTCAAGGATTGACAAATCTTCTATATATATATTGCCAAAACAACCAACTTCCTACCTTAAACATACAAGGTTTGACAAATCTTCAACAGTTATATTGCGATAACAACCAACTTCCTACTTTAAATGTACAAGGATTAACAAATCTTCAACTGTTAAGTTGCTTTGAAAACCAACTTCCTACCTTAAATGTACAAGGATTGACAAATCTTCAAGCGTTATATTGCGATAACAACCAACTTCCTAACTTAAATGTACAAGGATTGACAAATCTTCAAAATTTATATTGCTTTAACAACCCACTTACTTCCTTAAATCTACAAGGATTAATAAATCTTCGAGAGTTACGATGCGAGAACAGCCAACTTTCTACCTTAAATTTACAGGGTTTGACAAATCTTCAAAATTTAGCTTGCGGGAACAACCAACTTACTACCTTAAATGTACAAGGTTTGACAAATCTTCAAGAATTATTTTGCGATAACAACCAGCTTACAAGTTTATTTCTAAAAAATGGACTTAATGAATTTATAATATTTTCTGGAAATCCTAATCTTACTTACATTTGTGCAGATGATAGTGAGATTGCAAGCTTGCAAAATTTAGCAACTTTATATGGTTATACCAATTGTACTATTAATAGCTATTGTAACTTTACTCCTGGAGGTATCTTTTACACTATAAATGGCACCAATAAAATAGATGAAGACAATAATGGTTGTGATGCTTTAGATATTTCTTTGCCAAATTTCAAGTTTACTATAACTGATGGCACAAACACAGGTGGTTTAATTGCAGATGCAACAGGAAATTACACAATTCCAGTCGAAGCAGGAACTCACACCATTACTCCTGTTTTAGAAAACCCAGCTTATTTTACTGTTGCTCCAGCTACTGCAACAGTTACTTTTCCAGTTGACATAAGTCCGTTTGCTCAAGATTTTTGTATTGCGTGTCATGTCCTAAAATACGTTGACCATTTTTAGGTTATTAATTGAATCAAAAATACGGATTTGTAATTGGAAGATTGATAACTTTTTTTAAAAAATTCCCTTCGGGTTTTAAAAAAGTTACCAACA
>NZ_JBIISA010000074.1:0-23413 GCF_044341265.1 Flavobacterium sp.
CACATGGTGTACCATAAGGTAAGAAGGTACCATCGGTATTTCTTAATGAAACTTCTACTCTATAAGTACTATCAAACAAGATACCTGACAATTGAGTCATATTAAATCTATTCATACCTTGAGTAGTTTCTTGAGAAGTTCCTGTTGGAACACCTGCAATTACTCTTGTAACTCTAAATCTATAAGCAGTAACACTAGAAACTGCTCCTGCATTTATCCATTGGTTCATAGCAGTTAAAGTACTTCCACATTGTGCTCCAATAGTTGAAACTGGATTTGGAGTGTTTAAGAAACATGGTGCTCCAAAGAATGGTTGCCATACATTATTGTAACGTACTGCAATCTCAAACATATATCTTGAGTTGTAAGTTGTACCTGGAACGTTAGCCAAAGAAATATTATTTACTGGTCTGTCAATGATAACCGATGCAGCAATTGGTAAATTAGTGTTCATATCCACTTTAGTGATTTTGAATCTATATCCTTGTGCAAAATTTGTCCAGTTTGCAGTAACCGTTGAGAACCAACCTGCAAGAGTTGTACCACATGTTCCTGCTGGCAATGATCCTACAATTGGTGTACAAGCATTGTCGATAATACCATTACAATCATTATCGATTCCGTCGTAGCATACATCAACAGCATTTGGATTGATAGCAGCATTAGCATCGTTGCAATCGGAATTGTTTGCTACGTAACCTATTGGAACAACACAAGCATTAACACTATTATTTGGATTTCCAAAACCATCATGATCAGCATCAAGATACCAAAGTGGTTGAGGAGTAACCACTACTGTCATAGGTAAAGATGGTAAACTTAAACAACCTGAAGCATTGGTAACCTGAACTGTGTAATTCCCTGGATTGGTTACAATAATACTTGGCGTAGTTGCTCCATTTGACCATAAATAACTACTACCAATACTAGAAGTTAATTCAACACTACCTCCTGAACAAAACGTTGTTGAGCCTCCAGCTGTAATAGTTGGAACAACGTTTATCGGATCAACAAGCGTAACGGTTGCGGAAGCGGTGCAATTATTTGCATCAGTTGCAACTATTGTATAAACTCCTGCCGTTCCTGTAAAAGTAGTTGACGTTTGTGGCACACCATTAACTGTATAAGTCATAGTTTCTGAATTTCCTGGTACTGTACCTACATAATTACCCCAAGAACCTGCATGATTAAGTCCAGTAATTGTATTGGTAATTATATTGCTTGAGGCATCAATAACTTGCATATAATTCCCTTTAGGGTGTTGAGCATAAAGTGTATTGGAAGTATTGTCAAAAGCTAACCCATAAGGTTCTGCACCATTACCTGTATAAGCTATTACAGAATTCGTTTGAGTATTGACAACAGCAACATTATTATCATAAAGTCTGCTAACATAGGCTCGGCTAGCATCTCCATTCAATACAACATCAAATGGATCACCTCCAATAAAAATACTTGAAATAATAGTGTTTGTTAAAACATCTACAACTTTCAAACTAGCGGAATCATAACACACAACATAGAATTTACTGTTATCTGGACTAACCGCTATGCCCCAAGGGCCAGGAAAACCAGTAAGAGTGGCACTAACTGTATTGGTGGCTGTATTTATTACCGTAATACTTCCTCCTGATCTATTACCCACATACACTTTAGATCCATCAGGACTAATCGCTACACCTGCGGCATAATTTCCTGCAGGTATGGTAGCAATTACAGTATAAGTAGACGTATCAATAACAGAAACATTATAAGAATTAGCATTAGAAACATAAAGTCTGCTTCCGTTTGGGGTTACCTTTACTTGATTAGGACTACTGCCTACTGGTATGGTAGCCACAACTGAATTGTTACTTGTATTAATGACAGAAACTGAATTCGAAGTTGAATTAGCTATATAAACAAAATTTCCATCAGGACTAATACATACTCCTTGAGGACTATTCCCTACAAGAATAGAAGCAATTGGTAAATTTGTTATTCTATTAATAACAGTTACCGAATTTTGAAAAGGAGCGGCAACATAAGCCACTTTCGCAATACCTCCAGACGCACTAATATTTATAGTCCCTGTTCCTCCTATACAAAGTGGATCAGTTTTTGAAGTTGATAGTACAATCGGAGTGGTTTGAGTGACTAACAATTCAGAACTTGCACTAGTTGATCCACAAACACTATTTGATTTAACAGATATCGTTCCAGTTCCATTTGTTGTAACAACGATACTATTTGTTGTACTTGAACCACTCCATCCAGAAGGTAAAGTCCAAGTATAACTTAAAGCATTTGGATTATTAACTACAGAATAAGTTTCAGTTGCTCCTTGACAAACCATTGTACTTCCTGCAATAGAAGAAGGTGTTGTTGGTGGTGTGCATTCAAAAGTAGCCGTAATTGATTTAACATCGTCCATCGTAACATTTATTGAAGGACTACTTCCTGAAACTGCTCCAGACCATCCGACAAAAGTTGATGTAGCATTAGCTACCGCTGTTAAAGTTACCGTTTGATTGGCGTCATAATTTGCTATACATGTTGCTCCACAATTAATTCCTCCCAGATTACTGGTTACTGTTCCTCCACCAGTTCCTGATTTAGAAATCGTAAGCGGATAAGTAAAACGAGCCGTAACTGTTTTTGCTGCGTCTATAGTTAAAGTACACGATCCAGTTCCTGTACAAGCACCAGTCCATCCTTCAAATACTGCGCCTGAACTAGGTGTTGCGGTTAGTGTAACATTAGTGCCATATTCGAAATTTGAAGAACAATTAGTTCCACAAGAAATTCCAGCTGGTGCACTTGATACAGTCCCTCCTCCAGAGTTAGAAATGGTTAATGGAAATTGTGCTGTACCAAAAGTGGCTGCAATTGATTTTGCAGCATCCATTGTTACACTTATTGTTGTATTATTTCCTGAAGTACCACCACCAGACCAACCTAAAAATACAGAACCATAACTTGGTGTAGCTGTTAAAGTAACCATTGTATTAATTGGAAATGTTGAAGAACATGTACTTCCACAATTAATTCCAGCTGGAGAACTTGAAACTGTACCAACACCAACTCCAGCTTTAGATATCGTTAATAAAAATTCATTTACTTGAATTCCGTCAAATACAGCAGTTACTGATTTTGCGGCATCCATTGTAACAATGCATGTCAACTCTGTTCCAGTGCAAGGTCCACTCCATCCTAAAAAAGTTGCTCCGGGATTTGGAGTTGCAGTAAGAGTTACAGTAGTTCCAATATCAAAAGTTGCTGTACAGTTACTACCGCAACTAATTCCAGCTGGTGTACTTGTTATATTTCCATTTCCAACATTAGAAATGGTTAAAGGAAACTGAGCTGAACCAAAAGTGGCTGTAATTGATTTTGCAGCATCCATTGTTACACTTATTGTTGTATTATTTCCTGAAGTACCACCACCAGACCAACCGGTAAATACAGAGCCATAACTCGGTATAGCAGTTAAAGTTACTATGGTACCAATAGGAAATGCCGAAGTACACGTAATTCCACAGTCAATTCCAGTTGGAGATGAAACAACTGAACCTACACCAACTCCTGCCTTTGACACCGATAATTGAATACAATCATCTGCTAGACCATTACAATTTTGATCAATTCCATCACATAAAATTTCATTTGTTCCAGGATGAACAGAAGAAACTGAATCATCACAATCACCGCTTAAAGCAACATATCCTACCGGTGCACCAGTGCACGAAACTTGAGTCATATCTGTTACACCATAACCATCAGCATCAGCATCTCTATAATAAGTAACATTAGCTGTAACAGTAAAATAGGCTTTATAATTAGCACCTCCATTACTTGCATATTGAACACCTGCACATGAAGTATTCTGAGAAGAGTAAACTTCTAAAGTATAATTACCAGGAGGTAAACTGTAATCTGAAATTATATTATCATTATAAGAAATATCACTCCATTTTTGATTTCTTCCACCGCACCCATTAGCAAAATCTGAGGTAAACCCTATATTTCTATTTGAAAAAGACGCTTGTGGTCCTGAGGTTAAATATACACTATATGAAATTTGTGTACTTGTAATATCGCATCCTCCACACTTATAATTGTTATGCTCTGCTCCTTTAAATATAATTCCACCTGAACCTTGACAAAATGAACCTAAATTAAATCCATTAAAATCTGGATTCGATGTAGCTGCATTTAAATCATAATATTCAGTATTTCCGTTTACAGACAATACAATAAATGTAGTATTGAAACCTGCAGATTGACCAAATGAAAACGTTAGATACAAAAACATTATCATTGAGAATAGTAACCTAGTCGTTAATTTTTTTTTCATCTTTTTGATATTTAGGTGATTAATTGATTAATAGCTATATCAAATTTATTTATTATGAATAAAAAATCATATGACATTTATCATGAAAAGCAAAAAAACCTCCTCAGTTTCCTGAGGAGGTTTTAAACTATTTAGTTCTTATTTAAAAACTATCTTTTAATAACACGTAGTGTTTTAGTGTTAGATTCTTGAGATACAATTACATTGTAAACTCCAGATGGATATTCGTTTCCTAATTCAAAGTTTTGTATATCAGAAGCGTTTGTCATCTTGTCTTCTACTAGTTTTCCTATCATGTCGTAAACTCTAACTTGAATACTTGCTTCGCTATTCGTTTTCACATCCAACTTAAAGTTCTCTGCAAATGGATTTGGATAAGCCAAAGCCTCAAATACATTTACTACTTCTAATTCAACATCTGATGCTATAGCTCTTGCTTGCATTGGAGTTTTGATGGTACACACTTTATTGTATGGACCAAAATTTGGCTCATTTGGTAACTTAACCGCAACTTGCACAGAATAACTTTCTCCGTTTGGAATTAATCCAGGGAAGTTGTTTAATGTAAAACGATTTAATGTGTTATCAAAGAACGTATCATAATCTACTCCGTTGTAAACTCTAAACCTGTAGGTAGTTGCACCATTAACTCCGTCTGCAATAATTAACTCTGAGTTACTTGTAACTTGATAGTTATTACATTGAACCGATCTAACTTGTGTAGTTGGATGAGCTGGAGTATTGATATCACATGGTGTGCCATAAGGTAAGAAGGTACCATCAGTATTTCTTAAAGAAACTTCTACTCTGTAAGTACTATCAAACAAGATACCTGACAATTGCGTCATATTAAATCTATTCATACCTTGAGTAGTTTCTTGAGAAGTTCCTGTTGGAACACCTGCAATTACTCTAGTAACTCTAAATCTATATGCAGTAACATTAGAAACAGCTGCTGCATTAATCCATTGGTTCATTGCTGTTAACGTGCTTCCACATTGTGCTCCAATAGTTGAAACTGGATTTGGTGTGTTTAAGTAACATGGTGTTCCAAAGAAAGGTTGCCATACATTATTGTAACGTACTGCAATCTCAAACATATATCTTGAGTTATAAGTCGTTCCTGGAACGTTCGCCAAAGAAATATTATTTACTGGTCTGTCAATGATAACTGGTGCAGCAATTGGTAAATTAGTATTCATATCTACTTTAGTGATTTTGAATCTATATCCTTGAGCAAAATTAGTCCAGTTTGCTGTAACAGTTGAGTGCCAACCTGCAAGAGTTGTACCACATGTTCCTGCTGGTAATGACCCTACAATTGGTGTACATGAGTTATCAATTATACCATTACAATCGTTATCGATTCCGTCGTAACACACATCAACGGCACCTGGATTGATAGCTGCATTAGCATCGTTGCAATCAGTTGAGAATGGACTTCCTCCACAGGCTACCATAGTCATAGCATCTGAACCAAATCCATCATTATCTGCATCTAAATAACGAACTTCATTATCATTACAATCAGAAGAATTTATTACTCCGCTTGGTGCAAATGTTGTTGAACCAAATCCGTCATTATCAAAATCAATATAAGTCAATAAATTGTCGTTTGTATCTAAACTATTAGTTACTCCACTCGGTGCAAATGTTGTTGAACCAAATCCGTCACCATCAAAATCAACATAAGTTACTAAATTATCGTTTGTATCTAAATTGTTAGTTACTCCGCTTGGTGCAAATGTTGTTGAACCAAATCCATCACCATCAAAATCAAGATAAGTCAATAAATTGTCGTTAGAATCTAAATTGTTAGTTACAAATCCTAAAGGTGTTCCTGTACAAGATACTTGAGTATTACTTGAAGAACCAAAACCATCTCCGTCAAAATCCCTATAATAAGTAACATTTGGATTGACAAGAACTGCCACAGTCTTTCCTGTAAATCCTACAGAACAACCTGTAGAAGCAACAGTTCCGCTCACTATAGTGATAATGGCACCATTAGCAATCAATGGTAAAGCTGGTGTATTAAAAGTAAATGTACCACTAGCCGTAGAAGTTCCACTTACAGGATATTGAACTGGTCCTGTAATGGAATTAGTATAAAAAAAAGTACCAGAAGTGCTTGGTAATAAACCTGTCATTGTAACAGTTGAAGTGCCATTTTCACAAGCAGGAGTTGCTGTTATGGAAGCCAAAGTTGGTAATGGAGCAACAGTAAAATAAGCTTTATAATTAGCACCTCCATTACTAGCAAACTGAACACCAGAACAAGTAGTATTTTGAGAAGAGTAAACTTCCAAAGTATAATTACCAGGAGCCAAATTATATCCTGATATTATATTATCATTATAAGAAACATTACTCCATTTTTGATCTCTTCCACCACATCCATTCGAAAAATCAGAAGTATATCCAATATTTCTATTTGAAAAAGACGCTTGAGGTCCAGAGGTTAAGTATACACTATAAGAAATTTGTGTACTTGTAATATCGCAACCACCGCATTTATAATTATTATGTTCGGCACCTTTAAAAACAATACCATTAGATCCCTGACAAAATGTTCCTAAGTTAGCGCCATTAAAATCAGGATTTCCAGTAGTAGCTTGTAAATCATAGAAGGTGTTACCACCTCCATTTAAAGATAACACAACAAAAGTTGAGTTAAAACCAGCGCTTTGAGCGAATGACAAAGAAACATAAAATAGCATGATCCATAAAAACGCACTAAATTTAATTTTTTGTAATTGTTTTTTCATAATCTAATTTTTTAATTTTATTAATTATTAAACAATCTGAGGCAGAGTAAAGTTAATTAAAAAAACGAAAAAAATAAATTTGCTGTAAACTAAAACGTTTTCGTGTTAATAAATAATTGTTTTTGGCTTAATAAATTATTAATTTCAAATTATATCCATAAAAAAACCTCCCCAATTTCTTGAGGAGGTTTTAACTATTTAGTTCTTATTTAGAAACTATCTTTTAATAACACGTAGTGTTTTAGTGTTAGACTCTTGAGATACAATTAGATTGTAAACTCCAGATGGATATTGGTTTCCTAATTCAAAGTTCTGAATATCAGAAGCATTTATCATTTTGTCTTCTACTAGTTTTCCTATCATGTCGTAAACTCTAACTTGAATACTTGCTTCGCTGTTAGTTTTTACATCCAACTTGAAGTTTTCTGCAAATGGATTTGGATAAGCCAAAGCCTCAAATACATTTACTACTTCTAATTGAACATCTGAAGCAATAGCTCTTGCTTGCATTGGAGTTTTGATGGTACACACTTTATTGTATGGACCAAAATTTGGCTCATTTGGTAACTTAACCGCAACTTGCACAGAATAACTTTCTCCGTTTGGAATTAATCCAGGGAAGTTGTTTAATGTAAAACGATTTAATGTGTTATCAAAGAACGTATCATAATCTACTCCGTTGTAAACTCTAAATCTGTACATGGTTGCTCCATTTACTCCGTCTGCAATAATTAACTCTGAGTTACTTGTAACTTGATAGTTATTACATTGAACCGTTCTAACTTGTGTAGTAGGATAAGCTGGCGTATTGATATCACATGGTGTACCATAAGGTAAGAAGGTACCATCGGTATTTCTTAATGAAACTTCTACTCTATAAGTACTATCAAACAAGATACCTGACAATTGCGTCATGTTGAACCTATTCATACCTTGAGTAATTTCTTGTGAAGCTCCTGTTGGAACACCAGCAATTACTCTGGTAACTCTAAATCTATAAGCAGTAACACTAGAAACTGCTGCTGCATTAATCCATTGGTTCATTGCTGTTAACGTGCTTCCACATTGTGCTCCAATAGTTGAAACTGGATTTGGAGTGTTTAAGAAACATGGCGCTCCAAAGAAGGGTTGCCATACGTTGTTGTATCGTACTGCAATCTCAAACATATATCTTGAGTTGTAAGTTGTACCTGGAACGTTAGCCAAAGAAATATTATTTACTGGTCTGTCAATGATAACTGATGCAGCAATTGGTAAATTAGTGTTCATATCCACTTTAGTGATTTTGAATCTATATCCTTGTGCAAAATTTGTCCAGTTTGCAGTAACCGTTGAGAACCAACCTGAAAGAGTCGTACCGCATGTTCCTGCTGGCAATGAACCAACAATTGGCGTACAACCACCTGGAAGTCCTACATTGTCAATAACTCCATTACAATCGTTATCGATTCCGTCGTAGCAAACATCAACTGCTCCTGGATTAATAGCTGCATTAGCATCGTTACAATCTGTTCCTAAGGTTACATAACCTGGGAAAGGAACACAAGATTGAAAAGTTGGAGCTAGTGGATCGCCATAACCATCACCATCATTATCAACATAATAAGTTAAATTTGGCAACAAAGTTATTACAGCAGAACCACTATTTCCAGTTCCTGTTAACGCTAAGCTATCTGTAACTGACACTATGGTATAAGTTGAAGTAGTTAATGGTGAAACAATAATATTTGTTCCACTAATATAATTAGTTTCTGTAAATACAGTAGTTCCATCAGTATATTCAATTGTAAAAGGACTTGTTCCTCCTGTTAACGTTACCGAAATAGCGGCACTATCACCTTCACAAATAGAAGTAGTTCCTGAAATAATAGATGCTGTCGGCCCAGTTAATTCAGCTGTAGTACCGTACAGAATTACATTATTTTGACTAACTCCGGTATCAAATCCTCCTGTTCCACCAGTATTAGTTCCGCCAAAACCATAAAGTCTAAACGTTGTTGGAGTTGAAACATTTACTAATGATGTAATAGAAATAGTTCTAAATACCGAAGTACTAGCCGTTAAATTATTTAAAGTTCCTAAATCTGAAGCGAATCCGTCAGCTGATGATCTTAAAGTAACTGATCTTGGACCTGTACCTGAAAAATCCCATAAAAATGAAAATGATGTCGCTGTAAAAGTATATCCTGAATTGGGTGTTACAACAAATTGTACATAATCATTACCTGCAATAGCTTCCGTTAAAGTACTTCCAGCAGCTGTATTACCAGTATTAAACCAACCTGAACCACCGAAACGATTTGGATTACCTGCAGCCGTAATTGTACCTTGAGTTAAATTTGCAGCAGTAACATTTGCATTATTAAATACACTTGGCTCTGTTGTTTCAGTTCCAGCATTACCAAAAGTGTTCCATTGTAATAATGCAGGAGGAGTAATATTAGCAATAAGACCTGTTGGCTGAGTTAAAGAGTAATTTCCTGAACTTACTCCACCTAATGTTGATGTTGAAGTTACAGCAACTCCATTAGCTACAGCAGAAGATGCGAAAGTTCCTGTTCCAATTAATGTAACAACATCACCAGAAATAATTCCTGTTAAAGTACCTGATATTGTTGCATTAGTATTTCCATCAAAAGGTTTGTTCTGAGCAACTGCTCCAGTTAGTGTTAGTGACTTTGGAGTAATATTTGCTGACAATCCTGTTGGAAGTGTTAGTGTATATTTTGCAATATCTGCTCCACTTAAAGTTTGTGTAGAAGTAACAGAAATACCATTAGCAACATCAACAGAGGCAAATGTAGCTGTATTAGAAACTGTAACATCATCTGTACCTACAACACCAACCAAAGTGTAACCAGAAATTGTTGCTGTATTTAATTTATTATAAATTTTATTATCAGCCACAGCACCTGTAATAGTAAGTTCTTTAGCTAAAATAGTATAATTTAAAGTTGCAGTTCCTGTTCCTCCTCCATTTGTAGCAGAAATAGTAACTGTATACAATCCAGGTAATCCTGTTGGGGTACCTGTGATTTCACCATTAGATGTATTTACAGATAATCCTGCAGGTAAACCAGTAGCATTAAAACTTGATGGCGACTCTGAAGCAGTTATTGTGTATGTTGCAGCCGAAACACCATAAGTAGCAGATGCTGTTAAAACACTAGAAATTACTGGTGAAGGTTCACTTGTAATATCAGCTACTAAAGAAGGCTGAGTAAGGAAATAGTTAGCAGAACCAGCTCCACTAATTGAGTATCCAGTTACTGAAACAGCAATTGCATTTGCAACAGCAGAACTTGCGAAAGTTCCAACAGGTGTTCCATCTAAAGAAACCACATCGCCATTGATTACACCAACTAAAGAACCTGAACCTGATAAAGTCGCAGCTGTATTTCCATCAAAAACTTTATTATTTGCTGATAGTCCAGTCACTGTTAACTCCTTAGCAGTAACCGTACTTGAAACAGTAACTACATTTACAGAAGTAGCATTAGAACTAGACAATACAATATCTCCAGAATAAGGAGAATTAATAACTGATGCAGTAGCGCTTAAACGCACATAAACTGGTGTTGAAGAAATAGTTCCAGCTGCACCAACAGTTACTGAAGAAGCAAAACCAGAACCTGATGATAAGGAAACTTCAAATCCAGCTGGAGGTGTAACTAAAATTCCAGCTTGCATGAAAGTTCCAGAAACAGAGAAAGAAGTTTCTGAAGATGGTGTTCCGTATACAGTTGATAGTGCAGATAAAGTTCCTGAAGCAGCAATAGCTGGTGGTGGAGCTAACTCCATATATCCATTTAAAACCACATTATTTTGAGAAGAAGCGCAATCAAATCCAGCTGTACCTCCTGTACCATCATATGCATAAAGTCTGAAAGTTGTTGCACTAGACAACGCTGTTAAACCAGAAATCGTTATTGTTCTGAATAAAGTTGTACTAGGTGTTAATCCAGTAATCACACCTAAATCTGAGGTATAATTATCAGCTGATGATCTTAAAGCTACACTCGTTGGACCAGTTCCAGATCTATCCCAAATAAAAACAAATGAAGTAGGTGTAAATAAATAACCTACTGCTGGTGTAGCTGTAAATTGGATATATTGATTAGTTGCTATGGAAGTTTGTGAACCCCAAGTACCTCCAAAACGATTTCCATTTCCTGCAGGTGATACCGTACTTCCTGTAAAATTCAAACTAGAAGATAACATATTAGCATCATTAGTAGCACTTGGTTCTGTTGTTTCAGTTCCTGCATTTCCAAAAGTATTCCATTGTAATAAAGGAACTGATGGCACAGTAATATTTGCGATCAAACCTGTTGGCTGAGTCAATGAATAGTTTCCAGAATTTGCACCTCCAATTGTAGAAGTTGATGTAACAGTAATTCCAGTTCCAATTGCTGAACTAGCAAATGTACCTGATAAAGTTAAAGTTACTGCATCTGGAGCTATTACTCCATTTAATGTACCTGTTATGGTAGCAGTTGTATTTCCGTCAAAAGCTTTGTTTTGAGCAGCTGCACCAGAAATAGTTACTTCTTTAGCTGTAATATCTGCTGCTAATCCAGTAGGTAAAGTCAAACTATACTTTCCAGCATCCAAACCACTTAATGTTTGAGTTGAAGTAACTGAGACACCATTTGAAACATTAATAGTTGCAAATGTTCCAGTATTAGAAACAGATACATTATCACTACCAAATATTCCAACTAAACTTGAACCAGAAATTGTAGCAACATTAGTCCTATCATAAATTTTATTATCAGCAATAGCTCCAGAAATTGTTAATTCTTTAGCTATAATTGTATAAACTAATGTTTGACTATCACCTATGCCAGCACCATTAGATGCTGAAATCAAAACATTATAAGCACCTGGAGTAGCTGTTGGTGTTCCTGAAATTTCACCATTTGTAGTATTTAAAGTCAATCCACCTGGCAAACCAGATGCACTATAACTAGTTGGTGATTCAGAAGCAGTAATTGTATAAATCGACGCAACAGTTCCATATACTGAACTAAAAGTTAATCCACTAGTAATTGATGGTGTTGGCGAAGAGATAATTGAGATAGTTCCATCAGCAGCCAAAAAACTATAATTTGTAGCTGTTAACGATGACACATCAGGAGTAATAGTAACACCAGAAGTAGCAGTTGGAGTAGTATCTGTATAAGACGTTGTATAAGATACAGAACCTCCAATTACAGATGCATTTTCACTATTAACAAATCCTGAAGATGTATAAGAACCTAAACCAATAACTGTTGCAACAGGTGTTCCAAAAGCAACATTTTGATTATTTGCTGTGATAGTAATTGTAGCAGGAGAAACAATGTTTCCAGTTGATGCTGTTGCAATATTTACTGGAGATGCTCCAGTGCTTGAAAGAACAATATTTTGAGAATTATAAGAACCAGAAACAGGAGCATCAGCTTTTAATCTAATTCTTAAAGTACCACTTGCACTTCCAGAAATTTGTGGAAAAGAAGTTGTAGCACCATAGGTGGTTCCGTCATTAGAAACTTCAAAACCAGCTGGAGCTGTTGCAACTAAATTTGCAGATAAATCAGCTCCTGAAACTGCAAAAGATTGAACTGTAGAAGCTGTTCCATATGTTGTTGTAAAAGCAGTTGCAGTTGCAGCACCTGTAATAATAGGTGTAGTAGTTGCTACTAGAGTTCCATTAAAAATTAAATTACCTTGAAGACCTCCAGTACCAGCATTAGTCTCTGCACCATAAGCATAAAATCTGAAAGTAATCGTTGAAATACCTGTATTTGAAACACTCACTACATTTCCTGTGTAACCACTATTCGCATCTGGCGATTCTAATACATTAGATACGTTTGTTAAACTAGCACCAGTTGTTGTTACAGGTATTAACGAAGCATAAGTATCTAAACTTGTTCTCCATTGAAACCTTCTCGGACCTTCTCCACTTCTACCAACTCCAAATTGAATTGATGGATTTGAAATTGTATACCCTGCGCTAGCAGTAATACTAAATTCGTAGTATTTACCTAAATCAACATTTCCGCCAATTGCTCCACCATTTACTGAACCAGTTGGCCAATTTGTTGCTCTAGAATTTCCACTACTACTTGATGTGGATACTGAAACTTTAACCAAAGGATTAACTGTTAAGTTAGTAATAGCAGTCCCATTATATGGCAAACTACTAACATTTCCTACAGTACCGGCAAAACTATATGTTCCACTAAAAGCTTGTCCAACAGCATTTGTTGAAAAAAATAGTAATAATAATGCTAAGCTCCAAAAGAGCGGTCGCATTGAATTAATAACTTGTAAATGTTTTTTCATAAAATTATGATTTTTTTTGATTTTGAAGTACAAAGTTAAAAACTAAACCTCTCAAAACGTATGTTTTATGTTAGCTTTTTGTTAACATTTATCAACAATCACGTTTATCGATTAAATAGGTTTTTAATCGGTTTTATAATAGAAAACACATAAAAAAAACTCCTCAATTTCTTGAGGAGTTTTGATTTATTAAGCTTGTCCTGTTGGACCAAAGTTTAAAGGAATTGGCGGTTGCTCGGAATCTTTTATTTCGCCATGAGCCACTTCAAATCGGTGAATGTTTTCTCCAAGTGCTTTAAGAAACCTTTTAGCATGTTGAGGAGTTAAAATAATTCTCGATTTTACTTTTGATTTTGGAACACCAGGCATGATGGTCACAAAATCTAAAACAAACTCTGATGGAGAATGATTGATAATTGCTAGATTAGAATAAATTCCTTCAGCAACTTTTTCATCAAGCTCAATGTTTATTTGTCCCGGTTGTGGTTGATTATTATCACTCATGATTAATAAATATATTCTTCTTTATTCGCCATTAACTCATTGTAATCCTCTTTAGATCCAACTATGATGTGATCGTAATCTCTCATACCTGTACCTGCTGGAATTCTATGACCAACGATTACATTTTCTTTCAATCCTTCTAAAGTATCTACTTTACCAGCAACAGCTGCTTCATTCAATACTTTTGTTGTTTCTTGGAACGATGCTGCAGAAATGAATGATTTAGTTTGAAGCGAAGCTCTTGTAATACCTTGTAATACAGGAGTTGCAGTAGCAGTAATAACATCACGAGCTACAACTAAATTTTTATCATTACGTTTCAATAATGAATTTTCATCTCTTAATTCACGTGGAGAAATGATTTGACCTGGTTTAAGATTTTCAGAATCACCTGCATCTTCAACCACTTTCATTCCGTATAATTTATCATTTTCAACGATAAAATCACTTGTGTGAATTAATTGCTCTTCTAAGAATAAAGTATCTCCTGGATCTTCAACTCTTACTTTACGCATCATTTGACGAATAACAACCTCAAAGTGTTTATCATTGATTTTTACACCTTGAAGACGGTAAACTTCTTGAATTTCGTTAACCAAGTACTGTTGAACAGCAGATGGCCCTTGAATTCTTAAAATATCGTCTGGAGTGATTGCACCATCAGATAAAGGAACTCCAGCTTTTACGAAGTCATTTTCTTGAACAAGAATTTGACTAGATAATTTTACTAGATATTTCTTAACCTCACCAAATTTAGATTCGATGATGATTTCACGGTTACCTCTCTTAATTTTTCCAAAAGAAACTACACCATCAATTTCTGAAACTACAGCAGGATTAGAAGGATTACGAGCTTCTAACAACTCTGTAATTCTTGGCAAACCTCCAGTAATATCACCAGCTTTAGAAGAACGACGAGGAATTTTCACAAGGATTTTACCTGCTTTAATTTTCTCTCCATCTTCTACCATAAGGTGAGCTCCAACTGGTAAATTGTAAGAACGAATAAGTTCTCCATCTTTACCGTAAACTAATAATGTTGGAATTAATTTTTTGTTTCTTCCTTCAGAAATTACTTTTTCTTGGAAACCTGTTTGCTCATCGATTTCAACTTGGAACGATTGTCCTTGTTCTAAATCTTCATAAGCAATTTTTCCTGTAAATTCAGAAACAATTACACCATTATATGGATCCCATTTACAAATAGCAGCTCCTTTTTCAACTACGTCACCATCTTTTACACTGATAACAGAACCATAAGGAATGTAATGAGTACTTAAAAGAATTCCTGTTTTAACATCAATTAATTTTAATTCTGTTGAACGAGAAACTACGATATCTACTTTGTTTCCATCAGCATCTTCACCAACAACAGTTTTTAAATCTTCAATTTCTAGTTTTCCACCAAATCTTGCAATAACGCTAGATTCTTCAGAAACTCCACCAGCAACTCCACCGACGTGGAATGTACGAAGTGTTAACTGTGTTCCTGGCTCACCAATTGACTGTGCAGCGATAACACCAACAGCTTCACCTTTTTGAGTCATTTTTCCAGTTGCTAAGTTTCTTCCGTAACATTTAGCACAAATACCTTTTTTAGCTTCACAAACTAGAGGAGAACGTACTTCCACTTTTTCAATTGGAGATTCTTCAATAATTTTAACGATAGCTTCAGTAATTTGTTCACCTGCGTGGATAACAATATCAGAAGTTAAAGGATTGATTACATCTTGCAAAGCAACACGTCCTAAAATTCTTTCTCCTAATGTTTCAACAATTTCTTCATTTTTCTTTAAAGCAGAAACTTCAATTCCTCTTAAAGTACCACAATCTACAGAGTTTACAATTACGTCTTGAGAAACGTCATGTAATCTACGAGTTAAGTAACCAGCATCGGCAGTTTTAAGAGCCGTATCTGCAAGACCTTTACGCGCACCGTGAGTAGAAATAAAGTACTCAAGGATAGAAAGACCTTCTTTAAAGTTAGAAAGAATTGGATTTTCAATAATTTCACCACCACCAGCAGTAGATTTTTTAGGCTTAGCCATCAAACCACGCATACCAGTTAACTGACGAATTTGCTCTTTAGATCCACGCGCTCCAGAGTCAAGCATCATATATACAGAGTTGAAACCTTGTTGGTCTTCTCTAATATTTTTCATTGCTAATTCTGTTAATTGAGCATTTGCAGAAGTCCAAATATCAATAACCTGATTGTAACGTTCGTTATTTGTGATAAGTCCCATGTTATAGTTCATAGAAATACCTTCTACTTGAACACGAGCATCAGCAATTAATTTAGTTTTTTGTTCAGGAATTCTAATATCACCTAATGAGAATGACAATCCACCTTTGAAAGCGAATTTATAACCCATATCTTTCATGTTATCAAGGAAAGCAGCCGTTGTAGGAACATCTGTTACTGCAAGGATTTTTCCAATAATATCACGTAAAGATTTTTTAGTTAATACTTCATTTATGTATCCTGCAGCTGGAGGAACTACTTCGTTGAAAAGTACTCTACCTGCAGTTGTTTGAATAACTTTGTAAACTAACTCTCCATTTTCATTAAAATCTTTAGCACGTACTTTCACACGAGCATTCAATTCTAATCTACCTTCATTCAAAGCAATATTTACTTCTTCTGCAGAGTAGAAAGTTAAATCTTGACCTAAAATTACGTGTCCTTCAGTAGTCAATCTTTCTTTGGTCATATAATAAAGACCAAGAACCATGTCTTGAGAAGGTACAGTAATTGGAGCACCATTCGCTGGATTCAAGATATTGTGAGAAGCCAACATTAATAATTGTGCCTCTAAAATAGCTTCTGGTCCAAGTGGCAAGTGAACCGCCATCTGGTCACCATCAAAATCCGCGTTGAACGCCGTACATACTAATGGGTGTAATTGGATAGCTTTTCCTTCAATTAATTTTGGTTGGAAAGCTTGAATACCAAGTCTGTGTAAGGTAGGAGCACGATTCAGTAATACTGGATGTCCTTTAATTACATTTTCTAAGATATCCCAAACTACTGGCTCTTTTTTGTCAATTATTTTCTTAGCCGACTTAACTGTTTTAACAATTCCTCTTTCGATTAACTTACGAATAACGAATGGTTTGTATAGTTCAGCAGCCATATCTTTAGGAAGACCACATTCGAACAATTTCATTTCTGGTCCAACAACAATTACCGAACGAGCAGAATAATCCACACGTTTTCCAAGTAAGTTTTGACGGAAACGACCTTGTTTACCTTTTAATGAGTCTGATAAAGATTTTAATGGTCTATTTGATTCTGTTTTAACAGCAGAAGCTTTACGAGTGTTATCAAATAATGAATCTACTGATTCTTGTAACATACGTTTTTCGTTTCTTAAGATAACTTCTGGAGCTTTGATTTCCATTAATCTTTTCAAACGGTTGTTTCTGATGATAACTCTACGGTACAAGTCATTCAAATCTGAAGTTGCGAAACGACCACCATCAAGTGGCACCAATGGACGCAATTCTGGTGGAATAACAGGTACAACTTTAAGAATCATCCATTCTGGACGGTTCTCTCTGTTTAAGTTAGAGTCACGGAAAGATTCAACAACTTGTAATCTTTTTAATGCTTCTGTTTTTCTTTGTTTAGAAGTTTCATTGTTTGCACTATGTCTTAACTCGTAAGAAAGTGCATCTAAATCAGTTCTTGCTAATAAATCCATGATACATTCTGCTCCCATTTTGGCAACAAATTTATTAGGATCAAAATCGTCAAGATATTGGTTTTCCATTGGAAGCGTATCCAAAATATTTAGATATTCTTCTTCTGTTAAAAAGTCAAGACGTTGTAAAGCATCACCTTCTGCATTTTTAGCAATACCTGCTTGGATTACTACATATCTTTCGTAGTAGATAATCATATCTAATTTCTTAGATGGAAGTCCAAGGATATAACCAATTTTATTTGGAAGTGAACGGAAATACCAAATGTGAGCAATAGGCACAACAAGGTTGATGTGTCCTACTCTATCGCGACGTACTTTTTTCTCAGTTACTTCAACACCACAACGGTCACATACGATACCTTTGTAGCGAATTCTTTTATATTTTCCACAAGCACACTCAAAATCCTTTACTGGACCGAAAATTCTTTCACAGAATAGACCATCACGTTCTGGTTTATGAGTTCTATAATTAATAGTTTCTGGTTTCAAAACCTCACCACGAGACTCTGCCAAAATTGATTCTGGAGAAGCTAATCCAATAGTAATTTTATTGAATCTTTTAATTGTGGTTTGCTTGTTGTCTTTGTTATTATTTCTATTATTCATCATAGTTTTTACTATTGATTTACTACATTAATTGAACTTAGATTTATGATTTTTGCTTTCCTAAAAAAACTTAACCATTAAGTTACTACCTCGAATTACTTCTCTAAACCTCAAATCTAAAATTTGGAGGTGCTAGTTATAAATAAAAATCTATAAAAAATCGGAACGGTTTACGGGTATAAATCTTTAAAAACTTGTTATAATAAGTATTCAGCTCCGAAAAAATCGGAACTGAATACTGCATTCTTTTTTATTCTTCTAATCTAATGTCTAATCCAAGACCTTTCAATTCATGCATCAATACATTGAATGATTCTGGCAATCCTGGTTCTGGCATAGTTTCACCCTTAACGATTGCTTCGTAAGTTTTAGCTCTACCAATTACGTCATCCGATTTAACAGTTAAGATTTCTCTTAAAGTACTTGAAGCACCATAAGCCTCAAGAGCCCAAACCTCCATCTCTCCAAAACGTTGACCTCCAAATTGAGCTTTACCTCCAAGTGGTTGTTGCGTAATAAGTGAGTATGGTCCGATAGAACGTGCGTGCATCTTATCGTCAACCATGTGTCCAAGTTTCAACATATAGATAACTCCAACTGTTGCAGCTTGGTGGAAACGTTCACCTGTTCCTCCGTCATATAAATAAGTATGACCAAATCTTGGGATTCCTGCTTCGTCTGTTAGTTCATTAATTTGATCTAAAGTTGCACCATCAAAGATTGGCGTTGCATATTTACGACCTAATTTTTGTCCTGCCCATCCAAGTACAGTTTCATAAATTTGTCCAATGTTCATACGAGAAGGTACACCAAGTGGATTCAATACGATATCAACTGGAGTTCCATCTTCAAGGAAAGGCATATCTTCATGACGAACAATACGAGCAACAATACCTTTGTTACCGTGACGTCCTGCCATTTTATCCCCAACTTTCAATTTACGCTTTTTAGCGATATAAACTTTCGCTAATTTCAAGATTCCAGCTGGTAATTCATCTCCAACAGTAATAGTGAATTTTTCTCTACGTAAAGCTCCTTGTAAATCGTTTAACTTGATTTTGTAGTTGTGAATCAAATCATTAACCAAACGGTTAGTATCATCATCAGCAACCCATTGTCCTTTTGTTAAGTGAGCGAAATCCTCAACAGATTGAAGCATTTTTTTAGAATATTTTTTACCTTTTGGTAAAACTTCTTCTCCTAAATCGTTCATAACACCTTGCGATGTTTTTCCGTCAACAATAACAAAAAGTTTCTCGATTAATCTGTCTTTTAAATCAACAAATTTAGTTTCGAATTCCATTTCTAAAGCAGTCAAATCGTCTTTGTCTTTTGTACGCTTACGTTTGTCTTTTACTGCTCTTGCGAATAATTTTTTGTCTAAAACTACACCGTGTAATGATGGAGAAGCTTTTAATGAAGCATCTTTCACATCACCAGCTTTATCACCGAAGATAGCTCTTAAAAGTTTTTCTTCTGGAGTTGGGTCTGATTCTCCTTTTGGTGTAATTTTTCCGATTAGGATGTCGCCAGGTTTAACTTCAGCTCCAATTCTAATCATTCCGTTTTCATCTAAATCTTTAGTAGCTTCTTCAGAAACGTTAGGAATATCATTAGTTAACTCTTCATTACCTAATTTTGTATCTCTAACTTCTAATGAATAATCATCTACGTGGATAGAAGTAAAAATATCATCACGAACAACTTTTTCAGAGATTACAATCGCATCCTCGAAGTTGTAACCTTTCCATGGCATAAATGCTACTTTAAGGTTTCTACCGATAGCTAATTCTCCGTTTTGAGTTGCGTAACCTTCACAAAGAACTTGACCTAATTGAACTCTATCACCTTTTCTTACGATTGGTTTCAAGTTAATAGAAGTACTTTGATTCGTTTTTCTAAATTTGATTAATTGGTATGTTTTTTCATCTGGGTCAAAACTTACCATTCTTTCTTCTTCAGTTCTGTCGTATTTGATAGTAATCATATTAGCATCAACATACTCAACAGTTCCGTTTCCTTCAGCATTAATCAATACTCTTGAATCAGAAGCAACTTGTCTTTCAAGACCTGTTCCAACGATTGGAGCTTCTGGACGTAATAATGGAACGGCTTGACGCATCATGTTTGATCCCATCAACGCACGGTTAGCATCATCATGCTCCAAGAAAGGAATTAATGAAGCTGAAATAGAAGCAATCTGATTTGGTGCAACGTCAGTGTAATGAATTTCAGTTGGTTTTACAACAGGGAAATCACCTTCTTCACGAGCAATAACCGTATCAGCAGTGATAGCTCCTTTAGCGTCCATTTCGATGTTTGCTTGAGCAATCATTTTACCTTCTTCTTCTTCTGCACTTAAATATGTAGGTGTAGATTCTAAATCAACAACTCCATTTGTAACCTTACGGTAAGGAGTTTCGATGAATCCCATTCCATTAACTTTCGCATAAACACCTAGAGATGAAATCAATCCAATGTTTGGTCCCTCAGGAGTTTCAATTGGACAAAGTCTTCCGTAGTGAGTATAGTGAACGTCACGAACCTCGAAACCAGCTCTTTCTCTAGAAAGTCCACCTGGTCCAAGTGCTGATAATCTTCTTTTGTGTGTAATCTCAGCTAATGGATTAGTTTGATCCATAAATTGAGATAACTGGTTAGTTCCAAAGAAAGAGTTGATAACCGATGATAATGTTTTAGCATTAATCAAATCGATTGGTGTAAACACCTCGTTATCTCTAACGTTCATTCTCTCACGAATAGTTCTAGCCATACGAGCTAAACCAACACCAAATTGTTGAGAAAGTTGTTCTCCAACTGTTCTAACACGACGGTTTGATAAGTGATCAATATCATCAATATCTGCTTTCGCATTGATTAATTCGATCAAATATTTAATGATAGTAATGATATCTTCTTTAGTTAAAACTTGTTTTTCCATTGGAATATCAAGGTTTAACTTTTTGTTCATTCTATAACGACCTACTTCACCTAAGTTATAACGTTGGTCAGAGAAGAACAATTTATCAATAATACCACGAGCTGTTTCCTCATCAGGCGGTTCAGCATTACGTAATTGTCTATATATGTGTTCAACAGCCTCTTTTTCAGAGTTTGTTGGATCTTTTTGTAATGTGTTGTGGATGATAGCATAATCAACTTGATTATTTTCTTCCTTGTGTAACAAGATTACTTTCACATCAGCGTCAAGAATCTCTTCTACATTATCTTTATCTAATATAGTATCTCTATCTAATATAATTTCGTTACGCTCAATAGAAACAACCTCTCCAGTATCCTCGTCCACGAAATCTTCGTGCCAAGTATTCAATACTCTCGCTGCTAATTTTCTACCAACATATTTTTTAAGACCAGTTTTTGAAACTTTGATTTCTTCTGCAAGATCAAATATCTCAAGAATGTCTTTATCTCTTTCAAATCCGATAGCACGTAAAAGAGTTGTTACAGGTAATTTTTTCTTTCTATCAATGTACGCATACATTACGTTATTGATATCTGTAGCAAATTCTATCCAAGAACCTTTAAAAGGAATTACTCTTGCAGAATATAATTTTGTACCATTTGCATGGAATGATTGTCCAAAGAAAACTCCTGGAGAACGGTGTAATTGCGAAACAACAACACGCTCAGCACCATTTATAACAAATGTTCCGCTTGGCGTCATGTAAGGAATCGTACCTAAATAAACGTCTTGAACTATAGTTTCAAAATCCTCATGTTCAGGATCAGTACAATATAATTTAAGGCGTGCTTTAAGAGGTACACTATACGTTAAACCTCTTTCGATACACTCTTGAATAGTGTAACGTGGTGGATCAACAAAGTAATCAAGGAATTCTAATACAAATTGGTTTCTTGTATCAGTAATTGGAAAATTTTCCATGAAGGTATTGTATAAACCTTCGTTGCCTCTTTCGTCAGATTTGGTTTCCAATTGGAAAAAATCTTGAAACGATTTAACCTGAACATCTAGAAAATCTGGATATTGAGGAATGTTTTTTGTAGAGGCAAAATTCAATCTTTCAGTCTGATTTGTTATCATCAATGGACAAAATTTTGATTAAAAAAAAGTAATTGTTTTGTGTAATGTATACTTTCTTTTATTATCAATACATCTTAAAAATAAACCAGTATCTGTAAATTTTCTTCTTCGTATTGACTAAAAGCTTTTTCGTATTTAAACTCTTTTAAGATAACTTTTAGAGTATAATTTTATTATACGAAAAATGGTTTAGGCCATTGAGTGGTTAAACTCAAGACCTAAACCTTGTTCTAAAACTATGTTAGAGTTATTTTAACTCAACAACAGCTCCAGCTTCTTCTAAAGATTTTTTCAAACCTTCAGCTTCAGCTTTAGTAACTCCTTCTTTAATATTAGCTGGAGCACCATCTACCATATCTTTAGCTTCTTTCAATCCTAAACCAGTTAATTCTTTAACCGCTTTAACAACTGCTAATTTAGAAGCTCCTGCGTCTTTTAATACTACAGTGAATTCTGTTTGCTCTTCAGCAGCACCAGCATCTCCACCACCAGCAGCAACTACTACAGCTGCAGCAGCTGGTTCGATACCATACTCATCTTTTAAAATTGTAGCTAAATCGTTAACTTCTTTTACAGTTAAGTTAACTAATTGTTCTGCGAATTGTTTCAAATCTGCCATTTTTTCTATCGTTTAAAATGTTTTTAATTCTATTTTTGTTTACTTGTGCGCTAATTATTCAGCTGCCTCACCTTTTTGTTCTGCATTATTTAATAAAGCAGAAATGATGCGTTTAGCTGGAGATTGAAGTAATCCAATGATTTCTCCAATAACTTCTTCTTTAGATTTAAGTGAAGCTAAACTATCTAAAAGATTTTCTCCAATATATATTTCATTATTGATGAAAGCTCCTTTAAATTGTGGCTTATCTGATTTTTTTCTAAAGTCTTTAATTATTTTTGCTGGTGCGTTAGCAACATCAGAAATAAAGATTGATGAATTTCCTTTAAGAACTGAAGGTAAATCTCCATATTCCTTATCAGAAGCTTCCATAGCTTTTTCTAATAGAGTGTTTTTAACAACTTCTAATTTGATTCCAGCTTTAAAACAAGCTCTTCTTAAATTTGAAGTAGTGTCTGCATCTAATCCTGAAGT
>NZ_JBIISA010000014.1:0-77032 GCF_044341265.1 Flavobacterium sp.
TGCTTTAATAACATCTATAAAACTCTATAATTACAGCTAAATATACAAAAAAAAGAGCAGAAAAACTAAGTTTTCTACTCCTTAAATTATTATACTTATTACTTAAAGGACTTTTTCAGTGCCCTCTGAAATTCATCGGCTTTTTTTTGTAAGAAAAGTTAAAATTTATTTAATGTTACTAAATTGTTAAGTAAAAGTTTTTTTATTGTAAAATTAAATGTATATTTGTTATCGAAATATTAATTAAAAACCCAAACTACTTATGAAAAAGATAATTTTAATTGCGTTAATGATGGTTTCAGGTGTAATTTTTGCAAAAGGAGAACCACAATTAGAAGTTGTTGGACAATTAGTAAAAGCAACTTATTACTATGATAATGGAAATATACAACAAGTAGGTTTCTTTAAAGATGGTAAATTAGATGGACAATGGACATCCTATTCTGAAAGTGGAACTATTCAAACTATTGCTGAATATACAAATGGAGTAAAATCTGGAGTGTGGAAATATTTTGATAATTCAATTGCTACTAAAGAAGTTTCTTATTCAAATAATGCAATTGTTTCAGTTACTAATTTCAAATCAAATTTTGTTGCAGGAAACTAATACAAAATTTAAAAATAAAATAATAAGCCATCTTTTTAAGGTGGCTTTTTTAGTTTCAATAGGTATATAAAATACAAAAGCCGATCTGGAGCGATCGGCTATTGTGGTGAGGTGTAACTTCCTTTCGGAATCCTCGGTGCAAAGATAAGCTTATAATTTAAATAAATTCATAATTTTTTATTAAACTTTAATTAACTTGGAAAGTTTCAACTTTTTTCAATTTATATTTGTTTGAATTAACTAAACTAAATTTTATGATTAAAAAATCAATCCAAATTGTTTTTTGTCTACTTCTTTTGACAAATACTTCGAGTTTTTCACAAAAGAAAGACAAAAAGAAAAACGAAACTCCTACACCAACTGTTGCTACTGATGCTAAAAAGCCCGAAGCCAAAAAAGAACCAAAGCCATACAAAAAAGTTATTGACTCAACAGCTGTTACTCAAAAAGGTTTAATTGATGTACACAAAGTAGGTGATAAATTTTTATTTGAAATTTCTGAATCACTACTAGGTAAAGAAATTATGACCATAACTAGATATTCTAAAACTCCTGCTGGTGGTGGAATATTTGGAGGTGAAGAGATTAATCGTCAGGTGGTTCGCTTTGAAAAAGGAATGAACAATACTATTATCTTACGTTCAATAACTTATGTAATTACGACACCCGATGAAGATAAACCTATCACAAAATCAGTAAAAAATTCGAGTGCTGATCCAATTATTGGAATTTATGATGTTTTAGCATACAAAAAGTCTGAATCTGGTAAAGAAAACCTATCTAGTGTAATCGATATGACTACTGCTTTCGATTCGGATACTCAAATTTTTTCATTAAATCCCATTAATAAACAATTATTAAGTATACAAGCATTTCAAAAAGATAAGTCGTTTATACAGTTTGTAAAAAGTTTTCCGATAAATACGGAGATCAGAACAACAAAAACATTTACCACAGTTGCTCCTCAAATTTCAAGAACTCCAACACCAAAAATAGGTACAGATTTTCCTGCCGCTTTAGATGCTGGTGTGGTTACAATGGAAATAAATACTTCGTTTATTTTACTTCCAGAAAATCCGATGCGCAAGCGTACTTTTGATAAAAGAGTGGGCTATTTCGCTAATGGATATGATGTTTTTGAAGAGGATTCGCAAAAAGCTGACACTGACATTTTTGCTGTAAGATGGCGTTTAGAACCAAAAAATGAAGAAGATGCTCAAAAGCAAAAGCGTGGTGAATTAATTGAACCAAAAAAACCAATAGTTTATTATCTAGATCCAGCCACTCCAGATAAATGGAAACCTTTTATAAAACAAGGTATCGATGATTGGCAAGCTGCATTTGAATTTGCAGGCTGGAAAAATGCCATTCGTGGTGAATATTGGCCAGAAAATGATCCAACAATGAGTTTAGAAGATGCACGTTTTTCTGTACTACGATATTTTGCTGCTGAAATTCAAAATGCCTACGGACCAAATGTTCACGATCCAAGAACAGGTGAAATTATGGAAAGCCATATTGGATGGTACCACAACATAATGAGTTTATTACGTGATTGGTATTTGATACAAACAGCTGCTGTCGATCCAAAAGCAAGAAACAAAAAGTTTGATGATAAATTAATGGGTGAGTTAATTCGATTTGTTGCTGCTCATGAAGTTGGTCATACACTAGGATTACGTCACAATATGGGAGCAAGTAATGCCACTCCAGTTGAAATGTTGAGAAATCCTGAGTTTCAGAAGAAAAACGGACATACATCATCCATTATGGATTATGCTCGTTTCAATTACGTAGCACAGCCAGAAGATGGTGTTACCGATTTATTTCCAAGAATTGGTGATTATGACAAATGGGCTATAAAATGGGGTTATTCTTATTTTAGCGATGCAAAATCTGATGATGATGAAAAAGCATTGTTAAATGAAATGACGAAAGAAGCATACAAGAATCGTAGATTGTGGTTTGGAACTGAATCTAGTCCATTCGATCCGAGATATCAAACTGAGGATTTAGGAGATAATGCAATGAAAGCATCTGAATATGGGATTAAAAATTTAAAAAGAATCTTGCCTAATTTGCTTGAATGGAGCAAAGAAAAAGGTGAGGATTATTCTGAACTTGAAGGTTTGTACAACTCTTTGGTTGGTCAATTTCGTCGCTACATGGGTCATGTTACCAAAAATGTCGGTGGAATTTACGAGACTCCAAAAACTTATGATATGGTTGGTAATGAATATGAAGTTGTTCCATCAGCAATACAAAATGAAGCAGTTGCTTTTTTAAATGAACAAGTTTTTAAGACACCTTCTTGGTTATTGGATCAAAATATTTTAGCAAAAATTAATCCTGATAATGGTGTAGATCTTATGAAAGGAATACAGGATGGAACATTATCTAATTTATTATCTGCTGATCGAATGGTACGTTTACTTGAAACTTCTTCCTTAAGTAAAGCAAATTATTCTGTAGATGAGTTATTGACTGATTTAAAACGAGGTATTTTTTCTGAACTAAAATCAAATTCTGAAATTGATATTTACAGAAGAAATTTACAAAAAGGTTTTGTATCTAAATTAATTGATGCCATTAGTTTAGATAGAAATGTTGTCGCAAATTTTAACGGAAAAAGAATAGTTATTGCAGATACTGATGTGCCTTCAATTGCTAGAGGACATTTAATAGAACTAAGAACTCAACTAAAAGTAGCAAGTGCAACTGCAACCGATAGAATAAGTAAATTTCATATTGCTGATCTGGTAGCTAGAATTGATAAAGCACTGAATCCGAATAGGTAGTCTTTTTTATGCTCATAAACAAAAATAGCCGATCACTATAGATCGGCTATTTTAGTTTTAATTTAGAAAGAAACTGATGCAATTGCAAAGGTTGTATTTTCAACACTGAACACTATTCCTCTTTCTGTCCCATCATCATTAAATAAGCTTTCAAAAATCCGTCAATTTCGCCGTTCATTACACCATCAACATCGCTAGTTTCTTTTCCAGTGCGAACGTCTTTGACCAATTTATAAGGTTGCATTACGTAATTTCTAATTTGCGAACCCCATTCGATTTTCATTTTTCCAGCTTCAATGTCTGCTCTTTGAGCTAATTGTTTTTTTAACTCAATTTCATACAATTGTGACTTCAACATTTGCATCGCGCGATTTCTATTGTCATGTTGCGAACGCGTTTCTGAACACTGAATTTGAATTCCGGTTGGCTTGTGAACTAATTGAACTTTAGTTTCCACTTTATTGACATTTTGTCCACCAGCGCCACTTGAACGTGCTGTTGTAATCTCAATATCAGCTGGATTGATTTCAATTTCTATAGTATCATCAACCAAAGGATAAACATAAACTGATGCAAAAGAAGTATGACGTTTGGCATTACTATCAAAAGGCGAAATTCGTACCAATCGATGCACACCATTTTCACCTTTTAAATATCCAAAAGCAAAATCACCTTCAATTTCTAGCGTCACGGTTTTAATTCCGGCAACATCACCTTCTTGAAAGTTTAATTCTTTTACTTTATACTTCTGTTTTTCAGCCCACATTAAATACATTCGCATTAACATTGAAGCCCAATCACAACTTTCAGTTCCACCAGCACCGGCAGTGATTTGCAATACAGCACTCAAATTATCACCTTCATCAGAAAGCATGTTTCTGAATTCGATATCTTCCAATAAATTATTGGTTAAATCATATTGTGTATCTAGTTCTTCTTCAGTGGCATCACCTTCTTTATAAAAGTCATAAGTCATTTGAAGTTCTTCGGCAAGCGAATTTGCTTTTTCAAAATCTTCCACCCATTTTTTCTTAGAACGTAGGTTTCTTACAATCAGTTCTGCTTCTTTGGCATTGTTCCAAAAGTCTGGCGCAAAGGTCTTTTCCTCTTCGTTGGTTATCTCGATAAGCTTGGCATCAATGTCAAAGATACCTCCTCAACGCACCAAGACGTTCTACAATACCTTTAATTTGTTCGGTATTTGTCATAAATAATGTAATTTTGTAATCGCAAATGTAATGCATCAGAAATTGATATGGAAATAAATTTAGTTAGTGACACTGTAACCAAACCTAGCAACGAAATGTTGCAGTTTATGTTTAACGCCAAAGTAGGTGATGATGTTTACAAGCAAGATCCAACAGTAAATGAATTAGAATCTGCTGTTGCTCAGTTGTTTGGAATGGAAGCAGCTTTGTTTTTTCCAAGTGGAACTATGGCTAATCAAACAGCAATCAAGCTTCATACGCAACCTGGTGAACAAGTAATTTGCGATAAATATTCTCATATTTATCATTATGAAGGCGGTGGTGCTTCATTTAATAGTGGTGTTTCTTGTTGTTTGGTTGATGGAAAACGAGGAATGATTACCGCTGATTTAGTAAAAATCGCTATAAATGATCCTGAATTTTATCACGCACCTTTGACTACTTTAGTAAGTATTGAAAACACAACAAACAAAGGTGGAGGCGCTTGTTATGATTTGGCTGAATTAAGAAAAATAAAACAAGTTTGCACAGAGAATAATTTAAAATATCATTTGGATGGTGCTCGATTGTGGAATGCCATGGTAGCCAAAAAACAACATCCAAAACAATTTGGCGAATTATTCGATACAATTTCGGTTTGTTTGTCTAAAGGACTTGGAGCTCCAATTGGTTCCTTACTATTAGGAACCAAAGCCGATATGAAACGTGCGCTTCGAATTAGAAAAATATTTGGTGGCGGTATGCGTCAATCAGGATATTTAGCTGCAGCCGGAATGTATGCTTTGCAACACAACATGCTTCGATTGGAAGATGATCATAGACGTGCTAAAGAATTAGGTGAATTATTAAGTTCACTTCCATGGGTTGAAAAAGTAGAGCCTATTGAAACTAATATCTTAATTTTTTCAGTAAGACCATCATTGGAAGATAAATGGGTTATTGAAAAATTAAAACAAAAAAACATCCACATTAGTTCTATGGGACAAGGAAAACTTCGTATCGTAACCCATTTAGATTACAAAGAAGTTATGCATAGTTATGTGATGGAAGCACTCTCAAAAATTCAATTTTAAAAATTCCAAATTCCAATCTTTAATTATCAAAAATTGGAATTTGGAATTTAATTTTTGGAATTTTTACTTAAACATATCCATTCCAGGAATATTTGGCATTCCATCTTTGGCAACAGCTCCTAATTCAGCTTCGTTAACGTTAGTTGCCTTTTCTATAGCTTTATTTAAAGTAAGAATCAAGTAATCTTCAAGTTGTTCTTTGTCTTGCAACAAACTTTCATCAATTTCAATCGATTTTATTTTTCTGTTCGCATTTAAAGTTACTTTTAACAAGCCGTCATTGCTTTGTTCGTCTACTAAAACAGTGTCTAATCTTTTTTTAGTTTCTTCAATTTTTTGTTGGGTTTCTTTTAGTTTACCCATCATTCCCATTATATCTCCAAACATAATTTTAAGTATTTAGTTTCGCAAAATTAGGAATTTCATCGGAGCAAGTCAATATCATTTTATGTTAATATCAATGTCAATAACAATCTTAGCAGTTAGCATTTATTAAAGAATAGTTTGCAATACATTTGCTTTGAATTTTAATACAATTATGAGTACAAAAATACAACCACCAATTGCTAAAATTATTCCTCATGAACTTGAAAAACATGGTCATGTTAGAATTGATAATTATTATTGGTTAAATGATAGAGAAAACCCAGAAGTTATTGATTATTTGAATAAAGAAAACGACTATTACAATCAATCAACGGCACATACCAAAGATTTTCAAAAAGATTTATTTGAAGAAATGAAAGCAAGAATTAAGGAAGATGATTCGTCGGTTCCTTATTTTTACAATGGCTATTATTACATAACTAGATTTGAAAAAGGTAAGGATTACCCAATTCATTCTCGAAAAAAAGGTTCGTTAGATGCCAAGGAAGAAATAATGTTTGATTGCAACGAAATGGCAAAAGGGCATTCTTATTTTAACTTAAACGGAATTAGTATAAGTGAAGATAATCAATGGGTTTCTTTTGGACTTGATACCGTTTCAAGACGTCAATATACCATTCAAATTAAGAATTTAGAAACTAACGAAATTCTTCCTCTCAAAATTGAAAATACTACAGGAGGCGCAACTTGGGCAAGTGATAATAAAACTTTGTTTTACTCAAGAAAAGATGAAATTACACTTCGTCCTGATAGAATTTACAAACATAAATTAGGTTCAAATCCATCAGAAGATGTTGTAGTTTATTTCGAAGAAGATGACACTTTTAATGTTTCTATTTACAAATCAAAGTCTAAAAAATATTTGATTATTTCTTCTGAAAGTACTTTAACTTCTGAATTTCAAATTCTTTTATCATCAACACCTGATAAACAATTTAAAGTTTTTCAAAAACGTACTCGTGAGTTAGAATATTCTATTTCACATTATGAAGATAGTTTTTATATAGTTACCAATAAAGATGATGCAACCAATTTTAAAGTGATGAAAACTCCTGAAGATAAAACTTCAAAGGAAAATTGGGTAGATTTAATTCCGCACAGAGAAGAGGTTTTATTGGAAGGCATTGATATTTTTAAAGACTATTTGGTTGTTTCTGAACGTTTTGATGGGTTGAATAAAATTCGAATTATGCCTTGGAGTGGAGAAGGAGAATATTATTTGCCTTTTGAACTCGAAACATATACAGCTTACACCACAACTAATATAGATTTTGATACTGAAATCCTACGTTACGGTTATCAATCTATGGCAATTCCGTCATCGGTGATTGATTTTAACATGCGTACTAAAGAGAAAACTATCTTGAAAGAGCAAGAAGTTCTTGGAGGAAAATTTGATAAAAACAATTACATAGAAGAACGTATTTGGGCAACAGCTCAAGACGGAACCAAAATTCCAATGTCTATGGTTTATAGAAAAGGAATGGTGTTGAATGGTAAAAATCCGTTTCTTTTGTATGCTTATGGTTCTTATGGAATGACAATGGAGCCTTATTTTTCTACAACGCGATTAAGTTTATTGGATAGAGGATTTATCTATGCAATTGCTCATATTCGTGGTGGTGAAGACATGGGAAGAATGTGGTATGAAGATGGAAAATTATTAAAAAAGAAAAATACTTTTACCGATTTTATTGATTGTTCCAAACATGTAATTGCTGAAAAATATACTTCTGAAGAACATTTATATGCTGAAGGTGGTTCAGCTGGAGGATTATTAATGGGTGCGATTATCAACATGAATCCCGAATTATACAATGGAGTTATTGCTCAAGTGCCATTTGTTGATGTTGTAACAACGATGCTTGATGATACTATTCCATTAACAACAGGAGAATATGATGAATGGGGTAATCCAAATGTTAAAAAATATTTTGATTATATGTTATCTTATTCGCCTTATGATAATGTGAAAGAGCAAGATTATCCAAATTTATATATTTCTACCGGTTTGCATGATTCTCAGGTACAATATTGGGAACCAGCTAAATGGGTGGCTAAATTGAGAGTTTTAAAAACCAATTCTAAACAATTATTTATGGATACAAATATGGATGCAGGACATGGAGGAGCATCGGGAAGATTTGAATCTCTTAAAGAAGTTGCCAAAGAATTCAGTTTTTTGTTAGATTTAGAAAAAATTAAAAATTAATTTATTAAATTTGCAAGGTTTTGTGGCAAGCTAATTTTAAAAATTTTGCCTCGACACTAATTTTTTATTTATGAAAGAAGAAATAAAAGCCTATAACAATGTTTTGGAATTAATAGGAAATACACCTCTTATTAAGCTGAACAAAGTAACCGAAAATTTAGAAGGAAACTTCTATGCTAAGGTTGAAGCCTTCAATCCAGGACATTCTTCAAAAGACAGAATTGCATTATATATTATCGAAGAAGCCGAGAGAAAAGGAATTTTAACTCCTGGCGATACAATTATTGAAACTACCTCAGGTAATACTGGTTTTAGTATTGCGATGGTAAGTATTATTAAAGGATACAACTGTATTTTAGCAGTAAGTTCAAAATCATCAAAAGACAAAATCGATATGCTTCGTAGTTTAGGAGCAAAAGTTTATGTTTGTCCTGCACATGTTTCTGCTGATGATGAGCGTTCTTATTACAACGTTGCAAAACGTTTGCACGAAGAAACTAAAGGTTCTGTTTATATCAATCAATATTTTAATCAATTGAATATTGATGCACATTATATGACTACAGGTCCAGAAATTTGGGAACAAACTTCAGGAAAAATAACACATCTTGTTGCTTGTAGTGGAACAGGAGGAACTATTTCAGGAATTGCAAAATTTTTAAAAGAAAAAAATCCAAACGTTAGAATTTTAGGAGTTGATGCTTTTGGTTCGGTTTTGAAAAAATACCATGAAACTAAAGAATTTGATAATGATGAGATTTATCCATACAGAATTGAAGGTTTAGGAAAAAATTTAATTCCAACCGCTACCGATTTTGAATCTATTGATAAATTCATGAAAGTTACTGACGAAGAAAGTGCTCATACGACAAGAGAAATTGCTAAAACAGAAGGTTTATTTGTAGGATATACTTCTGGAGCTGCTTTACAAGCGGTAAAACAATTTGCTGAAGAAGGTGAATTTACTTCTGAAAGTAATGTAGTTGTAATTTTTCCAGATCACGGTTCAAGATATATGAGTAAAGTATTTAGTGATGATTGGATGAATGAGCAAGGTTTTTTTGACAGTGTTAATGTTGAAGAAGCTCAAAAAATTGAATTTATTAAATAATAGATTTACTTCATACATAAAAAAAACTCCGATAATTTATCGGAGTTTTTTTTATTTCTTTCTAATAATATCTTCTAAAACGGCTTTACTAGGATAATTAATTACTCTCAAAGTAATTGTATCATTCTTTGTTGTTTTTCCTTCAATTATATATAACTTCCCTTTTTGATAAACAATATTGCTTTTATCAAAATCTACATCACCATAGGTAAGTGTATTTTTTATATCAATGGTATCAATCCAATCTTCTGAAAGTTTTCTTGAAGCTTCTATACTATAATTGAAAGGTTTATTTCTTAAATCATTTAAAACGCGTGCATTTGGAAAATAATTACAACGCGTATCTTTACCAGATAAAACAAGGGCCACAACAAATGCACCCATAACCAAACCTACAAGATAATAAGCTAATCTTTGATAAAATTTCATTATTAATTTTTTTGCAAATGTAAACTAAACAAAATTATTTTGGAAGGAATACTAATTTAAAAAACTATTAAATTTATATCACTGTCAGGAAGATTAAACCAGTCTCCAATAGCTTTGTTTGTTAAAATACCGTGGTATAAATAAATACCGTTTTTCAGTCCTTTATTGCATCTTATAGCGCTTTCTATTCCACCATCTTCAGCTATTTGAAGGAGATAAGGAGTAATAATGTTACTAATAGAAAGTGACGCTGTTTTAGAATATCTTGACGGAATATTAGGAACACAATAGTGAATAACATTACTCTTAATAAAGGTTGGCTTTTCATGAGTAGTGATTTCTGAAGTTTCAAAACAACCTCCAGTATCAATACTTACATCAACAATTACAGCGCCTTTTTTCATGTGCTCAACCATTGTTTCTGTAACCACTACAGGACAACGATCTTTACCTCTCATGGCTCCAATAGCAACATCACAACGACGTAATGCTTTCAATAATGATTTTGGCTGAATCGTAGAGGTAAAAACTCGGTGATTCAAATTATTTTGAAGTCGTCTTAGTTTAGTGATTGAATTATCAAATACTTTTACACTTGCTCCAAGTCCAATAGCTGTTTTTGCAGCAAATTCACCAACTGTTCCAGCACCAAGTATGACAACATCAGTAGGAGGAACGCCGGTTATATTTCCAAATAATAATCCTTTTCCAAATTGATTGTTTATCATTAATTCAGCTGCGATAAGAACCGAAGCAGTTCCTGCAATTTCACTCAATGATTTAACAGCAGGATAAGAACCGTCTTCATCTTTTATGTATTCAAATGCTAATGCAGTAATTTTCTTTTTGGTAAGTGCTTCAAAATATTCTTTCTTTCTGGTTTTTAATTGAATTGCTGAAATGATTAAAGAATTTGGATTCATCAATTCAATTTCCGCCATAGTAGGTGGCTCAACCTTTAAAAGCATCGGACAAGAAAGCACCTTTTTAGTGTCATTTGTAATTTCAGCACCAGCATCACTATATTCTTTATCGGTGTAGCTTGAGCTTTCACCTGCACCAGCTTCCATCATTACGCGATGTCCGTGTGAAGTTAATGAATTTACTGCATCAGGGGTTAAACAAATGCGTCGCTCTTGATAACTTGTCTCTTTTGGAATACCAATAAACAATTCGCTTTTGTGACGAGCAATTTCTAATTTTTCTTCTTGAGGAAGAAGTTGTTGTTTTGTAAAAGGTGTAAGTGACATAGTTACAAATGAATTATGGCACAAGTTACAAAAAATTAAATAGTAATTACAATAGCAATTTCAATTTAGCTGTCTATTCTATGTTAAAGTTAAATGTCTTCTTCCGTCTGGAAGCATCACGATTTTTATTTTAGAATGTTCCTCAGGAATTAAATTTGGAATATTTTCTGCCCATTCGATGAAACACCAATTTCCAGAATAAAGATATTCATCAATACCCATATCTAATGCTTCAGTTTCATTTTTCAGTCGATAAACATCAAAATGATAAATATATTGATTATTAGATATTTGATACTCATTAACTAAAGAAAAGGTTGGACTACTTGTAGCGTCATTCACACCTAAATTTTTAGCTAAAGATTTTATTAAAGTTGTCTTTCCAACGCCCATTAATCCATTAAAAAGAATAACTTTTTCGGGATTTTCTGAAATGATTTTTTGTGCAACAGCATCGATTTCATCTAAAGTGAAAATTATTTCCATTGTTGTTTTAGATTTTAGTTATCAGTTTTTTTATGTGAATCTTACGTCACTCAGTTTGTAATAATTTTTATTTTAAAGTATCAACTTTAAATTTATTTTTTTTACGATGCTTTTATTTTTATTGGACATATAGTAAAGAACTAAATTATCTTTTGCAAAAATTAAGGAGTCCATTTGTCCATTATTCAATAAAATAGCGTCAGAAATGTTAACGCTTAATTCTTTACTGTTCGTGAAGTTATGAATAATCAATTTTTCAAACTCTTCATTTTTGATGTGCGCAATAAAGTTGGAATTGTTTTTTACTTTTTGGACGTAAGAATATTGCTCAATTGGTCTATTTTTATCTGTAAATACAAAAACTCTTGAATAACATGGTCCACCACATGGAAATCCAACTTCAGTATATAAATTATTACATTCATGAATTTGCGACATTTTAGGTCGTGTATCAATAATTTTAGTAAACTTACTATTTCCTTTTTTCGATATTATTGTCAATTTATAAGCATCTGAATTTCGATTGGGAATTTCTTCAAGTACTGAAATAAACTTATTATTTTCACAATTATAAATACTTTCTAAATACTCATTATCACTCTCAATTTTATTCGTTTTCGTAGATTCTTTTAAACTTTTTTCTTTCCTTAATGTTGGTACATTACTTTTCTCTTTATTTGTATCTTTTTGACAACCTAGAAATATAAATAAGAAAAATATAAAATATTTTTTCATTCTAAGTTTTTTTTAAAATTATTGCTAACACTGAATACTGCCAACTATTTTATCTCGGATTGAAAACTAAAAAGGGAACAATAACTTCTTCTAGAGAAATTCCACCATGTTGATAGGTATTTCTGTAATAACTTACATAATGGTTATAATTGTTTACATAAGCCAAAAAGTTATCATTCTTTGCAAAAATATAAGAACTACTCATATTTATTGCTGGTAAGCCAATTTTTTTTGGGTCCTTTATAGCGTAAACATCCTTATCTTCATAAGTTAAACTTCGTCCTGTTTTGTATCTTAAGTTTAAACTTGTATTCTTATCACCAATCACTTTAGATGGATTTTTTACATTTATAGTTCCGTGATCTGTTGTGATTATTAATTTAAATCCAAGTTTTTGACCTTGTTGAATTATATCTAACAATGGCGAGTTTTTAAACCAACTCAATGTCAATGAACGGTAGGCTTTATCATCTGATGCTAATTCCTTTACAACATCCATTTCTGTTTTAGCATGAGAGAGCATATCAACAAAATTGTATACAACAGTAACTAAATTATTGTCTTTTAGGGCTCTAAAATTATCTGCTAATTTTTTACCTCCAGCCAAATTTGTGATTTTGAAATAATCTTGTTTTATATTTAATCCCAAACGTTTTAAATGTGCTGTTAAAAATTCTGCTTCATATAAGTTTTTACCACCTTCTTCAACATCATTCTTCCAATATTGAGGAAACTGCTTTTCCATTTCTAATGGAGTCAATCCAGAAAATATAGCATTTCTAGCATATTGTGTTGCCGTTGGAAGTATAGCAAAATATGGCGTTTCTTTCTCTAATTTGTAATAATTATTAATGGTACTTTCCATAGCTTTCCATTGATCATAACGTAAATTGTCTATTACAATGAAAAGTACTGGTTTAGCTTTGCTCAGTTCGGCTCCGCCTCGGGTGTCTTTTTTTACTAATTCGGGCACAACTAATTCTCTAAATAGAGTATGAGATTGAATAGGTTTATCAGCTTTAGGACTGAACCAATCTTCATAGTTTCTTTCAATAAACTTTCCAAATTGTGAATTGGCTTCTACTTTTTGTGATTCTAAAATTGTAATCAAATTAGAATCTTCAATATTTTCTAATTCTAATTCCCAAAAGATTAACTTTTTGTATAGCTCAATCCAATCTTCATAGGAATTTACCATAGAAAGTTCTAAAGCGATTTTTCTAAATTCCTTTTGATAATCTAAAGTTGTTTTTTCTGAAATCAATCTAGAATGATCTAAATTCTTTTTCAAACTCAATAAAATCTGATTCGGATTTACTGGTTTGATAAGATAATCGGCAATTTTAGAACCAATTGCTTCTTCCATGATATACTCTTCTTCGCTTTTTGTAATCATTATTACTGGCGTAGAAGATTTCTTCTCTTTAATTTCAGATAGCGTTTCTAATCCGCTCATTCCCGGCATATTTTCATCTAAAAAAACTACATCAAAATTGTTTTCAGCAAAAATATCTACTGCGTCACGACCATTATTACAAGTAGTTACTTCATAATTTTTCTTCTCTAAAAAAAGGATGTGTGGTTTTAACAAATCAATCTCGTCATCCACCCAAAGTATTTTGATTTTATCCATAATGGTATTTAATTTGGTGCAATTTACTATTTATAGAACGAACGATGTATTAAAATTATTGTAAAAAAAATAGTAATAAATAGCAATAAGTATATTGAAAGATAAAAATGATTAAATTTGAATTTTAAAATATTTTATATGAAATCGCTACTAAAAAAGAGTTTGTTGCAAACAAATACCAATAAGTAAAGGCGATAACATATATGACCGCTAACAAATCAAAATTTACATATATGAAATTATTACAACGTTTATCACTTATAACTTTGGCGACAGTAACAATTGTAAGTTGTAACAAGAAAGAAACCGCTTTTGTTGATCCTTTATTAACTAATAGAGATACAACCATCAATCCATCAGATGATTTTTTTAATTATGCTAATGGAGGTTGGTTTAAAAAACATCCTATTCCATCCTCTGAGAGAAGTAATGGTATTTTTAGAATGATTCAGGACACCATCAACAATCAAATAAAATCTATTTGTGAAACTTCTTCTGAAGCTGGTGCTGAAAAAGGTAGTAACAAACAAAAAATAGGCGATTTTTATGCTTCTGGAATGGATTCTACAACAATAAATAAATTAGGAATAAATCCTTTAAAAGACGAATTTTCTAAAATTGATGCCATTAAAGATGTTCCAAGTTTGTTGAAAGAAATTGGTCATTTGCATACTATTGGTTCTGGAGCTGGTTTCGGTTTTTATGTAGGACAAGATGATAAAAATAGTGCTAAAAATGCTATTTTCCTTCAACAAGGCGGTTTAGGTTTAGGACAAAGAGATTATTATTTTAACACCGATGAAGAAACAGTAACTATTCGAAAGGAATACGTAATGCATATTGAAAAAATGATGCAATTAATTGGTGTAAAAAACGATGTCGCAATTAAAAACGCGGCATCAGTTATGAAACTTGAAACGGAATTAGCTAAGGCATCACGAAAGTTAGAAGTACTACGTGATCCAATTAAGAATTATAATAAAATGAGCGTGGCGCAATTAAATGCAATAACGACTAATATAGATTGGAATGCTTCATTGAAAGACTTCGGAATTGCAAAAGCCGATACAATAATTGTTGGTCAACCTGAATTTTATAAAGCTTTTAATGGGATGCTAAAATCATATCCTATTGCCGATTGGAAAACCTATCTAAAATGGGATTTGGTTAATACCTATGCGTCTTATTTAAACAAAGAAATTGAAGATCAAAATTTCAAATTTTATTCTACCGTTTTGAGTGGAATTAAAGCACAAAAACCACGATGGAAGCGCATTGTTGAACAAACTGATGGTGCTTTAGGTGAGCTAATCGGTCAAGTTTATGTTGATGAATATTTACCGAAAGGAACAAAAGAAAAACTTCTTGAAATTGGTAATAACATTCGCGATGTCTATGCTGTTAGAATCAAAAATCTTGATTGGATGAGCGAACCAACTAAGAAAAAAGCTTTAGATAAATTGAGCAAAATTGTTATGAAAGTTGGTTATCCTGATAAATGGAAAGATTTGAGTTCGGTAACAATTGAACGAAATGAGTATCTAAAAAACATTATGGCTGTCAACAAATGGTCTTATAATTATATGATAAATAAATATGGTAAACCAGTTGATCGAACTGAATGGGGAATGTATCCACAAACCTATAATGCTTATTACAATCCAAGTAATAATGAAATTTGTGTTCCAGCATGTAATATCATTGTTCCAGGATTTGAAGGAAGAATGCCTGATGACGCTATTTTATATGGAATTATTGGTGGTTCTACCTTTGGTCACGAAATTACACATGGTTTTGATGACCAAGGAAGTCAGTACGATGACAAAGGAAATTTAAACAATTGGTGGACCGCTGAAGATTTGAAGAAGTTCAAACAAAAAACAGCGTTAATTGTTGCTCAGTATAGCAAATTCAAAGTAGGCGATAAGAATGTAAACGGAGACGCTACACAAGGAGAAAACATAGCTGATTTAGGTGGAGTAGTGATGGGATATGAAGCTTTCAAAAAAACAAAGCAATTTAAAACTAACGAAAAAATTAGTGGTTTAACACCAGACCAACGTTATTTCTTAGCCTATGGTTATGCTTGGATGGTTAATGGAACCAAAGAATATTTATCGCAACAAGTAATGACTGATGTACATTCGCCAGCAAAATATCGAATTAATGGTCCGTTGGCCAATGTTCCTGAGTTTCATAAGGCATTTAATATAAAACCAGGCAGCACAATGTATCAACCTGATTCCTTAAGGGTTATTATTTGGTAAAAATTAAAAGAAATTAGTAAAAGAAAAGGCACAATTATTGTGTCTTTTTTTGTTTAAAATTCAAAATGAAATTTGTTATCTTCTTATTGTTAGTAACGCTTTTTTCTTGTTCAAAATCAGATAAAATTACAGCCAATAAAGTTGTTGGTATTCAAATTTATGATGGATTTCCGAAAGAAAAAGCTAAAGTTATAGCTCAAGAAATATTCAAATTTTATAAAATTAAAACAATTGTTTTATCAGAAATTCAGTTGCCCAAACGAGCATATGTCACAATTAAATCACCAAGATATAGAGCTGATAGCCTAATCGCAATTCAAAACAGAACTATAATTGATAGTTTAGATTTCGTTTTAGGAGTAACGGACAAAGACATTTCAATTACCAAACATAATAAGCAAGGAAAAATTAAAGAACCCAAATGGAAATACAACGATTTTGGAGTTATGGGATTAGCGTATTGTCCTGGAAAAAGCGCCATTATTTCGTCATTTCGACTAAAAAATAAAGACAAAAAACTTGAATTGACAAGACTTAAAAAAGTTGCTATTCACGAGTTTGGTCACAACTTGGGCTTATCTCATTGTTTAAACAAACGTTGTGTTATGACCAGTGCTTCAGAAAAAATTAGTACCATTGATAACGAAAAAATGCAATTGTGTGAGAAATGCAAAACACAATTGAAAATTTAAAGTAGGCTCATAATTTAAAATGTGTTTTAAATAATACTTGAAAATTGTATATTAGCATATTAAATTATTTTTATGAAAAAAAGTATTGTTGCTTTAAGTCTTGTTTTACTGATGGCATCTTGTAAAAAAGAAGAACACGTTAAAACAGATTCAGAATTTGAAAATTATAAAAAAACCTTTGTAGACCATCTTTGGAAAATGAATCCAGGTTGGGCTTCTAGTGTAGGTTTTCATAAATATGATTGTGTTTTGGTTATTCCAAATGCTGATTATTCTAAGAAATTGGTAGATTTTGCTAAAGCCAATTTAGATTCGTTAAATAATTACTCTGTAGACAAATTGTCCGATAATAATAAAACGGATTTCTATATGATTAAAAATTATGCTGAAAGTTCTATTTTTTCAATAAACGAACTAAAATCTGATACATGGAATCCTTCTGATTATAATGTATGTGGTGCTTTCGCAGAAATATTAAATGGAAATTACGACACTTTAGAAACTCGATTGAAAAATTTCGGAACTAAAATGAACAATATTCCGGCTTATTATGAAGCTGCAAAAAAGAATATTAAAAATCCAACAATTGAGCATACACAATTGGCTATTGATCAAAATTTAGGTGGTATTTCAGTATTTGAATCCGATTTAAAAGCATCATTAGATAAAAGCCAATTAACTGAAACAGAAAAATCGGCTATTTTAATTAAAGCTAAAAAATCAGTTGAAGCTATTAAAAGTTACGTTGCTTGGTTGCAAAAACTAGAGCACAAAACACCAAGATCATTTCGATTAGGAAAAGAATTGTATGCTAAAAAATTTGATTTTGATATTCAATCAAGTTATTCAGCCGACGAAATTTATCAAAAAGCAATCAATCACAAGAAAGATTTACACGAAAAAATGTATGTTTTAGCCGATAAATTATGGTCAAAATATTTAGGTTCAGCTCCCAAACCATCTGATAAACTGCAAGTTATTCGTCAAGTTATTGATAAAATATCATTGCAACATACAACGCCAGAAAAATTTCAATCGGAAATCGAAAAGCAAATTCCAGAGCTTACGGCTTATGTAAAAGCTAAAAACTTACTGTATATTGATCCATCAAAACCTTTAGTGGTAAGAAAAGAACCTGATTATATGGCTGGTGTTGCTGGCGCATCTATTTCTTCGCCTGGACCATATGACAAAAATGCTAATACGTATTACAACGTAGGAAGTATGTCAGGTTGGGACACAGAACGTTCTGAAAGTTATTTGCGAGAATACAACGATTATATATTACAAATTTTAAACATTCACGAAGCCGTTCCTGGTCATTACACCCAATTGGTTTACAGCAATCAATCGCCAAGTATTATCAAATCTATTTTAGGAAATGGCGCAATGGTTGAAGGTTGGGCCGTTTATACCGAACGAATGATGTTGGAAAGTGGCTACAAAAACTCCGACGAAATGTGGTTGATGTATTACAAATGGAACTTACGAACTACTTGTAATACGATTTTAGATTATAGCGTTCACACCAAAAACATGTCGAAAGAAGAAGCAATAAGTTTGTTAACCAATGAAGCCTTTCAGCAACAAGCTGAAGCCGATGGCAAATGGAAGAGAGCTACTTTATCGCAGGTGCAATTGTGTTCTTATTTTACAGGTTACACCGAGATTTATGACTTTAGAGAAACCTTAAAAAAGGATGAAGGCGACCAATTTGATTTAAAGAAATTTCATGAAAAATTCTTAAGTTATGGCAGTGCACCAGTAAAATATATCAAAGAATTGATGCTGGATAAAAAGTAATAAAAAAGTATATAAAAAAGGAGTTCAAACAATTTTGAACTCCTTTTTTAATTATAAAATTTTCTTCACTAACCAATAAACTACAATAAAAACGATTACGGTTCCAAAGCAACCAAATTTTGTTTTCTTGGCTGCAAAAAAAGCAGCGATGAATGCAATCAAGTTTTTCATATTTCTTTATTTAGTGGTTATGCTATCAATCTTTTGAGCCAATTGATAATCTAAATCTGTGATTTCATTTTTATCATGCGTAAATAATGAAATTTCTAATTGAAAAGCTTTGTGAATTTTACAATCAGGATGATGGTTCATTTCATCAGCAAGATGTGCAACTTTCAAAAGAAATTCAACCAACTCTGTTTGCGATTTGAACTTTAAATTAGTTACTAATTTTCCGTTTACGATTTCCCAATTAATATTTCCCATTTAATAGTTCGCCACCAATGGCAGATTTAGCTTCGATTCCTAATTTTTTCATCATTTCATATGTTGTGCAAACTGCAGCCGATGTTACTGGAATTCCACATTCAGCCTGAATTAAATCAATAGCTTCTAACGATGGCATTTGTACACAAGCAGATGCTACTAAAACATCAACATCGGTTAAATCTAATTGCTTATAAATTTCCAATAAATTCATCGGATTTTGAGCTGCAACTTCCAAATTATCCGGAATTTCTAAAGCAATACTTTGTTTTACTTTGATACCTTGATTTTCGATATAATCGACAACCATATCAGTTAATGGTCGCATATAAGGTGTAATAATTGAAATTTGTTTGGCTCCTAAAACCTTCAAACCATTTATCAAAGCTCCGGCAGAAGTTACAATTGGAGTAGGAAAGTCGTTGGCAATTGTTTCTTGATGCAAATTCACTTCCGAAACGCAATGATAGCCTCGTCCCATGCTCATTATCGCTACCAAACAAGCATAACCCATAACATCTACATGAGCATCAGAAAGTTCTTGTGCACATTTCAAACTCATGGCATCCATAGCTTCGAGTTCTTCTTTAGTTACTTTTTTCATTCGCATTCTGCTGCTGTGAAACGTAAAACGCTCTGGCAAAATGGTTTCGCGTGAACGGAAGATTGCAGGTATTTCGGTTTCCATCGTTATATTTGATGATGGAACTATTTGTCCTATTCTGTATTTTTTCATTTGTTTTATTTTTGAACACAGATTTAAGAAATTTTTAAAATTATTAGAATTTCTTAAATCTATTTTTTAGCATATATTATTGGTTAAATTAAGAAATGGAGTAGTAATAACTCTTTTTTCAATTGGAAATAACCCTAAATCTTTTAATATAAAATCTGTATACTTTATTTTCTTTTTATCTTTTGATACAATAACGGTGAAATTATAAAAATTTGATGGTATTGCAGATTTTCCAAATTTTTCGGGATACTTACTACCTTTGAAATGTATTATTTTATAAATTTCATCAAAATAAATTTCAGTTTTGATGTTCTTTTTAGTTTGAATTATTTTCTTTTCTGAATAATCAATTTCTAATATGGTGTCTTTATCATGATAATAATAATCAAGATGTAAAATTATTTGTAATAGAAATGGAATTGAAAGAAATATTAATGCAAATATTAAAATTCCTGTGTCTTGAAAAAGATAAATAGTTAAAATTGTGTAACATAAAAAAGTTAAATAAATCCATTTTGAATTTTTTATTGGTTCATAAAATGAATTCTTATTTATTTTATATGAAACTTTCATTAAATTAAATCTCTCTAACCGTATTAACAATCGTTCCAATTCCTTCCACAGTAGCTTCAATAACATCGCCATTGTACAACCATTCTTGAGGATTTCTTCCTGCTCCAACACCTGCTGGAGTTCCTGTTGCAATGATATCACCTGGTTCTAAAGTGAAAACGATACTCAAATCTTCAATTAAATCATTGATATTGAACAACAAGAATTTTGTGTTTGAATTTTGTTTTTCAATTCCATTAACTTTTAAAGATAAATTCAAATTGTGCGGATTTTCTATTTCATCTTTGGTTACCAAAATTGGTCCCATTGGTGCGAAAGTATCTTGTCCTTTTGATACAATCCATTGTCCTTCACGACGGCAATCACGAGCAGAAATATCATTAATTACTGTATATCCAAAAACATAATCCATGGCATCAGCTTTTGGAACATATTTTCCTTTTTTACCAATAACAACTGCCAATTCGACTTCCCAATCTAATTGTTCGGTTAGTTTGGTGTTTTTAATAATTTCAGTATTTGTTGCTGTAACTGTCGTTGGCGGTTTTGAAAATATGATTGGTTTTTGAGGTAATTTTCCTGTGGTGTCTAATGTTCTAGCACTTTCAGCAACGTGTTCTGTATAGTTCAAACCAATTCCGATAATGTTTTTGCGAGGTTTTGGAATAGGAGCAAGGAACGTTACTTCGTCCATTTCATAGGCAATTTCATCGAATAGTTCAGTATCAGTTTCAGCAATCATATCGTTAAGTTCTTCGACTAATTCAAACCCCATGTCGATTAGTTCTAACATTGAAGTTGGTAGAGGAAAATTTGATATTTCTCCAAAATCTTCCATATCAATCACTTGGTTGTTGTGAAGGAATCCTAATCTTGGTTCGGTGTCGTTTGTTTTGTAGGTAAGTAGTTTCATGTTTAAGCCGCTAAGACGCAAAGGCGCCAAGTTAAAAGTCTATTTTCTATTCTCTTTAATCTATTTTCTGATGACCATTATTTTCTTCCAATTCTCTTGATTGATATAATCCCAATCCTTCAATTACTGGTAAATCGTTGAAATTGAATAAGCAAGCGTCTTCGGTTTCGGATAAATTGTGATGTTCATGCCATGCCCAACTTGGAACACAGAAAATATCTCGTTCTTTCCAATCAAATCGTTTTCCATTAATTATGGAATATCCTTTTCCTTTAGCACATTGGTATACAAATGAACCTGTGTGTTTGTGAGCTTTTCCTTTGAAACCTGCTGGTAATAATTGTATCGCCGCACCCATAGTTTGCATAACATGTCCACCAGTTAACGGATTGGAATATTGCATAAATATACCATCAAACGGATTGACCTCATTGACTTTTTGAGCTTCCAATAAAGCTGGATAAACATTTTTCCATGAATATTTGAATAACGGTGAATAAGGTTTATCCCAAGTTTTATCTGCTGGAATTAATCCCGCACAACCATAAGTTATTGGTGAATAATTTAATGGTGCTACTAAAGGTTGTTTTCCATCATAAACAGCATAATCGTTGGCTTCCAAAGCATTTACCAATGGAATATCCAAACCATCTTGCCAAATGCAAGTTTTTCCGCCTTCTTCAACGCCGTGTTCGTGCCATGTGGAATTTGGAGTTATAACAAAATCATTGACTTCAAGCATGATTTTATTCCCATCAACAACTGTATATCCTTTTTCGCCTTCCATAATAAAGCGTAGGGCAGAAGCACGATGACGATGTGCCGATGTGCTTTCACCTGGACGAGTAACCTGAATTCCGGTGTAAAGCCAACCAACGGCAGCAGAAACGTCTTTTCGTTTATCATTAACTAAATAAACTACGCGTCTTCCGGCTTGTTCTGGTGTAACTAACTCAGAGGATTTTAAAACTAATTCGCGTAAATCATCATATTTCCAAAGCATTGGAACCGATGAACTTCTTGGTTCCCAAGGTTCGATATCATTGGCAACAGTCCATAATGCACCAGCACCAAGTGTTTCTAATTCTTTGTAATAGGCTATCAATTCAGGAGAATCTTGTACTCTTGCGCGACCAATAACGTCGTCTGAAAATTTATCTTCCATAATTATAATTTTAAAAAAATGTTGACTGAGGCTCTCGAAGTCATCATTTTTACTATCTTTTATTAAACTCCTCGTGATTATCAATAAACGTAATTTTTCGAGTTGGTGCAATATTTACTCTCAAATCGAAAATATCAAATCTATTGTAATGTCCGAGAATGTCGTGCATTTGTTTTGGTTGGATGCATTTTTCCAAATCGATATCGGCATAAATTATTCCTTCATCGTCAATTAGAGGTTCACCAATTACAGCGCCATTTGGACCAATAAATCCTGAAAATGCTGAATTTTTTCTAGTTAAAAGTTCATCAACATTTGGAACATCTTCTCGTAAAGCGTCTTTTATTTCTTGAGAAATTGTAGAACACGAAACTATCGTGAACAGTTTTCCTTCAAATGAATGTGCTGCTGCACGAATTTTAATTGCTTCAGCCATATTATAATCTGGTGGCGCAACTGGCAAGGAAATGTAATTTGCAATGTGAATCAATTCACCTTGAGAAAGCAGTGTGAAACGTGCTAAAGTATTTGTGTTTTCGCCACAAGCTAAAGTTCCAATAGGACCAATTTCTGTATTATAAACTTTTAAAGAAGAACCATCGCCACTTGTCCACGTTAATTTTTCTGCCCAAGTTGGAACTAACTTTCGGTGTTTGCCAATTAAATTTCCGTTGTTATCTATGATTAAATTGGTGTTGTAAATTTCACCATAAGAATCGCCACGTTCGTTGATACCAATTACAATATGTATGTTATTATCTTTTGCAGCTTGAAATAATGGTTTCATCGATTCGTCTGAAACTGTAACAGAATTTTTATACAATTGTTCGTACCATTTGCTTCCTTGAACAGGCGTCATAATCCAATTCCAATATGGATAACAAGCGATGAATACCTCAGGAAATGCTATTAATTGCGCTCCATTTTGACTTGCTTCTTTGATGAAAGAAATGGCTTTATCAATCGTTTTTTCTACATTCAGAAAAACTGGTGATGTTTGAACGGTTGCTGCTTTGAATTTTTTAAAGTTCATTTAAAAAAATATTTAATTGTTGAATAGCTTCTTCTTTTTTCCAATAAATAGCTTTAATAACTTCTTTTCCATTTTCATTTATGAACCCGAAAGCACCAGCTACATTTTTCACTAAAGCATATTCACTATTATTCTCTTTTTTTTCAAAAGAATAAATTTTTGAATAAATAGCAGGTACTATTTCTTTGTTTTCTTTATTTATAAATCCGAAAGTATTTGCAACTGTTTTAACTAAGGCCCAATCTTTTTGATACACATCGAATTCATAAACTTTTTTGTAATGTGAATTTACCACTTGTGAATAACTATTAAACGCTAAAAAAAATAATAGTATAAAAATTGATTTTTTCATAATTTATTCAATGTTAAAGTTAGATATCTTTTCTTTCATTTCCTCATTAAAAGGTTCGGCTTTGATGCTTTGTCTGTCTTCTTGGATTTTTACGTTTACTAAGGTTACTTCTCCTTCTAAAACGGTTTGTTCGTTTTGATTAACAAATTGAAATCCGCAAATTATTGAAGAAGTTTTAAGTTCTTTTACCCAAAGTTTTTTGGTTAGAGTTTCTCCAATTCGAGCAGCGTTTTTGAATTGTACTTTCAAATCTACAGTTGGTATTCCGTTGGTTTCGTGCATTTTGGAGAATGGTCTTTCTAATGCTTCTTCAAACCAATCCTCTACCAAATCGTTGAGCATTTCAAGAAAACGCGGATAGAATACTATTCCAGCGTAGTCAATGTGTTTGAAACGGATTTTTTCTTGTTTTATGAAAGGTTGGCTCATATAGATTAACGATTGAAGATTAACGATTTTTTATTTTTGAACAAATTAAAATTTCTCACTACTTGCTTTTCTCCAAAAATACAAAAAATCTTTTGGAACGGTACTTTCAAATAACAAACAACCTGTTTCTAATTCGGGAAATATTTCGGCAAAAGTTTCTACTTTGTTTCGGTCGATTCTTGTGGTGATTACGTCACGTGTTACTTCATCAGGATGCGACAATCCAGCTGAGGCCATTAAATCCATTGCTGATTTTACTGTTTCGTGTTGGAATCGTGCTACACGAACGCTTTTTTCTTCAGGAACTAAGCCTTTCATTAAATCGGGATTTTGTGTCGCAACTCCGGTTGGACAAGTGTTGTTGTGACATTCGAGTGCTTGAATACAACCCAAAGCAAACATCATTCCGCGAGCAGAATTACATAAATCGGCACCTAATGAAAGCGTGCGAACAATATCAAAACCAGTTATAACTTTTCCAGAAGCAATGATTTTAATTTGATCTTTGATTCCGAAACCATTTAATGAATCGTAAACAAAGGCAATTGCATCTCGCAAAGGCATTCCGACGTGATCGGAATATTCTTGTGGCGCAGCACCAGTTCCACCTTCGCCACCATCAACTGTGATAAAATCTAAATACGTTTTGGTTTCGACCATTGCTTTACAAATGGATAAAAACTCCGATTTATTTCCGATGCAAATTTTAATTCCAATTGGTTTTCCTTCTGAACCTTTTCGTAATAATTTTACAAAATCCATTAATTCTAAAGGTGTTGTAAAAGCAGAGTGGGTTGGTGGTGATAAAATATCTTGACCTTTTGAAACTAATCTGATAGCTGCAATTTCATCGGTAACTTTTTCTTTTGGCAAAATACCTCCATGACCTGGTTTTGCACCTTGAGAAAACTTAATTTCAATCATTTTGACATTGTCTAAAGTAGCTCTTTTTACATATTCGTCGTAATTGAATTTTCCTTCATCGGTGCGGCAACTGAAATAACCTGTGCCGATATTCCAAACGACATCACCACCTTGAAGATGATAAGGAGAAAGTCCACCTTCACCGGTGTTGTGATAAAATCCGCCTTGTTTTGCTCCGTTATTTAATGCTAAAATGGCATTTTTGCTCAACGAACCAAAACTCATGGCGCTAATATTGAACATACTTGCATCATAAGGTTTGGTACATTGAGACGAACCAATATGAACTTTAGGATTCTCATTTACTTTAGAAAATGGAATGGCACGAATACTATGATTAATCCATTCGTAACCGTCTTTATAAACATCTAATTGCGTTCCGAAAGGCATAGAATCAGACTCTTTTTTGCTTCGTTGGTAGACAATACTTCTTTGTAAACGATTGAATGGTTTTCCTTCTAAATCGGTTTCAACAAAATATTGACGAATTTCTGGACCAAGCCCTTCTAATAAATAACGCATTCTTCCGAGTAAAGGAAAATTTTTACGAATGGTTTTCTTGGATTGGTACATATCGTATAATCCCATTAAAATCAATGGAATAAATATCAATAGTAAAAAACTAAATTTCCAATTGACGTAAATTAGAATTCCAGTTAAGGAAAGGATGGTGATGCTTATTATTAGGAATGCTTTTCTCATTTTTTTGCTTTAGACACGAATTGCACAAATTTGCACGAATTCTATTTTTGTTATTATCTCAGGTAAGTATTATAATTCTTCATTAAAGTAAGTTATTCCAAATTCTTTTAGGGTTTCCTTTAAACCAAGTGCACATCCTGAAAAGGCTTTAAAGTTTTCAGAACTTTTACTGCCATTACAATCAAAACACATTTCGATGTAACCATATATTTTATCATTTTTATCATAAAATAATAGTGCGTGTCTTGGATTATAGCATTTTGCACCCCAATTTTCTATTTCACATTTTGATAATCTTTCTTTTAGCACTATTGTTTGGTCTTCATTTAAGGTCATTCTATTTTTGAGATACTTTTTATTAATTTCAAGTTTGCCATTTTTTATATAATTTAATTTTAAATAATTAGGATTATCTTCTTCATCCCACTGATTTCTATCAATGTATGCCAAAATCTCGATTCGTTTTGTTTTTTCAAATGATGAATTTATTTCTTTTCTAAAAGTAGTGTTGCATGAATTTGTTAAAAACAAAACAAATAGAAATAAACAATTTATAAATAAAGTCTTAGTACTTAATACTTTCATCTTGATACTATTTCAACTTAAATCGTTGGATTTTTCCTGTTTCTGTTTTTGGTAAATTTTCTATAAAATTAATTACTCTTGGATATTTATATGGAGCAGCTACTTCTTTGAACCAATGCTGGATACGGTTTTTCATTGCATCTGTTGCTTTAGATTGATCATTTAGAACAATATGTGCACAAACCAACATTCCGCGTTCTTCATCTGGCATTCCAACCACTGCACATTCTAGAATATCTTCGTGTGTTAAAAGTACAGATTCTACTTCAATTGCTGCAATGTTGTACCCTGAAGAAATAATCATATCATCGCCACGAGCTACAAACCAAAAATATCCGTCCTCATCTTGACGGAAAATATCACCAGTGATGTTCCAACCGCTTTCAACATATTCTTTTTGTTTGTCTTCTCTATTCAAATATTTACAACCTGTAATTCCTCTAACGGCTAATCTTCCTCCTTCGTTTCTTGGCAATTCATTACCTTTTGTATCAATAATTTTGGCTTCATAACCTGTGATGGCTAATCCTGTTGCTCCTGGTTTCATGTTTTCTTCATTAGATGAAATAAAAATATGCAGCATTTCTGTTGCTCCAATTCCGTCAATAATTTTTAATCCTGTTGCATCATACCAATCTTGCCAAACTTTTAACGGTAGGGTTTCGCCAGCAGAAACACATTTGCGTAAGCTAGAAATATCAAACTCTTTTACTTTAGTTGTAATAATTCTCCAAGCGGTTGGTGCTGTAAAACAGATTGTAATTTTATAATCTTGAATGGCTTTTAAAAGTAAATCAGGACTTGGTTTTTCAATTAAAAAAGTAGAGGCACCAAAATACATTGGAAACAAAACCAATCCGCCCAAACCAAATGTGAACCCAAGTGGTGGACTTCCTGTAAAAATATCATTTTGAGTTGGTTGCAGTGAATATTGTGGAAAACATTCGCAAATATTTAAAATATCTTTATGATAATGAGCAGTCATTTTTGGCAATCCTGTAGTTCCAGAAGTAAAACCAATAAGAGCTACCGAATCGGATTTTGAATGATAATTATTGAATGTTTTTGGTTTAGAAGCCATCAATTCTTCTAATTGAGAATTACCGTAGAAACAAATTTTCTTTAAAAGATTGGACTTTATTAAATGGATTTCTTCTTCTAATTCTTTATCACAAAATGCATGAGAAATTTCGGCACAATCAATTATAGTTGTTAATTCTTTGGAACGTAGAAGTGGCATAGTGGCAACAACAATTCCGCCAGCTTTTAAAACAGCAAACCAACAAGCCACCATCATTGGATTATTAGCCGACCGAATTAAAACTCTGTTTCCAGATTTCAAACCTAAATCATCAATTAAAACGTGCGCTATTTGATTGGCTTTCTCATATAAATCTTGATATGTCCAAGTTTCTTCAAAAGTTCTAATGCATATGTTGTTTCCACGACCTCCTTTGATATGATTGTCTAATAGTTTTTCAACACAATTCAGCATTTCAGGATGTCGAAATTGCGGTAAATCAGTAAAAACATAATTCGGTTGCAAGTCTAAACTTGGTAAATTTAAATGTGCAAAATTATCTTCGTAGTGTTTCATTTGAAAATTCCAATTTTGAAAATTCCAAATTCCAAATTTTAACTTTAATTGGAATTTGGGATTTGATTTTTGTAATTTATAATTTATTACTCTTAGGTTTCAAAGCTTTTTTCATTCCTTCCGCTTGTTTTCTTTCTGAAGCCTTTAATGGATATAAATGTGATATTCCCATTTTGTATTGATTTGGAATGTCATTTGGCTGAAATTGTTCATATGCTTGAGCGTTTCTAACAAAATTTGCATCCAATAGCAAAGGTCTTCCTAAAGCTACTAAATCGGCTCTTCTGTTCAAAATAATTGTATTTATTTGATCGATATCTTGAATATAACCAGCCGTAATCGTTGGAATATCAACTGTATTTCTTACCGCATCTGAAAAAGGTGTTTGCCACATTCTGCCTGTTACAGGTTTCTGATTAGCGACTGTATTTCCTGTCGAAACGTTGATAATATCTGCTCCAGCTTTTTTGAAAGCAGTTGCAATTGTAATTATGTCCTCTTCTGAAATTCCGTTTTCTGCCCAATCGGTTGCTGAAATTCGAACTGACATTGGTTTTTCTTTTGGAAAAACATTGCGCATTTCTGTAAAAACTCTTAGCGGAAATTTCAATCGGTTTTCGATGCTTCCGCCGAATTCATCAGTTCTATTGTTAGTTAATGGTGATAGGAAAGAAGCTAATAAAAATCCGTGATGCGCTTGTAATTCGATCATATCAAATCCAGCGTTGTCTGAATTTATAGTAGCTTGAACGAATTGTGAAGTAACCAAATCCATATCTGCGAAAGTCATTTCTTTTGGTGTTGCAGAATTTTCATTAAATGGAATTGCTGAAGCTGAAAGTAATTCCCAACTTTCTCCATAAAAACTATCTTCCCAAGGAATTTTCGAAAAACCTTTTCGACCAGAATGTCCTAATTGAATTCCGATTTTTGTTTGTGTATTTTTATGAATAAAATCATTTATTCGTTTCCATTCAACTATTTGATTTTCATTATATATACCTGCACAACCTAAAGTAATTCGTCCAGTTTCTGAAACTGCTGTCATTTCCGTTAAAATCAATCCTAATCCACCAATGGCTCTTGAGGTATAATGCTGAAAATGCCAATCATTAACTAATCCGTTTTCTGCCGAATATTGTCCCATTGATGACATTGCAATTCGGTTTTGTAATTCTAAATCTCTTAATTTAAATTTTGAAAATGCAGCAGGAATAGGTTGTAGGTTTTGGGTTGTGGGTTGTAGGTTTTGGTTGAACTCTTCTAAAACTTTATCGGTAAATGATTTATCACGTAAACGCAAGTTTTCATAAGTTACTTTTTTAGCACGTGTCATACATCCGAAAGCAAATTGATAAAAAGGATGCTGATTATGTCGGTTCATGTTTTCGAACCAGTCTAACGATACTAATGCAGCATACTGAATCATTTCTACAGTATTCCTTCTGGATTTATCATAATGTTGAAAGACAGCTTGTACATCGTTTGGATTAGCTATTAATGCATCAAACAAACCTATAGCAGAATCCATAGCAAGTTTTGTTCCTGAACCTATTGAATAATGTGCTGTAGCTTTTGCATCACCAAGTAAAACGATATTCTTATGATACCAATTTTCATTAGTTACATGCGGAAATTGACGCCAATGTGATTTGTTAGAAATTAGTGGATGACCATCGAGTTCTTCTTTGAAAATTTCAGCAATTTTGGTAATAGTATCTTCCTCGTTAGTAACTTCAAATTGGAATTTTTGCCAAGTCTCGTCAGAACATTCAAATATCCATGTACTCATTCCGGCTTCATATTGATAGGAATGTGCTACGATTAAACCGTGTTCGGTATTTCTAAAAAAATAAGTAAATGCGTCTAACGGTTTTGTAGAACCCAACCATACAAATCGATTTTTCTTTAATTCGATTTTGGTTCCAAATTCTGATGCAAATTTTGTTCGTATTTGACTTCCAATTCCATCAGAAGCGATTATAATATCAGCATCTTCAAATTGACTCAAATCATCTACATTGTGTTCGAAATGCAAATTCACACCTTCTTCTATGCATCTTTGTTGTAATAATTGTAGTAACGTTTTTCTAGAACATCCGCAAAATCCATTTCCTGCTATGTTTACAGTTTGTCCGTCACGAGCAATAATAATATCGTCCCAATAGGCAAATTTGCTACGAATTAATTCATACGATTGCATGTCACGCTTTAGAAATTCTCCCAAAGTTTCATCAGAAAACACTACACCAAAGCCAAAACTATCATCCGATTTATTACGTTCGTAAATATCGATTTGGCAATGTGGCATTGCTTTTTTGGTTAATATTGAAAAGTATAGTCCGCCTGGACCACCACCAATTACTGCTATTTTCATATTTAAATGGAACGCGGATAAAACGGATGCTATGCAACACTGATTTCCGCGGATTTTTTTATTTAACTTCTTTTAATGGAGAATATTTCTCCTATTTTACTATAATTTGAACCTGCCAATCTTGAAACAGGTTTGTAATTTTCCATATTGATTTTGTAATTATCTAAAAGCACATCATCATCAAAGTGCATCATTACAATTTCACCAACAATCATAGTTGCTCCATTATTTTCTGGATGAGGCATTGTGAAATTATGAATCATTTTACATTCAAATGAAATTTTAGATTCTTTAACTCTTTTAGGCTTTATTAGTTTGCACTCAATAGGAGTAAGACCAGCATGAATGAATTCATCTTCATTAGCTGGTAATTCTGCTGATGTCATATTCATAGCTTCCACAACATCTTCTGTAACCATGTTTAGAACGAATTCATTATTTTGAAGAATATTGTTTAAAGTGTCTTTATTGTTTCCTTTGTTTTTAGCTGTGGAAAACATAATATGTTTTTCACCTACAATATTAAAATAGGAGAAAGGAGCAAGGTTGTTAATTCCATTTTGGTCTATTGTTGAAATCCAACCAATAGGCCTTGGAATTATAGAACCTGTAATAAGTTTGTATAAGGATGATGAATCTAAATCTTTGGGATCAAATTGCATTTTGTTGTATTGTTTTTACAAATTAAATGAAATTAATAGGAATATTCTAAAATCGATTGGTAAAAATTATCAACTTTATTAATTTCACATTGAAAGCGTCGATTAAAACATTGAAAAAGTAATTTTTGGCTAAAAATTAGTATAAATGAAATAATTTCCCAGTAAAATTGCATACTATATAATTTTATACTAAAAAAAATAGCAAAAATGCTTTTGTATATTTGCTAAATTAGTATATTTATGCAAAATTTATATATATGGAGATTTTAGCGTGTCCAAAATGTCAAAGTGACAACATTGTAAAAAGTGGTGTAATCAAAGACAGACAAAGGTTTTTATGTAAAAAATGCAATTATTACTTTACCGTAAATAAACTCGGAAAAAAGATCGATAGTTACTATGTTACTAAGGCTTTGCAACTTTATTTGGAAGGATTAAGTTTTAGAGAAATAGAGCGTATTATCGGTGTTTCTCATGTAACTGTTAGTAATTGGGTTAAGGAATATAAAGTAACTAAGCCTAATCATACCGATTATCATCCTACTTATAAGATATATAACCACTTAGAATTGGTAGAATTTTTAAAAAATAAAGACCAATTAAAAGGAGCAGGTATGATTATTACCGAACTTGGTGATAAATTTATGCTAATAAAATGGGAACGTTTCAAGGATTAACTATAGTATTAACATAAATATATATCATAATTTTTTTCATTAACAAAATTTTAGAATTTGGTCAAGCAAAAATAAATTACTAACCAAATTTTAAACCTTATGAAAAAAAAATTATTAATTGTTGCAATACTATTTACTTCCTTAGTATTTTCTCAAGAGCAAAAGGCTCCAGAAATTCCATTTAAAGTAGATGTATATGGTTTTGCCCGTGTTGATTATAGTTGGGATACAAGACAATCCGCACAAGTAAGAGAATATCATTTAAATCTTTGGCCATTGGATGAAAAACTAGATGCTAATGGCGACGATATTAATCAAACAGGAGCGTCAAACTTTTTGTCAGTAGTTTCAAGATTAGGTGTTAAGGCTACTGGTCCGAATGTTTGGGGTGCAAAAGTTTCTGGAGTTTTGGAAGGTGACTTTTTTGGAAATACGCAACAAACTATTGGTTTACTTAGATTACGCCATGCCTATGCTAAATTAGATTGGGAAAAAACAGCTATAACTTTTGGACAAACTTGGTATCCAACTTTTATACCTGAAGTTTTTCCTGGTGTTGCAAACTTCTCTACTGGAATTCCTTTCAATCCGTTTGGATGGGCAACTCAGTTTAGAATTGATCAAAAATTGAACGATAAATTTAGATTTTCATTTATAGCTTACAAAGACAGAGAATTTGGAGCATTTCCAGCAGATGGAAATCAAAACTCTCCTGTTTATAATAGTGTAATTCCTGCAATGCACGGTAAAATTGAATTCAGAAACAAATCAGTTTTAGCTGGTTTAGGAGCTGAATTTTATCCAAATAAACCATTAATTGAGTCTAATGGTTTAAAATCTAACGAAACTTTAAATTCCACATCACTTGTTGGATATTTCAAATATAACAACGAGAAATTTCATATAAAAGCTTATGGAATTACAGGTGAAAATCTTCACCATCTTGTAATGCTTGGTGGATATGCAAGTTATGCAAATGGCACTCAACCTGTTACATACGAAGGAATTAAAACTAATTCAGTTTGGATTGATATTGCTAGTAACAGCAAAAAAACTGCACCAGGATTTTTCTTTGGTTATACCAATCAAGAAGGAACCTCATCAACAGTTGCACCAGCTAATATTTATGCAAGAGGAATTAATGCAACACGTGGAGTAAAAGATATGTGGAGAGCTTCTGCAAGAGTTGATTTTAAACAAAATAAATTCAGATTAACTCCAGAATTAGAGTATACTGCTGCTACTCACGGAAAAACACAAAATGACTTATCAATTTCTGGTGCTGAAAATAAAGTTGGAAATTTTAGAGCAACAGTTTCTGCTGTGTATTCTTTTTAAATTAAATAAAAACTAAAAACTATATAAATATGAGCGATAAAAAAACAACAGGTATTTGGAAAGTAATTTCCGCTTCCTCAATGGGAACAATGATTGAATGGTATGATTTTTACATCTTCGGTAGTTTAGCCGTAGTATTATCTACCAAATTCTTTCCAACAGATAATCCAACAGCTGCTTTCTTGTCAACGTTAGCAACATTTGCTGCTGGTTTCGTAGTACGTCCGTTTGGAGCACTTTTCTTCGGTAGATTAGGTGATTTAATTGGAAGAAAATATACGTTCATGGTAACGTTAATGTTAATGGGTGGTGCAACATTTGTAATTGGATGTATTCCAAGTTATGAAACTATTGGTTTTGCTGCTCCGATTTTAGTATTAATTCTTCGTTTGTTGCAAGGTTTAGCTCTTGGAGGTGAATATGGTGGAGCAGCAACTTATGTAGCAGAACACGCACCACCAGGAGAAAAAGGATATTGGACTTCATGGATTCAAACAACAGCAACTGTAGGTTTATTCATTTCGTTAATGGTAATTTTAATTACAAAAGCATCATTATCTAAAGAAGCATTTGACGAATGGGGTTGGAGAGTTCCGTTTTGGGTATCAATCTTGATGGTTTATGTTTCGTATTTAATTCGTAAAAACATGCACGAATCTCCAGCTTTCGCTAAAACTAAAGCTGAAGGAAAAACATCAACAAATCCATTAAAAGAAAGTTTCGGAAATAAATTCAATTTAAAATTCGTTCTTCTTGCATTATTTGGAGCTACAATGGGACAAGGTGTTGTTTGGTATACTGGACAATTCTATGCAATGAATTTCTTGAAAACTGTACAAAGTATTGATTCTTCACAGGTAGATATGCTTCTGGGTGTAGCATTAATTATGGGAACTCCTTTCTTCGTGTTTTTTGGATGGTTAAGTGATAAATGGGGTAGAAAATCAATTATGATGGCAGGAATGTTGTTAGCGATTTTATTATATCGCCCAATTTATAGAGCAATGTATAATTCAACAGATTTGACTAAGAAAAGCGAAATTGTTGCTCAAACTAAAGTTGTGCCTTCTATAAAAGAAGTTGATGATACTAAAATGGATTCCATCTATACTACTACAAAAGCTTACACTGATGGAACTACAGTTGAAGAAATTAAAACTATCCATTTTGAAGCAGGAAAAGTAATGGTTGACGACAAAGGAAAAGACAAAATTGAAACTAAAGTTACCAAAATGATTAATAGTAGTGATCGTTGGTTCTTAATCTTTATGGTCTTCATTCAAGTAATTTTTGTAACAATGGTTTATGGTCCAATTGCTGCATTCCTTGTAGAAATGTTCCCAGTTAAAATCAGATATACGTCGATGTCATTGCCTTATCACGTTGGAAATGGTATCTTTGGAGGATTACTTCCTGCAATTTCAACTTACTTTGTAACGAATGCAAAAGAAGCCGGAGATGTAGAATTTTACCTTGAAGGATTATGGTATCCAATTGGTATTGCCGCAGTTTGTTTCGTTATCGGAATGATTTACATTGACAGAAAAATTAATACTCTTCACGACTAAAATATAAAACTATGAACGCATTAAAAAAATATTTAGGATTAGTTTGGATTGCTCTTGCTGCAGCAGTTGCTTACTTTTCAATTGGAATCTTTGGTTACAAATTGACCACTGGAAAACAAGACGATTTAGTTTTTGGAATTATTGTTTTCTTCATATTATTACCTATGATTGTTACCGGTTTAACCATTTTTGGCTGGTATGCAATCACCGATGAATACGAAGATTAAATAATTTTATTGGTTAGTCTCAGAAGCTCTTATTTACTTAAGGGCTTTTGAGCATTTTAAGAAGTTTATGAGTTTAAAAGTTTAATAAGTTTAAAAGTTTGTGTATTTTCGTAAGATATTGTTTTACATATAAAACTTTGTGACTTGGTGCCTTTGTGGCAAATAGTATGAAAAAAAGACATCAACAAAAATTAGTTATCGTTTCTATAGTTTTGTTAATAGGTTTTAATCTTCCTATTGCATTGCTGTTTGATTCTGCGCAAAATTTTCTTGGGTTTCCTGTAGTTTATATTTACTTTTTCTCTATTTGGTTGTTTTCAATATTGGTTTCACTTCTAATTGTAAAACGATACAATGAATAGTATAGCGCTTTTAATAATTCTTTCAGGATATTTAGCGGTTCTTTTTTACATCGCTCACTGGGCAGAGAAAAAAGGTAACAGTAAATGGACGAATAATCCTTATGTTTACACTTTATCATTAGCCGTTTATTGTACCGCTTGGACTTATTACGGAAGTATTGGCGTTGCAGCTGATAGCGGTTTGAGTTATCTTCCAATTTATCTCGGACCAATAATCATCGCACCTTCATGGATATTAATTCTTCGAAAGATTATCCGAATATCTAGAGTAAATAAAATTTCAAGCATTGCCGATTTCATTTCACTTCGATATGGAAACAGTCGTTTTCTTGGAGCTATCGTAACCGTTATTTGCCTCACAGGAATTATTCCGTATATTTCTTTACAATTAAAAGCTATTTCTGAAACTTTTCACGTGGTAACCAAAACTGCCACAAGTTCTCTAATTCTGAATGATACAACAACTTATGTTGCCGTTGCTTTAGCACTTTTTGCATCTTATTACGGAACTCGATATGTCGATGCTTCCGAAAAAAGAAAAGGAATTGTTACTGCTGTTGCAATGGAGAGTGTTTTAAAATTAGTTTTCTTTGTCATCATTGGTGTTTATGTTACCTTTTTTGTCTTTGATGGTTTTGATGATATTTACCAAAAAGCAAGTTTATTAGATCATTTTAAAGAAAAAAATACCATTGGAGGTTTGCCTCAAGCAATCAACTGGTTTTTACTTTGCGTGCTTTCTATGTTTGCTATTTTTCTTTTACCAAGGCAATTTCAGGTATCAGTAATTGAAAACAATCGCGAAAATCATATCAATACTGCCGTTTGGTTATTTCCATTGTATCTTTTATTGTTTAATATTTTTGTATATCCAATAGCTTGGGGTGGAAATATTTTGTTTGATGGAAAAAATGTAAATTCAGATACTTATTCGTTGTTAATTCCACAATTATTCGATGAAAAAACATTAACTGTAATGGTATTTCTCGGAGGATTTTCAGCAGCTATTTCTATGATTGTTGTTTCTTCTATCGGACTTTCAACCATGATTACCAATAACATTTTAATTCCTTACAACTTGTTAGGAAAACTAAAAAGTGAAGATTCCGTAAGTAGTAAAAGCATTTTAAATAGTAGAAAAATAGGAATCTTTTCATTAATCATCTTGTCTTATTTTATCTATAGATTTTTCGGATTAGATTATAATTTAGTTTCTATCGGATTGGTTGCGTTTGTTATTATTTCGCAATTAGCACCAGCTTTTTTCGGAGCTTTATTTTGGAGAAGAGGTTCGCGATTAGGAGCTGTATATAGTATTTTGGTAGGTTTTGCTATTTGCATTTATACCTTACTAATTCCTTACGCCATTGGAATTTCGAATAGTTCAAGTAATTTTATTTCTGAAGGTTTTATGGGATTTCATTTGCTAAAACCATTTCAACTTTTTGGATTGGATTACTTGCAACCAGTTCCACATGCGTTATTTTGGAGTTTGTTGTTTAATTCGGTTACATATTTCGCAGTTTCTGTGAGTTTTAAAGGGAATTATCGTGAACGTAACTATGCCGAAATGTTTGTTGATATAAACAAATACATCACGAATCACGAAGATGCATTTATTTGGAAAGGAACAGCTTACAGAAATGATATTGAAAAAGTATTGATTCGTTTTCTTGGTGAAGAACGAACTAAACGTGCCATGAATATTTTCAATGTAAAATATAATGTTGATAAAAATATTGAACTTGCTGATGCCAGATTAATCAAATTTGCTGAAAATCTTCTTACAGGTCATATCGGAACGGCTTCGGCTAGAATATTGATTTCGAGTGTTGTAAAAGAAGAAAAAATTACCTTACCTGAAGTTTTAAAAATATTAGAAGAATCCAAAGAAAACATTATCATTAATAAAAAGCTGACTGAAACTTCTAACGAATTAAAAGAAATCACTGCCAAATTGCAGAATGCCAATGCATCTTTAATGATTAAAGACAAGCAAAAGGATGAGTTTTTAGATACTGTGACTCACGAACTTCGTACGCCAATTACAGCAATTCGTGCAGCCAGTGAAATTTTGCACGATGATGACGAAATTCCAGAAGAATTAAAAAAGCAATTTCTTCAAAACATCATTTCTGAATCGGATAGATTGAATCGTTTGATTGATAAAATTTTGGATTTAGAAAAGTTTGAAACCGGAAAGCAAACCATCAATCCAAGTAAAAATAATTTAGTTGCAACAGTCGAAAAATCTATTGAACCGTTACAACAACTCATTAGAAATAAAAGCATTACGATTCATATTGAAAGTAAAGATAAAATCAATGCTTACTACGACGAAGATAGAATAGTGCAAGTTGTAACTAATTTATTATCAAATGCTATCAAATTTTGTCCAGATAGCGAAGGATTAATTACTATTCAAATTATTGAAAAAGATAATTTTATTCATACTTTCGTACATGATAACGGAAAAGGGATTAACCCAAATGATTTTGAAGCCATATTTGAAAAATTCTATCAATCGACCAATCAGAATATTAAAAAACCTGTTGGTAGCGGTTTAGGATTAGCTATTTGCAAACAAATAATTGACCATCACAAAGGTAAAATTTGGGCACAACCAAGTATAAAAGGTGCTTGTATCGTGTTTACTTTGCCGAAAAATAAGAATATAGAATTATAAAAATGAAAAAGATTTTAATAGTCGATGACGAGCCTAACATAGTAATGTCACTTGAATATACTTTCAAAAAAAATAATTTTGAAGTATTTATAGCACGTGATGGACAAGAAGCTTTGGATATTGTGAAAACCAATTATCCAGACATGATCATTCTTGACGTAATGATGCCTATGGTTGATGGTTATGCTACCATTGAGCAAATTAGAAAAGACGACAACTTAAAACACACCAAAGTAATTTTTCTTTCAGCCAAAAATAAAGAAAGCGACATCGAAAAAGGAATGGCTCTTGGTGCAGATGCTTATCTAACAAAACCATTTTCTATTAAAAAAGTTGTAGATCAAGTGATGGAGTTACTTTCTAAATAATAGCGTTTTTTATTCTACTTTAAATAAATTGTTTGTAAAAAAAATGTAAATCTTTATTAAATACATTTTAATTGAACCAAAAACTAAATACTTTTGAATAATGAAACAAAAGTATATTTACACATTATTTTTATTAGTCTTAGCCATTTTTATTATTCCGTTTACTTGTTCTCATCTAACAGAATCAGCAATAGATGATCCAAAAAATGAAATACTATTAAGAAAAATAGGTCATGAGGTATTGATAAGTTCCAATGATAGAACTTCTAAAGTAGTACCTATAAAAATAATTTCAAAGAATGAATTTCAAATTAGCTTTGAAAATAAGTTTGCTTTTACTCCAGATTCTCTTATAAACATCGTTAAAAATAACATTTCCAAAAGTACTTTTCCAAAAGAATATTCTGTCTCAGTTCGGAAATGTTCCAACGAAGCTATAGTTTATGGTTTTCATATTGATGCTGATTCAAGTAAAAATGTTATTGCATGTGTTGGAAGAAAAATGCCACTAGATTGTTATGTTATAACTTTAAAATTTGCTTCAAAAACCAATATTTTATTTACTAAATATTCCTTATTCGCTATTTTTTTTTTAGCAGTTTTACTTTTCTTTTTGATGCGATTTAGAAATGCAAAAAGAGAAAAAGAAGTAAGTATTGCAGCCGATGAAACCAATATAACAATCGGAAAATATAGTTTCTACTTCCAAAAAAATCAACTTGAATTTGAAAACGAGCAAATTTCATTGACTCCCAAAGAATCTAAATTATTGCATATTCTTTCATCATCACCTAATGAAATCATCGATAGAAACACTTTACAAAAGGAAATTTGGGAAAACGAAGGTGTAATAGTTACTAGAAGTTTAGATATGTTTATCTCAAAGCTTAGAAAAAAATTAGATAAAGATTCCTCAATTACTATAGTAAACATTCATGGTGTTGGTTATAAATTAGAAATTAAGAATTAATTTTTAGTTTGAATAGAGGATTACGCAAACGATTTCGTATATACCTATTTAGCAAGAATATTTTAACTCGTATTGATTAATTATTTACATTTACTTATGTAATTAAAACAACCGCAAACCAATCAATACTAATGAATTACCAAGAATTTTACAACCAAAGTATTCAATCTCCTGAAGCTTTTTGGAAAGAGCAAGCAGACCAAATAGAGTGGTATACAAAACCATCTACCATTTTATCAAAAGATGAAAATGATTATCCATTATGGTTTAAAGATGGAGAATTAAATATGTGTTATTTAGCTTTAGATAAGCACATTCAAGATGGTTTAGGAGATCAAACGGCTATCATATACGATTCGCCTGTAACTCAAAATGTAAAGCGATATACTTATAACGAAGTAAAATCGGAAGTAGCTAAACTAGCTGGAGGAATGATTTCTTTAGGATTGAAAAAAGGTGACACGGCTGTAATTTATATGCCAATGATTCCTCAAGCAGCTTTTGCCATGTTGGCTTGCGCTAGAATAGGAGTAACGCATTCGGTAGTTTTTGGAGGTTTTGCACCACACGAATTAGCCATAAGAATCGACGATTGCAAACCAAGATTAATAATCACAGCCTCTTCCGGAATTGAGATTGACCGTTTGATTGCATACAAACCTTTAGTGGACGAAGCCATAGAATTAGCAGAACACAAACCAAAAAAAGTCATCGTTTTCAATAGAAAATTAGGAGCTAGAATTCCTTTCAAAAAATACGATGTTGATTATGATGCACTAGTTTATGGCTCAGACGAAGCTCCTTGTGTTCCTGTAAATGCAACACATCCATTGTACGTTTTATACACTTCTGGAACTACAGGAAAACCAAAAGGAATTGTCAGAGATACAGGAGGTTATGCTACGGCACTTAAATTTTCAATGCAATACATTTATGGAGCCAAACAAGACGAAGTTTTTTGGGCTGCATCCGATGTGGGTTGGGTTGTTGGACACAGTTATATCGTTTACGGACCATTAATTAATAGAAATACAACAGTAATATTTGAAGGAAAACCAATCAGAACTCCAGATGCAAGTACGTTTTGGAGAGTGATTGCCGAGCATAAAGTAAGTATCATGTTTACTGCTCCAACAGCCATTCGTGCTATCAAGAAAGAAGATCCAAATGGTGAATTTATCAAACAATATGATTTGTCTTGTTTGAGAACCCAATTCTTAGCAGGTGAACGTTGTGATGTAGCCACTTTAGAATGGTATCGCGAGCACATTCCAGTTCCTGCAATTGACCATTGGTGGCAAACAGAATCAGGTTGGCCAATGATTGCTAATATGATGGGCGTAGAGTATTTACCAATAAAACCAGGTTCTGCAGGAAAAGCAGTTACAGGTTACGACATTAGAATTTTTGGAGAAAACGGACAAGAATTAGGCCCAAATGAGGAAGGTTATGTGGTAATTAAATTGCCATTGCCACCAGGAACCATGTTGGATTTGTGGAAAGATAACGAGCGTTTCAAAGCAGGTTATTTGAATAAATTTCCAGGATATTATTTTTCAGGCGATGGCGGATTTAAAGATGATGAAAACTATATTTATATAACTGGTAGAGTAGATGACGTTATCAATGTGGCAGGTCACAGACTTTCTACTGCCGAAATGGAAGAAATAGTTTCCTCACATCATTCGGTTGCAGAATGCGCTGTTATTGGAATTAATGACGAATTGAAAGGTCAAGTTCCATTGGCATTAGTAGTTAATAAATCTGGTGAAGATATCGAGCATTTTCAATTGCAACACGAAGTGGTTCATTTGGTTAGAGATCAAATAGGTGCTGTTGCTTCATTACGAGATGTTGTAATTGTTCAAAGATTGCCAAAAACTCGCTCGGGCAAAATCTTAAGAAAATTATTAAGAAGTATCGCTGACGGTGAAAACTTCCAAATTCCATCAACTATTGACGATGAAGCTATCATTGACGAAGTAAGAGAAGAATTTGAGAAAGCTAAAATTGGTTCGTTTAGATAAATATCTAACAACATTAAATTTAAAGCAACTGTATAGATTACTATTTATATAGTTGCTTTTTTTATATTGCATAAAAATTGATGACTAATCAATTAGATTTATATTTTTAATGAATAAAATTAAATTTAGAAAATATAAAACATGACCGAAAAAGAACTTTTGAATCTAGTTGTAGAAAGAGATTACAAAGAAGTTGAAATTGCATTAACAAATGGTTTTGATGCAAATAAACCTTTAAACAATGATACAACAGGAATAGAATGGGCATCTTATACAAAAGATATTCAAATGATGGAAATCTTTTGGAAACATGGAGCCAAATCAGAAAACGAATACGTTCAAGATTTTATAAAAGAATTTGAAAGCGGTAAAACCCATTTAGATTTTCAAGAAATAGAAGAAAATAAAGAAGATTTTCCAAATCTAACTGAAAGTTTTTCAGTTGATAAATTTGAATTTTTAGAAGGAAGTATTCAAGAATTTGAAGATAATTTTTTCACAATATTTCTTCCAATTTCTAAATTCGTTCTTGATGATGAAATTATTGAAACTTCAATAAGATTAGACGGAATTCAATTGCCAGATTCATTGAGTTCATGTATTGGAAAATCTATCAAATTTCCAATAAATCCTGTTGAAGGATATATTGATGGTTCTATTTATTTGAAAAACTGTCACAATCCTGTTGATGTTACTGAAATAAATTTTCTCAAACTAGAAAACCAAAAACTTATATTAGAAATGAAAATGAATTTTGATTTTGAATACGAAAGCATCGGGTTTAACAATGAGGAATTAACAAAAGAATTTGTTTTAGAAATCTATTAACTAATTTTTTTTGAAATAGGATTTGTGTGTGATTCTAAATATTATTTGAACAAGTGTTATGAGCTAATTAAAACCATATTAATAAATGAAAACTAAAGAAGAATACTTAAAGCAATTAAATGATATAAAATGGGAAAATGGTAAAGAAATTGAAACTTTTTTGATTCCAGCAATTAACATTGAAGTTGAAGAAGAACAATCCAAAATTAATCTTGGAGATTCAAAATTTGGTGGTATGCCTGATTTGCCCGAAAATATTGAATGGCCAAAAAGCGAAAATGAACCAATGACATTTTTAGCTCAGATAAACTTAGAGCAAATAAGCAAGTTTGACATAAATAAAAGTTTACCCAGTTCAGGAATTTTATATTTTTTTATTGCAAATCCATCTGAATATAGTCTAGTCCATAAAGTTATTTATACAATTGATAGTGAAATAAAAGAAAGACCTTTTCCTAAAGAATTAATTGAAGATTGTCGTTTCAACGACTTAAAAATGTCATTTGAAACTATTTACACTTTTCCATCTAGTGAAACTTTGGAAGTGGAGTCATTAACTGAAAATGATCTTAGTTCCTATTATGATATAGATGAAGATTTCTTCACCTATGAAAACAACCAAATTTTAGGTCACACTTATCCAATGCAAAGTGATGTAAAAATAGAATGGGCTTGTCAATATATAGGTATAGAACATACATCAGAATCATTAATTATAAATAATGAAAAAATTGAAAGTATCAGAAATGAATTCATAAATCTATTTCAATTCTCTACAGAAAATTCAATTCCAGAATTTTCAGAAAATTTTTATATATGTTCTATGGGATACTTCGGTATAACAAAAAATGATTTAGAAAAAAGAAATTTTGATACTACTATTTTAGTATTTCAAAACTCATAAAACAGTAGTAGCATACTGAAATAGTATTTTTGGAATATGATAACTACCAATTTGTAATTAAATAGTATGAATAAAGACACAATAAAAGAGAAGTTAAAACGAGTAGAAAAGGAATTGAATTATAAATTTCCAATAACTATTTATGATTTTATTTTAAATCTAAATCATAATGAAGTAGAATTAGCAGAAGATATTTGGTGCTTTAACACAGTATTGGATGAAGAAGATGAAAATTTTATACTTGAAAGTTCTCTCTTTTTTGAAAAACAATGGAAAATAAAAGGTGTAGTAATAGCTCAAAATTTTGGTGGTGATGAATTAGTTTTATTAGATCATAATGAAAATAATCTTGAAGAAATTTTTGTGACAATTCATGAAACTGCTGAAATAAAATTATTTAGTAAAAATATCAATGAACTTATAAAAAATGGACCACTTGATTACTATTTCGACCAAAATTTTGTACTAAAACTTGATGACGATGAAAATCCTATTTGGAATAATAATTTTTTAATAATTTCTGAAAATGACACATCCATAAGTGATAGAGAGTTGAAATCAAAAATCGATGACCTTATTGATGATTTAAAATTCGAAAAAAAACTTGAAATAATACAAGGGTTAGAAAAACTAACTTTGTCTGATGAAGAGGATATTAAAATTTGGGCTTTGAATAAATTAAGTGAATTGTACCTTAGAGGTTTTGGAGAGTTACAAGTTGATTTTAATAAAGCATTTGTTTACAATAATGAAGCTATAAATTTAAATTCTTACAAAGCATATGCAAGTTTAGCTTTTTGCTTAATGTCAGGATATGGAATAGAAAAAAATTTAAAAAAATCATTAGAATTTGCCGTGAAAGCAAATGAATTATCAAAAAAAAATAAATACACAAAAATTGTTACGGAAAATAGTAACGAAGGATTATATGAAAATTTGATAAAGAAAATTGAAAATGAAATTAATAAAAGTTAAAAGAATTAATTTTGACATCAATGAACCAACAAAAGAATTTTATTTAGAAATCTATTAAACTATAAATTATGCTCAATTTTTTTAAAAAGAAAAACAACGAAAGTTGGGAATCCATAAAAGCATCAGGCAAAGCGTTTCCAAAAACTAAAATTTCTATCGTTTCTTTTACAGGTGAAGATGACGAACATTATACAGCTTGGATAAACATTGGATATAAAAACTATCCTTACAAAGAATATTGTCCAATTTTAGGACTTTTGAATGTAGATTATGAAGATATGAATGGTCATGATATTGGTGAAATTCAAGAATATTTTGATAAAGAATTAAACAAAGCTTGTGTTTGTCATTTGATTTCAAGAGTTCCTGTTGAAGGAGGTATCGAAATTTTATTTTACATAGAAGATTTAGATAAAATCAATGACAAACTTGAAGAAATATATGCTAGTGAAGATTTATTAGTTGATTTTGGTTGCAGTTTACGAACAGACGCAGATTGGGAAACTATAGAAGATATGATGGAACAATATTCAAGTTGATCGATTTTATAAATTTTAAAGCCAACAATTAATTTTGTTGGTTTTTTTTATATACATTTGCAGAGTGAATATTCACTAACTTTTTATTTATGATTGATAAAACATCCAAACGACAACAAGAAATTATAGAATCCGCAGGAAAACTCTTGATGGAAAAAGGTATAAAAGGTTTGACCACAAAGAATTTAGCTCATGAAATGAACTTTTCTGAAAGTGCGTTGTACCGACATTTTAAAAACAAAGAGGATATTGTTTTATTGTTAATTAGCTTTCTGTCGGATAATATTAATTCACGATTTAATACAATTCTGAATTCAGAAATCAATGCTGAAGAAAAATATTTAGCACTTTTTAAAAGTCAATTTCAGTTTTTTAAAACAAATCCTCATTTTATTGTCATCGTTTTATCTGATGGTTTGATGGATAATTCAGAAGATATAAAAAACAGCATAAAAAAATTGATTGAAACAAATTTTGGAGCATTAAAGCGAATAATGATTGAAGGTCAAGAATCCAATTTATTCAATCAAGAAATGGAAGCAGATAGCTTGGTGCACTTTGCAATGGGAAGTTTTCGATTACAAATGCTTCAATGGAAAATATCCAATTTTAGCTTTGATATAGAAACTCAAGGATTGAAAACTATGACAAATTTACTAACTCTTTTAAAGAAGTAATATGAAAATATCAAAAAATGTTATCGCAATTTTATTGATTGCAACAAGTACAATCGCTTTTTCACAAACACAAAATAAAAGTAAAATGAACTTAAAAGAATTACACACAGAAGCAAAAGGAGTACAAACAAACATGTTATTTCCTGCAACAGATGGAAAAGTTATTTCCTTACAAATTTTGAAAGATAGCACACTAGAAGAGCATATTACAAAAGTTCCTGCTTTGCTTGTATGTGTTTCAGGAAATGCTGTTTATGAAGATGAAAAAGGAACTAAAGCAGTTTTATTTTCAGGTGATTTTGTAAAAATTGAACCAAATGTAAAACATTGGGTTAACGGAATTGAAAATACAAATTTATTGTTGATTAAATAAATTTCAAATGAAATATTCGATAAAAACACTAGCTATACTAATCGTTTTAACGCTTTTTTCATGCGGAAAAAGTGAAGAAGTTCAACCAATAAATCAAGATATAAAAGAATTGGTTTTTGCGTCTGGGCAATTGGAATGGGACGATTCGTATAATCTTACAGCTCAAACGGATGGTGTTTTACAAAATGCCAATTTTGAAGTAGGAAACACAGTTGCAAAAGGAAAAAGTATCGCTACTTTAGATAATGAAATCAATAAAATTAACGCTGAAACTTCGGAAGAACAAATTGTGATTTCTAATGAAAATGTATCTTCAAATGCTCCAGCTTTGTTGCAATTGGAACAAAATATTCAGTTTGCAGAAAGCAAATATCTACAAGATAAAAAACAAGCCGAACGTTATGAACGCCTGAATCAGCAAAACATTGGTTCGAAAGTAGAATATGAAAATGCTCAATTGGCTGCTAAAAATTCGTTATCCAATTTGAATTCGTTGAAAAAACAATACAGAGTTATTTTGCAACAAGCCAAGCAACAACAAATTGCTACCAAAGGTCAATTGAAAAGTAATCAAGTTATCCAAAATTACAATTCGATTGTTGTAACAGAAAGCGGAACGATTATCAAAAAACTAAAATCCAATGGCGATTATGTAAAAAAAGGTGAAGTTATTGCTACAATCGCTAATGCTCAAAAAGTAGAAGCGGTTTTGAATGTGGACGAAAATAGCATTGGAAAAGTAAAATTAGGACAATTGGTTTTCGTTCAATTAAATACCAATAAAAACAAAACTTACAACGGAAAAGTAACCGAAATTCTGTCTGCTTTTGATGAACAATCTCAATCGTTTATATGCAAAGTTACATTTGATAAATCATTTGACAATTCGCTTTTTGGAACACAATTGGAAGCTAATATTTTGGTTGGAGAAAAGAAAAATGCGCTTTTAGTTCCAAGAAATTATGTTGGTTTTGGAAACAAAGTAAATGTAAAAGGCAAAGATGAATATGTAATTATAAAACCCGGAATCATTTCTACAGAATACGTTGAAGTAATAGAAGGAGTTGATAAAAACGATGTTCTTTTACCTTTAAAATTATAAAAATGAACATCAATTCTGTCATTGCTAAAACTTATATTTTCTCAAATAAAAAACTTACTGCAGTTGCTGTTTTAGGTGTTTTATTGGGAATGTCGGTTTATATATTTATGAATAGTTTATTGGTTGGTTTCGATAAAAGTTCCAATACTTCAATTTTTAGAAACACATCTCATATTAGAGTATATCAAGATGATGAAATCAGCAAAGTATTAGTCAAAAATTCTGAAGATAATTATTTAATTGTTAATCCAAAAGTAGTTCCAAATAACAATACCATCATCAATCCGAAAATGATTTTGGAAACTATTCTAAAACAAAAAGAGGTTATTGTTGCAACTCCACAAGTTAATACAAGTGTTTTTTATAATAATGGAAAGTCACAAATAGCAGGAATTTCTGTCGGAATAAAACCAGACGAAGCCAATTTGATGTACAATATTAAATCGTTTATGGTCGATGGGAATTTCGATTTATTAAAATCAAACCCAAACGGAATTGTCATTGGAAGTGGAATTTCTGAAAAAATGAATTTAGCATTAGGCGATAATTTAAACTTAACTTCATCCAAAGGAATCAATAGAACTTTTAAGGTTGTTGGTATTTTTAAAACCAATAATTCCGTTACAGATAAAACAAAATCATATATCAATCTTTCATCATCTCAGCAATTACTAATAGAAGGAAATTCATATATAACAGATATCAACGTAAATGTTACGGATCCAGAAATTGCCGAAAAAGTGGCTGCCAAACTTACCCAAATAACAGGTTACAAAGCCGAAGGTTGGAAAGAAGCAAATGCTACTATCATGGCAACAAACAAAATGCGAAAAATGATTATCACATTTGTTTCATTCACTATTTTATTAGTTGCTGGGTTTGGAATTTATAATATTTTGAATATGACGGTTTCTCAAAAAATAAATGATATTGCTATTCTAAAAGCCATGGGTTTTAAAGGAAAAGATGTCATCAGAATTTTTGTAACACAAGCAGTTACTATAGGAATTATGGGCGTTATTGGTGGTGTAATTTTAGCAACAATTTTAATTACAATTCTAAAAAAAGTTTATTTAGGTGGTGATATCGGTTATTTTCCAATCGATTATGAACCAAAAAAATTCGTTCAAGGTGTTGTAATCGGATTAGTAATTACATTTTTCGCAGGTTATATTCCAGCTAAGAAAGCCGCAAATGTTGATCCAGTTGAAATTTTAAGGAAATAAAAATGAACATTCTAGAAACCAAAAATATCGATAAATTCTTCCACGAGCCAACCGAATTTCAAGTTTTGAAAGAAATTTCATTTGATGTAAAAAAAGGTGAATTTCTTTCCATGGTTGGAAAATCGGGTAGTGGTAAGTCAACACTTTTATACATACTTTCCACGATGGATACCGATTATAAAGGTGAATTATATATTGATAATAAATTGATGACTGGTTTATCAACAGACCAGTTAGCCGAAATAAGAAACGAAAAAATTGGGTTTGTGTTCCAATTTCACTATTTACTCCCAGAGTTTTCTTGTCTGAGAAATGTGATGATTCCTGCTTTGAAACTTGGCAAATTATCTGAAAAAGAAATTGAAGCACGCGCTTATCAAAAATTAGAAATATTAGGTTTACAAGACCAAGCTTTAAAACCAGCAAGTAAACTTTCTGGTGGACAACAACAACGTGTAGCCATTGCAAGAGCTTTAATAAATGAACCATTACTAATTATGGGTGACGAACCAACAGGAAATTTGGATAGTAAAAACACAGCCATTGTATTTGATATTTTTCAAGAACTAACCAAAAATTTCGGACAAACTATTATTGCTGTAACGCATGATGATGATTTTGCACACAAAAGCGATAGAATAATCGAGATGAAAGACGGCAGAATTATCAGTTAAGCTATCTGTTTTTTATATTATGTATAGTAATTTAGCAAGAAAATTCTTTTCTACATTTATTTTATCGTTACATTTACATTAACAAACGAATAAAAAATAGAATAATAATGAGTTACTATACAATAGACAATTTAGAGCATTACTTTAAAATGTATAAGAAATCGGTACGTGAACCAAGAAAATTTTGGGACAGAGTAGCCGATGAAAACTTTACTTGGTACCAAAAATGGGAAAAAGTAATGGAATTTGATTTTCAAGAAGCAAAATTCAAATGGTTTTTGGATGCCAAAGTAAACATTACTAAAAATTGTATCGATAGGCATTTGGCAAAAAGAGGCGATAAAACGGCTATCATTTTTGAACCAAACGATCCTAACGAAGAAGCACAACATATTTCTTATAACGAACTATACGCAAGAGTTTCCAAAATGGCGAATGTTCTTCGTGAACAAGGCATAAAAAAAGGCGACCGCGTTTGTATTTATCTTCCAATGATTCCTGAATTGGCCGTTTCAATTTTGGCTTGTGCTCGAATTGGCGCTATCCATTCAGTGGTTTTTGCTGGATTTTCATCTTCTGCTGTTTCGGCACGTATTAATGATTCTGAATGTAAAATGGTTATTACATCTGACGGAAGTTACCGCGGAAATAAAGCTATCGACCTAAAAGGAATTGTAGATGAAGCTTTAGAAAAATCACCTTGCGTTGAAAAAGTTTTGGTGGTAAAAAGAACCAATTCGGAAGTAAAAATGAAAGAAGGTCGTGATATTTGGTTACAACCATTAATGGACGCAGCGATTCCTAATTGTGTTGCCGAAATTATGGATGCAGAAGATCCATTATTCATTCTTTATACTTCTGGTTCAACTGGAAAACCAAAAGGAATGGTTCATACAACAGCAGGTTATATGGTTCAAACAGCCTATTCATTTAAAAACGTATTCAATTACCAAGAAAATGACATTTATTGGTGTACTGCCGATATTGGTTGGATTACTGGACATTCTTATATTCTTTACGGACCACTTTTAAATGGTGCCACAACCGTAATTTTTGAAGGTGTCCCATCATATCCAGACTTTAGCCGTTTTTGGGAAGTAATTGAAAAACATAAAGTAAATCAATTCTATACTGCGCCAACGGCTATTCGTGCTTTGGCAAAAGAAAGTTTAGATTATGTACAAAGATTTCCATTAAGTTCCTTAAAAGTTATTGGTTCGGTAGGTGAACCTATCAATGAAGAAGCTTGGCACTGGTACAATGACCACGTAGGAGGAAAGCGTTGTCCGCTAGTAGACACATGGTGGCAAACAGAAACTGGTAGTATAATGATTTCGCCAATTCCTTTCGTAACACCAACAAAACCAACGTATGCATCGCTACCATTACCAGGAATTCAACCAGTTTTAATGGACGAATTGCGCAACGAAATTGAAGGCAATCAAGTAACAGGAAGTTTGTGTATCAAATTCCCATGGCCATCGATGGCTAGAACGATTTGGGGTGACCATCAACGTTATAAAGAAACGTATTTTACAGCTTTCCCAGGAAAATATTTTACTGGTGATGGTGCTTTACGTGATGAAGTAGGTTACTATAGAATTACCGGTAGAGTAGATGATGTAATCATTGTTTCTGGACATAATTTAGGAACAGCTCCTATCGAAGATGCTATCAACGAACACCCAGCTGTGGCAGAAAGTGCTATCGTTGGATTCCCACATGATATCAAAGGAAATGCACTTTACGGATTTGTAATCTTGAAAGAAACTGGTGAAAGTCGTGATAGAGCTAACCTTGCTAAAGAGATTAACCAATTGATTTCTGACCAAATTGGACCAATTGCTAAGTTAGATAAAATTCAGTTTGTGAGCGGTTTACCAAAAACACGTTCTGGAAAAATCATGCGTAGAATTTTAAGAAAAATTGCAGAAGGTGACTTCTCAAATTTCGGAGATATCTCAACGTTGTTAAACCCTGAGATTGTTGAAGAAATCAAAAACGGAAAATTATAGTTTATTTTAGTTTATTTAGTTTAAAAACTGCTTCGGAAACGGAGCAGTTTTTTTTTGTGAATTGTAAAGACAAAAGTTATGTAATATTTTAACATAATTATATAATATTTTAATCAATCCAATTAACTAAATTTACTTTTGTATGAGAAATTTAGAAATAATAATAATTGGTGGAGGCTTGGCTGGTTTAACCGCCGGAATTCATCTTTCTAAAAAAGGAATTTCTGTAACAATTATCGAAAAAAACGAATTCCCAAAACATAAAGTTTGTGGCGAATATATTTCTAATGAAGTACTTTACTATTTTGACTATTTAGATATTCAATTGTCTGATTTAAAGCCTACAACTATTACAAAACTTCAGTTTTCAACAACTGATGGAACTTCAATAAATACAAAACTTCCTCTTGGCGGATTTGGGATTAGTCGATATGAATTAGACTTTTACCTCTATAAAAAAGCAATTGCAAATGGTTGCAAAATTCTAATAGAAGACGTAGAAAATGTTACTTTTAATAAAGAAAAATTTACCATTACAACATCAAACGGAACGATTTTAAATTCAGATTTTGTAATTGGTGCTTTCGGAAAAAGATCCAATATTGATGTAACGTTAAACAGAAGTTTTATCAAACAAAAATCGCCTTGGTTGGCTGTAAAAGGCCATTATTCGGGTGAATTTCCTAATGATTCGGTAGGATTACATAATTTTAGAGGTGGTTATTGTGGGGTTTCAAAAGTTGAAAATGACATAATAAATATTTGCTATTTGGTAGAGTACAAAGAATTTAAAGAATATAAAAACATTAATGATTTTCAGAATCTCGTAGTAAAGCAAAATCCCCATTTGAACAAAATTTTTGAAAATTCTAAATTGCTTTTTGAAAAACCATTAACTATAAGTCAAGTTTCTTTTGAAGAAAAGCTTGCTGTAGAAAATCATATTTTAATGATTGGAGATACTGCTGGATTAATTCATCCACTTTGCGGAAACGGAATGGCAATGGCTATTCACAGTGCTAAATTGGTTTCAGAATTACTTGTAGGTTTTTCAAATAATGAATTAAAAACAAGAGCAGAATTAGAAAAAAAGTATACTAAATTGTGGAATTTTAATTTTAAAAAAAGACTGAAAACAGGACGATTATTATCAAATACATTATTAAAACCAAAACTCTCAGAAGCATTAATGCGTATACTTATATTATTTCCATTTTTGTTAAAAACAATAATAAAGCAAACACACGGAAAACCTTTTTAAATAGAATATCTATATGCTTATAAATACCAAATATAGAACTGATGAAACCGAAATCATGGATGATTTTGCACTTGAAGGTGAAATTCTTCGAGATGCTTTAGATAAAATCGCAAAAATAAATCAGCTTTTAGGAGGAAACAAACTAACTTTACAAGGCGTTGAAAGTTTGATGAATAAGGTTTCACCTAATAAAGAGGTTACAATCGTTGATATTGGTTGCGGAAACGGTGATATGTTAAGAGCATTAGCCGATTATGCTTCAAATAATAATTTGAATTTTAAATTAATAGGAATTGATGCCAACCAATTTACAATTAATCATGCTAAAGAATTATCGAAACAATATCAAAATATAACGTATCAATGTGAAGATATTTTTGATGATAAATTCAAAGATTTAAAGTATGACATTGTATTGTGTACCTTGACTTTACATCATTTTAAAGACGCTGAAATCATCAAATTAGTATCCGTTTTTAATGAAAATGCAAGTATAGGAATTGTAATTAATGATTTGCAACGAAGTGCTGTTGCTTATAGACTCTTTCAAGTTTTATGTTTTGTTTTTAGATTAAATAAAATGTCGAAAGAAGATGGTTTAGTCTCTATTTTAAGAGGATTTAAAAAAGGAGAATTAGTAAATTTTTCAAAGAGATTAGGTTTTAAGAAATATATTATTGAATGGAAATGGGCCTTTAGATATCAGTGGATTATCCGAAAATAGAGTAAAGAATAAAGAAAATAGATTTTCAAAATTTACAAATTAGCAGTTCCTTACCAATGAGTGTAAAAATAAAAACAGTTGCCAAGCAATTACCAAAATATTCCCGATCAACAGCCGAAATTCTACCATTTTTGGATGCTTGGTTAATCGATCAAGAACCACGTTTTATAAGAAAAGTGAAAAAGATTTTTGAAGGAGCTATGGTTGATAAACGCTATTCAATTATGGATCCAGTAGAAGTTTTTACTAAAACTTCATTTGAAGAACGAAACGATATTTATGTTAGAGAAGTAATTGATTTGGGCGAAAAAGTGTTGCAAAAAGCATTAGATAAAGCCAACTGGCAACCAACTGATTTAGATTACATCATAACAGTAAGTTGTACTGGAATTATGATTCCGTCGCTTGATGCTTATCTTATTAATACTTTAAAATTACGTCAAGATATTGTTCGCTTACCGGTTACCGAAATGGGTTGTGCTGCAGGAATATCGGGTATTATTTATGCTAAAAGCTTTTTAAAAGCCAATCCCGGAAAACGTGCTGCGGTTATTGCAGTCGAAAGTCCAACGGCAACTTTTCAACTGGATGATTTTTCAATGGCAAATATTGTCAGTGCTGCAATTTTTGGCGATGGAGCGGCTTGTGTTTTACTTTCGTCACATGAAGAGGATGAAGGTCCAGAAATTATTGCTGAAGACATGTATCATTTTTACGATAACATTCACATGATGGGATTTAAATTGACCAATTCGGGTTTGCAAATGGTTCTAGACATTGAAGTTCCAGAAACTATTGCTTCGCATTTTCCGGACATCATTCATCCATTTTTAGAAAAAAATGACTTAAAAATTGAAGATATTGACCACTTAATTTTTCATCCTGGTGGAAAAAAAATTGTGAATACAGTTGAAGATTTATTTTCCGATTTAGGAAAAAACATTAATGATACTAAAGAAGTTTTACGTTTGTATGGAAATATGTCGAGTGCTACCGTTTTATATGTTTTAGAACGAATTATGGATGCCAAACCCAACAAAGGCGAAAATGGATTGATGTTAAGTTTTGGACCAGGATTTTCAGCGCAAAGAGTTTTATTGAAATTTTAGAAAATGAATACAGCAGAAATCATATCCAAATTACCATATTCAAAACCATTTTTGTTTGTAGACGAACTGGTTTCAATTAACGAAAATGGAGTAGTAGGAAACTATACTTTCGATGCAAATTTAGATTTTTATAAAGGGCATTTTAAAGACAATCCTGTAACGCCTGGTGTAATTTTAACCGAAGTTATGGCGCAAATTGGAGTAGTTTGTTTGGGAATATTTTTATTAAACAATAAAATTAATAAAAACACTTTAATTGCCTTAACATCAAATGAAATAGAATTTTTAAAACCAGTTTATCCTAACGAAAAAGTAACCGTTATTTCAGAAAAAATATACTTTAGATTTGGAAAATTAAAATGCAAAGTTAAAATGCTAAATGCTAAAAATGAAGAAGTTTGTTCAGGAACAATTGCAGGTATTATCAAAATCTGAAGATAAAAATCGTTAATCTTTATTCTAAAATCAAATGGGAAGAGTCGTAATAACAGGTTTAGGAATAGTTGCTCCAAATGGAGTAGGTCTTGACGCGTTTACTCATGCCATCAAAAATGGGATTTCTGGAATAAAACACGATGCTGAACTCGAACGATTACAATTTTCCTGTCAAATATCGGGCAAACCTGAAATTTCAACAGAATTGATGTTGAACTATTTCACCGAATTAGAATTACGAAATTTCAATTCAACTGGAATATTATATGGTGTAATTGCTGCTCTTGATGCTTGGAAAGATGCTGGATTATCAATTGAAAATAACGAAAATCCTGATTGGGATTCGGGAACCATTTTCGGAACCGGAACTTCTGGAATAGATAAATTTAGAGAAAGTATTTATAAGATTGACGATTTTCAAACCCGAAAATTAGGAAGTACTGCCGTTGCTCAAACCATGAATTCTGGAGTAAGTGCTTATATCGGAGGAAAATTAGGTTTGGGAAATCAAGTAACTACCAATTCATCAGCTTGCACCACAGGAACGGAAAGTATTTTGATGGCTTATGAACGCATAAAATCAGGTCATGCTAAACGAATTATTGCAGGAAGCACGAGCGATTCTGGACCCTACATTTGGGGTGGATTTGACGCCATGCGCGTTTGTACTTTCAAACACAATGATGCACCAGAAAATGGTTCAAGACCAATGAGCGCAACAGCTTCTGGATTTGTACCAGGAAGTGGAGCAGGCGCTTTAATTATTGAAGATTTAGAAACTGCTTTAAATCGCGGTGCCAAAATTTATGCAGAAATTTTAGGTGGAAATATAAATTCTGGCGGACAACGTGGCGAAGGAACCATGACAGCTCCAAATTCAGTTGCTGTTCAGAAATGTATTGTTGATGCGATGGATAACGCTGGCATTTCTGCAAATGAGATTGATGCCATTAACGGACATTTAACCGCTACTTCAAAAGACAGTTTGGAAATTAAAAATTGGTGTGAAGCATTGAATAGAAAAGGAACTGATTTTCCCTTTATTAATTCTTTAAAATCAATGGTTGGACATTGTTTGTCAGCAGCCGGAAGTGTTGAAAGTGTTGCTTCAGTATTGCAAATTCATCACGGATTTATTTTTCCAAATAGGAATTGTGAAGACTTGAATCCTGAAATTACTGGATTGATAAACGAATCCAAAATCCCTCAAAATAGAATAGAAAAAGAAATTACTATTGTTGCCAAAGCTAGTTTTGGTTTTGGCGATGTCAATGGATGTGTCATTTTTAAGAAATATAAATAAACTATGAACAAAGAAGAAACTTTAGAAAAATTAAAATCGATTGTAAAACCGTTTGTTAAAAACGAGGAAGCGTTTCAAAATATCACTGAGGAGACCGATTTTATTAATGATTTGCAAATAAACTCTGCCAATTTGGTTGACATAGTTTTAGACACAGAAGAAGCATTTGATATTAACATTGATAATGAATCAATGGAAAAAATGCTAACCATAAAAGCGGCTTTAGCTATTATCGAAACTAAATTAGCAGAAAAAAAATGATTGGTAATGACGTAGTTGATTTAATTTTAGCCAAAAAGGAAAGTAACTGGAAACGAAAAGGTTATCTAGATAAATTATTTTCAAATATTGAGCAGGATTTTATTAAAAACGCCAACAATCAAGACCAAATGGTTTGGATGCTTTGGAGTATAAAAGAAAGTACTTATAAAGCTTACCAACGAATTTGCTACAATCGAGGCTTTTATCCTTTAAAAATAAAAATTGAATCACTAAACTTAATTGAAGCTACTTATTTTTCAAAAGTAAAGTTATTTGAAACCGATTTTTATGGAAAAACTACAATCGAAAATGAAATCGTAAAAACAGTTGTTGTTAAAAACGAAAATGACTTTGCTAATTTAGTGTATTGCAATTCAATCGAATATCAAAAAAATTCTGATGGATTGCCTTTTGAAGTAAAAACTAAAAAACCAATATCCATAAGTCATCATGGTAGGTGTAGGGAAGTATTGTTTTTAAAATAAATTAGTTTTCTGACAACAAATTAATATTCATCTAAATCTTCATCATCAATCCATTCTTTCATATCGGTCAAAACATGATTTTTTATAAATTGAAAAAAATCTGAATATTCATTTTCAATTATATTCCAGTCGGAAGTGTTTTTTTGAAATGATGGATGAAATACTATTACATTTTCACAAGGCTTTCCATTTATTACTTCAAAACCAGCGTATGTATCCATATCTTGTCTTTTTCCGAATGTAATAACTTCTCTGTTTGAATTATTTTCAATTTTAAATCTTTTGTTACCAATCGAATCTAAATTCAATTCTTCGTCAAAATGCCAAGGAATAAAATTTATTAGTTTAAGCTTTATAAACCATTTGTACGAATTTGAAATATCCATTGTATTTCTTACTTCTTTAATTTACCAATATAATGCTTTGCCAAAATATAAACCGAAGCAGCAAACGTTACAAAGTAAATAGCAGAAAGCGCCTTTTTCTCCACTGTAAAGTTTTGAAAATCAATTTGCTTGAATAGTGCTGAACCAACGATAATGGCTACAATGGTTAAGGTAAATACTGGTGGGTTGTTTTTTTCCATGGGTTGATTATTATTTTTCTATTCCTAATTGTTTTCTAAAGTCTAAATTCAAGTTATACTGCTCTTCAATTGCAATCTCTTTTTTTGAAGCTTTCTCGATATCTTTACCTTCTTTTGCCCACAAATAAGGAAAGAAATTAAATACTTCATCACAATTTAGTTTTGCAACATCTTCTTTCCAAGTGTTCCATCGGTAACCTTTGTAAAATTCTTCAAGATTGTTGTTGAAGCAAAAATTTAAAAATTCAGAATAGGTTAAATCAAGAGGCTCAAATTCTAAACTATCTGGTGCAAAATAATAAATTTTGCCCAAGTCTTTTCCAAGTGCGCCACCATTTAGTATAAAGAATCCGCCAATTGCATCATCTGCTACTAGAAGAAATGGAGCTTGTTGACCAAACTCTGTAAAACTTTTGCCAAGATTCCATTCAGGTAAACTTCGGTTTAATTTTGCATTTCCTGAGCCTAAAATTCTTATCCAACCATTGTCAATTAATATTCCGCCGGTTTCGTACATGATTGAACCCATTGGCGAACGTGTTGAAACTTGAGTTTTATATAAAGCATCCTTTGCTTTTTCTTTATCAACGGACAAGATTTCAACTTTATTTTTTGCTGATTTTATCCATTCTTTTACGAATGGCCAACCCGAATCGGTTTCGTTTATTAGTTCTTCAATTGGTCGCATTTTTGTCTGTGAAAATGTTGTTTGTGAAAATAGTAGTAAAATTATAAATGCGAATTTCTTCATTTGTTGTTTTGGTTTAGAATAGGCATTTTTATATTAGCAAATCCAATATATTTTCTTTTTAAAATCAATTTCGCTTGGTCCATCAGTACAACCGCCAACTTCGTCAAGTTCAGACTTGTTACAGTTTAACCTTGCTGAAGTGTAATTGGAAGTCTATACAATGTCCTGACTATTTCACCATTCTTTTTACCAGGATTCCATTTTGGACATTTATTTAAAAAACGAATTGTCTCTTCAGCAGTTCCAAAACCAATATCTTGTATAACATTAATGTTAGTTACTGATCCGTCTTTTTCTATTACAAATTCAACTATAATTTTTCCATTTAATCCTTCTGAAGGTATGTTGAAATTATTTGCTGTGAACTTATAAAAGTCTTTCATACCTCCGATGAAATCAGGTTTTTCGTCAACTTCTGAACTATTATAGACTTTATCACTGTTTTCTTGTGAATAAATGTTAGAAGTGATCATTAAGAATACTAATAAGAAATATTTCATTATTTGATTTTTTATATTTTTACAAACGTTCCAGAATAAATTATTCTATTGTTTTTTTTGTCTTCTAATTTAAAAGAACATTCATTGCCAACAATAGTAATAATTTCGAAACAAATATTCGTGTCTTTTAAAATTTTCTTTTCAAGTTCTGTTGGGTTTAAAGGTTCGGTAAGACCTAATATTTTGAATGATTTATCATCTAACCAAACTATTTCTAACCCATCCAGTTTATTGGCTAAAAATAGGTAAACACTTTCTTTTTCAATGTAAACCTCATAGTCTTTAAAACCCGATTTTTTACTTATGGAATCTAATTTTACAAGATATTTACCATCACTAAGAGCTTTATTTTGTGCAAATAATGAGTTGACACTAAAAAACAATAAGTACAAAACGATAAATAGTTTTTTCATAGTATTCAAATTATTTAATCAACTTGTCGATGCATAGACAAGTGCAAGCCCTGATATTTCGTGAAACTACTATTATAGCCAGTTTCTTATTTTTTAATTAGTTTCATATCTTTTATACTATACGGAGTGCAAGTTCCTTTGGTAATCCTTTCTCCAGTTATTGAGTATTTATTCAACGTATCTTTAATTTCTTTTTCGCTAAAATCTTTTCCTATTCGAAAACTTAATTCCCACGAATCTTCTTGATATTTGAGATTAGAATTAACTGTAGATTTAAAATTTATGTAGTCTATTGAATCACTTTTATAAACTATCTTTTCAACTTTTATAGTATCTGTAAATTTTTCATATTCACAACCTCCACAACCGATACATAACTCATTAGTTTTTTTACAATAGATTACTATTAAAAAAATGTTAATGAGTACAATTGATATTATAATTACGTTTTTTTTTGTTGTCATCTGTAAAATTGGCTATAACGTTTAACGGCTTCAAGAAGTGGCAATGAACTAAGACAAGCCTTAACAAATATAGATAAACTTTAAAATAAAAACCTTTTCGATTTTAAATAAATCCAGTGCCTAGCAATTTCTTGAAACGGCTGTTGTAAGATGTTTTTTTTTATAATTCAGGTGAATATTTTTTTACCATATTTATTAAAAATAATTGTAAAGTTTCAAAATATATTTTTCCTTTTTCTGATTTTATTACTAAATTCCAACAATAGTCAAAGACTTCATTTGCATCTTTTAAATTTGAATTTTCAATTATTGTTTTGAATAAATAATGAGGGTTTTCATTTTCTAAATAGTACTCAATATTTACATTAGGGTTTTCACTTAAATAAGCCCTTGTTAAAAATTTTTCTGGACATTCATTTGAAAACAAAAAGTGTAAATTTTCTGTTGGAGGAAAAGTTAAAGCACCTTTATTTGATTTCATATTTTTCATATCACCATCTAAAATGCAAGCAAAACCAGATTTTATTTTTTTTAATTCATACGTTTCCATATGAGATATGAAATGAGTATAAGTTTTGTCAGCACTTCCTGAAATAATAATATTTATTAATTCTGAAAAATTATTAATGTTTTTATTTATTTCAACAGCTTTTATTGCTTCTTTGATTATTTTTTTTGCTTCTAAATCTTCACAATATAAGTCAATAAGAGGATAAGATTTTGAATCCATTTTGGACAACGAAGCACTTACACTTATGTTTTGTATTGCTTTGTATTCTCCTTTAGGATTTTTCTCAATAAAAATTCTAGAAGAATCATTTACTGAATCTAAAATTGTACCTGAATGAGTTGTAATAATAAATTGTTTATTTTCTATTGTACAAATATTTCTAATTACATCAATTAATCTTCTTTGAACTTTTGGATGTAGACCCATTTCAATTTCATCAATTAATATTAAAGCATTTTTTGGAGCTTCAACGATGTCAACAATAATTCTTGTTAATACTTCTTCGCCTGTTGCAGCATTATAACTTGAGTAATGATTTTGATTATTATATTCGAAGGTTTCTTTATCTAAATGTTGGGCAATTTTTTTTATTTCAAATTTTTCTTCTAGAATAAAAGACATATATTTTTCTATTTCTGAAACTTTTGTTGTTGATATTGCTTGTGTTGTGGCTTTTTTAGACAAACTATACATTTTATCACTATAAAATCTAGCAGGAACAATTCTATCTAAATCAATAAATATAACTTGTCTATGAGTAAATTGACTTTCTTTTTTTCCAATACCATTCCATTTTTTTGTGTTTTTTTTTCTTTGTCCTCTTTTTGTTTCAATTTTTTTTCCAGTTTTATATGTAATGAAATATGTCCAATCTTCATTTTGAATATCGTGTGATGTTGTTTTCATCAAAGAACCCCAAGTGTGTCTTTCTAAATTACCATTTTTAGGATTTCTCTTTAAAAAGTCATAATGACAACACGCTAAAGCCATCAAAATAGTTGACTTACCTGAACGATTTGTTCCTGAAATTATTGAAATAGGATTTTTAAAGCAAATTTTTAATTCTGAAATATGTCTAAATGGTTCAAACTTTAATTCAGTCAAAAATATTGGATATGTTTTTTCTTCTGCGACATTTATTTTGTCAAAGAAATCTTTATCGGAGTTTATATTTATCATATTTCTTCATTTTCGGTAAAATTTCTGCTAACTATTGTAAATTTATAACTTTATTATACACATACATCCAAAAACGTTCCCAAGCTTGGCGTCAGTTGCTAACTTCGGAACTGATTATTTTCTGTTAAATATAATATTTCTTGCGAAAATTAAACGTGAATTTACTTCAAAATTCGCAATCTTGCTAAACGCTTGTTAGCAACAATTGTTTTATCCTGTAGCTTTCCAAGAATCATTGATGTCAAATTCATGCCCGCGAGCTTGTGAATTATGAAAATTAATCACTATTTGTTCAACTATTCCCATTGATTCATACGTTTTTAGAGCATTAGGAAATAGTTTAATATAATCTGCAATAAAAATACTAAACATAAAAAAAGCTACACGCATATTAAAAATAGCTAATTTAATATATGATTCTTCTCCTTTCGTGAACATGTTAGCATATTGAAAAACTGAAACATTTGATGGATGCGAATAAAGAGAAAAGTAGCCGTAAATATGATCTAATTTATCTTCTCTAATATTCATCGTTTTTACTAATTCTCTCCAACTTAAAAATTCAACTTGGTCATCTTGAAATCTTATCAAATAGTCTCTTTCTTTTAGTTTAGTTCTAATTTTTCCTTGATTTTTTTCATCTAGTTTTTGAAATATAGGATTGTTTTCTATTCCAATTAGAATGTTATCCATCTGTTTTTTTTCGCGCTCTGCTTTTTCTTTATTTTCTTCAGTTGTTAGAACTGAATCAAATCTTTGTCTATATGAAAGACCAGCATGAACCCAAAGAAAATAAATTATTTGCCTTTCATATTTATCTTTAGTTACTCTATATATTAGATTAAACATTCCTGTAGTTTCGTAAACATTTCTAATTAATGAAGCGAGTATAGTTGAATCAATTATATTATTTAAACTTTTACCAGTTGTTGAAACATATGATACACCATCAAGGACATTTTTAATATGCAATGCTTTTGTCATCATCATCTGAATCAAAATTTTTGCGTCAGCTTCTGCGTAATCATTTACATCTTCGTCATGGTGAATATCTACAGCTTGAAATAAAAAATCTATGTAAATATCAAGCAAATCCTGGCAGTCAGAAATAGTTTCACACCAAAAAAATCTTTTGCATTTTCTTCTCAATTCTTCTAATTCCATAATGTTGTTAATTTAAGGTGTCTTCATCTCAACAATTGCAGCTAACTTGTATATAAGTCTGACACTATCATCCTAATACAACAGTCTAAAAATCTTCCCAAATATAACCAATTCCTACAAATATAAACTACGTAGAAATACCTGTTTTTCACTAAATCCAACTAAAAGCGTTATTATTTAAAAAAGCCAATTCTGAAATTGATAAATAATTAATAACAAATCAATTACTCCATATCACTAACCGAATTCACTATAAAAACTATTTGAAACTTTACAGCATCTTTTTTAGAATTGGGAAACTTCTCGTTGTTGATTCTTTTCTCAAATTCTTTCATTAGTTCCTCATCAATGTCATCTTTTACAGCATATCGTATCTCATTGGTATCTTTTTTTAATTCAAATTGAATAAAAATTCTTCCAGATTTAGTCGAAGTTTTGAATAGCTCTTCAAAAATTAAGTTGGTTCTGTCTAAAATAAATTTAATATCTTCTAAGCTTGTATTTTCTTTGAGTTCTTCATCTGTATTCAACAACTTAATTTTTTCAATCCTAGTTTCTTTTTTTCCTTTTTCAGCTATAGTTTTTTCGGTTTTCAATCTTGGAGCTTCGTCTAGCCACATCAATTTTAAATCTTTTTTTAGAATGTTTAAAATATAATTATGCTCTTTAGTTTCAACAATCAGCAACGGCTCATCAATGTCAAACGATATGACCGACCAATAATAACGAAGTTCCTGCTCATTAGCTTTTCGTATTGTAAAATCTTGCGCTACTTCATTTTTAAACTCTTCCCAAATAATCTTAGTGTCTTCAACGTCCTGACTCATTTTTCCTTCGATAATTAAATTATCTACATGAAATTCAACTCTTCCTTTTTCAATGGCTTGAATTTTTTTATTGTCTTTGTAGCGTTTCCACAACTCTGGACCAATTATTAAAGTATTTTGCAATAATTTATTGTTATCAGAATTTGATAAATATTGTGCGATTAATTTTTTGGCTTTTTCAACTACCTTAGGATCACAATAGTTGTAAACAATTCCTTTTGGTATGGTAATAGTTTCTTTATCTTGAGCAAAAGAAAAGTTGATACAAAGAAGTAAAAGCAATAGGGTAGTTTGTTTCATAGCTTTAGGTTTAGATGAAAAATAATTTAATTCATTGAAACCAAATATAGATAAATAGTTTCAAAAAATCACTAGGTAGTTTTACTTGATTTTAAATCACAATTTTCTATACTTAATAAAATACAAAAGCATCAATACTAAATAGGGAAGAGTTGATAGAGCAATTTTGTAATTCAAAGCCATAACTCCAATAAAGAAAAAGAAAAGCACTAAAATACCCAAAAGAAGAACGGCTAAAGTATTAAGTTTTCTATTAAAGTTGGGAATGACAGCTCCTAAAAGCAATACCATTTGAGTTAAAAATCCAATAAGAATTATAGGATGCGTGAAGTTGCTAATCCAACTTTCAGTTTTAGAGAAAATTTCTATTTCACCTTGAAAAATAAACATAGCATTATTAGGAGGCCATTCTAAATAACAAAATTGAAAGGCAATGAATAAAGCTATATTTAAAAGACGTTTCATTACTAAAAATATAGTTTGTAGTAATCAAAGCTACAAAATAATTTTCAAAATTTACCTTAGTAATTGGTGTTTCTACTTAACAGCAGTCATCGAAATTTCAACATTTACACCTTTAGGCAAACCAGCTACTTGCACGGTTTCTCTTGCTGGTGCTGTTTTCTCGTCGAAGTAGCTTCCGTAAACGCTGTTTATTCTGGCAAAATCGTTCATATCCATGATGAAAATCGTTGTTTTTACTACGTTTTCAAAAGTCATTTCAGCAGCTTCTAGAACGGCTTTCATGTTTTCCATTACTTGTTTGGTTTCGGTTTCGATATCGTCTAAAACCAATTCCATTGTTGCAGGATTCAAAGCAATTTGTCCAGAAGTATAAAGTGTATTTCCCACCAAAACTGCTTGATTGTAAGGTCCAATAGGAGCAGGAGCCTTATCTGTAATAATTATCTTTTTCATAAATTTAATATCTAAAATCTAACACCTAAAACCTAACACCTAACACCCAATACCTAAAACCTAAAATTATCTCAACGTTTGATCTCTTTGTTGTTGTTTGTCATACTTAATATCACTCAAGACACCAGCTTTGATTCCAATAAAGAATCCCCAAAATGAATTTTGTCCAAATGGCGACCAGTTGAAACTCATGTTCCAGCTCATTAAATCACGATTCAAACGTATCTGAGTAAAAGTTACACCTTTATTGGTGAAATCATATCCAGAGGAAACTCCGATAGTCCATTTAGGTGTCAAATTAGTATTTGCAGAAACCATCAAGGAATGACTGGAGATTTTCTTTTCACCACTCAAATTGGAGTAGGTGACCGAATAAGCTAAATTAACATCCCAGGGTATTTCGGCATTATAAAAACCACTAAATTCCTCTTCTTCCTCTTCATTTGGATCAGTTTCTTGGGGTAAATTTATTTCGGCATTATTTCCAAATAAATCATCTTCACGACCACCATTTCTGGCACCTTGAATATTTTTCTTTTTATCGTCTTTAGAACTGGTTAACGAATAATTTATAGTCATATTGGCGCTGGTCATTCTAAAAAGTCCACCACCATTTTCAATATTAAAAGTATTGATTCTTTGATTTTTAGCACCAAGTGCATAAGGATCTAAAGTTGCAGCAAAGTTTACATTCATTTTTTGCTTGAACAATAAAGTTCCACCACTAATACGCATTGGCGACCAACGTAAAGTATCCGCTGCCATGTCATAATTAGCTTGAAAAGTCAAGTTGTTTAATAAAATAATTTTCTTTGGTGCAGTTGCAGTAGAATCTTTATCTCTTACTTTGGCTTCAAATTTATTGTTAATGCTAAATCCAATATTGTTAGCAAATGATTCACCCGGTGCACCAAAAGCACCGTTTTCAAATCTTGTATATCTAGCCATCGTTCCACTTGCGTCAGAAGCATAGGTATCGTAATATTTTTCAAAACTTGGCAAATAACTATGAGAAATAGAAGGTGTAATAGTATGACGAATCGATTGAATTTTGGCAGTTTCTTTAAATTTGAAGGTACCATAAATTACCGTTCCAATAGAGTTTGAAAACGAGTAAGTTCTAAAAGCATCAAAACCATTTACATCTCTAGTAACCACTTTTCCAGTAGGAAGACCAGGTGGGTTTGAAGTGACTTGAAACTCTTTTCTAATGGTTTTTAAATACCAAGTTTCTTGATAATTAACCGAGGTTGATACACTAAAATGTTTGAATACTTTAAAGTTAGTACTTAAGGGAATGGAATGTTGCATTCCTGTTCTAGCTTGATCAAACATTTCTTTTTTGAAAAATAAAGTGTCCGTTGTTTGAAATTGGTTTTCAGCTCTAAGGTTGTATTGTAAATTGATGTTTTTGATAAACCCTTTTTTGATTCCATCTTTTGGAGCAAAAGGAAATATTCTGTCAACACTTGCCTGAAGCGTTGGTAAAGTCATACTTATTTGCTTGGTTTGGGTATTCTGTGAATGATTTGCCGTAACCGATAAGTTCACTTGCGGTACAGAATTAAATGTTTTCTGATAGGAAATAGACGAATTTAAAGTATTGTTTAACGAGGAACCAATATTTGCAATATTTATGGATTGTTGAAAATATTGACTACTTCCTAAATTTACAGAAGCCGAAAATCTAGAATTCGGATTCGATTTAGGGTCTTTCATGTGCGACCATTGAATGTTATAAACTCTACTTTTAGAATAATCAGGAAAACCTCTTTCGCTATTAATTTGGTTTTCAAAACGTACGTTTACATTTCCGTTAAAATTATATTTACTGGCATAACTCGATTCAAATCGCAAGGCATAACTTCCGTTGGTAAAATAATCACCGAGAACGGTCAAATCATATTTATCGCTTAAAGCAAAATAATATCCTCCGTTTTGTAAAGCATAACCACGAGTATTATTTTGACCAAAACTTGGTGGAATAATTCCTGAACGACTTTTTTCTGTAATAGGAAAGAAGGCAAAAGGCAACGCAATTGGTGTTGGTACATTGGCTATGTACATGTTTGTCAATCCGACAACTACTTTTTTACCTGGAACTAATTTGGCTTTTCTTGCAAAGAAATAGTATTCAGGATCATCAAGATCTTTGGCAGTAGTGATTCGAGCGCCTTTCATAAAATAAACAGAATCGTTTTCTTTTTTAACGACATCTGTTCTTATGTTCATTTCTTGTTGTGATGTTCTAGAATTCCAAATTAACGCTTTCTTAGTTTTGTAGTTGAATCGGATGGAATCGGGTTCAACAATATTGGAACCTTGTTTAAATAAAGGAAGTTGGGTGTAGTTACCTAAAGAATCTTTTAATCTACCAGCATAAACTTCATTCTTTTCGTAGTCAAAAACAATAATACCCGATTTTAATTCGTAGTCTAAGTAGTTTAATTCGGCACCATCGTAGAGTGTGATTATTTTTTTCTTTTGGTCAAACTTAGCATACTTTTTTGCACGATATTTTACCTTTCCTTCAAGCACTGATTTCATTTTTTTAACGGTATCGAGCTTTAAAGTGTCAATTTTTTTAATCGTAGGATTAGGTAAATCAGGTTCTGATTCTAACGGTTTTTCAGGCTTATTTGCTTGATTTTTAGCAGGAAAAGATTTCTTACTTTTAGGCAAATCTTGCGCAAATAAATTGGAACTTCCAATTGTTAGGAAATATGCTGATAAAACGATATAAAATAAGTTTGTACGCAAAGGTTTAAATGCTATTTTTGTAAAAATATGGCTTGATTTTTGAAGAGCCAAACTTACATATTATTTTTCGTCAAAAATAGATAAATAATAAATTTATAACCTTGCAGTTTTAATTAAAATTAACTTTTGTAACAATGATTAACACAAATAGAATCAAATATACGTTTTCTTTAACATTATTGTTGTGTTCCTTAATTGGTTTTTCGCAATCCAATAAATTTAAAGTAGCTTTAGATGCCGGACATGGAGACCATGATTATGGTGCAGTATATAATGGTCACATCGAAAAGAATATCAACTTGGCCATAACTTTAAAAGTTGGTAAGATATTAGAAAAGAACTCTAGCATAGATGTTATATACACAAGAAAAACCGATGTTTTCATTGGATTGGTAGAACGTGCCAATATCGCAAACAGAGCTGATGCAAATATATTTGTATCTATTCACTGTAATGCTAACAAGAATACTGTTGCGGATGGAACTGAGACTTATGTAATGGGTATGTCTAAAAATGCTTCTAATCTTGAAGCTGCAAAAAGAGAAAATGAGGTAATTACTTATGAAAAGGATTATAAGCAAAAATACCAAGGTTTTGATCCTAACAAACCAGAAACGATGCTTGGAATGACTATTATGCAAGAAGAATTTATTGAAAATAGTATTGCTTTAGCTGGTAAAATTCAAGATAGATTTGTGCAAGATTTAGGTAAAAAAAGTAGAGGTGGAGGCGTAAAGCAAGCTCCTTATATGGTTTTGCATAAAGCTTACATGCCGAGAGTTCTTATTGAAACAGGTTTTTTATCAAATTCAGTTGAAGGAGCTATTTTAGATTCTGAGGAAGGGCAACAAGATATTGCTGAAGCTATTGCTAAAGCTATCATCAGTTACAAAAAAGATTTCTTTGATGGTGGTGAAGTAGATGCAACTCCAGAAATAAAACCATCTCAAAGAGTTGAAGACAAACCAATAAAAACTACTCCAGAACCAAAGAAAGTAGATTCTGTTATTAAAAAAACGGAACCTAAAGTTGAAGCAAAACCAACTGCAAAAGGAGTGGTGTTTAAAGTTCAAATATCGGCTAGTTCTAAGAAGTTAGAAACTACACCAAGCAACTTCAATGGATTGAAAAATATATCTAGTTCTTACAATAATAGTATCTATAAATATATGTATAGTGAAACATCAAATTACGATGAAGCCAAAAAATTATTACAAGATGCCAAAAACAAAGGTTACGCATCAGCATTTATTATTGCTTTTAAAGATGGGAAAAGCATAGATGTGAAAGATGTTATCAAATAATATACTATTTTTGTAACCTAAAAAAAACAACAATTTTGAAATTATCAAGAGAAATTAAAACCGCTATTTTAGTTATTGCCTCTATTTTATTATTTATTTGGGGTTATAGCTTTTTAAAAGGAAGAGACTTATTTACTAACTACAAAAATTTATATGTAGAATATGTCAATGTTGAAGGATTAACAGTTTCTTCTCCTGTTACTATTAACGGATTGGTTGTTGGAAAAGTAAATAGTATAGTTATCAATAATGAAACAGGAAAAATTAAAGTTGAAATGCAAATCAATTCTGATTTTCCTATTAAGAAAACTAGTGTTGCCGAAATTTATGCTCCAAGTCCAATTGGTGGAAAACAAATATCTATTTCACCAACTAAAGAAGGTCAAGATGCTGTAGATGGCGATTTTCTAATTTCTTCAAGCAAACTTGGTTTAACAGATGAATTAGCAAAGCAAATAGAACCTCTAAAAGATAAAATCACCAAACTTCTTGATAATGCTAATGTAATGTTAGAAAATGTAAATCAAGTTTTGGATGCAAAATCTAAAGAGAATCTTAGAAATAGTTTGGCTAACTTAAACGAGACTTTAGCACAATTTAAAGGTGCTTCAAAAGAAGTAAACGAAATGTTAGCTCAAAACAAGTCTAAAATTAGTGGAACTATGTCGAATGTTGAAAAAGCTTCTGCAAATTTCTCTAAAGTTTCTGATTCTTTGGCTAAAGCAAATATTGGTCAAACGGTTAAGAATTTAGAAAAAACACTTGCCAACGTTGATAAAATGATGGGCGATATGCAATCTGGTAAAGGAACAATGGGTAAATTGATGAAAGACGACGCGATGTATAATAATTTTACCAAAACTTCTAAAGAATTGGAGTTATTATTACAAGACTTAAGATTAAACCCAACACGCTATGTTAACGTTTCACTTTTCGGAAAGAAAAACAAACCTTACGTTGCGCCAATAAACGATACAATTAAATAGAATAAAACGACTATTATGGGAATTTTAGCCAATATATTTTTTGCACTATTATTAATTATAGGATTTGGATATTTTACAATTAATGTAAAGAAACTTATCCGAAACATTAAACTTGGACAAGATGTAAACCGTTCCGATAATTCTTCTGAAAGATGGAAGAACATGGCAATGATTGCTCTTGGTCAATCTAAAATGGTAAAAAGACCTGTTGCAGGTTTTCTTCATATTATTGTATATGTAGGTTTTGTAATCATCAATATTGAATTATTAGAAATCATCATCGACGGACTTTTTAGTACGCATAGAGTTTTCAAATTCATGGGTGGTTTGTATGATGTGCTTATTGGTTCGTTCGAAATTCTTGCCTTTTTAGTGCTTGTTGCTGTAATCATTTTTTGGATTAGAAGAAATGTTACTAAACTTAAGCGTTTTGCAAGTTCTGATTTGGATGGTAAACCAAGAAATGATGCGAATTACATTTTATATTTTGAAGTTGTTCTAATGTCATTATTCCTTTTAATGAACGCTGCTGATTTGCATCTTCAAAATCTTCCAGAAGTTTTTGGTCATTATGAAAAAGCAGGTTCGTTTCCAATTTCACAGTTTCTAACTCCAATTTTTGACGGAATGAGTACCCAATTGGTATTCATGTTGGAAAGAACATTTTGGTGGTTGCACATTATCGGAATTTTAATTTTCTTAAACTATTTATATTTCTCAAAGCATTTACATATTCTTTTAGCGTTTCCAAATACGTATTTTGCGGATTTAAATGCTAAAGGAAAATTTGATAATCTAGAAAGTGTTACCAAAGAAGTAAAGTTAATGATGGATCCAAATGCCGATCCATTCGCAGCGCAACCTGTTGATGAAAATGCAGTTCCAAGTAAATTTGGTGCTTCAGATGTAATGGATTTGAATTGGGTGCAATTATTAAACGCATACACATGTACCGAATGTGGACGTTGTACTTCTGCTTGTCCAGCTAATGAAACAGGTAAAAAATTGTCTCCACGTAAAATCATGATGGACACAAGAGATAGATTAGAAGAAGTTGGAAGAAATATTGATAAAAATAAAGGTGTTTTTGTTCCAGATAACGTATCGTTATTAAACAACTACATTACAGCAGAAGAATTATGGGCGTGTACTTCATGTAATGCGTGTGTTGAAGAATGTCCAGTTAATATTAGTCCATTGTCAATTATAATGGATATGCGTCGTTTCTTGGTTATGGAGCAAAGTGCTGCGCCACAATCATTAAATGCAATGATGACTAATATTGAAAATAATGGTGCACCATGGCAATACAATCAAATGGATAGATTGAATTGGAAAGATGAACAATAAAAAATTAAAATAAATGATAATTTTCCATGTTGTGAGGATTGGAAACTTGTCTAAATGAATGTGAAATAATAAAATTAAAAAAAAAATGAAAGCGAAAGACATTGACAAAACCTTACAACCAGTTACTGAAAACGGACAACATTTAAGTCCAATTTTACCAGAAGGAGTTAAGAATTATTTAATAGACATTGACGGAACCATCTGTGATGATATTCCAAACGAAGAACCAGAAAGAATGTTAACCGCAGAGGTATATCCAGATGCATTAGTAACATTAAATCGTTGGTATGACGAAGGTCACATTATCTTTTTCTTCACTTCTAGAACAGAAGCGCATAGAGAATATACTGAGCGTTGGTTAAAACAACACGGTTTTAAATATCATGGAATGGTAATGGGAAAACCTCGTGGAGGAAATTACCATTGGATTGATAATCATTTAGTGAAAGCGACTCGTTACAGAGGAAAATTCACTGATTTAATAGAAAAAGAAGTAACCATCGAGGTTTTTGACGATGGACAACATGAGTAATATTAAATATAAGATTTTAGATATTAGATTTTCAAAATATATCTAATATCTAAAATCTAAAATCTAAAATTAAAAGATGTCAGAAGTATTGAACGTGCCAACAATGGCAGAGATGTTAGCTCAAGGCAAGCAACCAGAAGTATTATTTTGGGTGGGTTGCGCAGGAAGTTTTGACGATAGAGCAAAAAGAATAACCAAAGCATTTGTACGAATTTTAAATCGTGCTAATGTAGAATTTGCCGTACTTGGAACAGAAGAAAGTTGCACCGGTGATCCTGCAAAACGTGCTGGAAACGAGTTCCTTTTTCAAATGCAAGCCATGATGAACATTGAGGTTCTAAATGCTTATGAAGCTAAGAAAATCGTAACAGCTTGTCCGCATTGCTTCAATACTTTAAAAAATGAATATCCAGAATTAGGTGGAAAATATGAAGTTATTCATCATACAGAATTTCTTAAATCATTACTAGATTCAGGCAGATTAACCATTGAAGGTGGACAATTTAAAGGTAAAAGAATTACTTTTCACGATCCATGTTATTTAGGAAGAGCTAACAATATCTATGAAGCTCCGAGAGATTTAATTCAAAAATTGGATGCCGAATTGGTTGAAATGAAACGTTCTAAAGCCAACGGACTTTGTTGCGGAGCAGGTGGAGCACAAATGTTTAAAGATGCTGAAAAAGGAAACAAAGAAATCAACATCGAAAGAACCGAAGATGCTCTTGAAACCAAACCAGATATTATTGCAGCAGGTTGTCCTTTTTGTAATACTATGATGACTGATGGAGTTAAAAACAAAGAAAAAGAAGCTGAAGTAAAAGTTCTTGATATTGCCGAATTAATAGCAAATGCTCAAGATTTATAAAATAATAAATTAAATATTAGTTTTTAAATATCTAATATCTAATATCAAAAATCTGATATTACAATGTACATACCATTTGAAAATTTACCTCAAGAATCTAGAATATGGATTTACCAATCCAGTAGAAAATTTTCTGATGAAGAAGTTGCTGAAATTGAAAAAGATTTGATGCAATTTATTGAAAATTGGTCAGCTCACGGAACTTCACTAGAAGCTTCATTTACAATAAAATATAATCGTTTTATTATTATATCTGTTAATCAAGAATTTCATCCTGCAACTGGATGTTCTATAGATTCATCGGTTGGATTTATTCAAAACTTAGAACAAAAATACAGTGTAGATTTATTAGATAAAATGAATGTTGCTTTTAAACAAGGCGAATTTATTACTTATAAAACACTTTTAGAATTTAAAAAACTAGCAAAAGATAAATCGGTTTCTGAAAACACAATAGTTTTCAATAATCTCGTTAATACTATTGAAGAACTCAATGAAGGTTGGGAAATTCCTGCAAGTGAAAGCTGGCACAGTAGATTCTTTTAATTTTTATCTCCTTTCATGAAAAATATAAGTAAGCTACTTTTATTGTTTGTAATAATAACTTTTGTAACCAATTGCGGACCTACAAAGGGCAAATCTTCTGTTGGTGTAATTAAAAAACCTGAGTTAGTAATTGAGGAAGATCTTTATATTCCAGTTCCAAAATCAGAGCGTAAAAATTATTTCAAAGAAACTTCATTAGAAACTAAATGGGTTGATAGTATTTATACTCAAATGACTTTTGAAGAAAAAGTTGGACAATTGTTTATGGTTGCTGCATATTCTAATAAGGATACTGTTCATTTCAATGCTGTTGAAAAGTTAGTTACTCAAAATAAAGTAGGAGGATTAATATTTTTTCAAGGTGGTCCAGTTCGACAAGCCAAATTGACTAATCGTTTTCAAGCAAAATCAAAAGTGCCATTGTTTATTGGAATTGATGCAGAATGGGGATTGAGTATGCGTTTAGATTCCACTTACAAATATCCATGGAATACCACACTTGGAGCAATAAAAGATTTGCGACTTATAGAAAAAGTGGGTAGGAATATGGCTCAAGAAGCCAAACGAATTGGAGCACATTTCAACTTCGTTCCAGTTTTAGATATTAATACCAATCCTAAAAATCCTATCATTGGACATCGTTCTTTTGGTGAAAACAAAGTAAATGTTACCGAGCACGCCATTGCTATAATGGAAGGAATTCAAAGTGAAGGTGTCTTTTGTACAGGAAAGCATTTTCCAGGACATGGTGATACTGCTTTAGATTCTCATTATGCTCTGCCTTTGGTGAATTTTACAAAAGACCGATTAGAAAAAGTTGAATTGTATCCTTACAAGAGAATGTTTGATGAAGGATTAGTCTCTGTTATGGTAGCCCATTTGAACATTCCAAGTATTGAGCCACGAGATAATTTTCCGACTTCTGTTTCGTATAATGTGGTAACTAATTTGCTTCAAGAGGAATTGGGATTTGATGGTTTGATTTTTACTGACGCCTTGAATATGAAAGCAGCAAGTAAGTTCATGAAACCCGGAGATATCGATTTAGAAGCTTTTATGGCTGGAAATGATATTTTACTCTTTGCAGAAAATGTTCCTTTGGCTTATCAAAAAATTTCTGAAGCCTATAATAATGGACTAATTACAGAAGAGCGTTTAGCAAAATCGGTTAAAAAAATATTGGCTCATAAGTTCAAAATTGGATTGAACAACTATAAACCAGTTGATGTAAAAAATATAGCATCCGATTTGAATACTACATTTAAAGATGCGTTGCAATATCAACTTTTCGAGCATGCTACAACGGTTTTAAAAAATAAGGATAACATTCTTCCAATCAAAAATCTTGACCAAAAGATTGCATATGTGAAGTTGGGTGATGATGTAAATTCTTCTTTTGTAAACACTATAAAAAAATATACTGAAATAACCGAAATTTCAGAAGATAACATTGACTCACTTAAAGTAAGACTTAAAGACTATAATACTGTCATAGTAGGTTTTCACAAATCGGATAGAGCTTGGAAAAAACATGATTTTTCTGAAACAGAATTGGTTTGGCTTCAAGAAATTGCTAAAAATAATGTAGTAATTTTAGATGCTTTTACTAAACCTTATTCTTTGTCTGCAATATCAAGTTTTGATGATATTGAAGGAGTGGTAATGTCTTATCAAAATGGTGACATTGCTCAAGAAGTTAGTGCTCAATTACTTTTTGGTGCTTTTGAACCTCAAGGAAAATTACCTGTAACAATCAACGAAGAGTTTAAAGAAGGTTTCGGACTAAGAACTGATAAATTAAATAGATTAGGGTTCACTGCACCTGAAAATGTAGGTATGAGTCCAAGTATTTTATCTAAAATTGATGTTTACGCTAAAAAAGCTATTGATGGTAAAATGGCTCCAGGAATGCAAATTTTAGTTGCAAGAAGAGGTAAAGTTATTTTTCAAAAGTCCTATGGATATCATACTTATGATAAGCAAACAAAAGTATCTAATTCAGATATTTATGACGTAGCTTCGATTACAAAAATGGTAGCTACATTACCAAATGTAATGCAACAATATGATAAAGGAAAAGTAACTTTAGATTCCAAATTGGGCGATATGTTACCAATGTTTCAAGGAACCAACAAGCAAGACATTGTTTTTAAAGATTTACTTTCTCATTATGCAAAGCTACAAGCGTGGATTCCTTTTTACAAAAACACTTTAGATGCTGAGAAATGTCCATCTGATAAAATATATAGTTTGTATAATAAAGAAGGATTTAATTATCAAGTTGCTGAGAATCTATACATCAGAAATGATTATCAAGATAGTATTTTAAAACAGATTGCTGATAGTAAACTTTTAGACAAAAAAGAATATAAATACAGCGATTTTACTTTTATCATTTTAAAAGAATATCTAGAAAAAGCTACTGGAAAAACTCTTGATAAATTGAGTACAGAGAATTTCTATAAAACTTTAGGAATGAACAATACCATGTTTAATCCACTTAGAAAGTTTGATTATAGTGTAATTCCACCAACAGAAAATGATAATTATTTTCGTCATACTATAATTCAAGGTTATGTTCATGACATGACAGCAGCTATGCAAGGTGGTGTTGCTGGACATGCTGGAATTTTTTCAAATGCTATGGATATTGCCAAAATGATGCAATTGTATCTTCAAAAAGGTAATTATGGTGATAAACAATATTTTTCTCCTTCAACATTTGATACTTTCAATACGTGTCATTTCTGTTCAGAAGGAAATAGGAGAGGATTAGGTTTTGACAAACCTCAATTAGGAAAAGAAGGTCCTACTTGTGGATGTGTATCCATGTCGAGTTTTGGACATACAGGTTTTACAGGAACTATAGCTTGGGCTGACCCAGAAACTGAAATTGTATATGTGTTTCTGTCAAACAGAACTTATCCTGGTAATACAGAGGTGAATAAACTTTCCAAAGAAAACATTAGAGAAGATATTCAGAAGATTATCCAAGAAGCTATTTTAGATAAATAGATTTTTAATTATTTGTTAACGAATTTCATTAGGATTTTCAGTAACTTCGTACTTCTAAAAATCAGCAATGAAAATAGCAATAGTTTGTTATCCAACTTTTGGTGGAAGTGGTGTTGTAGCTACTGAACTCGGTCTTGAATTAGCACATCGCGGACACGAAATTCATTTTATTACCTACAAGCAACCTGTTCGTTTGGCACTTCTAAACTCAAATGTGCATTACCACGAAGTGAATGTTCCTGAATACGCTTTGTTTCATTATCAACCATATGAATTGGCACTATCTAGCAAATTGGTAGATATGGTAAAATTATATGGTATTGAGTTATTACATGTTCATTATGCAATTCCACATGCTTATGCAGGTTATATGGCTAAGCAAATGTTGAAAGATGAAGGAATTAACATTCCAATGGTTACAACGCTTCATGGCACTGATATTACCTTAGTAGGAAAGCATCCATTTTATAAAACAGCTGTTTGTTTCAGTATCAACAAATCGGATGTAGTTACTTCTGTTTCGCAGAGTTTAAAAGACGATACATATAAACATTTTGATATAAATAAAGAAATTCATGTTATTCCAAACTTTATAGAGTTAGAAAAGCATCGCAATGAACCCTTGATATCTTGCCAACGTTCTGTAATGGCTGAAAAGCATGAAAGTATAATTACTCACATAAGTAATTTCAGAAAAGTAAAAAGAATTCCTGATGTAGTTAAGATTTTCTTCAAAATACAACAACAAATTCCAGCCAAATTGATGATGGTAGGTGATGGTCCAGAACGAGAGATTGCCGAAAGAATGTGCGAAGAACTTGGAATTCAAGATAAAGTGATTTTCTTTGGAAATAGTAATGAAATTGATCAAATTCTTTCTTATTCAGATTTATTTCTATTGCCATCTGAGACAGAAAGTTTTGGTTTAGCCGCTTTAGAAGCAATGGCTTGGTCTGTTCCTGTTATTTCAAGTAATTCTGGAGGTTTGCCAGAAGTGAATTTTGACGGAGTTTCAGGATATTTAAGTAATGTAGGTGATGTTGATGAAATGGCTGAAAATGCTATAAAAATTTTAAGCAATATTGACACTTTAAATGCGTTTAAAGAAAATGCTTTATCGGTAGCAAAACAATTTGACATAAAAAATATATTGCCAATTTATGAAGAAATCTATCAAAAAGCAATTGAAAAATCTAAGCAAATAAATTTATCATGATAAAAAAACTCGTTGCAATTTTATTAGTTATAACACTTTTTTCTTGCTCTTCATCAAAACCTCCAATGATTTCAGAACCTATGTATGATGTTCTTTTTGGTAGTGAATATGGTGGAGCCTCTTTTCAATTTTACGAAATTGTATCAGATGAAAAGGAATTTAATATTTTACTAACAGATGATATGATAAAACCCTATGTAAAAAAGGAAGATATAGAAACTTGTAATTTTATATTAGTCAACATGGGTGAAAAAAAATCAGGTGGTTATACTCTAGAAGTTCAAAAGGTAGAAGAATTAGCTGACAAAGTAATTGTCACTTTAAAAGAAATTGAACCTAAAGGAGTAGCCACAATGGCAGTTACTAAACCATGTTATGTAATAAAAATAAAATCTAAGAAGCCAATAGAAATAAGATAAAAAAAATCCCGATTGAAAAAGAGGGCACTGAAAAAGTCCTTTAAGTAATAAGTATAATAATTTAAGGAGTAGAAAACTTAGTTTTTCTGCTCTTTTTTTTGTATATTTAGCTGTAATTATAGAGTTTTATAGATGTTATTAAAG
>NZ_JBIISA010000041.1:0-23053 GCF_044341265.1 Flavobacterium sp.
GACCAACAATACGATAAGTTTGCCTATGTTGATGCTATAAAAACCTACGAGCGTATTTTTGCTAAAGGATACAAATCGCAAGAGATGTTACAAAAGCTTGGTGATTCGTATTATTTTAAAGCCGATTTAGATAATGCTGCAAAATGGTATGGCGAGTTATTCGCTTTCACACAAGATGTAGAGCCAGAGTATTACTATCGTTATGCACAATCATTAAAAGCAATAAAAGATTACAAAAAAGCCGATGAAATGTTGGTAAAATTTAATCAAAAGAGTGGTAATGATTTACGTGCAAAATTAGCTACAGCTCAGAAAGATTATTTGGCACAAATCAAGAAAAACTCAGGACGTTATACTTTAGAAAATGCTGGAATCAATTCAGAGTATTCTGATTACGGAAGTGCTTTTTCAGGTAATAAAGTAGTTTTTGCCTCAGCAAGAGATACCGGAGGATTGTCTAACAAGAGACACTCTTGGACAGGTGAGAGTTTTACCAACTTGTACAGTGTCAATATAGGCGACCAAGGTGCTTTATCTGATCCAGGAAGATTTGGAGCAAATTTAAATTCAAAGTTCCACGAATCAACACCAGTTTTTACTAAAGACGGAAAAACAGTTTATTTTACAAGAAACAATTTTCTTGACGGAAAAAAAGGAAAAGATGCTAGAAAATCGACTTTATTAAAATTATACAAAGCAACCTTAGATGGCGATAAATGGAGTGATGTAACGGAGTTACCATTCAATAGCAACGAATATAGTGTGGCACATCCGGCATTAAGTGCAGATGAGAAAACATTATATTTTGCATCAAACATGCCAGGTACTTTAGGACAATCAGATTTGTTCAAAGTTGAAATAAAATCAGATGGAAGTTACGGTACACCAACAAATCTTGGAAATGTAATCAACACAGAAGGAAGAGAAACTTTTCCGATGGTGACTAATGAGAACGAAATTTATTTTGCTTCAGATGGACATCCAGGACTTGGAGGATTAGATGTTTTTGTTGCCAAAGAACAAGCTGATGGAAGCTACAAGAAAGTAGAAAACGTAGGAGAACCATTAAACAGTTCGAAAGACGATTTTGCTTACCTTATCAATACATCATCAAGAATAGGATATGTTACCTCAAATAGAGATGGCGGACAAGGTGGTGATGACATCTACAGATTTAAAGAAACTAAGAAACTAGAATGTGAGCAATTTTTAACTGGAGTTGTAACCGATAAAGAATCAGGATTACCACTTTCTGGAGCACGAGTAACATTATCAGATGCTAATTACAAAAAGCTACAAGAGGTAATCTCAGATAAAGATGGTAAGTTTGACTTTGGAAAAGTTGATTGTGGAACAAAATACTACATTAAAACAGAAAAGCCAGAGTACAATACTGTAGAGACACCAACCATTACAAAAGACGAATCAGGAAAATCATTTGTGCCAGTAGAGCTTGAGAAAGCAGTAAAACCAGTTAAAGTTGGAGACAACTTAGCAGAAGCTTTCAAAATCAAAATCATCTACTTCGATTTAGACAAGTCATTCATCAGACCAGATGCAGCAGTAGAATTGGCTAAAATCTTAGATGTAATGGAACAAAATCCAACAATGGAGATTGATGTTCGTTCACACACAGACTGTCGTCAAACAGCCAAATACAACATGGCATTATCAGACAGAAGAGCTAAATCAACAATAGCATGGTTAGTAGAAAAAGGCATCGCAAAATCAAGACTAACAGGAAAAGGATATGGTGAGTCGCAACTAGTAAACGATTGTGGCTGTGAACCAACAAACCAATCAAACTGTACTGAAGAGCAACACCAAGCCAACAGAAGATCAGAATTTATTATTACGAAATTGTAATGGTAAATAAGTTATTAAAAAGGAGACAATTATTGTCTCCTTTTTTTGTTTTATGATTGTTTATGTAGTTTTCATATCTATCTTATTCATGCAATAGTTTAAGTTTTAAACGATTTCACTTTTTTTTTAAGTTTTATTGCGAGAATTATTTTGATATTTTATGAGGGTTGTTATGACTATATACTGTCTATTTTTTTACCCAATAGATTGAATTGATCTTTGCTTGTTTTTCTATTAGGATTGTTTTTTTTAAATAAGAGATGCGTTTTAAATTTTTAAATTTAATTAAACAAAAAGAGACAACTTTTTAAATTGTCTCTTTTTAATATATTGTCTTGCTATGTTTTCTTTGCTTGATATAGATTATGTCCGAATAGTTTTGTAACTACTTTAAAAGTTAATATTTTACAATTAAAAGAGCTTGTAAATGGTTTAGAATTTTTTACTTAGTTTATAAAAATATAACCACTTAACTTATTTGTATCTCCGGTAGATTCATTCAGTATTTCAATGATATAGAAGTAAGTTCCAAAAGGTAGTTTTTCATTACTATTAATGGTAGTTCTACCTTGTGAATATCCATTAAATGTATTGCCATTTGTATCGTATGAATGTGTTTCATATACTTTAACACCCCAACGATTGTAAATGCAAATGTTATTGTTTGGACAATTTTCAATCCCAGTAATTTTTAGGACGTCATTTATAGTGTCGTTATTTGGAGAAATATAATTGTGAACAATGACTGCATTACCATTACAAGGCAATATATTTTTAACTCTTGCTAAGGTAAATATTCCATATTCAGTTTGCGGATTTATTACTGTTGTTACTTCATTAGTTAAAGCATCTGCTACTCCACCTTCGTCAATCCATTTATTTTCTGAAACGTCCCATCTAACTATATGAATATCATCAATAGGTAAAGCAAATATTGCACTTGGTGTAGTAACTGGATTCCAAGTTAGTGTAATAAAAACATCACTGCTAGAGGATGTTTTGTCTATTTGCCAGTATTCTGCATCATCAATTATTGATATATTTTCTTGTTTATTAGCATGTGGGAAAAATACATTTGAGTTTTCAAAGAAGTATTTTCCAGAAAAAATATCAGTATTTGTGTTTGGTTCTGAGATTCCTGCATATCTATAGAAATTACTGTCTCCAATAGGGAATATAAAATCTTGATTACCAATTTTTCTAACAAATCCGTCAACATGACTGTTGTTATCTACATTAATATGGGTTGCCAAGTTTTCAAAAATAGCTAGTCCGCCAAAGTTGTCGTCATCAACAATGCCATTTAAAAAATTAGCATTCCCGCTAATACTAATTTGATTTGATAAGCGAAAAGCCGGTTGTGTTAAACTATTATCAAATTCACAATTGTACCATCTCATTTGGTTAGTTCCAGCTATATTTTGAAATCCAAATAAACCTCTCATTCTTGTAAGTCCAGTGGTTAAGCCATTTGTAAAAGTTACAATTCCGTTATTTGTATAGTGATTATAAACATGTAAATCACCATCATTTGTTAAAACACCTGAATTTAAATTCTCAATTGCAGATACAGATCCAGCTGTTCCAGTTATTGTCATTAATCCTTGATTGATTGTTTTAGTTTGCCCAAAACTACATATGGATAATGAAATAAATAGTCCGATAAGATGTCCTTGTATTTTAATAGTTTTCATGTTAATTAAAATCGTACCATTAATACTCCAGTAGCCGTTCTATATAAAGCGCCTACTGGCAATCCTGCTGCTGCTGCTGCTGTGTTATCATTGTGAACCTGACATCCTTCGATAATTGCAGGAGTAACATCGGTTGAAGTTCGTAATATATGAATCGTTGCTTGTGGCGCATTCATATTTCCAAATCCTGTTCTACCACTTTTTAGAACGGTTATGATATTTGATCTTGTTGCTGGACTTGTGCCATTTGCCAATTGAAAATAAGGGTCGTTTGGCACATTAAAGTCAGTTGGATTTCCGCCTGTTAAGACATTATATCTTCCAAACACCATACTACCCATCGCGCCACTTATATTTCCTACCCCAAGTGTATAGGAATAATCTGCTAGCGTTTGATTGTTTATTCCGTGTGCAACGGCATTTTCTCCGTTTGCGATATTTTCTCGACCCATTGCAGAGGCAAATATTCCTGAAACTACATTGCCCTCACCAACGACAAAACTTTTTTCTGCATTAACAACATTATTTAATCCAATTGCCATAGCATTATTGTTGCTCACAATATTGTTATTGCCTATCGCGCCAGAAGTGCTTCCGGTTATGTTATTTCCACTGCCTGTAGCCGAAGAATTGTTTCCCGAAACTACATTGTTAGTTCCAAATGCAGCAGAATTTAATCCTACAACTCCAGTATTTCCTGTACCGCCTCTAACGGCACCTCTAATATCTATAGCAGCACCATCAATAATATCATTTGTTCCAATACCAATATTACCAAGTTGATAAATGTTTTGGTTGTTTAAAGTTGCTTGATCATTTGTCAATTCAACGCGCCAAGGTTCAATTTTTAAAGAACTTAAATTTATGGTTGGGTTAGTGCCATTTTCATTGTTGAATGTTAAAATATCGTTCAATGCATTAAAAGAAAGCGAAGTAGTTGTTTCAGTTATATCTGATGCTGCTGCTACTCTTTCCCATTTATTTATATACCAATAATAAAAACCAGGTGTAACATCAGCTTGGGTAGCAGTATTAAAAACTAGTAAGCTGTTTACATTTCCAGTATTAATAGTAGAAGCATCGGTTGTGTTTAATAAAGCCAATCTTGGAATTAGTAAGCCACGTTTATTTCCATTAATGTCATCTGCAGTTACATCTAAGTTGGCTGATGTGTTCGGTAGCGCAGCACCAATACTTACTTGACCATGAGAGTTTAAACCGAGTAAAATGCCTATTAATAAAATTATTTTTTTCATGATTGTATTAGTGTTTGTATTAATTAATTATTTTTTTAATGGTCTTGATCCCATTTTCTGTTTTTATTTCTAAAAGCAGCATTTGTTCACATTGAGTAACGTTAGTTATTGTAATTTCTTTGTTGTTAATATTAGATTTTACATAAAGTTGTCGACCACTAATGTCGTATATTTTTATTTCACTTAATGCAGATAAATTTGATTTAATTCCGATGCTTTTATTGTCATTATATACATCAATAGTAAAGTTAGTTTCAAATTCGGTATTTCCTAAGGATGGATTTTGAAAAACCAATACAAACCGATTATTATGACTTCCTGATGTAGATTGAAATTGATAAGGAGCCGCTTTTAAGTCATGATAGCTATTTAACTGTAAATCTTTAATATAAATGTTTTCATTTTCAAATAGGCCATCAATACTTCCAATAGCGATGTTGTAGTTTCCGTCTAAAGGTGCAAAATAACCAAGTGGAATTTCATCTATGTTTGAAAAGGGTAGTGCTCTTGACTCAATTTTTAAGTGCTGGGTTCCTATTAAACTATACAGATCTAAATCATTTTTGTTTGGTGCAGGAACATCATAAAACGAATCAAAATCATTAGAAGCGCCACTAATATATCCAAGAAGTATTCTTTGAGATTTATTATTTTGAGCCACTAAGTCTAACCAAATTCGGTGTCGTTCAAAAATTGGTAAACTTGATTCGGTAGAAATATTTCGGAAAAATGTTGAATTGTCATACACAAGGCCACTTTGATCTCTTCGCATCGTATTAGTAAAGTTTACTACTCCAGTAGCTGGTGCACCTTCAATCATTTGAACAAAAAATCCTTGACCAGCGCCAATTTTATAATCACCAACAGCAGGACAACATGAAGCGCCCAAAACATTATAAGTCAGATAATCGTTAGGATCATAATTATAAATGTAAGATCCATAAAAAGGATTGTTTATGCCAGTTTGTATATCAATACCATGGCGCCAAATATTGATAAATCCTGCCATCATGCCACCATTAGATTCTCTGTTTTCGAAAAGTAGCTGATTCGCACTTATTGCCGATGGATAAGGGTTACCTATCAAATTCCAATTATCATCAAATGGTGTGAAGGCAACACCATTTAAACTCGTGTAACTTACTAAAGTTGAAACAGTAATTGGGCCTCTTGATAAGGTTTGAGAAATAAATCCATTATTTGGTATACCAGTAAAAGTAGATGAAAAAGGCGCAGTTGTATTTGTGCTGTAACTTAATGGACTTCTAACAATGTATCCTCGAGCGGTTTCCATTATATTACTTTGTGCATCAGCCCAGTTGCCTATTCCGCCATTTGGATTTGTAGCAATTGGTTCCCATTTATATTTCGGACCTGTTGGTTCTAAAATATTTAAATTATCAAGGTTAAAAGAGGCTACAGGTGAACTCCAATAAACATAATCAAATTTCTTAACGTTTGCTATTCTTTTATAATTTATATCACCCAAATTAATAGCATTCTCGATTTGTACTAGGCTAGAATTATTTTCAAAATTTAAGTTAGCACCAGGTTCTACAACAACTTCATTTTGGACTAAAAGTGTATGAGCATTATTGAAAACAACGGTGTTTCCAGATCGAACCAACACAGAACAAGCCTCAATGTTTGAAACAGAGCTATAGTTATCCTCAAAAATTACAGCTTTGCTAATAGAAGGAGGCTCTGACCAGCTGCCAAGAGAATAAACTGCGGCACTGCCACCAATTACAATTGAACTAGGGCTAGTTGGTGGCGTGCTAACATTATTAACACTGCAGGCTACTAGTCCCAGATCAGGATTAGAAATAATCTTTGTAAGTCTATCTTGTGCGATAACAAAATAACTTAAAGTACCTGCTGTGATTCCAGTCATAGTAAAGTTCCAAAAACCATCGTTGCCATTCCCAGAAGTTAACGTTCCTGTGACGCTAATGTATGCTCCAGAATTGATTTTGTAATATAATCTTGGCATTAATGTACCACTTGTTGGAACACCAGCCGTGTCTACAATTCTGACATTATTTAAATTTATTGTCGAAGGAACTGCGCCACATGTTCCAGTAAGCACTATTGGACCATAAGTTATAACTGGATTAGTGTCTATTTCGCCAGAAAACTGTACTGCACCCATGTCTGGATTGCTTCCGCGACTCACGTTTTTGCTATCTAAATCATATTCTGCTGTTAAAACTTGCGCACCCATTTCAGCATAAGTTTCGCCCGATGGAGTCCAATATCCCTCATCAACTCCTGTTCCTTCTGTAAGTGTTACATTATCATAAAAACTATTTGAATCGGTTCCAAAATTGTTCGTGCCGCCATTCATTAAAGTTTTGTATTTGCTAACACATCCAGAATAAGCCACTACATTAATATTTGGATCGTCAATAGCTGTAGTATTATGATTTATGTTAAATCGGTTGAACTCAGAACCAAATCCATCTCCTTCACAATAAAAATATGAGCGTCTGTTATGAACCGATGGTGCATAAAACAAATTATTATTAGAAGCAGTATTGTAATTTGGTGGTCGAATACCAGTCTGCCCTGGATTTGTGAGTAAAGCTGTTAAATCTAAATCGTGGCCTTTTATTGCAGCCAGTGCCGATACATATCCATTTCCTTTCGGAAGCACATTTACATAAAGAATGTTATTTCTTAAATCGGTTAATCCGTCTTGAATCCTGTTAATAAAACCTACTGCTGCTGCACCAAAATCGCCAGTTATATTACTTGTAACTTGATTTGTATTATCACCCAATACAATAGTATTATTGTAAACAAGGTAATTAACGCGTCTAGATGATAAAGTTAATCCAAATATTCCACCCAAATTAGAAGAGCTAGGGTTGTAAAGTTTTGAAATATGATTATTAAAAATTTTGTAGTTGTTTAGTGTAGCGTTAAATGATAACCTTATCCAAATACCTTGACAGTTTGCAGGAACTGGTAATCCAGTTGAAAAACCCGGACCTGGATTAGTACCTGTAACATTGTTGTTTAGAGAAACATTAAAAATTCTATTGTTTTTTATAGTGTTATTTAGAGATCCAGTTAATGCGTAAATTCCACTTAAATAAGTGCGGTTGTTCGCGGTTCCATTAGAAGAAATATTACTAATAATATTACCCGATATCATAGTGTTAACTGATGTCTCTAAAAGTATTCCAGAGGCTTCAAACAATGTTGTTCCTCGTCCCATCGAAGCATAAACTCGAGAAATCGTATTATTCATTATTAAGCAATCGGTGCTTGCATTTCTTATACCATAAATATACGAAAACCATACAAGTGTAGCTTGATTACCATTGGAAACAATACTTACATCTAAAGTGTTATTAGAAATTAATGAGGCAATGCCATTATTAGTTATTCCACCTCCAATAGCATTACCTGCTGCAGTAATTAGATTAGTTGTAATAAAATTATTAGATATTGTACTGGTTGCAGTTGTTTGAATTCCTGCCGATGGATCGATACCTTGCTGTGCCGTACAACTTATTAAAATAGTATTGCTAGTTATCGTTCCATTAGAAATAATACCAGAAACGCTAGACAGATTTGATGCTTGAGAATTTACTGTCATACTATTGTTAGAAATAGTACTGTTTACGGTTGAAGAAATTCCGACAGAGGAAGAACTAGTACCAGATGATATTGCATTTACACTTATTGCTGAGTTGTTTGTAATAATGGCACTAGTGCCACTATTTCGAATACCATTTGAGCTACTAGTGCCAACTGCCGTGCAAATAGTGTTTACAATGTTGTTGCTTACTTGATTTCCAGAGTTACTAGAAACAATGCCATTAGTAGTTCCATTTTGTTGACTTACAATAAGTTGTACTTGCGAATTATTATTGCTTATAGTACTAGTTGCACCGCTATTCGTAATTCCGCTAATGGTGGTAGATAAACTTGCGGTAGCGTTTACGACAATTGTATTAGTATTGATAGTACTGTTAGCTGCAGAATTTAAAATCCCGTTCGAAGTAGCAACTCCCGATTGTGTAAAAGGCGCCAATTGAATATTAGAGTTATTGATAACTTGGCTACTTGCTCCAGAATTTGATATTCCGATAGAAGTAAAATTAACAACACCGGAGTTAGAGGTAGTTTGCGGTGCAATTAAAATACTTGCGTTGTTATTAATATTGCCGTTAGCAGTAGTGTTACTAATTCCTGTAATCGTTACTGTTATAGTTGCTGTTGTATTTATTTGTGGTGCTAGTGTTATTTGATTATTGATAAAATTAGCTGTTCCAAAAGAGTTTGCAATACCAGAAATCGAAACCGATACTGCAAGATTGGTAGGAGAAATTGTAATATTATTGTTACTTAAATTATTTGTTGTGCAAGATGTATTTAGAAATATTCCATATAAAACGGATGAAAAATTACTAACGGTGACCGAGTTGTTAGTTATCGTTGCAATTCCGGTTCTTTCAAGATAGATTCCGCTGGTTGTGCCACCAGTATTATTGCTGTTGATTATAACAATATTTGAACTTATGGTTTTATTTAAAGTTACTGATCCATCAATATTACTGATTCCTCTAATAGTTGTATTCGCATTAACTCCAGATGAAGCTGTTAGTGAAATGTTGTTGAAATTAATTTCATAAATACTAGCATTCGAAGTGCTAATACTGCTTATCCCAAAGAAATTAGCTGCAGACGAAACATTTCCTTTATCAATTTCAATAGTATTTTGGTTTATGTTTAGTAGTCCGCTTGAAATACCACTATGTGAAATGCCATTTATTGCTCCAGATGTTCTTAATGAGCCACCAGAAGGTGTTCTTAAAATATTGCCATTTATAATCCTACTCGATGCTGTGTTAATATCGGCTTGAATAAAATTTACCGAATGATCATTATTTGCATTTACATAACTTAGTGTTACAGTATTTTCCGAAATAGTTAACAGCCTCAAATTTCCATCCTGCCAAATTCCTCTCATAAACCTGCTTGCAATTGGGGTTGTGGTAGTATTTTGAATAGTGATGATGTTGTTGTTTAAAAACTTATCCGAAGTTGCACTGGCTAATCGTGACCAAATACCAAAAGTGTCGAAACCCGCTGTATTGTTTAGATTAATTGTATTGTAATTGCAAGAAGAAACATTTGTGTCTGGTTGTACTGATGCTGCAGTTGAGCCAAGTAAAATGCCGCACATAGTTACACTACCAGTTAATGTTCCTGCGGTACTTGTAATTGAATTATAAGATACTGTATTCGCTGCTACTTGATTGATTAAAATTCCGTGAACGCTAGTTCCGATTTTCTGATATAAAGACGTAAGAGCACCATTTCCAATTCCAAAATTAAGTATCGTGTTTCCAGATAAAGTTGATGTTCCACCAATATCCCAATCGGTATCCATTGCTGCGGCTGTATTGGAGCCAACGATAGTGATTCCAAAATTAGCATTGCTTATGATATTGCTATAAAGTTTATTGTTTGAATTAGAACCTGCTATTGAAGTAATGCTAGCTAAGTTTAATCCGTTGGTGTCGCTTGTTAAACACGTAGCATAGATGCCAAACGTATTTTGATAATTAGTACCATTATTATTTAATGTAATGTTGCAATTTCTGATGATGTTATTTTTTGCCCCATCGGCTGTAGCAGTTGGATTTCCATAGAAAAAAGCAAAGCCAAACTCTGTCATGTTGTTGCTTGGTATCGGATTGAAGACAGTATTTAAAGGATTTTCTATCACATCAATACTATCAAAAATTAAGTAATCAGCACCTATTATTTTGATTACACCGTCCATGATTCCGCCAGCAAAATGGTTGGCTCCTGCCGTAATGAGAGGATTGGCTCCTGTACCATTTTTTTGAAAAGTTATCGTATTAGTAGCGCTTGTCCCGGCAATGATTCTGAAGATGATTCCACCGGTAATGGTTGTGCTTGTTCCTGCAGGAGCTGTCTCGGTATAATTAGCAGCAACATTAAACAGCACCGGACCCGAAATTCCATTGGTGTTTAAACTTATTGCGGCGTCATTAATACTGCCAAAATCTCCCGGAATAGAATAAGTGCCTGATAATGGTATAAGTGCAGGTGGGTTATTTTTCTCATCAAAAGGCGATGCAAAAATAACCGTTGAAAATAGTAGTAAGAAAAATGAAATAGCTTTCATTCTAATAACAATAATTTTTAAAATAGCCTTCCTAAGATTTAACGTATTGATTTAAAGGTAAATATATAAAATTTCACTAAAAAATGATTAATATAAAAATAAATACCTAAACAAATAAACTGTAAACTATTCAACTAGAAAAAGAGTTAAATAGTTTACAGTCAAATTTTTATCAATTCAGTACAAATATACTGCTAATAAAATTATTGAAATGTAGAATTTATTCGGTAGCTACAAGTTTGCTTGCGCTCCTGTAAATAAATGCGTTATAAACGTGTCTTCTAGCAAATCGGCTCGGTGACTCTGCATTGACCATTTTTATATAAGTTTGTTTAGGAACACCAAAATACTCGAAAGTATTTCCGTCTAGGAAAGTTACATACAAAACGCTATTTTCAAAATAAAAATCTTGAATGTTAGAAGTAGTAGTAGTTTTTATATACTCTGCTTTAGTTTTTTCAAGAGTTTCTGGCGCTACACTAACTAGGAAATGGTATGCTTCAATAAAAGCAATACTTTTTTGTTCGGCTTCATGGCGCTCCTGTTCATCACTAATCGTGTCAGGATGAAAATCTTTCATGCTATTTCTGTAAATAGTCTTTAATTCTTTTAAAGTCGCTGTTTTCGTAACGTTGAGTAACGCTCTGTACTCAACAATTTTTTTCATATTCATAAAGTAAAAATAAAAAAAGTCATTCATGTAGTAATGACTTTTATTAGTAGCAATAACAGGAGTCGAACCTGTACCTAATAGGTGTGAGAAGCTTTTTTTTACAAACTTTTTTCTCCCTTTCTAATGCAATTTTGGGTACTTCTTTAAAAGAATAATACCAATTTCGGTGCAAAGGTACGTATTTTTTTTCAATCGCATTTTATAGTGAATCAACGTTTTGGTTCAGAATCAAAGTATAACTTGAAATTAGAATTGTCAAAAAAGCTTCCAAGTATGTTTGCAATATAGTAAACACAAAAAAAACCCTCTCATTTCTGAAAGGGTTTACTTAGTAGCGGGAACAGGACTCGAACCTGTGACCTTCGGGTTATGAGCCCGACGAGCTGCCTACTGCTCTATCCCGCGCTGTTTCGAGTGCAAATATACAACGAATATCGATACTCGCAACAAAAAAATTAAAAAAATCTTTTATTTCTACTATTCGCTTGATATGACTACCTTTGCAACAAATTAAATTAAAATAAATGTCGCATAAAGCCGGTTTTGTAAACATTATAGATTTGATATAAAGAGGAGAATGTCCAGTGGACATTTGGTAGATTAAATGTAATTTTAAAAAATAAACATGATACATAAAGCTGGTTTTGTTAATATTATTGGTAACCCAAACGTAGGAAAATCAACATTAATGAATGCTTTCGTTGGTGAAAGATTGTCAATTATTACTTCAAAAGCTCAAACTACTCGTCATAGAATTCTCGGAATTGTTAATGGTGATGACTTTCAAGTAATACTCTCTGATACTCCTGGGATTATTAAACCTGCTTATGAAATGCAAAAATCAATGATGGATTTTGTTAAATCTGCCTTTGAAGATGCCGACGTTTTAATTTATATGGTTGAAATTGGAGAAAAAGAACTTAAAGATGAAGCTTTTTTCAATAAAATTATCCATGCCAAAATTCCAGTTTTACTGTTACTTAATAAAATAGATAAATCAAATCAAGAGCAATTAGAAGAGCAAATCGATCTTTGGAAAGAGAAAGTGCCAAACGCTGAAATCTATCCAATCTCTGCTTTAGAAAATTTCAATGTAAAAGAAGTTTTTGCTAGAATTTTAGAACTTCTTCCAGAATCACCAGCATATTATCCTAAAGATGCTTTGACAGACAAACCTGAACGTTTTTTTGTTAACGAAACCATTCGCGAGAAAATTCTTTTAAACTACGATAAAGAAATTCCATACGCAGTAGAAATTGAAACTGAAGAGTTCATTGAAGATGATAAAATCATTCGAATTAGATCCGTTATTATGGTAGAACGCGATACTCAAAAAGGGATTATTATCGGTCATAAGGGTGCAGCACTAAAGCGTGTCGGAATGCAAGCTCGTGAAGATTTAGAAAAATTCTTCGGAAAACAAATCCACATAGAAATGTTCGTGAAAGTCAATAAAGATTGGAGAAACAGTCAATTTCAATTAAGACGTTTCGGGTATAATCAAAAGTAGTCTTAAATTTTATCTTTCAAAATTCTGTTGGTTAATTCTTCAAGTTTATGCATTTGTGGTTGGCATTTTTTTCTATTAACTCTAGCTTGAAAATACAATGCAAACCAAAAAACTACCATCAATCCCATAATTACAAAGTCAGTAGTAGTAGATTGTTTTAATGTCCAATGCGAATAGGCCATCATCATAAAAACTAAAAAAACACCAGCAATAAAGAAATGTAGGAACATAAAGAAAGTCCAAACTGTTTGGTCTGGTCCAAAAAGTCCTTTTACATGTGTTGTTTTATCTTCGTTTTCTTCTAATTCCAAATGTAAATGTGGAGAATAGTACTTTCGTTTGGCTAAGGTGATGAATAAAAATATATGATGATCCGATATTTTTACTCGATAATCATTTTTGACTTCTTCTTTAATTTTTGTTGCATGTTCAATAATTTCATTCATTGACATAGAAACATCTTTTTGAAATCGTGGACGAAGCACGATAGTATTATCCAATTCCATTACTTAAATTTTAACATTCAAATTCATTAAAACATAGTTTTTTTAGTATTACTACCATACTAAGGTATGAAAAAATAAAATTAGTAGTACCTTTGCAGCTTATTTTAAAATCATTATGAATAACATTGTTGCGATAGTAGGAAGACCTAATGTAGGGAAATCAACCCTTTTCAATAGGCTGATACAAAGAAGAGAAGCTATTGTAGATTCAGTTTCTGGTGTAACCAGAGATAGAAACTATGGTAAAAGCGAATGGAACGGAAAAGAGTTTTCCGTAATTGATACTGGTGGATACGTTAGAGGAAGCGACGACGTCTTTGAAGGAGAGATTAGAAAACAAGTAGAACTAGCTATTGATGAGGCAGATGTTATCATTTTTGTTGTAGATGTAGAAGAAGGAATTACTCCAATGGATGATGCTGTTGCAAAATTACTTCGTAAGGTTACAAAACCAGTTTTATTAGCAGTAAATAAAGTAGATAATTCCATGCGTGAAAAAGACGCGGTTGAATTCTATAATTTAGGACTTGGAGAGTATTACACATTTGCAAGTATTTCAGGTAGTGGAACAGGTGATTTGTTAGACGCATTGATTGATGCTTTTCCAGTAAAACCAGAACCAACTAAAGAAGAAATTGTATTACCACGTTTTTGTGTAGTAGGTCGTCCAAATGCTGGAAAATCTAGTTTCATAAATGCATTAATAGGTGAGGATAGATATATTGTAACAGATATTGCAGGAACAACGCGTGATGCAATTGATACAAAGTTTGACCGTTTCGGATTTGAATTCAACCTTGTAGATACAGCCGGAATTAGACGAAAAACCAAAGTTAAAGAAGATTTAGAATTTTATTCTGTAATGCGTTCAGTGCGTGCCATTGAACATTCAGATGTATGTATTTTGATAATAGATGCAACACGAGGATTTGAAGGTCAAGATCAAAGTATTTTTTGGCTGGCTGAGAAAAACAGAAAAGGTGTTGTAATTCTTGTAAACAAATGGGATTTGGTAGAAAAAGATACGATGTCAACTCGTGATTATGAGGCCAAAATCCGTGAACAATTACAACCTTTTACCGACGTGCCAATTATTTTCGTATCGGCATTAACAAAACAACGTTTACTGAAAGCATTAGAAGAAACAGTAAAGGTATACGAAAACAGAGCACAACGTATTTCTACTTCAAAATTCAACGATTATATGTTGAAAATTATAGAAAATCATCCACCACCAGCTTTGAAAGGGAAATATGTAAAAATTAAATATTGTATGCAATTGCCAACACCTACTCCTCAGTTTGTGTTTTTTGCAAACTTGCCACAATATGTAAAAGAAGCATACAAACGTTTCCTTGAAAATAAAATCCGTGAGAATTGGGATTTTTCTGGTGTGCCAATTGATATTTATATAAGAGAGAAGTAATTTTTATACTAACAGATTTCCAAAATCTTTTAGGTATTTTTAATAAAAATGTTAGAAAAAAACATACAAATAGCTGTCGATAAAGGTGAAATGCTTCCGCTTATGGAAGAATTTTATACTATTCAAGGCGAAGGATTTCATACAGGAACAGCAGCTTATTTCATAAGAATTGGCGGTTGTGATGTAGGTTGTCATTGGTGCGATGTAAAAGAAAGCTGGAATGCAGAACTTCATCCTCCAACAGCAACAGATGTCATTGTTGCTAATGCCAAAAAGTACGCAGATACAGTTGTAATTACAGGAGGAGAACCATTAACTTGGGATATGAATCCGCTTACTCAAAAATTAAGATCACAAGATCTTCGTGTTCATATTGAAACTTCAGGATGCTATCCAGTTACAGGAATTTGGGATTGGTTTTGCCTTTCTCCTAAGAAAAATAAACTTCCAGTTGAAAGCGCCTATGAAATTGCTAATGAACTTAAAGTAATTATCTACAACAAACACGATTTTATTTTTGCCGAAGAACAAGCAGAAAAAGTGAATCCAAATGCAATCCTTTTTCTTCAACCAGAATGGAGTAAAAAAGATGAAATGACTCCGCTTATTGTAGATTATGTGATGAAGAATCCAAAATGGAGGGTTTCCTTGCAAACGCATAAATATTTAAATATTCCTTAAAAATGAAATGGATCGTACTTTTTTTACTCTTTTCATCAAGTCTTTTTGCTCAAATTGGAGGAGAAGATGAAGTCTATTTGAATGGAGACAGAATAGAAGCTAAGTTCAATGGAGGCGGTTTAGATAAATTTTATGATTACATAAACGCAAACTTTGATTTTTCTAAAGTTAGCAAGCCAGGAAGAATGGTCACTGCTTTTACAGTTAATGAACTTGGAGAAATTAAAAACATTAAAGTAGTTCAATTTGTTGACGTTGAAACAGCTTCCGAGATTGTAAGAGTCTTAAAAAATGCTCCAAAATGGAAGCCAGCAACACGTGGTGGAAAACCCATTAGTGTTGAAATTAAGTTTCCATTAGATTTTAAATTTTCAAAGAAAGAGTAAAATTTTTATATAATCTGAATCTTTTTGTAACAATTATTATAATTAAACAACTTATAAATTGTGTAGAATTAATCGAATTTATTTTGGCACAATAATTGAAAATTATATATTTATAAAAAATTTTAAAACCACAAAAAAAATGAAAAAACTTATTTTAACGTTCGCTTTGCTATTAGTAGCTCAATTTGGTTTCTCTCAAGCTGTTGATGAAGCTTTCAAAAAAGATGTATTGAAAGTTGTCGAAAGAAGTGGCTCTGGGCTAGGTTCTTATAAAAAACAAATTTTAGCAAATATTCCTGAAGATAAACAAGCAGCATTTTCAGTTGAGTTTGATGGTTTAATAGCTAAAGCTAACGATTTAACTGCAAAAATTTACATGGAAGAATATTCAAAAGAGGATATTAAAGCGATGTTAGCCTTTTATGAAAGTCCAGTAGGAAAAAAAATGTCTGAGAAAGCTCCAGCAATCATGGAAAAATCTCAAGCATCAATGATGGAATTACAAGGAGAAATTCAATCGATGATGATGAAATATATGCAATAATTGTTGATTCAATTAAAAAGTATAATTCCAAATGACATTCGTTGTTTGGAATTTTTTTATTTTTATCAAATAACAAAATTTTAAATCTATGAGAAAAGCAATCTTTTTATTTAGTATATTGATAAGTCAATTTATTTTTGGACAAGAAGATTATAGTAAATATAAACCTGTTGAACCTTTGTATAATAATGGTGGCGTAGAAAAGTTTTATGAATATTTATCAAATGCTATCGATTATACAAAAGTTGAAAATGAAAAAGATGTAATAATTGGTTTTGTTTTAGGAAATGATGGTAAAATGAATCACATAAAAGTTAGTTTTTGTTCAAATTTAGAAGCAGAAAAAGAGATAGCTTTTGTTTTACAAAATGCAATGAAATGGGACTTATCTAATCAAAAGGATAAAAATTTATTCGTTTGTTACAAAATGAAATTATTTTTTTCAAATAAAGAAGTAAAAGGCTTAACAAAAACTATGTGGTTTAAAGATGATGTTGTAGATATAAACATTGATAAAAATGAATTTTCAAGTTCAGAAGAAAAATTAAATAGTAAAGATGATAATTTAATATATAATTCTGCTGGACTTGATGTGAGACCAGAATATCCTGGAGGAATGTCAGAGTTCTATTTGTATATACAAAAAAATTATAAAGTGCCCAATATAAAGGGATTAGCTGGGAAAGTAATTGTTAGTTTTGTTATAGAAAAAGATGGCTCAATTACTGATATTAAAGTTTTGAGAGATATAGGACATGGCACTGGTGAAGAAGTTGTTAGAGTTCTTAAAAATTGCAAAAAGTGGCTTCCAGCAGAACAAAATGGAGCTAAAGTGAGATGTAGTTACATACTTCCAATTAATCTTTAAACCAAAGAAGAATAAAATTACACACATGAAATCACATTTTCTTTTAGATAATAACATTACTTTTTTAAATCACGGTTCGTTTGGCGCTTGTCCGAAACCTGTTTTTGAAGAATTTCAACGATTGCAATTAGAATTGGAGCAAGAACCTGTTCATTTTATTCAAAAGAAATTGCCAGTTTATTTAAAGGAAGCCAAAAAACCTTTGGCAAAATTTATAGGTTGTGATTCAGAAGATTTCTTTTTTACACCAAATCCAACTTTTGCTGTTAATACCATCATGAGAAGTTTAAATCTTCAAAAAGATGATGAAATTCTAACAACCAATCACGAATATGGAGCAATGGACAGAACTTGGAATTTCTATTGCAAAAATTCAGGAGCGAAATATATTCGTCAAGAAATTTCGTTGCCAATTATTTCTAAAGAACAGATTTTAGAGGAATTTTGGAAAGGTTATAATTCTAATACTAAAGTGATTTTCCTGAATCAGATTTCAAGTTCAACGGCTTTGATTTTTCCAGTGAAAGAAATTTGTGATAAAGCACAACAACTTGGATTAATTACCATTATTGACGGCGCTCATGTTCCAGGTCATGTTGATTTGAATATACAAGAATTGAATCCCGATTTTTATACTGGAACATTGCACAAATGGATGTTGGCTCCAAAAGGAAGTTCGTTTTTATATGTTAAAAAAGAATTTCAATCCGATATTGATCCATTAATAGTAAGTTGGGGTTACGAAAGTTTGGCTCCAAGTGATAGCCAGTTTTTAGATTATCACGAATATCAAGGTACAAATGACCATTCGGCGTATTTGTGTACGCCAAAAGTCATTGAGTTTTTAGAGCAAAATAATTGGAAAGAAAAGTCGAAAGCTTGTAAAAAAATAGTTTTAGAAAATTACCATCGTTTTTGTGATTTGGTAAATACTAAGCCTATTTGTCCGATTTCAGAAGAATTTCTTGGTCAAATGGCAAGTATTCCAATAAGAACTGAAAAACCTATGGAGTTGAAAGAGTTGTTGTATGCAAAATATAAAATTCAAATTCCAATTATGCCTTTGAATGATAAGATTTATATGCGTTATTCGATGAATGTGTATAATTCTCAAGAAGATTTAGAAGTTTTGTACCAAGCGATTACTGATATTATTGAAACTACCGATTTGATTAAAGTTTACTGATAGTTTAGCCCAGATTGGAACGGCATTCTGTGATTTGTTGCCTGAGGTTACTCGAAGGCAACAAATGAAAAGATATAGTGGAAAGCTGGACACGAGCTTGCGACTGACGAAGTAAATAGCTTCTAAAAAAGACGAGCCAAATAATCAAAATGTTTTCCTTCTTCGATTAATTCGCATTGCAAATCGTTTGCGAAAGCTGCATTTTGTAACGTATTATAATCCAAATACAACCACGGAAATGCTTCTTCAGTTTGATTTTTATATGAAATAGTAAATGTTAGTTCGCCGTAATAACCATCTGCAGGAATCCATTTAGAGCCATCTTCATCTTCATCAAACATATAGATAATGTCAGAAGAATCTATTAAAATTTGACCATTTGGTGCTAGCAAACTTTTTAGTTTTAGTAAGTATTTAGAAGTTTCTGCTAATGTTCCGAAAATTCCTGTTCCGTTCATTAATAATAAAATGGTGTCGAATTTATTCTGATGGCTATCAGAATCTATTCCCAAATCCAAAATATTTTGAACTTTAGCATTTTTTAAACCACGAAGTTGACAAGTTTGAATAGCGTTTTCAGAAATATCGATGGAAGTTACGGCTAGATTTTTTTCATTTTGAAGATATAAACTATGACTTCCTGCACCACAACCTACGTCAAGAACTTTGCCTTTTGAGAGTTGAAGGGCTTTTTTTTCTAATTTGGGCATTTCTTTATACGAACGAAAAAGATAAGCGACATCCATTTCATCAGATTCCGAAATATTGGTTTCTGTGATAATGTCTTCAGGCGAATTTTTGGTTTGAAAATCGAGAATTGCTTTTCCAAATAAATCTAACATTTTTGTAAAGTTTCAGGTTTAACGTTTCAAGTTGTTTAAATTTGCATCAGAAATTAAACTAAATGCTAAAGCCTCAATTAAACGAACTCGGAAAACTTGCCAAAGATAAGCATAACGAAAACAAAAAGTATTTCGATAAGCTGAAAAAGAAAGCGCCTAAAAATTTGGATTATGTAATGCAAGATTTACACGATGCCGAATTCAAAAAAACCGATTGTTTAGAATGTGCTAATTGTTGCAAAACGACCGGACCACTATTTACATCTGCAGATATTGAGAGAATTTCAAAGCATTTCAAACAAAAACCACAACAATTTATTGATCAATATTTGCGTATTGACGAAGACAAAGATTATGTTTTAAAAAGTGTACCGTGTACTTTTTTAGAAGCCGATAACAAATGTTTTATTTATGATGTGCGTCCAAAAGCATGTAGAGAATTTCCGCATACAGATAGAAAAAAGTTCCAACAGATATCCGATTTGACTTTGAAGAATGTTAAAATCTGTCCAGCAGCATATAACATTGTTGAAAAAATGAAAGAGAAAATAGTACTTTAGAAGTCTATTCTCTTTTTTCTAATTATAAATCAAATACTTCTTTCTCATTTCCTTAAAATCATTCAATCCTTTCTCCCAAGATTTTCTGATTTCAATTTCTGAAACACCATCAATTATTTGCTGTTGTAGTTTTTTAGTTCCGGCCAATTTGGTAAAGAAATCATTAAAGAATTTAGATTTATCTGAAGTAGTGTTGTAAGCTTTAATCAGCCATTTTAGCTCCAATTGATTTACTTTTGGAATAGAAGTTAAATTTTCACCAAAGCACAATTGATTCTTATAAACAGGTTCTTTAGCTCCAAAATTTGGAATGGGAGTGAAGCTAAAATCACTTTTTGGTAAATAGGGTGAACCATATATTTGAAATTGCATTTCAGTTCCTCGGCCAACACTTACATTAGTTCCTTCAAACAAACACAAACTAGCGTATAAGTTTATAGATTGGTCATTTGGTAAATTAGGAGAAGGTTTCACAGGTAAACTATAAGTCATTTCTCTATTGTAATCAATACAATGTATAACTTTTAAGTTGCATTGAATTCCATTTTTCAACCATTTTTCACCATTTATCATTCTTCCATATTCGCCAATAGTCATTCCATGAAGCAATGGAATTGGATGCATTCCAACAAAACTAGTGAATTCTTTTTCCAAAATCGGTCCATCAACAATAGTTCCATTAGGATTTGGCCTATCCAAAATCATTAATTCTATATTGTTTTCAGCACAAGCTTCCATTATATAATGTAGGGATGATATATAGGTGTAAAATCGTGCACCAACATCTTGCAAATCAAAAACTATTATATCAATTCCTGCTAATTGTTCAGGTCTTGGTTTTTTGTTATTTCCATAAAGTGAAATTATCGGTAAATCTGTTTTAGTGTCTTTTCCGTCTTTAATTAGTTCACCTGCATCTGCAGTTCCGCGAAATCCGTGCTCCGGAGCAAATATTTTTTGAACGCTAATTTTATTCTCGATAAGAAAATCAACTAAATGAACATTATTTGATAAAATTCCAGTTTGGTTTGTAATCACACCAACTTTTTTGTCTCTTAACAAAGGCAAATAAAAAGAATATCTATTGGCTCCAGTTTTTATTGATGAATTAGTTACTTCTTTTTCAGTATTTCTTCTTGAATTTTCAAAATGTCTATTTAATCCGCATGAAGAGGATATTGTGAGGTAACCCAAACAAATAATACAAGTCGATAATAAGTATTTCATCATTTTATAATTTAAATTAACTTTGTCTCTTTGTCCTAAAAAGAAATATCTTTGCAACAAAACCAAAACTTTTGAATTTAGAACATTTCATCGCCAAAAGATTAATTACTGCTAAAGACCATAAAAGTAGTATTTCTGCTCCAATAATAAAAATTGCCATAGCCGCTATTGCAATAGGTATTGTTATGATGATTGTTTCAATTGCAACAGGAATAGGTTTACAACAAAAAATACGCCAAAAAGTCTCAGCATTTAACGGACACATAATAATTTCTAATTTTAACGGAAATGAGTCCGACGGAAGTATAGAACCTGTTTCTACAAACCAAAAGTTTTACCCAAAGTTCAATGCTGTTGAAGGTATAAATCATATTCAAGCAGTTGCAACCAAGTTAGGAATAATTAGAACCGAAACAGATTTTGAAGGAATAACTTTCAAAGGAGTTGGTAAAGACTATAAATGGGAATACTTAGAAGAGTATTTAATTGAAGGTAGATTGCCAAAACTGAAAAGTAATTTAAACGAAGAAGTTTTAATTTCACAATATTTAGCCAACAGATTAAAATTGAAATTAAACGATAGTTTCAATACTTTTTTTCTAAACGAAGGAGATGATAAGTTGCCAAAAAGCAGAAGATTTAAAATTGTAGGAATTTATAATTCAGGTTTTCAGGAGTTTGATGCTACTTATATAATAGGAGATATCCGTCACATTCAAAGACTTAATAAATGGAACTCAAATCAAGTGGGTTCGTTTGAGATTTTTGTAGATGATTTTACCAAAATAGACGAAAAAGGCAAGCAAGTTTACAAAGAAATCCCTTCAACACTAAATGCACAAACTATTGTAGAAAAATATTACTACATTTTTGACTGGCTAAAACTCTTCGATTTTAATATTATTGTTATTCTAATAATAATGATAATTGTATCTACTATTAATATGGTAGTAGCATTACTTGTCTTGATATTAGAAAGAACTCAAATGATAGGAATCCTAAAATCACTTGGTTCAGACAATTGGTCAATAAGAAAAATATTTCTATACAATTCGTTATACCTAATACTAAGAGGCTTGTTTTGGGGTAATACTATAGGAATAGGATTATTACTTATTCAGAAGAAATTTGAAATAATTAAACTAAATCCAGAAAGTTACTATGTAAATGTAGCGCCTGTAGAAATTAATATACTGTATATCCTTGCTCTTAATGTAGGTACAGTCCTTGTCTGTTTGTTGGTTTTATTAATACCTTCCTACTTAATTACTAAAATATCTCCTGCCAAAACCATTCGTTTTGATTAATTAGCAGCGAACCATCAGCGCTTTCTTGTGGTCGGTATACCCGCTTTCCACTTTACAAGGTACCGTTCCAATCGGGGCTAGATTGTAGTCTGTATTGATTAGATGTAGTATTTCAAAAGATGTTTTTGTTTACTACAGTTATATTCTTGAGAGATTAAAAAAAACTTTCAATAACAACAATCACAAAACCAGTGGGTTAAAAAATACTTTCAAAAAAGGGTGTAAATAAGTTTGCGAGATTCAAAAAGATGAGTACTTTTGCACCCGCAATACGGCAGACGTTCTTTAACAAATACTGAAAAAAACTTTAAAAAAGATTTGCACGGAATAGATAAAGGTTTTACCTTTG
>NZ_JBIISA010000002.1:0-164569 GCF_044341265.1 Flavobacterium sp.
TACAATAAAAAACAGTTGCAAAAAGTAAAACGCTTATAACGGATGTATAAAATCCTACTATAAGCGTTTTTTTATTCTCTAAAAAACGGTGCTAATCAAAATAAACGATGTTTTTCAGTGCCCTCTTGAAAAATCGGGATTTTTTTATTAGAATTTGTATCTAATTCCTAAAGCTAAATCTGGACCAAAATTATCTTCACGATAATTATCAGAGTTAAAATAAAGTTCAGGTCTAATGTCTAAAGATAATTGAATAGGCACTTCTTTAAAGTTATATTCAATACCTAAATCACCAGCAACAAAAACAAAGGTTCCATTGTCTTTGAATTGAGTTCCATTAGCTCTATAATCATAGCTCCAACTTCCTAAACCTCCACCAACACCAGCGTACCAGTTAAAGCCACCATCAATATTCCAAACCCATTGATAAATTCCTGTTAGTTTAAATGCGTCTACATTATTACTGTTTCTAAAACCCAAATCAAGTTCTAAACGATTGTTTTTAGACAAACCTCTTTGATAGGATATTTCACCACCAAACCCATCGTTGTCTCCAAGTCGCAAACCTAATGCGTTTTTTGAAATGTCTTGTGCTTGTGCAGTAAATGCTAATCCAATTAACATCATCGCTGATAGAATTACTTTCTTCATAAAATTGTTATTTAAAGTTTATATTATAACAACCTTATATTGTCAATTATTGTGCCGCTAGTTGTTAAAATATATTAAAAGCAAGTTTATACCAGTTAAGTCATTGGTAGTATGATAAAAAAAAGTGACAAATTTAGAATACCAAATTTGTCACTTAGAATAATATTAAAAAAATATCTTAGTTTATAAGAAACGATTTTATACTCTCTGTTTGAGTTTGATTGAAAGTCGAAGGAATTGGTAAAGTTACATTTGGAATACTATTAAGTTGATAATTCAAAACAGTACTAGTATAAATCATTCCAACATTCTTACTATAATATTGATCAGATACGATTACATCTTGTGCGTTCATTATTGTTATAGGAAATGAAATGCCAGAAATAGTTTGAACGGTAGTGATTTTTAAGTTTAAAATAATTTTTGTCTTTTTGATATCTGAATAATCATCTCCATTTGGGAAAACGTAAGTAGCTTGACCACCATTATATACAGATTTCAAAGTATAATCAATTGTTAGAGGAAACGATTGAACTGTTTGATTAATTGTACCTGAAGCAGTACTTAAAACTTGACCAACAATAGCATTTTCTTTAAAGAAAATAAAATCTGTAACTCCAAGATTAATAGGAGTTGTTAAGCCAAAATCAAAACTAAAATTCCCAGTCATAAGTAATTTGCTACCGTCAATTTTTATTCCATTATTTCTCAAAGTCGAACTGAAAAAACCTGTAGGAATTGTTAAGGATTTAATTTTTTTATAAGTTACTGAATTTATTAATGTATCACCAGAAACATATATTGAATCTCTTGTTAATGGGTTAGTAGAACTACTTAAATCACTATCAACATCATACGTCCAATAATTATTGTTTTTTAAAGGCATAAATCCAGTTGGTACTTCATTTCCATCATCAGTATTATTGTCATTATCGCTTGAGCAAGAAGTTAAAAAAATCAGTAACAATGATGGAATTAAAAATTTAGTTTTCATATACAATTAATTTGTTTTTTGCTAAATTAATAAAAATTATTTTAACACTTATCAAATGTAAAAATCATTTTACAAATAGAATTCTTATTTAAAATTAAACTGTAAACTTTTAAACTTTAAACAATTCAACTATATTTGTTCAAAACTATTAAAAATGGCTGGAAATAGCTACGGAACACTTTTTAGGATTACGACTTTTGGAGAATCTCATGGAGATGCACTCGGAGGAATAATTGATGGATGTCCTGCAGGAATTGAGTTGGATATTGAAGCTATTCAAAAAGAAATGCAACGACGTAAACCAGGACAATCTACTATCGTTACACAACGTAAAGAAGAAGATGAAGTTCAATTATTATCTGGTTTATTTGAAGGAAAAACAACTGGAACTCCAATTGGTTTTATCATTCCAAATACCAATCAAAAATCGGATGATTATTCGCACATAAAAGATTCTTATCGACCAAGTCATGCCGATTATGTTTACGAAAAAAAATATGGAATTCGTGATTATCGTGGTGGTGGAAGAAGTTCAGCGAGAGAAACTGCAAGTAGAGTAGTTGCTGGAGCTATTGCTAAACAAGTTTTAAAAGATATTAAAATCAATGCTTTTGTTTCATCGGTTGGTGAAATTTTTATTGATAAACCTTATCAGGATTTAGATTTTTCTTTAACTGAAACCAATGCTGTTCGTTGTCCAGACCTAGCTTCAGCCGAAAAAATGGAAGCTTACATAAAAGATATAAAAAAACAAGGTGATACAGTTGGCGGAACTATAACTTGTGTTATTCAAAATGTTCCTATCGGTTTAGGTGAACCAGTATTTGATAAGCTTCACGCTGAATTAGGAAAAGCTATGCTATCCATAAATGCTGTAAAAGGATTTGAATTTGGAAGCGGTTTTTGCGGAGCCAAAATGAAAGGTAGCGAACATAACGATTTGTATAACGAAGACGGAACTACAAAATCAAATCTTTCTGGTGGAATTCAAGGCGGAATTTCTAATGGAATGGATATCTATTTCAGAGTTGCTTTTAAACCAGTGGCAACTTTAATTCAAAAGCAAGAAGTGTTGACTAATCAAAATGAAATAATTGAGCAACAAGGTAAAGGTCGTCATGACCCTTGTGTTGTGCCAAGAGCGGTTCCAATTGTGGAAGCAATGGCTGCTATCGTATTGGCCGATTTTTATTTAATAAACAAAATTTATCAAACAAAATAATGACATCACAAATAGAACAAAAAAAATCATTTTTTAGTAATCTAACAGTTCAAATTTTAATAGCAATGGTTCTTGGAGCTATTCTCGGAATATATATTCATAACAATTTTGACACTGAATTTGCAAAGAATTTTAGTGATAAAATTAAAATGTTAGCAACCATTTTCATTAGATTAGTTCAAATGATTATTGCGCCGTTAGTAATTACAACTTTGGTTGTTGGAATTGCCAAGTTGGGTGATATAAAATCGGTTGGTAGAATAGGAGGTAAAGCCATGGGATGGTTTTTTACTGCTTCTTTTATTTCGTTATTGATAGGTTTGTTTTGGGTAAATATTCTTCAACCTGGAGTTGGTTTGAATTTGACCGATGTTGATGTTTCTACTGCTGCTGAAGTTACTGATAAAACTAAAAGTTTTTCTGCGCAAAATTTTGTAGAACATATTATTCCCAAAAGTATTTTTGAAGCACTAGCAACCAATGAAATATTACAGATTGTAATTTTTTCAATTTTTTTCGGATTAGCTGCTGCATCTATTGGTGATCACGCAAAACCTGTTGTGAAAGTTTTAGATGTTATTTCACACATCATTTTGAAAATGGTAAATTATGTAATGAAATTTGCTCCAATTGGAGTATTTGGCGCCATTGCAGGAGTTTTTGCCATTAGAGATTTGCAAGAATTGTTGTTGACTTATGCCAAATTTTTCGGTTCATTTTTAGTTGGAATTTCTTCTCTTTGGATAGTTCTTCTACTTGTAGGATACTTATTTTTAAAAGGACATATGACAACTTTACTTAAAAGAATTCTTAGTCCATTAATAATTGCCTTTGGAACCACAAGCAGTGAAGCCGTTTTTCCAAAATTGACAGAGGAATTGGAACGATTTGGAGTAAAAGATAAAATAGTTTCATTCATGTTGCCTTTAGGTTATTCATTTAATCTTGATGGTAGTATGATGTATATGACTTTTGCTAGTATTTTCATTGCACAAGCTTATGGTGTCCCATTAGATTTAGGGACACAAATGACAATGCTTTTGGTTTTAATGCTAACTAGTAAAGGAATTGCTGGTGTTCCAAGAGCAAGTTTAGTGGTAGTTGCTGCTACTTGTGGAATGTTTGATATACCAATAGAAGGTATTGCTTTAATTCTTCCGATTGACCATTTCTGTGATATGTTTAGAAGTGCAACTAATGTTTTAGGTAATGCTTTAGCAACTTCAGTTGTAGGAAAATGGGAAAAAGAAAGTTAAAAAGTTAAAAATTTAAAAATTAATAACTAAATTTGAGATCGAAAAAAAAACTTTAAATTATTTTTATGAAAAAAACTTTACTTTACTTATTTATGGGAGCGTCGTTTGCTACTACTGCGCAAACATTAGTTACTGAAAATTTTAACTCTTTGGTAGCTGGAGATGTTTCTACTGAAATTACAGGTACAACTGCTGGTCAAGGCAGTTATTTTCTGTTTGCAACCAATGGAACTGCTCCAACAACTAGTACAAATGCTGGTGTTACAAATGCTCAAATTGTAGCTGGCGGAAATGCTAGTTTAGGTCTTCAAATTACTGGTCCAAACGGAGACAAAGGATCACGTTTTATGTGGAAAGATGGTTTTCCTGCATTATGGACAGCCCGAACAACTGGAAATGACATCATCGAATTAGAAGTTGATATCAATCCTGGTGCTGGAACAACATTAAGCAGAAATAATATTGGTGTATACATTTATAATGCTGCTGGAGATAGAGTTCTTGCTGGAGTAGTTGTGAAAGCTGCTACAAGAGAATTATTTTTAGTTGCTTATTCTACACCAGCTGGAAATCCTGTTGGAAGTTATACTTACAGTTTAGCCGCTGCACCAGGAATACAATTACCTGCCGATGTATTTAGTAGAGTTGGTATTTCTTATAATAAAACAACAGGTCAAGTAATCATTAAAGCTCCAGGATTAGCTCCTGCTGGTGCAGGAGTTGCAGGTAGTTCTGCTGGATCTGATCCTGCAGAAATTGACTTTGTTGGTTTTTCTGGAAATACTACAGCTATTCCAAATACTGCAGCTGGATCTGTAATTATGGATAATCTGTTAGTAAAAGCATCAAATACTGATACCTTATTAAATACTGAAACTTTCACTACAGATTCTTTGGTTACTATAAATTTATATCCTAATCCAGTTAATGATGTATTGAATATAAATAGTACATATGCTTTAAACAATATTAGTATATCTGACATTAATGGAAGAGTAGTCAGAAATACATCTTTAAACGGAACAGAAGCTCAAATTAATATAGCTGACTTAGCTTCAGGAGTTTATTTATTGAAAGTTGTTACTTCAGAAGGTACGGTTACTAAAAAAGTAATAAAAGAATAATTACTATTCTTTACTAAATAAAAAAAGACTAAGCATTTGCTTAGTCTTTTTTCTTTTTATCACTTCCCATCATAAGGAAAACGGCTCCAACTAATCCAATTATAACTAAAGCAAAGACTCCAATCATAATGAAAGTTCCATTATCATGAGAATAAAGAGGTAACAATAAGTTGTTCATGATTTCAATTGTTTAGGATACACAAAAGTATTTTAAATAAACTTATTGAAATATGACAAATATCATACTAGAGAAATTTAGATTTTAACTCAGGAGATGGCATCATGCAGCTATCTTTTTTTCCATACCATTTGTATCTATTTTTGGCAACAAAATCATATCCGAAGTTTTTTAAAAAATTTGGAAGTATAGATAGATAACTAGTTAAACTGATTAATCCTCCTAAATCTTTTGCAATATTAAAAGCGGCATCAGCTTTAACATAATAAGCCTTTCCTGGAATATAAAGAATAATACTATCCGTTTGTGAAGTATCAACCTTAATGTAATCAATAATTTTTTGTCCAAGTTCAGATTGAATAGCGACAAATCTAAAAGTGTCTTTAACATCCTTTTTTATTACATACTGAACTGTGGCATCACACAAATTGCATATACCATCAAAAAGAATGATTTTTTTATCTTTTGGTAATTCTTCCATAATTATTTAGGTCTTTCAACAAATTCTAAAGCATCCAAACTGACTTTTGAAGTAAATACTCCATAATTTACAGTTGCTTTGTTTTTTTCAATACCATCAAGTGTTCCAACTGCTTTGCCATCAAACATTCTAACTCGGTCACCAATTTTAAGTACAACTTTTGGTTTTTCTGGAACTTCTTTTAATTTTAATTTTTTCTCTTTCTTTTCTTGTCGAATCTCCTCAACTTTAACTTTAACCTCTTCTGCAACCTTTTTTTGAATAACTTCTTTTTCCTTTAACTCTTTAGCTGTTGCTTTTTTTCGTTTGGAATTTTCAATTTCTACTACTTTTAAAAATTCACCAATAAGTGTTTTTTTATCTTTATTGTTAAAATAATTTGAAGAAATTTCATCAATCTTTTGTCCCATATAAATCAATCGCTGATTGGCATCATACAATTCTTGGTAGCGTTCTAATTTATCTTTTATCTTAGCATTAATAGATTCCATTTTTTTGCTTTCTTCACGAGCTTTAGATTCTTCTTCTTTCAAATTTAAAGAAGTTTTTTCCATTTTAGAACGCTCTTTTTGCAAAGTTGCAATAGTTTTGTCAAATCGTACTTTCCCACCTTCAATTTTCTTTTTGGCTCTGTTTATTAATCCAAATGGAATTCCATTTTTCTGTGCTACTTCAAAAGTAAAAGAACTTCCGGCTTGTCCTAAATGTAATTTATACATTGGTTCTAGTGTCCTTTCATCAAATAGCATATTAGCATTTGTGGCATTTGGTAATTCATTTGCTAATATTTTTAAATTAGTATAATGCGTTGTAATAATACCAAAAGCTTCTCTGTGATAAAACTCTTCCAAGAAAACTTCTGCCAAAGCGCCACCCAAATCAGGATCGGAACCAGTACCAAATTCGTCAATTAAAAATAACGTTTTAGAATTACATTTTTTCAAAAAGTAGTTCATGTTTTTTAAACGGTAACTGTAGGTACTTAAATGATTTTCAATAGATTGATTATCTCCAATATCGGTCAAAATTCTATCAAAAAGAAAGGTTTCGCTACGTTCATGAACTGGAATTAATATACCACTTTGTAGCATTAATTGAAGTAATCCTACCGTTTTAAGTGAAATTGTTTTTCCTCCTGCATTTGGTCCAGAAATAACTATAATGGTACTTTCAGGATTCAATTCAATTGTTTGTGGATGTGTTATCTCATTTTTTAATTTGTTATTCAAATAAAGAATAGGATGCAAAGCATCTCTAAAATACAAACGTTTTTTATCCGAAATATTTGGTAGAATTCCATTGATTTTATTGGCATACTTAGCTTTTGCAGCAATAACATCAACATCACTCAAAAACTCTTGATAACTAACAATTAATTCATGAAACGGACGAATATCATTGGTAAGTTGTTTCAAAATTCGTGTAACTTCTTCTTTCTCTTCATATTCTAAGTTGTTCAACTCTCTTGAATATTTTAAGGTAGCTTCTGGCTCAATGTAGGCAATACTTCCTGTTTTAGAACTTCCTAAAATAGAACCTTTCACTTTTCTTCTATACATTGCTAAAACAGCTAAAACTCTTCTGTTTTCGACAAAACTTTCTTTGATGTCATCCAAATATCCCAAAGAATTATATTGGCTCATTGCCATGCCAAAACTTTGATTGACTTTTCCACGAACAACATTCATGTCACGACGAATATTCAATAAATCAGGCGAAGCATTATCTCTTACTTCTCCGTGTTTATCAATAACTTCATCAATGTATTTTACAATTTCTTTAGTAACTTGTATTTGACTAGCTTTCTCATTCAGTTTAGGATAATACTCTTGAAATTTCTTGAAAAATAAAATCAAAGTATTTGCGGTTTCTGAAACCGTTGCTATTTTTCTAAATCCAGAAACTTCTAATTGACTTCCATCAATGGCTAAAAACTTCAACTCGTTATTTATAGAATCAAAACCATGATTTGGAATAGCATTATTATTTGAGTAGGAGGAAACGTACTCAGAGGTTTGCAACAAATTATCCATTAAAAGATTTTTCTCTTTAAATGGAGTAATTTCAAGGGCTTTTATTTTGCCTAATTCGGTATTACATCGCTCTGATATAGTATTTAATATAGTGTCAAATTCTAAATCTTGAAGCGTTTTATTGGTGATAGAAATCATTCTAATATTTTGTGAATTCAAAGTTACGAATGTTGACAAGCATATTGCAATAGATTTTTATATTTTTGGTAAAAAATTAAGATATGTTGATTGAAATTAATCCGTCATGGAAGGAAAAATTGAAAGAGGAGTTCGATAAGAGCTATTTTGTCAATTTAGTTGAATTTGTTAAAAGTGAATATGCAAATCACACATGTTTTCCTAATGATAATCTAATATTTTCAGCTTTCGATTATTGTCCATTTGATAATGTAAAAGTTGTAATAATAGGACAAGATCCATATCACGGATTTGGTCAAGCTAACGGTTTATGTTTTTCTGTAAACGATGGCGTAACTTTTCCTCCATCACTAATTAATATTTTTAAAGAAATTGAACAAGATTTGAAATTACCAATTCCAATTTCAGGAAATCTTGAAAGATGGGCTAGGCAAGGAGTACTTTTGCTAAACGCTACCTTAACAGTCAGAGAAAGTGAAGCAGGTAGCCATCAAAAAAAAGGTTGGGAAGAGTTTACTGATGCCGTAATTAAAAAGATTTCTGATGAAAAAGAGCAAGTTGTTTTTCTTTTATGGGGCGGATTTGCAAAAAAGAAAGGAGCAAAAATTGATAGAAATAAACATTTTGTTTTAGAAACAGGACATCCATCTCCGTTGAGTGCAAATAGAGGTTTCTGGTTTGGAAATAAACATTTTAGTGCAACAAATTCATTTTTAAAAAGTAAAAACTTTAAAGAAATTGAATGGTAAAAAAAATCCATCACTTAGGATGGATTTACTATTTTAATTTACTGTAAAGTTATAATAACCTTCGGAATCTAAATTACTTACATTAGAAAAAATGGTGAGTGATATACTTTCAGAACTACTGTTGGAACGTATTTCAACTTGACTTGTTGAAGAACTATTGTAGCCAAAACTTATTCTGTATTGTCCAGAAGAAGGTAATTTTATTCCACATAAAAATTCATATCGATCATTTGCAATATTAAATTCTGCTGTGGCATTATAAAAACCACCTGTTACAAATTTACCCAAATCTAAATCTATATTTGGAGTGCTTGCATCAACTAATATCCAATCATTACCCACTTTTTTTTCTAATAAATAGCTAAATGCAAATGAAGGAGCATTGTTTGTAGTTTTTCTAATATCCAATAAATTTGTTTGATTAGGTTCAGCTAAAAGGCGATTGATATAGGAATTTACATAAAGATAATCGCCAACATTATAATTAGTTTGCGTTTGAATTGAAACTAAATTTGGTATAGAAATATATTCTGTATTATAAAAATCATCATCATTTGTATCACAAGAATTAAATGTTGTGACAAATAAAATTAGTAGTGTTATTATTTTTAATCTCTTCATATCTTATTTTTTTTAAAATCTATAACCTAAATTAATTCCAACTCGTGATATTACATCTGGACTTTGTTCTCTTTTTGTCAAGTTAGAACCGAAACCAACCAAGAACTCTAGAGCCCAAGATTCTTTAAAGTACATTTTGTATCCTAAACTACCTCCAAGTCCAAAATCGGTATATTTTGATTTTTTTATGGTGTAAAACCCATTTCCATTTGAATCTGTATCTCTTATAATTTCTTTAAAATCGCCACCATTAGCAGAAGCAAAAATTTCAGCAAAATAATAACGTGATTTACTTTTTGACAAAGCATATCTCACATATGGATTGATTTCATACTTGGGTAAGTTATTTCTAAAACCATCATTAAAATCATCTTCTATTTTTTGACTATTAGAAAAATTAGTATTTACTCCAACTGAAAAATCCTTTCCAAGAAAACGTTCATAACTAAAACTTAGCTTTCCGTAAGCTATAGCTGATAGCACATCGACACGAAATTCATTTTTTTTATTGTCAAAAGGACTACTTTCTTGTGCAGAAACAAACAAAGTTCCTAACAAGAATAAACCTATTATTTTTTTCATATAATTCTGATTTTAAATAGCTAATATACTATTTTATTTGATGTGGTTTGAAAAATTAATTTAAAGTAAGTGCACTCAAAATTTCTTCATTCATGAATGGTCCACCAGGATATTTAGCTGTATAATCTAAATTCAGCCAAATATTACCACGCTCATCAATATGGTAATGCAATGATTTTCCTTTACTTTCTTCAGGAAAAAGCACTTTTTTCACCAAATAATTGATGGTTTCTAAATCGACTTTATTTCCAATTAATATTTCAGGATAAATATGTCCGTCAGTGTGAATAAGTCTTGGTATTCCACCAATAGAACGAATACAAGCCGCCATTAAAATAGAGTGATCATCACAATCGCCAGACAAATACTTTACAGACTCACTAGCACTTGCAATATATTCTCTACCTTTTGGGTCGCTTACGTAATTCCAATTTCGATTAATTTCTTTAAAGACAGAAAAACACTGAATGATTGTAAAATAATCATTGTAACCTTTTATATCTTTAAAATGTTTGTTTACTGCCATTAAAGAAAAATTTCTTACTTTAGGATTAGTATAATCTATAGCGTTTGTAACTTTTGATTTATTTGGAAAAGGAAGTAATCGATCTATAATTATATCCTGAGGATAAGGATTATAGCTCATAGTATAAAGCATTGATTGGTAATCTTCATAAACTTTTTGAAAACCATAACTTCCAAATAAAGTTCCATAGATTAATGCGATTAAATAAAGAAAAATGCTTATCAATGTAATTCTCCTCATGGCTCTTAATACAAGTTGTATTAAAACTAATAGGATTATAAAAAAAAGTATTCTATCGATGTGTAAAGACCATTCAAATTCAATAATATTTTGATGTAAAATAATAAAAATTGGAATGGTTATAAGTACATTCAAAACAAAAATAATTACCATATCCCACGGTTTTTTTACCGTAAGTTTGTCTTTTAAGTACAAATAATAAAGTTTTGTTTTTTCTATCATTTTAAGAATTTGCAAAAAGCTAGATGGCTTTTACAAGTTCAGCAAAAGTACCTTTTTTCTCTATAATTTTGAGGTCAAATAATTGATTTTGAATTTTGTTTAACATTTTTTCAGATAATGGCTTTTGTGACCATTCTGTTAAACGCAACCATTCTTGAATATCATCTATTTTTTGATGGTATTTTGTGGCCAATGTTCTATCAATACTCGGAATTTCTTTGAACTCTTGAGTTGTAATGTTAATGATTTCAAGAATTTGAGCAATAGCATTAGGATGTTTTTTCAAAATTTCTTCACGAACCGCAATTACAAAACATGGCCATGGAGTAGGGCAATCGTCAATTCTTCTGAAAATTCCTTTATCTACAAGGGGTTTGGTCATAAAACGTTCCCACATGAAATAATCGGATTCGCCTTTGGTTAAGCTTTGAACAGCGCCATCAATGGTATTTACAATTTCAAATTGCAGGTTTTCGGTATTCCAACCTTGATTATTGGCATTTACATAAGCCATTAATTGTGAACCAGAACCTAATCTAGAAATAGCCACTTTTTTATTTTCTAAATCAGAAAGCGTTTTAAAATTGGAGTTAGCAGCCACATGAATTCCCCAAATTAAAGGACTTTCAACGTAAACTTGCACTATTTTAGAAGGATTTCCTGCATTGATATCTTTTACAATTCCTTCTGATAAAATTACAGCAATATCAGTTTCACCATCGCGCAGCATTTGACACATTTTACCCGTACCTTCAGGAACATCAGTCCATTGTAAATCGATTCCAACGGCTTCAAATTCGCCATTTTCAATACACAAATGCCAAGGAAGATTGAAATGTTCAGGAACGCCTGCTATTTTTATAGATTTCATTTTTATGTTTAAGAGTTTAGAAGTTTAAACGTTTAAAAGGTATTGTGTTAATTTATGCCACAGATTTTCACAGATTAAACGGATTTTGTTCTGAGTTATTTCAACTGAAAACTGCTTACTGCGACTGCCTACTAATTTTCCACCATTTCCAAATAACTCCATCATTATTAGGATAATCTTCCATGAAATTGAAACCTACTTTCTGCAAAACATGATTTGAAGCTCCATTTTCTGCATGTGTGTAAGCATTCATTTCTTTAATATTCATTTGATTGAAACCATAATCAAGCCAAGCAAGTGATGCTTCGGTTGCATAACCTTTGTTCCAAAATTTTTCATTCAAGCGATAACCATAGTCAAAGAAATTTGTATTACCATTTTCAACATGGTCATTTACAAATTTGATTCCTGTCCAACCAATTAGTTCATTAGTTTCTTTTAAAATAGTAGAAAATCGACCAATTCCTCTATCTAGATATTGTTTTTGAACCATTTCAATATAATCGTAAACTTCTTGAATATTAATACAAGGCTTTTGCCATAAATAATTATGGACTTCTGGATTTTTATCCATTTCAAATAATGCTTCAGCATCTGATTTTTCAAATGGTCGAAGTAGTAGTCTTTCAGTTTCTAATATTAAATGCATTCTGGGTTAATTTGATTTAAATGATGATATAAATGGTCGAAGTAATCTTCTATTAAGAATTGTAAATCAGACAGCTCACCATTTGGAAGAATTAATTTATAATTTAATTTTTCATTGGTTTGATTTTTTGCAATATGCAAAATATGAAGATTTAAATTCATCCATAAATCAAATAATTCTTGATTGTTTTTATTTTGATAATCATTAGATTTTACTAAATCATCAGGATTATAAGTTCTTATTTTATAAGGTTTCTCAAATGTTTGAATTTCTGTAAATCGCTGAATATTATTAATCGCCGAATCAATTAAATGACCTAAGATTTCCTTTTTAGACCATTTTGTTTCTGAAGGTTTTATCTCAAAATCTGCAATTTTTATAAAAATATTTGAAGCCGCAAACTCTTTCAAAACGAATTCAAATTTTGTTATTTTTTCTTTCATTTTATAGTTTTGAGTTTTATTCTATCTTCAAATGAGAAATTACTACGCGATATCCATCAGGATCTAAAATCATCTTACCATTTTCATTCCAATAGGGATTTTTTGAATCAATAAATTTGATTGAGTGTGATTCAATTCTATTGTGAATCAGTTCAAATTCTAATTTAGTGTTTGGATAAAAAACTAAAATATCTTCCTCACCAAAATTAAATGTAACAATCTCGTCCGATTTGGTAAATTCTAAATGCCAATTTTCATTTAGTTTACCAATAAAAACGCCATCATAACCTCCGTGATTTTCAAAACCACCAAGTAATTCCAATCCTAAAATATCAATATAAAAGGATTTGAGTTGTTCTAAATTGTTGGTATGTCTTGCAAATCTGAAAGTCATAAATCTTAATTATTAATTTAAAATATTAAATTATACCTTGGATTTCTTTTTTATTTTTTTTCCACACCAAGGACAAAATTTTATTTTAATAAATGAAGTTCCTCCATCATGAATTATTATTCCAAATTCTTTATTTTTTTTAGAGGAATATATGATTTTGTCTGGACAATCGAAATCATCTTTATGAATATCACATTTAAATTCTAAATGATATTTCATTGTGTCACAACATATTTCATTTTCCATTTTAAAACTTTAAAAATCTTAACTCATCAATTGTTAATCTACTCCGCTAATTTATCCAAAGCATATTCAATCAAGGCATCAACCGCTTTGTATGGATCTTCACTGAAAGTTCCAGTTGCACGATTGGCAATGATTGCATTTAATGATAAACATTGATGTCCCAGCAATTTTCCTAAACCATAAATGGCTCCGGTTTCCATTTCAAGATTGGTCATTTTGATGCCTTCAAATTCAAATTTGTCCATTTTACTGTTCAATTCTGGATCTTGAATATCTAATCTCAAAACTCTTCCTTGTGGACCATAAAATCCGCCTGCAGTTCCTGTAAATCCTTTATAGATTTTGTCGCTTTCCAAACGTTTTTCAAGAATTTCACTTCCTTTAATTACATATGGACGACCTTTTTTCATATCCCAATTGGTTTGAGCAATAAAAGCGTCTTCCATAGCAGTTTCTGAAATTTCATCAATTAAATAGGAGCGAAGCATGTTATCTAATCCCAATCCGTATTGACTCATAACAAAACTATCGCAAGGAATATCAGCTTGTAATGAACCTGAAGTTCCAATTCGAACAATATTCAACGAAGTCAATTCTTCTTTGATTTCACGAGTTTTTAAATCGATGTTAACCAAAGCATCCAATTCGTTCATAACAATGTCAATATTATCAGGACCAATGCCTGATGACATTACGGTAATTCGTTTTCCTTTGTAAATTCCGGTTTGTGTTTTGAATTCACGTTTTTGTTGCGAAAACTCAATGCTTGAGAAATGTTTGGTAATTTTCTCCACTCTATTTTGATCACCAACGAAGATGATGTCTTTTGCAATATGTTCCGGTTTTAGGTTCAAGTGGTAAACACTTCCGTCCGGATTCAATATTAATTCTGATGATGCAATCATTTTTTTATTGTTTATGAGTTTAAAAGTTACTGCTTACTGCGACTGATAACTGTCAACTGAACTAACCTCCAACTCGTTTTGTTTTAAATCCTTTGTCTTGTAATAACTTCATTATTTTATCACGATAATCGCCTTGAATAATGATTTCGCCGTCTTTGAATGTTCCGCCAACAGCAAGTTTATTTTTTAATTCTTTTGCCAATAATTTGAAATCTTCATCTTCACCTTCATAACCAGAAATAATGGTTGTGGGTTTTCCTTTGCGTTTTTCAAATTTACAAATCATTGGTTCTTTTTGGACGAATAATTCGTGTTCTTTTTCCTCAACAATTTCTGGTTCGTTAGAAACTTCGTGGTCTGGAAATAGTTTTTTTAGTTGTTCTTGTAAATCCATATTTTTTAGCACGCGGATAAAACGGATTCGCTTATGCGAAACGCGAATTAAAACTGATTTTTTCTATACTTTCTTTTATTCTCGTAAATTCTTCTTCTGAATTCAGGTTTCTTACCAAAATTTAATAATAATCCAACTTCACAATCTGTCCCTTTTAAATAATTTAATAGCTGATTTTCAAATTCTTCAACAATATATTCAACTGCTTTCAATTCTAAAACAACTTTGTCCTCAACAATTAAATCTGCAAAATATTCTCCAACTTCGTTTCCTCTATAGAAGACTTTTATTTTCTTTTGAGGAATAACATTTAATCCTTTATTTCTTAATTCAATTAGTAGAGAATTTTGATAAACTTTTTCAAGGAAACCGTATCCAAGTTCGTTATAAACTTCATAAAAAGTTTTCAAAATTACATCTGTTAAATCTTTGTGTAATAATTCCATTTGGCATATATTTTAATAATTAAGTTTCAAAAATCTGTTTTAATCTGCGTTTTACGAAGTAAATCCGTTTCATCCGCGTTCCATCGTGGCGTATATTTTTTTAAATTTTTAAACAAAAAACCAAACCCCAAAACTAATTGGAATTTGGAATTTTACTATTGGAATTTCTTCCCTTTATTTCTTAATCAATCCTAAATCAACCAATCTTTCATATAAATAGTCACCTGCAGTGATGTCTTCATATAATTTTGGATTGTTTTCGTCGATGCATTCTGGTAAGCAATTTAATTTCATATCACTTACAGGATGCATGAAGAAAGGAATAGAATATCTTGAAGTATTCCATAATTCTCTTGGTGGATTTACAACTTGGTGAATCGTTGATTTCAATTTGTTGTTAGTATGTCTTGATAACATATCACCAACATTAATCATCAATTCGTCTGGTTGCGCCATAGCATCAATCCATTGACCATCGTGATTTTGAACTTGTAATCCTTTTCCTTGCGCACCCATTAAAAGTGTAATCAAGTTGATGTCACCATGAGCAGCAGCACGAACAGCACCATCTTTAGGTTCGTCAGTGATTGGTGGATAGTGAATTGGACGTAAAATACTGTTTCCGTCTTTGATGTAATTGTCAAAATAGAATTCGTCTAATCCAATGTGAATAGCTAAAGCGCGCAATACATAAACACCTGTTTTTTCAAGCATTTGATAAGCTTCTTTACCAGTTGCATTGAAGTTAGCTAATTCATTTACAGTTACATTTTCTGGATATTCATTAGCATATTTTGAACCTTCCGAAACGTATTGTCCGAAGTGCCAAAATTCTTTTAAATCACCTGCCGAACGACCTTTAGCATGTTCTTTTCCAAAAGAAATATAGCCACGTTGTCCGCCAATGCCCGGAATTTCGTATTTTTCTTTTACTTCAAGAGGAAGATTAAAGAAATTACGCACTTCAGCATAAAGATTTTCCACTAATTGGTCATCAAGAAAGTGACCTTTTAACGCTACGAAACCAATTTCTTCGTAAGCTTTTCCGATTTCATTTACAAATTTTTGTTTACGTGCCGGATCATCCGACAGGAAATCACGTAAGTCAACACTAGGAATTTGTTGCATTTACTAAAACTTTTTTGTTAATAACTAAAATTGGATTTATACCAATCATAGCTACAAATGTATGAAAATTTTATTTTGATTGTGTGTAAGTTATTAACAAATATTTATTGAGTTTAGTAACACAGATTCAGGTAATCAAAGAATTTTTAAAATATTTCTAATTTCTTCAATCTGTGTTCCAAAAAACCACCTTGACTTTCTGTCATTCTTGTAAAGGAAGAGAATTGTCAAAAAACAATCAAAATTCCAAACAATTCCGCAAAAAGGTTAGCATAAAAGAATCCTTTTTTTATATTTTTGCAATCGTAAATAAACAATCACATGAACTTTGATAGAAAAGAATTGTCCAATATTCAATTGTTGGATTTATATAAAAAACTACTAAAACCTAGATTAATAGAAGAGAAGATGCTTATTCTTCTTCGTCAAGGTAAAGTTTCTAAATGGTTTTCAGGAATTGGTCAAGAGGCTATTTCTGTTGGAATTACGGCTGCTTTAGACCATGACGAATACATTTTGCCAATGCATCGAAATTTGGGAGTTTTTACAGGTAGAGATATTCCGTTGCACCGTTTGTTTTCGCAATGGCAAGGTAAGAAAACTGGTTTTACCAAAGGTCGTGACAGAAGTTTTCACTTTGGAACACAAGAATTCAAAATTATTGGAATGATTTCGCATCTTGGTCCACAAATGGGTGTTGCTGATGGAATTGCTTTGGCTAATAAATTAAAACAAAATGGTAAAGTAACCGCAGTATTTACTGGTGAAGGAGCAACTTCTGAAGGTGATTTTCACGAAGCATTAAACATTGCTGCTGTTTGGGAATTGCCGGTTTTGTTTGTTATTGAAAATAATGGTTACGGACTTTCAACGCCAACTAACGAGCAATATCGTTGTGAAAACCTTGCTGATAAAGGCATTGGTTATGGAATGGAAAGCCACATTATTGATGGAAATAACATCTTAGAAGTTTATACTAAAATTGCTGAATTGAAAGCATCTTTAGCGGTAAATCCGCGACCAGTTTTATTGGAATTTAAAACGTTTAGAATGCGTGGTCACGAAGAGGCGAGTGGTACTAAGTATGTTCCGCAAGAATTGATGGACATGTGGGCAATTAAAGATCCAATTTCAAATTATAAAGAGTATTTGGTTAATGTTGGAGTTTTATATGAAGAATTAGACGCCGAATTTAAAGCAACTATAAAAGCTGAAATTGATGAACATTGGGCAATCACTCAAGCTGAACCTGAAGTTGTAGCTGATTTGAGTGAAGAGTTAAATGATATGTTTCAACCATATCAATTTGAAGAAGTTAATCCTTCAAACGAAATAGAAAATATTAGAGTAATTGATGCTATTTCAAATGCTTTAAGACAATCTATGGAACGTCATGATAATTTGGTTATTATGGGACAAGATATTGCGGAATATGGTGGTGCATTCAAAATTACTGAAGGTTTTGTAGAACAATTTGGAAAAGGAAGAGTTAGAAATACACCTATTTGTGAGAGTGCTGTAGTTTCTGCTGCAAATGGTTTGTCAATCAATGGACATAAAGCTATTGTTGAAATGCAATTTGCTGATTTTGTTTCTTCCGGATTTAATCCAATTGTGAATTTATTAGCCAAACAACATTATCGTTGGAATGAAAAATCGGATGTTGTGGTTAGAATGCCTTGCGGTGGTGGAACTCAAGCTGGGCCATTTCATTCTCAAACTAACGAAGCTTGGTTTACCAAAACACCAGGTTTGAAAGTGGTTTATCCAGCATTTCCATTCGATTTTAAAGGTTTATTGAATACAGCAATTAATGACCCGAATCCAGTTGTGTTTTTTGAGCACAAACAATTGTATCGTTCTGTTTATCAAGATGTTCCTAAAGATTATTATACGTTACCTTTTGGAAAAGCTTCTGTGCTTAAAGAAGGTAATGATGTAACTATTATTTCTTTTGGAGCAGGAGTTCATTGGGCTTTAGAAACTTTGTCTAAAAATCCTGAAATCAAAGCGGATTTAATTGATTTGAGAACATTACAACCTTTAGATACTGAAACTATTTTTGCTTCGGTTAAGAAAACAGGAAAATGTATTATTTTACAAGAAGATACTTTATTTGGTGGTATTTCAAGTGATATTTCTTCTATGATTATGGAACATTGTTTTGAATATTTAGATGCGCCTGTGAAACGTGTTGGAAGTATTGAAAGTGCTATTCCATTTGTAAAAGCATTGGAAGATCAATATTTGCCGAAGGTGAGATTTGAAGAAGGATTATTGGAATTATTGAAATATTAATCAACATGAAACCTTTAACGGAAAAATTGTTGTTGGAAGACGCTACTGTTCACAAAGTTCAATTTGACAAGGAATGGTTTTACAATTTGGACGATATGAAATTTTATTTAAACGAAGACTTATCGGCAGTGGAGTACATCCATTTGCCGATGTTAGTTTTTGGTGAAGAAGAAATTGTAAAGTGCTGTACTCTAGAAGATATTTTACGCGGTAGAAAGGAAAAAGAATAGTTAGTTGTTTTCTACCAACTTTTTGAAATTATTAAGAATAGCTTGCCATCCAAACTGTTGTAATTCTACTGGATTTTGAGTTTCTGCTTCAAAAGTCTCTACAACTTCTACAGTGTCACCAATTGAAATAAAATCTATACTTACTTCTCTTTCGTCGTCTAAAACATATTTAATAGATTTGTTTTCAATTACTTCAGTGTAAGTTCCTTCAAAATCAAAACTAAAACTTCCATCTTTAGCAGCCATAGTATACAAAAAGCGTCCGCCAACTTTTAAATCATTACTAGCTTTTGGGCAGTGCCAATCGTCTGAAGCATGATTCCATAACATGATTTGTTCTGGTGTTGTCCAGTAATTCCAGACTTTATCTAAGCTACTTTTGAAAGTACATTCTACGGTTATTTTTGTTTTATTTTCCATTTATCGAAACTAAAAATTAACTATTGTTTAAGCAAATTTAGAAAAATTACTATCAAGAAAGGTTTTCTCATTAAAAAAATAGTTTTTTTGTTTTTAACAATTAGCTTATATTTGTTTAAAATAAATCAGCTCGTTTGTGAATCCTACCAATAAACTCAAGATATTCAATGATCCAATCTACGGATTTATAACCATACCAAATACCTTAATTTACGATTTAATTCAACATCCCTATTTTCAACGTTTGCGACGTATTTCTCAAATGGGAATGTCGTATTTGGTTTATCCAGGAGCACATCATACTAGATTTCATCATGCTTTGGGATGTATGCACATAATGCAAAAAGCTATTCAAACACTTCAATTTAAAGATGTTACAATTTCAAAGGATGAAGAAAATGCATTGTTAATTGCAATTTTACTTCATGATATTGGACATGGGCCTTTTTCGCATGCTATGGAAAATAGTATTGTAGAAGATGTACATCATGAAGAAATTTCATTGCTTTTTATGAATGAATTGAATGAAGAATTTGATGGTAAATTGTCATTAGCAATTAAAATATTCAAAGGTGAATATCATAGGAAATTCATGTATCAATTGATATCAAGTCAGTTGGATATGGACAGAATGGATTATTTGCGTAGAGATAGTTTCTACAGCGGTGTTGCTGAAGGAAATATCAATAGCGAACGTTTAATTCAGATGATGAATGTTCAAGATGATTTTTTAGTGATTGAAGAGAAAGGAATTTATTCGGTAGAAAAATTTTTAGTAGCTAGACGATTAATGTATTGGCAAGCTTATTTGCATAAAACAAGTGTTGTAGCCGAAATTATTTTAATGAAAATCTTAAAAAGAGCTAAAGAGTTAACTCAAAAAGGAATTCATTTGGAATGTAGTAAACCACTTTTGTTTTTTATGGAAAATAAAATTTCATTAGAAACATTTGATAAAGAAACGATTAAGACTTTTGCTTTGTTAGATGATCATGATGTAATGGGAGCAATAAAAGCATGGCAATTCAATGATGATTTTGTTTTGAGTTCATTGTGTAAGATGATTATCAATAGAGATTTGTTAAAAATTCAAATGTCTGATGAAAAACCTGAAAAAGAGAATTTGTTGGTTTTAAAGCAAAAATTCATGAAATTAAATCCAATTTCAGAAAAAGAAGCAGATTACTTTATTTTCAAAGGAAAACTTAAAAATCAGGCTTATAGTAAATCAAGTGAGCCTATTCGAATTCTGAAAAAAGACAGAACAATAGAAGATGTTGTAGAAGCTTCAGATCAATTGCATTTGAAAGCATTGTCAAAACCAGTGACCAAATATTTTATATGTTTTCCAAAAGTGTTACTAGATACATAGTATTTCATTAAAATTTAATATTTTTGCAGCAATGAAATTTACAGCTGAACAAATTGCAGGTATTCTAGAAGGTGAAGTAATAGGTAATCCTAATGCTGAAGTTTTCAAATTGTCCAAAATAGAGGAGGGAACTATTGGTTCGCTGACATTTTTGTCCAATCCAAAATATCAAAATTTTATCTATTCCACAGAAGCATCTGTTACAATTGTAAATAAAACTTTTGAACCAGAGCAAGCTATTTCAACGACTTTGATTAAAGTTGAAGACGCTTATCAAGCCTTTTCTAAATTGTTGGAATATTACAATCAGGTAAAGTTAATGAAGTCTGGTATTGAACAACCTTCAGTGATTTCTGAAAATGTTACATATGGTACCGATTTGTATTTAGGAAGCTTTTGTTATGTTGGGAAGAATGTCAAAATTGGAAACAATGTAAAGATTTATCCAAATACCTTTATTGGCGATAATGTAGTTATTGGTGATAATTGTGTGTTTTTTGCTGGGGTTAGAGTTTATTCAGAAACAGAAATTGGAAATAATTGTGTAATTCATTCAGGAACTATTGTTGGTTCTGATGGATTTGGTTTTGCACCACATGAAGATGGAACTTACAGTAAGATTCCGCAAATAGGAAATGTAATCCTTGAAGATGATGTAGAAGTTGGTTCGTGTACCACAATTGATAGAGCAACAATGGGCTCGACAATAATAAGAAAAGGAGTGAAGTTGGACAATCAAATCCAAATAGCTCATAATGTTGAAATAGGAGAGAATACTGTAATTGCCTCTCAAACAGGTATCGCTGGTTCTACTAAAATTGGTAAAAATTGTATGATTGGCGGACAAGTTGGTATTGTTGGACACATTACAATTGGTAATAATGTTAGAATACAAGCTCAATCTGGAATTGGAAAAAGTATTGGAGATGGAGAAGTAGTGCAAGGAACACCAGCATTTAATTATGGTGATTTTAGCAAGTCGTATGTGCATTTTAGAAATTTACCTAAAATTGTTTCCGATATAGACGATTTAAAAAAGAAAATTAAATAACAAACATAAACTAGATTGAATATTATGGTTAAGCAAAAAACCATCAAAAGTGAAATTTCACTTGTAGGTGTTGGATTACATACAGGAAAAGAAGTTAAAATGACTTTTAAACCTGCGCCTATAAACAACGGTTTTACATTTGTAAGAGTTGATTTAGAAGGAAGTCCAATTATTGAAGCAGATGCTAATTATGTAGTCAATACACAAAGAGGTACCAACTTAGAGAAACTGGGTGTTAAGATTCAAACTTCAGAGCACGTTTTAGCCGCTTTTGTAGGTTGTGATGTTGACAATGCAATTATAGAATTAGATGCTTCTGAGCCACCAATTATGGATGGTTCGTCAAAGTATTTTGTAGAAGCAATTGAAAAAGTAGGTGTTGAAGAACAAGATGCTGAACGTAAATATTATGTTGTTAAAGAAGTTATTTCTTTCGCAGACGAAGCTACAGGAAGCGAAATACTTGTAATGCCAAGTGATGATTATCAAGTAACTGCAATGGTTGATTTTGGAACCAAAGTTCTTGGTACACAAAATGCAACAATGAAAAATCTTTCAGAATTTAAAACTGAAATTGCCAATTGTAGAACTTTTAGTTTTCTTCACGAGTTAGAAAGTTTATTGGATAATGGTTTAATTAAAGGTGGTGATTTAAATAATGCTATTGTATATGTAGACAAAGAGATTTCTGCAAATACAATGGAAAACCTTAAAAAAGCATTCGGAAAAGATTCTATTTCTGTAAAAGAAAATGGAATTCTTGATAACTTAACGTTGCATTATCCAAACGAAGCTGCACGCCATAAATTATTAGATGTTATTGGTGATTTAGCTTTAGTCGGAATTAGAATTAAAGGTAAAGTTATTGCTAACAAACCAGGACATTTTGTAAATACTCAATTTGCAAAGAAATTATCAAAAATCATTAAGATTGAGCAAAAAAATCATGTTCCATGTTATGATTTAAATTTGCCACCATTGATGGATATTCATCAAATTATGAATATTTTACCACACAGACCACCATTTTTATTAATCGATAGGATTATTGAAATGTCAGAAACACATGTGGTAGGCATGAAAAATGTTACAATGAATGAAAATTTCTTTGTTGGACATTTTCCAGATGCACCAGTTATGCCAGGAGTTTTAATTGTTGAGGCTATGGCTCAATCAGGAGGAATATTAGTATTAAGTACTGTTCCAGATCCAGAAAATTACCTTACTTATTTTATGAAAATTGATAATGTAAAATTCAAGCATAAGGTGTTGCCTGGAGATACCTTATTATTCAAATGTGACTTAATTTCACCAATTAGAAGAGGAATTTGTCACATGCAAGCCAATGCTTATGCTAATGGAAAGTTAGTTGCAGAAGCTGAATTAATGGCACAAATAGCTAAAAAGCAATAAAAATATAAAGTATGAATCAACCACTAGCATACGTACATCCAGGAGCAAAAATTGCAAGAAATGTTGTAATTGATCCTTTCACAACTATTCACAATAATGTTGAAATAGGAGAAGGAACTTGGATTGGTTCTAATGTTACCATAATGGAAGGAGCAAGAATTGGTAAAAATTGCAATATTTTTCCAGGTTCAGTTATTTCAGCAGTTCCACAAGATTTAAAATTTGGAGGTGAAGAATCACTTGCAATAATTGGAGATAATACTACTGTAAGAGAATGTGTTACCATTAATAGAGGTACTGTAGCTTCAGGTCAAACTAAAATTGGAAAAAATTGTTTGATTATGGCAACAGCACACATTGCTCACGATTGTCATATTGGGGATAATGCAATTATTGTTAATGGAGTTGCTTTGGCAGGTCACGTTATTGTTGGTAATTATGCAATTATTGGAGGTTTAGCGGCAATACATCAATTTATTCATATTGGTGATCACGCCATGATTTCTGGTGGTTCATTGGTAAGAAAAGATGTTCCTCCTTATACAAAAGCAGCAAAGGAGCCTTTATCTTATGTTGGAATCAACTCTGTTGGTTTAAGAAGAAGAGGTTTTACTTCTGAAAAAATTAGAGAAATTCAAGATATTTATAGAATTTTATATCAAAAAAATTACAATACTTCTCAAGCGGTTGGAATCATTGAAGCCGAAATGGCTGCATCTCCAGAACGTGATGAAATATTAGATTTTATTAGAAACTCATCACGCGGAATCATGAAAGGTTATTCAGGTTCTTATTAATTAAAAATAAAAATTAAAAACAATAAAAATGGCATCTACATCAGATATTAGAAACGGATTATGTATTAAATTCAATCACGATATTTATAAAATTATCGAATTTCTTCACGTTAAACCAGGTAAAGGTCCAGCTTTCGTGAGAACTAAATTAAAAAGTTTAACTAACGGAAAAGTTTTAGACAATACTTTTTCTGCAGGTCACAAAATTGAAGACATTCGTGTTGAAACTCAAACATTTCAGTATTTATATGCTGAAGGTGATCAATTTCACTTCATGAATACGGAGTCTTACGAGCAAATTACATTAGATAAAAAAATCTTAGACGCTCCAGATTTGTTAAAAGAAGGAACAAATGTAATGGTTCAAATTAACACTGAAACTGACATGCCACTTTCTGTAGATATGCCAGCTTCAATTGTTCTTGAAGTTACTTATGCTGAACCAGGAGTTAAAGGAAATACAGCTACAAATGCTACTAAACCTGCAAAAGTAGAAACTGGTGCTTCTGTAAATGTTCCTTTATTTATTAATGAAGGTGATAAAATCAAAATTGATACAGCTACAGGTTCTTACATGGAACGTGTAAAAGAATAATTTTAGTGAACAAAATCAGGTAAAACTGAACACTGAATACTGAACACTAAAAATATGAAGTTTTCAAAAACACATACTCTTAAAGAAATTGCAGAAATCATTGGTTGCCAATATGTTGGTGCCGATGATTTTCCTGTTTATGGCATGAACGAGATTCATGTGGTAACTTCAGGCGATATCGTATTTGTAGATCATCCAAAATATTATGATAAAGCATTACAATCAGCTGCAACAATTGTTTTAATTAACAAAGAAGTTGAATGTCCTTTGGGTAAAGCATTATTAATTTCTGATGATCCGTTTAGAGACTTTAATAAATTAACCAATCACTTTAGACCTTTTACATTTGCAAATGTTTCTATTTCGAATTCTGCAATAGTTGGAGATGGAACAGTAATTCAGCCCAATTGTTTTATTGGTCACAATGTTCAAATTGGTAAAAATTGTATTATTCATTCTAATGTTTCAATTTATGATAATTGTATTATTGGTGATAATGTAATTATTCAAGCAGGAACTATTCTAGGAGCTGATGCATTTTATTATAAAAAACGTCCAGAAGGTTTTGATCAATTACTTTCTGGAGGAAGAGTTGTTATAGAAAATAATGTTGGAATTGGAGCTCTTTGCACTATAGACAAAGGAGTTACAGGTGATACAACTATTGGAGAAGGAACAAAAATTGACAATCAAGTTCATGTTGGACACGATACAATAATTGGTAAAAAATGTCTAATAGCAGCTCAAACCGGAATTGCAGGTTGTGTTATTATTGAAGACGAAGTAACACTTTGGGGACAAGTTGGAACCACAAGTGGAATTACAATAGGAGCAAAGGCTGTAGTTCTTGGTCAAACAGGTGTAACAAAATCAATAGAAGGCGGAAAGTCCTATTTTGGAACACCAATTGAAGAATCTCGAGAAAAATTGAAGCAATTAGCCAATATAAAACGTATCCCAGAAATAATAAAAAATCTAAAGTAATGACAGCAAAACAATTAGTATTGGATTTTTATAAAAATGATTTGCTTTTACATAAATCAGAAGTTACTGAATTTCTGCACGAAGATTTAATCATCGAATGGAACAGTAGTAAGGGTTTTGTTCAAATGAAAAAGCAAGATGTACTTAATTTATCTGATGAATTGAGTAAAGCTTACGTTCGTTCTAAAATGAGAATTACACATGTAGTTGAGGAAGGAAATATGGTTTCTGTACGTTATTCTCATTTTGTAAAAACAATTGAAAATCCTAGAGAAGAAATGCTTTTAGCACACTTTTTTGTAATTTGGGAAGTGAAAGACGGAAAATTATATCGAGGTTATCAAATGAGTCAATTCTCATAAAATCATATATAGAAAATTTGCAAATAAGTAGAAAAAAAACTGAATACTGAATACTGAATACTGAACACTTTTTAATACTTTTGCAACACAAACAATAAAACTAAATAAAAAAACATAATATGAGCGTTTTAGTTAACAAGAATTCAAAAATAATAGTTCAAGGTTTTACAGGAAGTGAAGGTACTTTTCATGCTTCTCAAATGATTGAATATGGAACAAATGTTGTTGGTGGAGTTACTCCAGGAAAAGGTGGTTCTACACATTTAGAAAGACCAGTTTTCAATACTGTAAAAGATGCTGTTGAACAAGCAGGAGCAGACACAACAATCATTTTCGTTCCGCCAGCTTTTGCTGCTGACGCTATTATGGAAGCTGCTGATGCAGGAATTAAAGTAATTATTTGCATCACAGAAGGAATTCCTGTTGCAGATATGATTAAAGCGTATTCATACATAAAAGATAGAGATTGTAGATTAATCGGACCAAACTGTCCAGGAGTAATAACTCCAGAAGAAGCTAAAGTTGGTATCATGCCAGGTTTTGTTTTCAAAAAAGGTAATGTTGGTATCGTTTCTAAATCAGGAACTTTAACTTACGAAGCTGCTGACCAAGTTGTAAAACAAGGAATGGGAATTACTACAGCTATCGGAATTGGTGGAGATCCAATCATTGGAACAACTACTAAAGAAGCTGTTGAATTATTAATGAATGATCCAGAAACACATTGTATCGTTATGATTGGTGAAATTGGTGGTCAACTTGAAGCTGATGCTGCAAAATGGATTAAAGCTGATGGAAACCGTAAACCAGTTGTTGGATTCATTGCAGGTGAAACTGCTCCAAAAGGAAGAACAATGGGTCACGCAGGTGCAATTGTTGGTGGTGCTGATGATACAGCAGAAGCTAAAAAACGCATCATGAGAGAAAACGGAATTCACGTTGTAGATTCTCCAGCAGAAATTGGTAAAAAAGTAAAAGAAGTAATGGGATAATTTAAATCTCCTTTATAGATAAAAAAAGAGCTTTCATCGTTGAAAGCTCTTTTTTTATTTAAATAGTTTAATAATTTAATTCAAAAAAGGATTAGACCATTTACTATCAACATAAACATTTGTTCCAGAAAGTGTTCTTAAGAAAGCTATGACAGCATTAACTTCAGGAGCCGTTAAATTTAATTGTTGACCAAAACCATTTGGTCGTAATCTTGGATCTAAATTAGTATTTCCTGGAGCTAAGTTAATAGTTCCATAATGTCCGATAGCAGCTTGTAGAGTTGTAATAACTCCAGTATGCATCATTGAACCATTTGTGGTTCCATCAGTTTTGACTAAATCTCTTAATGATGGCGCACGAGTATTAGTAATGTCAATTCCAACACCGCTTATAGTTCCAATTATTCCATTATTTCTTGAATTGGGATCGATATCAAATTCAGGAGCAGCATGACAACCAGCGCATCCTAAACCTCCACCAGTTCTACTTCCAGTTGCATTAAAAACAGGAGGCGATAAAAATAAATTTTTTCCTTGATTTTCTTGTGCAGTAAAATTTGAGAATGGTTGCCCATCATTGGCTGCTAAGGCTCTTCCTGTATCATATTTAGAATCAAATGATTGAATACTTTTAATAAATTGAGCTAAAGCTAATTGCATTTTGTTTTCAGTAATTTCTTCAGAACCATAAACAAATTTGAACAATTCCTTATAATAACCAATGGCTGATAATTTTGTAATTAATCCTGAAAAAGCTTCGTCACCATTAGTACCACTGTAACCCATTTCACCATGATCTTTTATAGGCATTGTGGTTTGTGTTTCTAAATTAATTGCTCTTTCATCCCAAAAGAATTTTGCTTCATTTGCAAAACGATTATTGATCAATCGCATAGAATGTCTTCCTGTTGTTCCGTTTACACCTTGACTCGCAACTGCAACATCACTAAAAGCATTAGCTTGTTGGTGACAACTTGCACATGAAATGGTATTATTTGAAGAAAGCTTTTTATCATAAAATAAAACTCTTCCTAAAGTAGCGCCTTTATTTGATATCAAATTGGAACCCACATTGCTTTTTGTGATATAGGTAGGAATGGTTTGATTGGCATAATTTGCTAGATTAGATAAATTGATGTTATTTCCAAATGCAGTTGTAACATTTGGATAAGTTTCGATAGGAACATAATTTTCATCACTAGATTTACTACAAGAAGTAAATAAAAAAAGTGAAGAAAATAAAATCATCAATTGGTTTTTCATATTGTTTGGTTTTGGTTTGTTTACAATTAGACTTTAACAAATTAATAAGGTTTAATTAGAAATATCATTTTTTTTATACTTTAAATTATTCCTATATTTGGCTTTTAAAAATCAAACATAACACAAACTTTTTAGATATGAAATTACTTGAAGGAAAAGTAGCTATTATTACTGGTGCAAGCCGTGGAATTGGTAGCGGAATTGCAAAAGTATTTGCACAACATGGAGCAAACGTAGCTTTTACATACAGTTCATCTGCCGAATCAGCATTGGCTTTAGAAAATGAATTATCAGCTTTAGGAATTAAAGCAAAAGGATATAAATCAAATGCAGCAGATTTTAACGAAGCTCAAAAATTAGTTGACGATGTTATGGCAGAATTCGGAAACATTGATGTTTTAATCAATAACGCCGGAATTACAAAAGATAATTTGTTAATGAGAATGAGTGAAGAGGATTTTGATAAAGTAATCGAAATCAACTTAAAATCGGTTTTCAATATGACTAAAGCGGTTCAAAAAGTAATGTTGAAAAATAGAAAAGGTTCTATTGTAAACATGAGTAGTGTAGTAGGAGTGAAAGGAAATGCAGGACAAGCTAACTATGCTGCATCAAAAGCAGGAATGATTGGTTTTACTAAATCTATTGCTTTGGAATTGGGTTCAAGAAATATTCGTTGTAATGCAATCGCTCCAGGATTCATCGAAACTGAAATGACTGCAAAACTTAACGAAGATGTTGTTCAAGGTTGGAGAGATTCTATTCCGTTAAAACGTGGAGGAACACCTGAAGATGTAGCTAATGCTTGTCTTTTCTTTGCATCAGACATGAGTGCTTATGTTTCTGGACAAGTGCTTAATGTTGATGGAGGAATGTTAACATAATAATAGTTTGCAGTATTCAGTGTTCAGTTTGCAGTTTTTTTTACGAAATTATCATTCTGAATTCGGAAGAAACTAATCTCAATAAATTATTTAATGAAAAATAAATATATAATTGCATTATTTCTATTGGGAGTTGTTGTCACAACAATTGGAGCTTTTTTCAAAATTGCACATTTGGAAATTGGTCCTTTTACAGGAAGTTTAATAATTACGTTAGGTCTTTTTATTAAAGTTGTTGCTGCAATAGTGTTTATAACAAAGTTATTATCTAACAAAAACAACGATTTCTTAAATAAATAGAATAACTATTTAATAACATAATGCAGACAAACACTATTCTTTTAATATTTATTTCCATAGCAATCGCTGGTGGTTTGTCTTATTTTCAATATTTTTATAAAGCTAAGAGTAAGTCTAATATGACTAAACTCTTAGCTTTTTTACGTTTTCTATCTATTTTTGGATTATTACTTTTATTGATTAATCCAATTGTGAGCAGAAGCACTTTTGAAACTGTAAAAACTCCATTACCAATTGTAGTGGATAATTCAAGTTCAATTATAGATTTAAAAGCGAATCAAGTTGCAAAAGAACTTTATGAAAAGATAAGTTCAAATTCTAAATTGAAAGATAAATTTGATGTCCAAACGTATAGTTTTGATTCTGAATTTCAACCTATTGAATCTGCAGATGAGTTGAATTTTAAAGGAAAACAAACTAATCTTGATGAAGTTGCAAAAAACTTAAAAAGCATCAATAAAAATCTTTCTTTTCCAACGGTTTTAATTTCTGATGGAAATCAAACTTCAGGTTCGGATTTTGTTTTTAGTTTTGATGCAAATAATAAAGTTTATCCTTTGGTTGTTGGAGATACAACCACTTATTTAGATTTAAAAATAAGTCAGATAAACGTTAATAAATATGCTTTTCATAAGAATAAATTTCCTGTGGAAGTATTTCTTCAATATGCAGGAAATAAATCGGTAACAGCTAATTTTGCTATTTCTCAAGGAAATAATGTTTTAAATAAGCAAAGTATTTCTTTTTCTCCATCAAATAAATCGGCAGTTTTAAATATTTTATTGCCTGCAGATAAAACAGGTTTGCAAATTTTTAACGCAAGAATTTCTTCTAACGAATCTGAAAAAAACACTTACAATAATTCAAAGAAATTTGCTGTAGAAATCATCGATCAGAAAACAGAAATAGCTATAATTTCTTCTATAAATCATCCTGATATAGGTGCTTTAAAACGAGGAATTGAAACTAATGCACAACGTAAAGTAACCATTCTTAAACCTAATAAAATCAACGATTTAAATAAGTTTAATGTTTTAGTTTTATTTCAACCAAATGCTGAATTTAAACAAGTATTTGAAGCTAATAAAAATTTAAAAATAAATACTTGGATTATAACTGGTAATAACACCGATTTTGGGTTTTTAAATCTGCAACAAAATCAAATAAGCTTTAGAATGTCATCTCAGAAAGAAGATTTTCTAGCTAATTTTAGTTCAGATTTTAATTTGTTTGCTGCTGAAAATATTGGTTTTGAAAATTTTCCGCCACTTGAGAATGCTTATGGAACTATAACTCCTAATGAAAATGTAACTGTTCTATTATCTTCAAGAATTAGAAATGTAGAAACAAATCAGCCATTACTAGCATTTTCTGATAATCAAGGTAGAAGAAGTGCTTTTTTGATGGGAGAAAACATTTGGAAATGGCGTGCACATAGTTTTATTGAGAAAAAATCATTTGAAGAGTTTGATGTTTTTTTAGATAAAACCATACAATTTTTAGCTTCAAATAACTCTAAAAAATCACTTATTGTAAATCATGAGCGGTTTTATAATTCTGGTGATGCTTTAGAAATTACGGCACAATATTTCAATAAAAATTATGAATTTGACGAGAAAGCGCGTTTGACAATTGCTGTTACAAATTCTAAAACAAAACAAGTAAAACGCTACGATTTGCTAAAAACAAACAATAGTTTTAAAGTGAATCTTGATGGTTTAGCTGCTGGACAATATTCGTTTACAGTAAAGGAACTTAATTCAAATGCAAGTTATTCTAGTACTTTCGAAATATTAGATTTTGATATCGAAAAGCAATTCGTAAATCCAGATATGGCTAAATTGAAACAATTGGCTTTACAAACAAAAGGTGCTGTTTTTGTTCCAAATCAAGTAGATGATTTAATTAAAATATTACTTGAAAACGAAGATTATAAAGCCATTCAGAAAGATATTGTAAAGAAAACGCCTTTCATTGATTGGATTTGGCTACTCGTTTTAATTGCGATTTCACTTGCAGCAGAATGGTTTATTAGAAAATATAACGGATTGTTGTAAAACACGTAAAACTACGTATAGCCATTATAAAAATGAGTTATACATTTGTAAAGTTAAGTTAGACTTTAACACATTTTAAAACTCCACAAATGCAATTGACTGTACTGTGGAGTTTTTATTTTTCGTACTTCTTATTCTTTAATATTGAACTTGCTGTTTGATAATATGAAATAGTTTCATTAACCAACTTTGAATTCTCTTTTGCAATAGGAATTTGTTCGTAGTGAATTTGAAAATCTGCAGCTACATTATCTTTGGGTTCTAATTTTAGATTAAATTGTTTTACTTTTTGCTTTGGAGAGAGAATAGTCAAAACATTGTCTTTCAGCAATCCTAAATCTTGATATGTTGCAATGAATGCTCTCGGTTGATAATCCGTTTTCAAAACATCTTGTCCAAAAAATTTCGTTTTGTAATTAAAGTTTAGCAAACCAAATAACGTAGGCATTAAGTCAATTTGTGAGACCATTTTATTATAAACGGCAGGTTGAATAAAACCTGGAGAATAAATTAATGCTGGAATTCTATATTTATCTAATGGTAATTGTGTTTTACCAGAGCTCGATGCGCAATGATCTGCAACAATTATAAAGACTGTATTTTTAAACCAAGACTGTTTTTTAGCCATTTCAAAAAATTGTTTCAATGCATAATCGGTATATTTTACGCCACCTTCACGAGATTTAGAATGTGAATCAATATCTATTTTTCCATCAGGATAAGTAAAAGGACGATGATTGCTAACGGTCATCCAGTGGTTGAAGAAAGGTTTTCCAGTTTTTGATTCATCGTTCATCACTTGTATTGCCTTTTTAGCCATATCCTCATCACAAACTCCCCAAACATTTGAAAATGTAATTTCTTCTGGTTTTAAAGTTTTTTTGTCAGTTATTTTATAACCATTTCCTCCGAAAAAATCTTCCATATTATCAAAGTAAGCGTCACCTCCATAAAGAAAGTTAACTTGATATCCTTTCGATTTAAAAATTGATGCTGTTGAGAACTTATGTTTATTGTCTTTTCTTTTTACAACGCTTTCTCCAGCAGTAGGAGGTAGACATAAAGTAAAAGATTCTAAACCTCTAATAGTTCTATTTCCAACAGCATAAAGATTTGAAAATTGTAAACTTTGAGTTGCTAAGCTATCAAGAAAAGGAGTAATGTTTTGATCATTTCCATAAGCTTTCAAAAAATCTGCACTCAAGCTTTCAATGGTAATTAATACAACATTTTTTCTATTTTCAGGATTTATACTTGATATAGTTCTTTTTGAAAAATCTTGAGAGATTCCAGGTATTAATTTTTCAATAGTAGCAAAAGCTTTATCATCGGGTAATGTTTTATAAAATTTATTATAATCCAATTCACTATTCATAAAGGCTAAATAAAAACGATGCATACCATTTGATTGCAATTCGTTGGCAAAAACGTTATGAGATGTTTCTTGTTTTGATAATAATGGAATTATGAATGTTGCTCCAACAAAAATCAAAGAAAATAAAATAGTAGATATAATTTTTTCATTAAATGAAGGCAACTTGTTTAAAAATGATTTAGAGCGTTTTACAATAATAAAAGTTACAAGTAGAGTTAATAAACCTACTCCTGTAAACAAAGGAATCACAGGATAAGATTCCATGATATTTTTAATTACTTCATTAGTGTAAACTAGATAATCGACAGCTATAAAGTTGTATCTAACGCCAAATTCATTCCAAAAAAAGTATTCACTAACAGCGTTTTGAATAATTATTAAAACAAAGATAAAAATGGTAATAGAAAATAATATCAATCTAATTTTACTTCTATATCTTGGTAAAAAAAGCATCAATCCAAATAAAATGGCCTTCAAAGAAACAAAAGCAATTCCAATTTCTGGTAAAGAACCACCATATTCATGCAAAATAGATTTACCAGATATTAGATAAAGTAATAGCAAAATCAACAATCCAAAAATTATATAACCCCAAGGTTTTTGGTATTTAGAATTGGATAAAAACAATAAGTAAATCCATAGGAAAGGACTAGTTATTATAAAAATAAATACATCGGATAATAATCCCAAAGAAAATATTTTAACAATATCAATAAATGAAAAACTTGATTGCGTTATGGGATGAAATAATAAGACTAATCTTGTGATAATTCCAACAATAAAATAAAATAAAGCTAAATTTATAAAAGGCGAATGCTTTTTAAATAATTGCATAATATACAGTTTCTACAAATGTATCGCTGCCAATCTTCAATTTGTTTAAGGATAACTTAGTATTGACTTAAGTTTGGCTTAAGATTAATATTAGCTTAAGAAAGCAATAACAGTAAACATTCAATAAATAATATGAATAATTTTGCGTTATAATATTGAATAAAATTTGTAACTTGTTGTATAAAAAAATTAAATGAAAAAAGTAATAATTATAATAACGTTATTGTTTGGAATCTTTGGTCATTCTCAAGATTGGAAGACCAACATAGAAGAAGCCAAAGCCACTGCTACTAAAGAAAATAAAAATATTCTTTTGGTTTTTTCGGGTTCAGATTGGTGTGCTCCATGTATTAAATTGGAAAAAAATGTATGGAAATCTGATGCTTTCAAACAGTATGCAGAGAAAAAATTAGTTTTGTTAAGAGCAGATTTTCCAAATAAAAAAGCTAATCAATTGCCAGCAGATGTAGCAGAACGAAATAAAAAATTATCTGAAAAGTATAATAAAGATGGAAACTTTCCTCTAGTAGTACTTTTGGATAAGTCAGGAAAAGTCATTGGAATGACTGGGTTTAAAAACATATCTGCAGAAGAATATATCAAACTATTAGATTCATTGAATAAATAATGAAGAAATATTTATTAATCATTCCAGCACTTATTTCACTGACATCTTTCGGACAAATAGTTCACAAGAGAAAATTGTCAATGTTGGGAAGTCCGTTTGAAATTACAGTAGTAGCTAAAGATACTATGCAAGGTAATTTTTTTATAGATAAAGCTGTTGCTGAAGTTAAAAGAATAGAAAATTTAATTTCAGATTGGATTCCAACCACACAAATTTCTGAAGTCAACAAAAATGCTGGAATCAATCCTGTAAAAGTTGATGATGAAGTCTTTCAATTGGTAACAAGAGCAAATAAAATTTCCAAACTAACCAATGGAGCTTTTGATATTTCATATGCTTCAATGGATAAAATTTGGAAGTTTGATGGCAGCATGAAAGAAATGCCAACTAAAGAAGCAATTAAAAGTTCGGTTGAGAAAATTGGATATGAAAAGATAATAATGAATGACTCAACCAAAACAATTTTCTTGAAGGAAAAAGGAATGAAGTTGGGTTTGGGAGGAATTGGTCAGGGATACATCGCTGATAAAGTAAAGGCATTATTGCAAAAAGAAGGATGCCAATCAGGGATTGTAAATGTTTCTGGCGATATTAATACTTGGGGAAAACAAATAGATGGCAAGCCTTGGACAATCGGAATTATAAATCCGATGAACAAAAATAAGGTTTTTGCAACATTTCCACTTGAAGATAGTGCGGTTGAAACTTCAGGAAGCTATGAAAAGTTTGTAATGTTTAATGGTGTAAGATATTCGCACATTATTGATCCAAGAACAGGTTATCCAGCAACAGGAATTGTTAGTGTATCTGTATTTGCAAAACAAACAGAAATAGCCGACGCTTTAGCAACTGGAATTTTCGTTTTAGGAATTGATGTTGGATTGGATTTAGTAAACCAACTTAAAGGAATAGAATGTATTATTGTTGATGATAAAGGAAAAATACATACATCAAAAGGAATTGATATTCAAAAATATAAATCTTAATTAATTAAGCCATGTATAAGAAAATAGCATTAGTAGTTTTTTCTGTAATTGTTTTACAATCATGTAATACAGTGAAGCAATATGAAAAAGCTAAAGTTAATAGTACCGAAATGAAACTTTCAGCAAAGTCTACAGAACGATATGAAACTGCTTTTCAAGTTTATAGAGAAGCTGCAGCTGGAGCAAATGGAGGAAAATCTGGTGGTGGTTGTGGATGTAATTAATTTTCAATAAAATCATGCAAAATAAATTAGTAATAGTATTTTTCCTTTTCTCAGCCTTGGTCTTTTCACAAGAAACCGAAATGGCAAAAGATACTACAGTAACTTTCAAAAAAAGAGTATTAGAGTCAACAGAAGTTGATTTTATGCTCAGTTATTACAATCAAGACGGAGTTCATTCATCAGTTTCTGGAGGAATTGGTTCTGAAAAATTGACCGATATTGCTTCTAATATTATTGTAGCAATTCCAATGAATGATGATGATGTACTTACTATCGATGCTGGAATCTCTGCTTACACATCTGCCTCATCAAGTAACATTAACCCTTACGATTCTAAAAATCCAACTCCATGGCAAAGTTCTTCTGGAGCTTCAGAGCAAGACGCTTTGGTTTCTTTAGTCGCTAATTATAGCCATAGTAGTGATGATAGAAATTTTATATGGAATGCAGATGTTGCATTTTCTAACGAATATGATTATACTTCAATAGGTTTTGGAGGAGGAGTTTCCAAATTATTTAACGATAAAAATTCTGAAGTTTCTGTAAAAGTAAATGCTTATTTAGATCAATGGAGACCTATTTATCCCGGAGAATTACGCAATGGAAACTATAGTAGTTATAATCCATTATTTAATCCAAATTTTGTTGCTTGGGATAGTACAGCTCGTAATTCTTATTCAGCTTCAATAAGTTTCTCTCAAGTACTTACTAAGAAAACACAATTTTCTATTTTCTTCGATTTAGTGCAACAAGAAGGTAAACTTTCATCACCTTATCACAGAATTTATTTTGCTGATAAACCTGATTATTATTTTGGTAATCCAAGTTTTATCCCAAATTATGAAAATAGTTCTAATGAAGGTGTTTATAGATTAGCTGATGCCATAGAAAAATTACCAAGTTCACGTTTCAAATTGCCTATTGGTTTGCGTTGGAACTACTACATCAATGAAACATTTGTTGTTCGAACCTATTACAGATATTACACAGATAATTGGGATATCACAGCACATACAGCATCTATAGAAGTGCCAATTAAATTGACAGATAAATTCACTGTATCTCCAATGTATCGTTATTATACACAAACACAATCTAAATATTTTGCTCAATTTGAAAAACATTTATCAACAGAAGAATTCTATACTTCAGATTATGATTTATCATCATTTAATGCAAATCAATACGGACTTGGAGTATCTTACACGGATATTTTTACGAGCTCAAAAATTTGGAAATTTGGTTTGAAAAATATTGATTTTAGATTCAATCACTACGATAGAAGTGATGGTTTAAGTTCAAATATAGCTAGTTTAGGATTCAAATTTGTAATGCAATAGCAATGAAAATTTTAATAGTTGAAGACGAAAAAGGAATTTCAGATTTTCTAAAACAAGGTTTAGAAGAAGAAGGTTATGAAATAATCGTGGCATCAGATGGCTTGTCAGGTTTGGATTTAGCTATCACAAATAAACCAGATTTAATTTTGTTAGATTGGATGTTGCCTAAAATGTCTGGAATTGATGTTTGCAAAGAATTTAGAAAAACAGATTCAAAAACACCAATTATTTTTCTTACAGCGAAAGATACTATTCAAGAAACTATTGAAGGATTAAAATCTGGCGCTAATGATTATATTAAAAAACCTTTTAGCTTTGAAGAATTATTAGAAAGAATAAAAATTCATTTTAGAACAATAGACGATGACAAACAATTATCTTTGTCTAATATCAAAGTCGATTTAAGTAAATATCAAGTTTTTGTTGATGATAAAGAAGTTTCTCTTACTCAAAGAGAATTTGAATTATTGGTTTATCTAATAAAAAATAAAGGAAACGTTTGTACAAGAGTTCAAATTATTGAAGATGTTTGGGACATTCATTTCGAATACGACACTGGAGTAATTGATGTTTTTATGAATGCAATCAGAAAGAAACTTAACTTAAGTAAAGAGAATGATTGTATAAAAACAATAAGAGGCGTTGGCTACATTGCCAATGATATGAACTAAATATGTTTAAATTTTCCTTTAGAAATAGAATTGCTTTCAATTATATAATGAGCACAGCGCTACTTATAGCATTTGTGTTTATAGTTATCTATCAGGTTATTTATTATAGTGTTGATAATCATATAAATGATGACATAAATGATGAAGTAAAAAAACATCTAGGTGAAATTGAAATTGATAGAAACGACACTTATTTAATTCAAGTTGATCAATGGCGAGCTAGAGAACACAATACTGTTGATGTTAACCCAGTTTTTGTTCAATTTCATGATATCAATAATCAGTTAATTGATAAATCTCCAAATCTTAAAGGAATTCTATTAAAATTATATGATAAAGACAAAGACAATGTTCTTGTTGATACTTATCTAAATAATAAACCAATTAGACAAATTCAAGTTCCACTTGTAGATAATAATAAAATAATAGGTCACGTTATAGTAGCAATGTCGCTTGATGATGCAACTATGATTTTGACTAATTTAAAAAACATACTTCTAATTGCTTTTCCATTGATTTTAGTAGTTTTATTTCTAATTGCAAGATTAATTGCAGGAAGAAGTATAAAGCCAGTAACTTCAATTATTGAAACTTCAAGCACGATAACAAGAGATAATTTATCATCACGCATTCAGCTTCCCAATAATAAAGACGAATTATACACGCTTTCAGAAACTATTAATAATCTTTTAGATAGAATTGAGAACGCAATTAAACGTGAAAAACAATTTACCTCAGATGCCTCGCATGAACTTCGAACACCTTTGGCAGTTATAAAAGGTACAATGGAAGTTTTGATAAGAAAACCAAGAGAAAAGCAAGAATATGAGGAGAAAATTAATTTCTGTATTCGTGAAGTTGATAGATTAAACAATCTTGTAGATCAATTGTTATTGTTGGCTCGTTTTGAAAATCAAAAGCAAAATATTAGAAATGAACAAGTTTATCTTAATTCGTTACTATTAGATACTATAGCAAGATTTTCAGATAAGATTAAAGGAAAAGAGCTGCATATTAAAACCAACTTCAACGATGATTTTTATATTAAATCAGATACTTATTTAGTTTCAATAATTTTAAGCAATATTTTATCTAATGCTATAAAATATAGCAATAAAAACGGACAGATTGATATTGAATTAAAAAAAGAAAAAGAGACGGTTTATTGCAGTATAACTGATAATGGTATTGGAATTGTTGCAGAGGATTTAGAAAAAATATTCAATTCTTTCTATCGTTCTGATGTTTCTAATCATCCAGAAATTAAAGGAACAGGGTTGGGATTATCAATAGTTAAAAGGCTTTGCGATTTATTATCTATTGAATTATCTGTTACTAGCGAAAAATCTAAAGGAACTTCTATAAATTTAAGAATTTCCTAATTAGATATTAAGTTTATACTAAGTTTTAATTTTCATCAATTGACTATCTTTGTTAAAAGAAAATTGAAAGAAAATGCTTGAAAAAATCATCGCTTTTAGCTTAAAAAACAAACTAATAGTTTTACTGTTTACACTAGGAATTTTTGGATTCGGAGTATATTCTGTATTTCAAATTTCAATTGGAGCTGTTCCAGATGTAACTAATAATCAGGTTCAAGTAATTACTACTTCAAGAAATCTTTCTACACAAGACATTGAACAATTCATCACTTATCCAGTAGAAATTGAAATGGCAAACTTGCCAGGCGTAAAAGAAATTCGTTCTATTTCAAAATTTGGACTTTCAGTAGTAACAATTGTTTTTGAAGACGATATGGGTTCGTATCTTCCAAGACAATTAATAGCTGAAAAAATAAAAACAGCTTCCGAAAAAATACCTCAAGGCTTTGGAACTCCAGAAATGGGTCCAATAACAACTGGTTTGGGTGAAATTTATCAATATGTTTTAGATGTAAAACCCGAATATAAAAATCAATATTCTGTAACCGATTTAAGAACCATTCAAGATTGGGTTGTAAAACGTCAACTATCAGGAATAAAAGGTGTTGTTGAAATAAATACTTGGGGTGGCTATTTAAAACAATATGAAGTTGCCATAAATTCATCTAAACTTAAAGCGATGAATATTTCAACTATTGATGTTTTCAACGCCTTAGAAAATAACAACAGTATTGCTGGCGGAGCTTACATTGAAAAGGTAAATCAAAGCTATTTTATTCGTGGAGAAGGAAAAGTAAAATCGCTTGAAGACATAGAAAATATTGTTGTTAAAAATGATAACGGAATTCCAATTTATGTAAAAGATGTTGCGCAAATTGGTTTTGGAAGTGCCAATCGTTTTGGAGCAATTACAGGAAATGGTGAAGGCGAAAAAGTTCTCGGACAAGTAATGATGCTAAAAGGAGGAAACTCTAAGCAAGTAATTGGTGATGTAAAAGCAAGAGTTGCCGAAATAGAGAAAACATTACCAAAAGGCGTTTATATCAACCCATTTTTAGAAAGAAGTGAATTGGTTGGAAAAACTACTTTTACTGTAGCAGAAAACCTTATTTTAGGTTGTCTAATAGTAATTTTTGTAGTCGTTCTTTTGTTAGGAAATTGGCGTTCAGGATTGGTTGTAGCTTCAGTAATTCCATTATGTTTATTATTTGCAATTTCGTTTATGAACATCTTTGGAATTGATGCAAACTTAATGAGTTTAGGAGCAATCGATTTCGGAATTATAATTGATGGAGCCGTAATTATTGTAGAGTTTATCGCTTTTCAAATTGCTCACAAATCAAGACATTTAGTTAATTTATCCAAAGAAGAACGTCAAATTCAAATTGACGAAATCACTTATAAAAGTGCTTCCAAAATGATGAATTCAGCTGTTTTTGGTCAGTTAATTATTCTAATAGTTTTCATTCCAATTCTTTCACTATCTGGAGTTGAAGGAAAAATGTTCAAACCAATGGCAATGACCTTTAGTTTTGCATTAGCTGGAGCGATGCTACTTTGTTTCACATATGTTCCAGTAGTTTCTTCATTGTTCTTAAAACCTAAAGAAGAAAATCCAAATTCTTTTTCTTCTCGATTAATCACCAAAATGAATTCTTGGTATTTGCCTGTAATCACTTGGGCTTTAAGTAATACCAAAAAAGTAATTTATGGAGCCATATCATTATTAGTCTTTGCAATCGTACTTTTTACAACAATGGGTGGCGAGTTTATTCCAACTTTAGATGAAGGTGATTTTGTAATTCAACCGGTATTAAAAACAGGAACTTCATTAACTAAAACAATAGAAACCACAACTAAAATTGAAAAGATTATTCTAAAAAATTTCCCAGAAGTTACGCAAGTTGTAAGTAGAATTGGAGCAGCCGAAGTACCAACCGATCCTATGAGCATGGAAGAATCAGATATTATTGTGAAATTGAAACCAAAAGGTGATTGGGTTTCTGCTGATTCAAAAGATGAATTAGCAGATAAAATTAAAACCGAGATAGAAAAGCAAATTCCAAACATGGAAATCGAATTCACGCAACCAATAGAAATGCGTTTCAACGAATTAATCTCAGGAACCAGAAGTGATGTTGCAATAAAAGTTTTTGGAGAAGATTTGAATGTATTAGCTAAGAGAGCACAACAAATTAAATATGCCATTGCCAATGTAGAAGGTGCATCCGATATTATCATCGAAAAAACTGAAGGTTTGCCTCAAATGAGTGTAGTTTACAATCGTTCAAAAATTGCTCGCTACGGATTAAATATTGCTGACTTGAATGAAATGATAGCACTTGGTTTTGCAGGAAAAACGGTTGGAACTGTCTTTGAAGGTGAAAAACGTTTTGATATGGTAATTCGTTTAGATAAAACCAACCGTCAAGATATTGATAATTTGAGAAATCTGTATGTTCCAACTCCAAATGGTGAGCAAATTCCGCTTCAAGAATTGGCACAAATTGAATATACAGAAGGTCCAGCAAAAATTTCAAGAGACAATACTCGCAGAAGAATTGTTGTTGGAATCAACGTTAGAAACCGCGATTTGCAAAGTGTTGTAAACGATGTTCAAAAAATTGTAAATGAAAAAATAAAATTACCAGAAGGTTATTATGTAACTTATGGAGGACAATTTGAAAATCTTCAAAGTGCCAAAGCACGTTTATTGATTGCTGTTCCAATCGCATTATTTTTAATATTCATTCTTTTGTATTTTGCTTTTGGTTCTGTAAAAGAAGCTTTGATGGTTTACTCTGCAATTCCACTTTCAGCGGTTGGAGGAATATTGTTTCTTTGGATTCGTGATTTGCCATTCAGTATTTCGGCAGGTGTTGGATTTATTGCGCTTTTCGGAATCGCAGTCCTTAACGGAATTGTACTTATTGAACATTTTAAAGAACTAAAACATCAAGGAATGAAAGATATAAACGAACTAATTTTGAAAGGTACAACCGATAGATTACGTCCAGTTTTACTAACAGCAGCTGCCGCAGCTTTAGGATTTTTACCAATGGCAATTTCGTCATCAGCAGGAGCAGAGGTTCAACGTCCGTTAGCAACAGTTGTTATTGGTGGACTGTTTACAGCAACCATTTTGACCATGATTGTACTTCCAATTTTATACAAACTTTTAGACAAAAAAGAAGGTAAAAAAGCTAAGTTTAAAATCCATGCCAATGCTACAATCATTTTGTTACTATTGAGTTCGTCATTGGCGTATTCACAAAATAATAATCCTGAATTAGATAGTTTAATTTCAAAAGCACATCAAAATAACAAATCCATAAAAGCAGGTCAATTATCAGTAGATAAAGCTAAAGCGAATATAAAATCGGCTTACTCATTTGATAAAACAAACATTTATTACAGCTATGATCAAAACAATTTGGCTTTAAATAATTTACCTTTAAAAGTATTCGGAGTACAACAACGATTTTTATTTCCATCGGTTTATGGTGCTCAAAAGAAATTATATTCTGCTGAATATGAAAGAGAAAAATCAAATTTTGAAATCACCAAAAATAGATTATCAAATGAGGTTGCTAAAGTTTATAATCACATAGTTTATTATCAAAATCAAGAAAAATTATACAAGTATTTAGATAGTTTGTATCAGAACTTTTCAAAAGCAAGTGATAGACGATTTGAATTAGGAGAAACCAATTACCTTGAAAAAATTACAGCTCAAAGTAAGTTTAGACAAATCAGAACTAAATTAGCTCAAATAGAAAAAGACAAATTGGCTAATTACGAAATGCTACAAGGATTACTGCAATCTGATGAAAAAACTATTATTAAAAATGACAAATTAATTCCAAATAATACAATAATTGAAAGTTCAAGTAAAGACTTATATAATTCTTATTTTGAAAATATTACAAAAACATTTCAATCTAATACTAAACTTCAAAAACAACACTATTTGCCTGATATAAATCTAGAGTATTTTCAAGGAAAAAACAATGGTTTATCGCAGTCTTTATATGGATTTCAAGTTGGGTTATCAGTTCCAATTTTATTTGGAGGCACAAAAGCTAAAATCAATGTTGCCAATTTAGAATTACAAAGTTGGGAACAACAAAAACTAAACGAGCAAACTAAAATGGAGCAATTCATTTCACAAAAGAAAAATGAATTAATCAAACATGAAGAAGGTATAAAATACTATAAAGAATACGGAGAAAAATTGGCTAAAGAAATTATAAAAGTAGCGGATATGAGCTATAAACATGGAGAAATAGATTTTTTTCAATACATTACCTCATTAGAAAACGCCACATCAATTCAAGTGGATTATCTTGAAAATGTGTTGCAATACAACAAAACCCAATTTGATTTACACTATCTTAATTACTAATTTACAATGAAAAAAATACTATATATACTTGCAGCGACTACTTTACTAATTTCATGTAAAGATGCCAAAACAGAAGCTCCAGCTGAGAAAAATGATGGTTTAACTATGATTTCTACCAATCAATTTAAAACTATGGCAATGGAAGTTGGAACTCCAGTAGAACAAGATTTTGATGTAACTGTAAAAGCGTCAGGTAGGATAGATGTTCCACCTCAAAACAGAGCTAAAATTACTTCATTTATTGGAGGATATGTAAAAGCTACGAGTCTTTTGGTTGGAAATAAAGTAGTTAAAGGTCAACCACTTTTAACAATGGAAAACACAGAATTTCTAGATATTCAGAAAGATTATCTTGAAGTTGCCGAACAAATCACCTATTTAAAATCGGAATTTGAAAGACAAAAAACGTTGTATGATGAGAAAATTACTTCTCAAAAGAACTACTTAAAATCGGAAAGTGATTATAGAAGAGCCAAAGGAATGTATCAAAGTTTAAGAGCTAAATTACTTTTGCTAAACATCAATCCAAGCAATGTTGAAAAAGGAAAATTGACTTCTGTTGTTACTATTTTTTCTCCAATTTCAGGTGATATTGTAATCATGAATGCTAATGTCGGAATGTACATTGCAGCTTCTGATGTAATTTTAGAAATTGTTGATACAAGTCATTTGCATTTAGAATTAGCAGTTTTTGAAAAGGATATTTTGAAAATCAAAGTTGGTCAAAAAATTAAATTCACTGTTCCAGAAGCTTCTAAGGAAATTTTTGATGCTGACGTTCATTTGGTAGGAAAATCTATTGAAGGTAATGATAGAACTATTAATGTTCATGGGCATCTTGATGACGCTATCAAACAAAGATTATTAACAGGTATGTTTGTTGAATCTCAAATCATAACCGATTCTAAAAAAGGATTAGCCATTCCGAAAGACGCTTTAATCTTTGAAAACCAGAAATATTTCGTACTTTTATTAAAGAATGAAGATGCTAAAGGATATTCATTTGAAAAGGTTCAGGTTCAAAAAGGAACTTCCTCTGAAAATTTTGTTGAAATTCTATCAAATGAGCAAATAAATAATAATTCTAAACTTCTGGTAAAAGGCGTTTTTGATATTATAAACTAAATCAAGTACTAAAATATAAATTAAGATGATTAAATCTAAAAAAGAAAAGGAAACAATAACAATAGATAATTATCTAGACAGTCATTACATTCATAGAAGTAATTGGTTAAGAGCTGCAGTTTTAGGAGCAAATGATGGAATAATATCTATTTCAAGTCTTGCTATTGGAGTTGCTGCTGCAAGTTCAACAAGAGAGCCAATTGTTTTAGCTACAGTTGCCGGACTTGTTGCTGGTGCATTGTCAATGGCAGCTGGAGAATATGTATCTGTAAGTTCACAAACGGATACAGAAAAAGCAGATATTGAAAGAGAAATAAAAGAATTAAAAGAAATGCCTGAAGAAGAGTTGAAAATATTAGCTCAAATATATGAAAAAAGAGGTTTAAAACCAGAAACAGCAATGCAAGTTGCAATAGAATTCACAGAAAAAGACGCTTTAAGTGCTCATATTAGAGATGAATTAGGAATAAATGAGATAAGTCAAGCAAATCCTATTCAAGCTGCTATTTCATCAGGCGCTGCATTTACTGTTGGTGGTGTTTTGCCTTTACTTGTTATTCTTTTTGCACCAGTAAAAAATATGGAATATTGGCTCTATGCTTTCACAATAATTTTTCTAATGGTATTGGGAAGTATTGCTGCTAAAACTGGAGGTTCAAGTGTAAAAAAAGCTATTTTGCGTATAACCATTTGGGGAACAATAGCAATGGTTTTATCTGCACTAGTTGGATATATCTTCGGAGTTAGAGTTTAAAAATATAAATGAACTATACAATTTATTTACAGAATTTTACAATATTAAATTTTTAAAAAAAGACTATCTTTAGGCTAACCAATAGAACTAAATAAAAACTTAAAAAATTAAATTATGAACGACGCACATTTGCACATGGTAGTAAACCACTTTCCAATTATTGGAATAATTCTTGGTTTTGGAGTTTTAATTGCAGGAATTGTTTTTAAAAATGATTCTGTAAAAAATACAGCTTATAGCTTGTTTATCGTAGGAGCTATTTTTGCTGCTATAAGTATGGCAACAGGAGAAGGAGCAGAGGAAATGGTAGAAGACATGCCTTCTGTTGGAAAACAAATCATTCATGAGCATGAAGAAATGGCCGAAAAACTAGCCATAGTATTATATCTTTTAGGAGTAGTTTCAATTGCTGGATTGTATACCAATATCAAAAAACACTCACAAGCTAAATTAGTATCATTCTTAGCATTAACGATTGCTGCTGTTGGAATCTTTTTAGGAAAACAAACCGGTACAACTGGAGGAGAAGTTCGTCATACAGAAATCAGAGCAAATTCAGGAACAGCAACAGAAGCAGTTGAAAGTGGAGGTGAAGCTGCAGAAGATGAAGATTAAATAACCATTTATATTTTAAAAACCGCTTTATTAGTCGTGATTAAGCGGTTTTTTTATTTAGATTTGAAAAAAAATAAGTTATGAAGAAAATCCTTTTCATCGACCGTGACGGAACAATTGTAAGAGAAGCAAAAGCACCAGATTATGTTTTAGATTCTTTTGATGAGTTAGAATTTTACCCTGAAGTGTTTCGCTATTTAGGAAAAATTGTTCGAAAATTAGATTACGAAATTGTAATGGTTACCAATCAGGATGGGTTAGGAACTAAAGCGCTTCCAACTGAAACTTTCTGGAACATTCACAACAAAATCATGAAAGCATTCGAAAATGAAGGAATTGTTTTTAGTAAAGTTTTTATAGATGATTCCTATCCAGAAGATAAAAAACCAACTCGTAAGCCAGGAATAGCTATGGTTACAGAATATATAGATAATCCTAAATACAATTTAAAAAAATCTTTCATGATAGGTGATAGATTAACCGATATAGAATTTGCCAAAAATCTTGGAGCAAAAGGAATTTTCATCAATAATGATGAAGCATTGGGAGCAACAGAAATCAACTCTAAAAGAGAAGAATTAGATGCATTCATTGCTTTGCAAACTACAAGTTGGAAAAAAATCTATAAGTTTTTAAATAAAACAAACCGATATTAACTAGCAACTTCAAGTAAAAGCACCTGACTTTTCAATCGCTCTATCAACATGTTCATCATTCTCTTATTCAAATTGGAAGAATTTTTAATATAAGTATTGTATTCCTCTGTAGTAAATAAACCAATTACCATTCCTTTTAGCGAGTTTCTAAATTTGATGTCTCGTTGGATTGTATTTTCTATATAAGCCATCTTTTTTTCAGGAGAAAGCGTGAAGAAAACGCCTTTTTGCTTTACAGCATAGTTGGTAAAAACTTCAATAAATAAATCATTTTGAAATTTTAATATTGGTCTCAAGGTCTTGTTTTGAAAGATTTCTTCTGACGAAGATTGCTCAGTAATGTTTCCTATTGAAGAGCCACGTAATTCTAAAATTGAAATATCTCTTGCTTCCATATTTTTTTATTTAAAGTTATAAAAAAACCTCTGTCGTAAAACAGAGGTTGATTTATATTTATTAAGAACTAATTGTTAATTAGTCTTTGATTTTGAAAGTTACTCTTCTAACAAGTTTTCTAGCTCCTTCTGAATCTACAGCTACTGATGTATCTTCTCCTGAACTAACTACATTAAGTCTTGAAGCATCAATTCCTGCTTTAACTAAAATTGCTTTAACAGCTTCTGCACGTCCTTTAGATAATGCATCATTACGCTCATTAGATCCAATTTCGTCTGCATGACCAATAATGTCTACAGATGCAGTAGGGTTGTTTTTCAAATAAGTTCTGATAAAGTCAATTCCTTCAGTTGAAACATTTGTAGGTTTAACTTTAGCTGTATCGAAATACGTTGTAACATAACCTTCGTTTACTAAACGTTTAATCATGTCAGAATTAGATTTTTCTGAAGTTTCTTTAGATGATTTGTCAATATATCGTTCTAATTCATCTGGAACACCATTTCTATTGATATCAACCATTTTACCTCTTGTATCAACAGCAACACCAGCTACAGAATTGTTTTCTTGATCTAAATAATCAGCTACACCATCTTTATCTGTATCATTCATTAATGTTTCTACATCACCAATTCTCTTGTTAAGAGCTTCAATTTCATCAATGTTTTTATCTTTTAAGATAGCATAATCACCATGGAAATCATTTCTTCCTAACGAATAAGTCAATCCAAATGATGTAGTAATTAGTTGCCCATTTAAGTTGTCTGAAACATCTGTATAGGTACCATCCCAATTAAAATGTTGTCTGTAATTATTTTGCACAGTTACATCTAAAAATACAGAAAGACGTTTTGAAAATCTATACTCAGGAGTTATTCCTATTAATAAACCTCCATTTAATTCACTTTGATTATAATTGTTATCATTTTCAATGATGTTTTCTGTTTTAGAAGTCATACGGTCTAATTTAATACCACCATGAACTAAAAATAAAAATCTATCAAGTGATTCTTGCATACTAAATAAACGATTCAAATTGGCAACTCCTTGTAAAGAGACACCAAATTGTTGCATTTTAAATGGAAAACTACCATTGTTTTTAATGTTTTTTAATTCTTCATAATGAAAAGCACCTTTAAAACCAAAAGTAGGACTAATCATTCTTCTCACACCTACAGAAAAACTGTTGGCTTGTGGTTTTCCAAAAAATGTTTTAGGATCACTTGAAAAATATCCTTTTGAATAAGGTCTAACACCTTTTGCTTGACCTACAGATGCCTCAATTGTCCATTTGTTATATTCAGAAGACGCAGTAGTATCTTTCTTAACTTTATTTTCTTGAGCTAGAACTGACAGCGATGAAGTCAACAATAATGACAATAATGTAATTTTTTTCATATTATAAAATAGGTTATATAAACTATTAATTTGCAAATATAATGGTTTACACGTAATTAACAACTTTTTTAAAAACAAAAAGCAATTTGTAGAAATAATTTTACCTCAATGTAGAAGTTTTAAATTTTGTTAATTAAGCACAAAAGCAAAACTGAAATAGTTAAATTTGCTAAATAAATTTAATTTCTCATGAGATTTCATACTAGAAAATGGGTTAAACCCGAAGATTTGAACCCAAACAGCACTTTATTTGGAGGTAGATTATTAGCGTGGATTGACGAAGAAATTGCTTTGTATGCCATAATTCAACTAGAAAGTCCTAGAATTGTTACCAAACATATGTCGGAAATCAATTTTAGAGCATCCGCAAAACAAGGTGATATTGTTGAAATTGGAATTGACGTAGTAAAATTCGGAACAACATCTTTAACTTTAATGTGTGAAGTAAGAAACATGATGACCAAAGAAACCATCATTACAATTGACACCATAACTATGGTAAGTGTTGGTTTAGATGGAAAACCTCAAGCTCATGGTAAAACAAAAATTGAATACGTTGAAGACAGATTGAAAAAATAATTATTCTTCTAAAGTCATTCTGTCGGTTGGCATTTCGTAAATTTCTAAATCGAAATAGGCTATTGATGCTATAATATGATCAAAAATATCAGCCATGATATATTCGTATTGCTCAAATCTTTGGTCTTTAGAAAAAACATAAATTTCTAAAGGCATTCCGTGTGGAGTAGGCTGCAATTGACGACAAAGCAGAATCATATTTTTATTAATTCCAGGATAATGTTCTAAATAATTAGTAATATATTTTCTGAACAATCCAAAATTGGTCATGTTTCTACCATTAATAGATAGCGATTTATCTACATTATAGGTTTTGTTATACTTATTAATTTCTTCTTGACGAACATCTATATAATGAGAAACCAATTGAATGCGCTTCATTTTTTGCAAATCGTCATCAGTCAAAAATCGGATACTTTTTGCTTTAACTAAAATATGTCTTTTGATTCGTCTTCCATCAGAATCTAACATTCCTCTCCAATTTCTAAAAGAATCAGAAATTAAGCTGTAAGTTGGAATTGTAGTTGTAGTATTATCAAAATTTCGAACTTTTACTGTTGCCAAATTGATTTCAATTACATCACCATCAGCACCATATTTATCAAATGTAATCCAATCTCCAATTCGAACCATATCATTTAAAGAAACTTGAACACTTGCTACAAATCCGAGAATGGTATCTCTAAAAATCAAGATTACGATGGCCGAAATTGCTCCTAAAGTTCCAAATAATGTGTTTGTAGTTATATCAAATATCTTTGAAATTATGACACCGACTCCAACAATCCAAAGGATTATCATAATTACCTGAATGTAACTATCAATCGGTTTATCACTATATTTTGGTTGATCTTTTAAGTAATCACGAATGGCTTTTAAAACGCTTCGAACTATCCAAAGTGATAATAAAATAATATAAATTCCAACTAATTTTCCGAAAACGGTTTCCCAATAAACATAAGCTTCAAGAATAACCGGAACTGATTTATAGATGAATAAAAACGGAATTAAATGAGCAATATATTTGGCAGTTTGATTGGAAACTAACAAATCATCGAAGTTAGTTTTGGTCTTTTTAGCCACAATTGCCATAATTGTAACCAATGTTAATCTAAATATTACATATATTAGATAAGCCAAAACACATAAAATAACAATGTTTATAGCCAAGCTAATATAAGATGCTGTGGTATCCCCAAAACTCATTTTACGAAGTAGAGGATACAACCAACCAAATATTTTCTCTAACGTTTTATGCATTCTTTAAATACTTTCTTTCAATGTAAAAAGTTCCAAATGGAGGAATAGAAGCCAAACAAATCTCAACATATTTTCTAGCTTCCCATTTTTCAGAGAATTTAAGATAGGTCGCAACTATGATATATAAAGTAAACAATACACCATGAGCCATTCCAATATGTTTTACATAAATTGGATCTCCAAAAATATATTTCATTGGCATGGCAAAGAAAAAAAGAAGAATTGCTGATATTCCTTCTATTAGGGCTAATTTTTTAAAAAATTTCAACATCGATTTTTATTTTGGTTTACAAAATTAAGCATATCATTATTTAAAAACCTACAATCTGACTTACTTTTGCAATAATTTAGCATTTATATGAGCAAACGCGATTTAAAAAAGTATTTATCCGAATTGAATAAAGAACAATTGGAAGAACAATTAATAGAGCTTTACGACAAATTTAAAGACGTAAAAGTGTATTATGATTTTGTTTTTAATCCAAACGAAAGAAATTTGGTTAAAGATGCAAAACTCAAAATATCAAACGAATATTATCCAATTCGAGGTAAAAAGCCTAAAATGCGTCGCTCTACAGCACAGAAATTCATCAAACATTTTATTACACTTGGAGTAGATTCTTTTATAATTGTTGATGTCATGCTTTATAACATTGAAATTGCGCAAACCTTATCATCTGAAAAGCAAATTAATCAAGAAGCATTTTATAAAAGTATGCTCAATTCCTTTGAACAAGCCATTAGTTTCATGATTGAGAAAGGAATTTTAGACGAATTTAGAAGTAGAGTAGTGGCTATAAAAGAAGAAAGTATCAAACAAAATTGGATGAATAAATACGAATTCAACGCTATTGTGGAACGATTTGATTATTAAATTTTCTATATATTTCTAAAAACATAGCGTTCAAACTCTTTTTTAGATGTATTTTTGCAAAATTGTAAAAATCGCTATGTCAAAAAAAGATATTCTTGCCGAAATTGAAGATAAAAAGGAACTTTACGGTTACCAGAAAGGCGATATCGACAAAATTTTTGAGCGATTAGATAATGCGCCACACAATTATCATTTATTATATCAATTGCCTACAGGTGGCGGAAAAACTGTAATATTTTCTGAAATCACAAGACGTTACTTGGAGCAACATAATAAGAAAGTTGTTGTTCTAACGCATCGAATAGAACTTTGTAAGCAAACTTCAAAAATGCTTAAAGCGTTTGATGTTAAAAATAAAGTCATCAACAGTGCCATTAAAGAGCTTCCAGATCAAGAAGAATATTCTTGTTTTGTAGCTATGATTGAGACGTTAAAAAACCGTCTTAATGATGAAAAATTAGAAATACAAGATGTTGGTTTAGTGATAATTGACGAAGCTCACTTCAATTCATTTAGGAAGTTATTTAGTGCTTTTGAAAATGCATTTATTCTTGGAGTTACAGCAACGCCATTGAGTTCGAATATTAAACTTCCGATGTATGAAAATTACAGCGAATTGATTGTTGGAGATACGATTCAAAACCTTATAGATAAAGGATTTTTAGCAAAAGCAACAACTTATAGTTATGATGTTGGACTAACTTCATTAAAAGTTGGAATAAATGGTGATTATACTGTAAAATCTTCAGATGATTTGTACAGTAATATGGTAATGCAAGAGAAATTATTGCATGCTTATACAGAAAAAGCCCTTGGGAAGAAAACTTTGATTTTTAACAACGGAATCAACACATCACTGCATGTTTATGAGAGTTTTAGACATGCCGGATATAATATCAGACATCTTGATAATACAACTTCTACAGAAGATAGAAAAGATATTTTGCAATGGTTTAAGAAAACTCCAGATGCAATATTAACTTCAGTAGGAATCTTAACCACAGGATTTGATGAACCCACAGTAGAAACAATTATTTTAAATCGTGCTACGAAGTCGTTAACGCTTTATTTTCAGATGATTGGACGTGGTTCAAGAAAATTGCCTCATAAAGATCATTTTACAGTTATTGACTTAGGAAACAACGCATTACGTTTTGGTTTGTGGAATAATCCTGTAGATTGGCAACATATTTTTAAATCTCCAGAATATTATTTAGAAAGTCTTCGTGATGATGCAGATATTGAAAGTAATTTCAAATATGTAATGCCTGAAGAACTTCGTAAGAAATTTTCAAAATCAATTGATATTTCTATGGATATTCATGAGGAATTCAAATTTACAGTTAAAAATAATTTGAAAGCTAAAACCATTATTGAAAAATCTTTAGAGCAACACGCAACAATGTGTGTGGAAAATACTGAAGAATTGATTGACGCTAGAAAACTTTCAAAAGAATTAAACGACGATATTGAATATCGAATTAAACAATATTGTATTTGTTTAGGAAACGTTACCAAAAACTACAGAAGTTGGTTAATAGAAGATTACACGTTAAAACTAACAATTGCAATTGGTAGATTATATCGTGTTAAAATCATGTCAGAGCTTTAAAACACGTGCTTTCTGCTGTTTTACAATAATTATCTATTTGCACTATAATTTATATTATGTAAAATAGAATATTTCAAAAGCACTACACTGTTTCATAATAAATCATCTGAATTATAGTTTTAAAACTACAAACTTAAAGGTTGATTGAATCTTTATCTTTATTACTTTTGCACATTGATTGATTTTTTATATTTTTATAAAAATAACTTATACTATGAGTAATGCTATTTCTGAACGTGTTGCAAATTTTCTAAAAGAATACGAACCGTTTAATTATTTATCATTTGATGATTTAATTAAAATTGCTAATACCATTCGTGTTATTAATCTGGAAAAACACAAATCGTTGTTTCAAATTAATGATAAACTTCATGATTCTTTCTATGTTGTAGCTTCTGGTGTTATTCATCTAACCGTTATTTCAGATGCTGAAGAAACGTTATTGAATAAATGTTATGCTGGTGATATCTTTGGTTTACGTCCGTTTTTTGCTAAAAATAATTATCAAATGACTGCCAAAGCTCGTGAAGAAAGTATTGTTTATGCTATTCCTATCGCGACTTTCAAACCTTTTGTGGCTCAAAATACTGAAGTTTTAAATTTCTTATTAGAAAGTTTTGCAGCCAACACCAAAAATAACTTTGATAATCAAAGCCATGCATCGCTTTCAGATAATGTTGGATATACTGACAATCAATCTGATATGTTGTATTTTCAATCATTGACTTACAACAAAACGCCTTTAAAAATAAGTAGCACCACTCCTATCAAAGATGCCGCATTATTGGCTACAGAGAATATGATTGATAGTGTATTAATTACCGAGCAAGGTTTCCCTGTAGGAATCGTTACTGATAAAGATTTTAGATCGAAAGTTGCTACTGGTCGTTTTCCATTATCAAATGCTATTGAAAAAATAATGGCTTCTCCGGTGATAACTGTTACTGAAAATATTTCGGTTGCTGAAGCCCAGTTAGTTATGCTTAAACATGGTGTCACTCACCTGTGCGTAACACAAGACGGAACCGATAAATCGGAAGTAAAAGGTATTATTTCTGAACATGATTTAGTGGTTGCTCAAGCCAATAATCCTGGTGTACTTCTTAAAGAAATTAAACGTTCACAAACAGCCAAAGAACTTAAATTAGTTCGTGATAAATTAACTGATATTATTCAATCTTCATTAAATAAAAATATTCCTCTTACACATATTAATAGTATTGCTGGCGAAATTACTCTAGCAATTGTAAAAAGAGCTGTAGAACAATCCATTTTAGATTTGGGCTCACCTCCTGCTCGATTTGCTTGGTTAAGCATTGGTAGTCAAGGTCGTAAAGAGCAATTGTTATTGACAGATCAAGATAGTATTTTGGTTTTTGAAGATGTTTCTGCAGAAAAATACCGCGATGTAAAAGATTACTTTTTAAAATTAGCAAAAAAAGCAACGGCAACTCTAGAGAAAGTTGGATTTGTATTCTGTCCGCAAGGTCATATGGCTAGTAATATGCTTTGGTGTAAATCATTGACAGACTGGACAAAACAATACAACAGTTGGATGAATACTCCAGGTGAAAACTCTAATGAAATTAGTAGTGTTTTCTTTGATTATGAGATGGCTTTTGGTGAGCAAAAAATTGAAGATGCCATCACGGAAACTATTTTCAAAAATGCTAAAAACAATGTCCTTTTCTTCGATTATTTAGGAAATGATGCTATAAAGAAACCTACTCCTTTAAACTTCTTCAAAAAATTCAATTTAGAAGAAGAAGGTGAAAATAAAGGTAAATTTGATATAAAAACAAGAGCTTTAATGCCACTTGTTGATGGTGCAAGAATGTTGACTATGAGCAACGGTATTAAAGGAATCAACAGTACTTATTTAAGATACAAACAATTAGCAATTGTAGATCCTAAATTCTCAGAAGTATATTTGAATTGTGCCGATGCTTATTTGGTTTTATCAAAATTTAGAGCTGTAGAAGGATTAAAAAATGATAGTTCTGGTCAATATATTAATCTGGATGAGCTGAATAAAGTAGATAGAGAGAAACTGAAAAATGCACTCAATCCAATGCGTGATTTAGAAGAACTAATAAAAGATCGTTTTCAACTGACTCAATTTTCATAGTATATGCTCGACTGGCTTAAAAATATCAAGAAAGAATATCCTGAATTTTGGAAAACTTATTTATCCAAATTTGATAAAAAATCAAATCGATATGTTGTTTTATCTACCGAAACAACTGGACTTAATCCTAAGAAAGACGTAATCTTATCTTTTGGAGCTGTTGGCGTTGTAAATGATAATATTCTTATTGGTGATGTTTTTGAAGTTGTTATTCCACAATATAAATTTCTTCATGACAATGGTTTATCTAATGATTTTCTTTTAGAAAGTTCCCAGCCTAAATTATCTGAAATTCAAGCTATTGAAATGTTTATCAACTTTATTGGTAATGCCACTTTGGTTGGACATCGTATACATTTCGATATAGAAATGATAAATGAACTATTAGAAAAATCTTCATGTGGTAGACTCAAAAATGAAGCTTTAGATATTGAAGTCATGTACAAAAAACTACATGATATCAATGACAAAAACTTTTCGTTAGATGAGTTAAGCCACCTTTTCAAAATTGCTAAAACAGAGCGTATCTCAACTACTGACGATGCTTACACTATTGCTTTATTGTTCTTAAAACTAAAAAGCAGATTAGGATTAAAGTAGCATCTTATTTTAAAAAAATCAACAAAGCAAGCACTATGGATTGGGCTAATCTAGGGAAATATCATAGCGAAAACCTTGCTTTAATTCAATCGGGCTTCACTCCTATTGTTTTTATGGGTGATTCCATAACTGAGTTTTGGTCGAATTACAACAATTCCTTTTTTACAGAAAATGGATTCGTCAATCGTGGTATTAGCGGACAAACAACTTCGCAAATGTTACTACGTTTTAGTCAAGATGTGATTCAATTGCAACCTTCAAAAGTTGTTATTTTGGCAGGAATTAATGATATTGCCGAAAATACTGGACCCATTTCAATTGAAAATATCATGGGAAACATCATTTCTATGGTAGAATTGGCAAAAGCAAATCAAATAGAAGTAATTTTATGTTCTGTGCTTCCGGCAAATAAATTCGATTGGAATCACAAAATTCAACCTGCTGATAAAGTATTGGAATTGAATAAACTAATTCAAAAATTTGCTGAAGAAAATAACCTAAACCATGTTGATTATTACTCAAATATGGTAGATAACAATAAAGGTTTGAAGAAAATATATGGTGATGATGGCGTTCATCCCAACAAAGAAGGATATAAAATAATGGAACAATTGCTTCTTAAAGCGATTTTATAAAATTAAACTATGACTAAAGAAGAAATTTTACAAAAAGTAGTGGAACGTATCAAAGACAACGAATACGATCACGAAATAGAAACCTTTTTAAAGCGTAAAGAAGTAAATCCAGACGAGTTTAAATCTATTATTGAAACGGCTCGTGCTCAAGTTCTTGAGGAGCGTCTTAAAACTATGCCCAAAAAGAATCTAGCAGTGTTTATAGTACTTGTTGCTTTGATTATAGCTACCATTTATCTGTTTGCTTTCTACTTACCAAACACCAACGTTTCTCAAAACAAAACCTTTTTATCAATATTAGGAACGGCTGTTTTTTGCTTTGTAAGTTTCTTGGCAATAGCCTATTACGGAACATGGAAGCCAGAGTTTCTAAAAATTAGAGACAAACCAAGAATTGATTTTACGTTAATGACACTAATGCTAATTCCGGCGGTGATTGTTTATTTTATTTTTTCAGAATGTTTTTCTAATGGAGCCGATAGAATTCTAAAAGCGACTCAAGTTGATGCTGTTGGAACCGTTGTTGATGGTGGCGTGACCGAAGTAAAAAGAGTGCTTCGCTCTGGTGGCGCTTCTTTTGCATCGATAACTGTTGAATTTGAAACTAAAGAAGGAAAAACCGTTAGAGCTACCGAAGATATTTCGAGTTATCGTTTTAAAGATTTCTATTTAGGACAACAACTTAACATCGTTTACTCGAGTGAAGATCCTTCTAATATTGATTTGTTGATTGACGACGAAAGCATTAAAGAGTTAAAAAACACCCAACAAAGAGATTTTACACCCAACGATTTATTGACTTTAATGACTGCCAAAAAAGAAAATATTAAAGCTACATTAGAAAACATTTCTTTTGGTTGGGAGCAAAAAAGCGATGCTTGGATGAACGAGAAAAACAATACAGCAGTTATGATTACTGACAATGAAGTGCGATTGATAACCACTTTTGGTAAAGCTCATAGCTATCCTGAAACTTTAGAAAAAATGGGATTTAAGAAAATTGAAACTTCTAAAGAAAAGAAAGCTGACAAAATGGAAATTCTTTTTGGCGATAAATTGTATGAAAACGATAAATACTATTTTCAAATTAAAACACTTATTTCTGGTGGACAACAAATGAGCGTAGTTTTGGTGAATAAGAAGTAGTTATTATTTTTGAAAATTAACTGAGATAAATTAATTTCATTCCAACTAAAAATTATAAACTATGGGTTTCTTAAAAAAACTATTTGGTGGTGCTAAAGAAGAAAACACTACTGCCAAAAAATCCTTTACAGATGAGGAATTTGAAACAGATTATGAGCTAAAATCCAAAGGACTTGAAGAAGTTCTAGGAACATCCAACGGAATTGTAGGTCATGCAATAATACCTTTTGAAATTGGTGGTGCGGTTGATATGTACTATTACGACAAACATATTCCAGGAACAGCAATGGTAACTATGGAATTGCTCGATCCTGCAGGAAATGGTCCTAAACCTAACAGAATTGGAACGTACGAATTGATTGCTTTTACTAAAGAAAAGTACAATGAAAATGACACCGATGAAAACCAAACAGCTTTTAATTTGATTGAGCGAAGATATTGTGGCATTTTCACTATGATTGGAAATTACTCTTTTCAAGCGGTTTTAAATCCTAATGAAACTATAGAAGTTCCTAACAACACCGATAGTAATTATTGCTTACTTTTTGATAAACATGCTGATTTTAAAATTGGCGATCGCGATCATCACCTATTGTTATGTCTAGAAGTTTTTGAAAAAGAAATGAATTTCGCCAGAAAATATGGCAGCGATGTTTTACTTCAAATCATGAAAGACAAAGGACATTATCCTTACAGTGATTTGGATAGAAAACCAGTAATCTAAAAAGTAGTTTTTATAAAATATAAAATCCTTGAGAGTAAAGACTTTTGAGGATTTTTTTTTTTTATATTTACGATTACTAAAAAACGTTTATGAATAATTGTAGATGTTTGTTTGAGGAATGTATAGACTAGTTAGCAGAGATTAAAAAACTAAACAAGAATGAATGAAAACATCATAAAAAACGGGTTTTGGAATTCTGAAAATTTTAATCAACTTAAAATTAATACAACTATATTTTTTGAAGATTATAAACCAACAGAGAAATTAAGATTATTTATTACTCAACTTGACTATAACTCAACAAAGAGAGAATTAACTGCAACACAATTAAAAAAGTTAATTGAAAGTTGGTGTGTAAAACTTCCTGAATTAAAAGAAGTTAAATATCTTTGGCTTCCATCAAAAGTATCACAAAAAATTTTTGACAGTATTTGTGAAATGGAAAATTTAGAAGGACTTTGGATTAAATGGAGTGGAATTAAATCTATAAACAATATAAAAAAATTAAAAAAATTAAAACACTTACATTTAGGTAGTTCGAGTCAAGTAGAAGACATAAATGTTTTGGGAGAAATGAAAAATTTAATAACACTTGAAACTGAACAACTGAATAACATTGTTGATTTTTCAGTAATCGGAAAACTTACACAATTAGAAGGTTTAGGAATAAATGGAAGTATTTGGACTGCTCAAAAAATTGAAAATATTGAATTTATTAGTTCTTTACAACAATTAAAATATTTTACTTTAACAAACACACAAATGAAACAAAAATCATTTGATTCTTTACTGAAACTAGAAAATCTTGAAAGATTTAATAGTTCTTGGAATTATCCAGAAAAAGAATTTGAGAAATTAAAATCTATAAAGACATTGAAATTTGGAAATATAGAAACTTCTTTAAAAGAACTCAAAGAAAACTTTTAAAAACAACTCGAAAAATAACAACCTCTGCTAACAGCTGCTCCAAGAAATAGCGATGCAAGTGATTAATTTGAAAACAGAAATGTTTTTAATTTAAAGTTTTGGTTATATTTATGAAGTTTTGGTCTTCATTCATTGCTAATTTATTAAGACGAGAAACGTTGTTTGTAACCTTCTTCGAAAATTTCGCATAAAAAAACCGTTAAATAACGGACAAAAAAAGGGTGTTTTAACGGTAATGTGTTTATAGAATTTAAACATATTTTTGGGAAATATTAAAAACAAGGTAACAAAATTAATAACGAATTGATTTAATTAAAAAACTGGCGTAACCCGAAAAGCCAAGCCGAGAGTAGGGAAAATCAAAAGCTATTTAATATGAAAAATAATGTTTCAAAAACGATTAAAGTTTTTATGCTATTAAGTACAATTATTTTATCTAATGCCATTTTTGGTCAACAGAAAAAAGAAATTACTAGAAAAAAAACACTAATAGAAAAGAAAGTTCTAACAGTTTCTTTAGAGGAACAATTAAAAACTATGAGTGCAGAAAAAATAAACGCACTTATCAAAGATAGAAAAGTGTCTGTAGAGTCTGTATTTAATAAAATAAAAAAATATAAAACTACAACCGACACAAGCGTTAAGACAGACTTAATTTTAGATTTATGTTCACTTTCTAATTCTGAATTAAACGATTTACTTTCAAGATTTGGTGAAAAAAATGAGGGAAATGCTAAATTAGATAGAGCTTTTGCGAATTATTTTAAAAAAGCTGATGAATTAGTTGGTCAAAACGTTTTTATTGCAAGTTTAGACAAAACCAAATCTGAGAAATTAAATGCTCTAAATAAAACTACTATTACTGGAGGTTATAAAAGACCTGAAATAATTATTTTGGGAATTGCTGAGTCTGATTGTCATGGTGCACCTTGTCCTCGATGCCCAGGATCTGGTTGCTGGTAAAGTAATAGAAAAAATTACAATAATTAAAACAAAAAGCCGAAAACTGAATAGATATAAAGGCTGCTTGTAAGAGCCGTTTGGCATGAGTTTGGCGAACCGCAGAAAAAACGCAGAAAATATGAAGATTAGAATTATAATCACGTTACTTATTATTACAATTAATTATACATTTTCACAAGAAAAAGTAATTAAATCAAAAGGTATTGAAACTATTAAAGTAGATAATACTGAAAGTGGAAAAGTTGAAAATGGAATCTATACTTGCAACAAATTTGATTGGAGTATAAAAATACCTGAAAATTACACAATTACTAACGTAAAAGAAATTCAACAATTAGAAGAAAAAGGAAATAGTGAAATCAAAAAAAACATACCAAAAAATACTTTCATTGAAAAAAGAATTCATCTAATAGGATTTAATCTGAATAGTAAAAATACATTTTCAGCAGGTTTAAATTTATTAGATAAAACTAAAAAGGTAACTTTAGAAGAACATAAAAAAACAACAACAGAACTGCTAAAAAAAACTTTTTCAAAAATTGAAAATGCACGATTTGAATTTGAAGTAACTGACATAAAAATTGGAAAGTACAAATTTTATAAAATTAAAGTTGATGCCTATAATAAATCAAACGATCAATTAGTTTTAACTCAAATCTATTATAATAGTTTTGTTAAAAATTATTTGCTTGGCGTACTAATCAACTATAATAACATAAATGAAGGAAAATTGTTAGAAGAAAACTTTATAAACTCAATGGAAAAATAAAACCGAACGGCTTACGGCGTTTTGAAACAATGGTGAAACTCGGGATTTATCTGAAATGGAAAAGTTATTAATTTAAAGTTTTACCTATATTTATGAAGGCTTGGTCCGTCACTCATTGTTAATTCATGAAGACGTGTAAAGTTAGTAGTAAGCTCAAAAAACAGAAGCTAAAATGAAAATCCCAAAAAGTATACTATTATTTTGTCTTACATTGACTTTTTTTTCGTGTAAAAAAAGTGAGTTTGAAAATTTGCTTATTAACCCAGATAAAAAATGGGTATATATTAATGATGAAAAAATAAACCCAAACTCAAAAATGATTTTCTATATGAAATTTGAGAAAAATGGTGAATGTAACAATTACTTTTTATCAAATAATCAAAAGAATGTAGATTTGGAAGGCCTTCATAAACAAGATAAATGGAAATATTCTGAAAAAGACAGTGTTTTAAAAATACAAGATTATTTTAATTTTAAGATCTTGAAATTTACAAATGACACAATTTATTCACTTAATTTGAAATACAATAATAAAGCTCTATTTGTCAACTCAGGTTCTAAAAAACAATAAGAGATTATTTTCAATAAATTGCAATGCATGTTAGCAGAAATTAAAATAACCTAAAATGAAAATAAAACTAATTACATTGTTTGTATTACTCTCAATGTTATCGGGTTATTGCCAAAAATTTAACCCAATACAGTTTGACACAATCAAAAGAGAAACATCAACCATGGAACTATTTTTAAAAAATGTAGTTGCAAAAGACAAAGATATTTTTAAAATTGAAAAAGTAGATTACACTGCTTTAGAGGTATTTAAAAAATACAAACAAACCAGGCATGCAGTCCAAAATGAAATAACAAACGACCAAAATAAAGTTATTGGTCAACTCTATGCAATTGAAAGATATGTAGAAAGTGATACACTTTTCAAATTTGAAAATTTAAAATTCAATCGTTTTGTAATTTATTCTGATAATGAAAATAAAACAATTGCATTTAAGTTATATGGTGGAGTTCAAAAATTTAATGAATTATTTAAGTTTATTAAAAAATATAATATTCAAGATAAAAATTCAGATGTTAAAACTTTTGAATTGCAAGATTATTACAATTTGAAATTAAAAGACAAAACCATCTTTTTAAAAGTTACAAATAATATGGAAGCAGAACCTTCTCCTGCGCCAAGTTTTAATTCTGAACCAATAGCAACTGAAAAATCAAATAAAGTTGATGATAAATATTCTCCACCAATTGAAGTTACTGTAATTTTTAATAATGTAGGTATTGAATTAGAGGAGTATTTAAAAGAGAATAATTACTTACGTTAACAGCAATTATTGGAAATCGGTTTTTTGGGCTTACAAATCCCAACTTCTTTTTTTACATCTATTTACACTTCTTTTACACTTTTATTTCCACTTTACTTTGCGTTTTAATTTATTTTTACTGGAAAATATAATCCTTAAAAAAATATGAATAAAATTGTTTTAATATTCATTTTGCTAAGTTGTTCGTTTTATTCATTTGGGCAACAAAAAGAAGAGATAAAATTAATACAAGCTGATAGTACTTGGGCTAAAGAAATTATTGAAATTCCGTTTTGGTTTGCTCCAGAGATTAATTATAATGGTCACGAAGACATTAGGTTTGCCAAAGGTTGGGAGAAAATTGATAGTCCTGGTTTTTGGACTTATGCTTTTGCTTGGGATATAAATTTAAAGACAAAGCCTTCAGCAAAATTTTTTGAAGACAATCTTAAATTCTATTTTGATGGTTTGATGAAAGTTGTTAATAAAGATACCTTGTTCACTATTCCAAAAACAAAAGCGTCATTTGTAGAAAAAAAACAAAAAAATGAAGTTTCAACTTTTACAGGAACATTAGAAATTTATGATGCCTTTACTACTAAAAAAACAATAATACTAAATGTTACAGTGGAATGTTATTACTGCAAAAAAACTAAAACATTCGTACCGCTGTTAAAATTCTCTCCAAAAGATTTTAAACACGAATCTTGGGAAATGCTAAAGCAAGTAAAACTGAATCCCAATTTTTGCAAAGAGGAGTGAAAGCACTTTACTTCTACTCTATCCTACTTTGAAATTTTGTAGATTTGTTTTTGTAAATATTCTTTACAACAACAGTTACAAGCTGTATTAAACTACACAAATTAAATTTCATGAAAATCGCACATAGCAAACAAATTTGGAAAGGAATTTTTACTTATCAAGATGGATATGAAGACATTGACCAATATATTGAGGTAGATTTTACTATGATATTAAATTTTACAGAAGACACATTTATTGGTACATCAACAGATTCAGAATCTGAAAAAGCTTTTAATAAGCCTGCTCTTGTAAAAGGATTTATTGATGGTGATAAAATTAGTTTTGTATTGAAATATCCTTGTTACTATTTTAAAGATGAAAATGGTAAAATTGTTTTAGATGAAAACTCTGAACATCCTGACATACATTATCTTGGCTATTTTGATGAAGACAAAAAAAGTGTTTCAGGAACTTGGGAAATGACAATCTATTCTGAACCTTATTATGATGGAATTAATGAGGGATTTCTTGATGAAATTCTAAATGGAGCATTTGAAATAAGGAGAAAATCTTAAATTTATCTCCTACTCCAACCCATCAATTCCCAAAAGCAATAATTGCGCTGTAGCTTCATTGGTGGCTAAAGGTACATTGTGAACATCACACACACGAATCAACATATTAATATCTACTTCGTGAGGATGATTCGACATAGGATCTTTAAAGAATAAAACCATTTTTGTTTTTCCTTCGGCTACTCTTGCAGCAATTTGAGCATCGCCACCCAATGGTCCAGAAAGCATTTTCTTTACTTTAAATCCAGCAGCCTCTGCCTTTCCTCCTGTGGTTCCAGTGGCAATTAGTTTGATGTTTTCTTTTATAAGAATTTCTTTGTTCTTGTTTAAAAACTGAACTAAATCGGCTTTCTTTCCGTCGTGCGCTATTATTGCAATTTCCATGTATACTGAATTTACTTGTTCTGAATTAATTTCAGAATTAATTATCTCTCGTACTGAATTATTATTGATGTAAAAATAAAAAAACCTGACGTGATTGTCAGGTTTTTCTAATTATTTATTTAAAATATGATAAGCAATCAATCCGTCAATTGGTCTTCTAAGAACATTACCTATTTTTATGTCATAGTGTTCTAAAACTTCTTCCAATTCATCTTTTAGGTAGAATGCTATTGAACCTACAAAGTGAACTAATACATCATGACAGTTATCGAATTGCATGATATAATTTTCAACAAAGTCTTTCATTTCTGCTTTGATTATTTCTTTACAGAAAGCATCATCTTTATGTTTGATTAAGAACTTAGCAAACGTCGCTAAATAGGCATTTGGGTTGGGCTCTTTGTATAAATTATTCTTAATGTAATCAGCATCAAGGTTGTATTCTTCCTCAAATTCTTTGGCTAATTCCTTAGGCATTTTATTAAAATAATACCCACGCAATAAATGACGTCCGAAGCGATTTCCTGAGCAATCGTCCATAGCTATATAGCCAAGAGATTGCACTTTTTGATGCAACACTTTTCCGTCAAAAAAACTGCAATTAGAACCAGTTCCTAAGATGCAAACAATGGCTTTTTCGTCTTTTGGAGTAGTTGCATAAACAGCAGCATAAGTATCTTCATGCACAGAAATAGCAGCATTTGAAAAATATTCTTTAAATACAATAGTAAGAAAGTCTTTCATTCTATCAGTTCCGCATCCGGCACCATAAAAGAATAAATGCGTTGCTTTTTCTTTATTGTGAGAAATATCAAATTTATCATCAAGACGATTGATAATTTCTTCTTTGTCTAAAACTTCAGGATTTAATCCTAAGGTTTGTGTTGTGAACAAAACTTTTCCGTTTTCGTCTATTGCTATCCAATCGGCTTTTGTAGATCCACTGTCAACTAATAATTTCATATTTTAAAAGTATAGAAAAGAAAATAAAAAAGAGAACAAAAATATCGAAAAATCTATTCTCTATATTCTATTCTCTTTTTTCTTTTTATTATAAACCAGCTACGTGAACTGACAAATCGATTAACTTACTTGAATAACCATATTCGTTATCGTACCAAGAAACTAATTTGAAGAATGTTGAATTTAAACCAATTCCAGCTTTAGCATCAACAACAGAAGTTCTTGAATCTCCAACAAAATCTTGAGAAACTACATCATCTTCTGTAAATCCTAAAATACCTTTCAATTCGTTTTCAGAAGCTTTTTTCAAAACTGCCATAATTTCATCGTAAGAAGTTTCTTTAGCAACTTTAACGGTTAAATCAACTACAGAAACGTCAACTGTAGGAACACGGAATGACATACCTGTTAATTTTCCATTCAACGCCGGAATTACTTTTCCAACCGCTTTAGCAGCACCAGTTGAAGATGGAATGATGTTTACACTAGCAGCACGACCACCTCTCCAATCTTTTCTTGAAGGACCATCTGCAGTTAATTGAGTAGCTGTTGTAGCGTGAACTGTAGTCATTAATCCTTCAACGATTCCGAAATTATCATTAATAACTTTTGCTAATGGAGCTAAACAGTTTGTAGTACAAGAAGCATTAGAAACAATTGTATCTGTAGCTTTAGCCTCAGTATGATTTACACCCATAACAAACATTGGAGCATCTGCCGATGGAGCAGAAATCACAACTTTTTTAGCACCACCATCAATATGATATTGAGCTGTTTCTAATGTTGTGAAAATTCCAGTACATTCTGCAACTACATCAACATCAACGTCTTTATCATCCCATTTGATTAGTTTTGGATCTTTTTCTGCAGTTACTCTGATAAATTTATCGTTTACATAAAGTTGTCCGTCTTTAACTTCTACTTTACCATTAAAACGACCGTGAACTGAATCATATTTTAATAAGTAAGCCAAATGCTCTACATCTAGTAAATCATTGATAGCTACTACTTCTACATTATCTCTGTTAAATGTTTCTCTGAAAACGATTCTTCCAATTCTTCCGAATCCGTTAATTCCTAATTTTACTTTAGACATTTTATTTTAATTTTATATTTTATTATTAATTATTGAAATTGACTTTTGAAGTTGTATTAAGTTGTCATGATATCAGAAACTCTCAATAGTTCTCTATCAATTTCTGAATGACCTTTTATAGCTTGTTCTAATGGAGTTAAGGCAACTTTATCGTTTAACATTCCCACCATATAATTGGATTTTCCTTCAAGGATAGATTCAACTGCTTTCACTCCTAACCTACTTGCAAGAACTCTATCAAAACAGGAAGGCGAACCACCACGTTGCATGTGACCAAGAACAGAAACACGAATATCATATTCTGGGAAATTCTCTTCGATATAATCTTTTAATTCGAATACGTTTTTACCAATTTTATCACCTTCTGCAATCACCACAATACTTGATGATTTCCCTGAAGCTTTACTTTTACGAAGAGAATCTAAAAGACGTTCTAATCCTAAATCTTCTTCTGGGATAAGAATCTCCTCTGCTCCTGCGCCAATTCCGGCATTAAGAGCTATATGTCCAGCGTCACGTCCCATAACTTCTACAAGAAATAGACGATTGTGTGAACTGGCAGTATCACGAATTTTATCAATACAGTCAACAACGGTGTTTAATGCTGTGTCAAATCCTAAAGTGTGACTAGTTCCAAAAATATCATTATCAATCGTACCAGGAATTCCCATTACTGGATATCCAAATTCGTTGTTGAAAATTTCGGCACCAGTAAAAGAACCATCTCCACCAATTACTACTAAGGCATCAATACCAGCAGCAACAAGGTTTTCGTGAGCTTTTTTACGACCTTCAACCGTCATAAACTCTTTGGAACGAGCCGATTTCAAAATTGTTCCACCTTTGTTTACAATATTGTTTACAGAACGTGGTCCCATTTCTTTAAAATCGCCTTCTATCATTCCTTGGTAACCTCTATAAATTCCAACACATTCAATGTTGTGGTAAGCACAAGTTCTAACAACAGATCGAATAGCTGCATTCATTCCTGGAGAGTCACCTCCTGAAGTAAGTACACCTATTTTTTTTATCGTTTTTGACATATTTTTATGTTTTAAAATGTAAATTTAGCAAAGAATATGCATATAAGTGATGAGATTTTTACTGATTTGATAAAACCAGCGAAATTCAATCGTTTTCGTTGATAAGTTTTAAGTTATTAAGAAGCTAAATTGAGAAATGCATAAAAAAAACCTGAATCATTCATCTTCAGGTTTTGCATCAGTATTAGGTTTGTTTTCTGGTTCTGATTTTTTCTTTTCTTCCTTTTTTTCCATTTCAATATAATCAGGAAGAACATCAGAATCATCATGAGTTTCAATAAGATTCTTTTTCTCTCTATCTATTTTAGATTTGAAAATTTTATTAACCAATTCCTTGAAGGTATCAAAGTCAACTTCATAGGAAATTCCGGCGCCTTGTGTATATCCTATACCTTGTCCTATATAATTGATATCGTTTTCACGATTAAATATTCTTAGGTTCAATGTACCATCTTCGTTAACGCGGTATTGAGCTTCAAAATTTCCTACAATAGCCGTTTCAGAAACACCTCCAGTTGGCACACCTACTCTTCCATTAATAGTAATTCGTTCGCTAATTTGGGTAGTAACAGAAGCCACAACTCTACCATCTGTTGGATTAAGAGAAGTTCTATCTGCTGATGTATAGGAAACATCAACAATCATCTTACCATCTTTATCATTAAATAAATCTCCAAATAATGCTCCAGCTTTTTCGTAGAAACTATTAGTAATTTGCGATTGACTTATTCCTTCTGGACTTAAGAATCCACCTGTAGAAAGTAAATATAAAGCTTGTTTTTGACGCGTATCTTTATCTCCCAACTTAGTTTCAATTTCAGACCTTAAAACAGAACTAACGTTTGGAAAATTAATATTAAAATCGGGTTCAGGATTATTGATTGTTCCTTTTAAATCTATGATAACTTCAACTGGAATTTTTCTATTGAAAGAAGCGTTATCAATTAATACGGCTGGGTTTGCAGTAATATTTCTAGATACAGCTTCAAGGTTTAATGTTGCATTAAATGGATTTCCTGTCCAAACGATAGAACCAAATTTTTTGACATCAAATTTCTTATCGATTAAACCTCCATATTTAAAATTATAGGAACCTTCCCAAACTTGAAAGTCACCATTCATTTCAAACTTACCTAAAGTATTAATGTTCATATAAAGTGTTCCTACTCCTTTTCCTTTCATACCGTGTTTAGAATCTCTATCAAGAATAACTTCAATACTTGCATCTGTAGTGATATCAAACTCAAAATTCATTTGAAGACCATTGTAGTTTCTAATAAACTCAGCTTGTTTCGTATTAAGACCTAATTTTTCGTTTCTGGACAAGAATTGTATATAGTTATTTTCACTAACAGCATCGGCATCATTAATAGGAATCTTAATATCGGTTCCTTTATTAGATTTAGCATTGACATTAATTTCTAACCCATTTGTTGGACCTTTAATTGTTGCATAACCATCTATAAATGCTCTTCCAAAATAAGCAACATCTTCTTTATCTTGAGTGTCTACAGCAAGAATATTATTAGAATCAATTGTTAAATCTAATTCCCAATCGCCAAATTGTTTGTGTTTTATAAATCCTTGTAAATCACCTTCAGTATTGAATTTAGTATCATTTACTTTAGTTTTTTGGATAATGAATTTATTTTGAGTTACATCAACAATTGAATTATCTTTAAGAGCATAATCAACATTCAAATATGGAATAGTTACTCCAGCATCATTAACAAATAATCTTCCGTTGTAATCAATATTATTAACGTCACCACTCAAACTAGCTTTACCTGAAACAAAGCCTCTAATATTAGATAATACTTCGCCACCAAGATTACCCAATACACCTAAATTGAATTTTTGGAAATTTAAATCCAAGTCAATTAATGTAGAATTATCTACAATTTGAAGATTTCCATCAGCAGTAAATGATTTGAAATTTTCATTTTCAATTTTTGATTCAATATCAAATCTGGTGAAATCGTTATTTCCTGCAATATCTAAGTTTAAGTTACCTAACTCGTTGTCGTTTATTATAAGATTACTTATCTCAACAGATGCAGTTGGTTGATAAATGGCGTTTTTTTGTTTTAGAAACACTTCGCCATTTAGATTTCCATCAAACTTAAATTGTTTTACATCTGGTGTAACCTTATTTAGATTTACATCATGAAATGTTAGTTGAATATCTTTCTCTGTTTTTCCGCTCAATAATCCCTTTAATGCTATGGATTGATTTTCATGAGAAACTACAATATCATCAAAAGTGAAACTACTCAACTTTTTATCAAATACGATTTTGTTTTTATCGTTTTCCTCTTCATTAATATACCAAAGATAGTCCTTAAACATCATTTCTGATTTGTTAAAACCGACAATGTTTTGGTTGTTTTTATCAATAGTGTGATATAAATTCAAATTATAAAAGTCATTCCCTTTTTCACCTCCTTTAAATTCAGTTCTAAACGATAAAGTATCTTTGGAAGTAGCATTAATAAGTGAAAAGTCTCTTATTTTATAGTTTTTAACTTTGATACTGTCCATTTGAACATAAGTATTATACAATGGATTTTTATTATCTACTTCAAGTAACACTTTATCTAAATGTGTCCCAAAAGCATCAATAGTATTGGAGGTGAAATTCAATTTAAAATCATTATCATCCGACTTAATAATTCCGTTAATAACGGCGTCATCACTGAACGATATATCAGGATTTATAATTTCTATAATTTTATTAAACTCTGTAAATTCAAATTTTAAAAATTGACCTTTTTTTAGATTATTTGGTTTATAATTGGTGTATAAACTTCCTAACGAATTTTCAATCATACCTGGTATTTGATTGATATCAAATTTACCTTCTACTTTCCCATTAACTTCATTTGGTGAATACAATGAAATTGTTCTAATATTTTCAGCATCAAAACTTGAATTAACGGTTAAATTATCAAAGAAATAAATGTCTTTAGGATTTTGATAGGATGCATTTGTAATGACAACATCACCTCTCATATTATTGAGATTACTTCCAGTAACTTTCATGACAACATCACCTTTAAAAACGGATACCGCATCATTCATGAAGTTTAAATTTTTAAGATTTGCATAATCTACTTTAGCATGAAAATCATATATATTTTCTTTTTTACTTAAGTCAACTATTCCATTGAAATCAAAAAACAAATTAGGATCATTAACATTGATGTTTCCTTTAAAAATTGGTTTCTTAAAACTTCCATCGGCCAAAATGTTTTTGTAGGTATAGCCATTATATCTAACGCTTTTAACTTCACCCGAAAACTTTGTATCTAGATATTTTTCAACAAATCCTTTTCCGTCCACATCAACATCCATTGAAACTTTTCCAACATCCTTTCTGTTTAAAAAACTACCTACATCAAAGTTATCTAAGACTATATTACCAGAATAAGAAGCATTGTCAATGTTATCAATATCGGTCATTAAAAGTTTTGAAGAAACATTACCTAATCTTGTTTGTAAATCAAAATCGGCATCTATACTTTTCGTAGTAATCTCGGCATCTCCATTCAGATTAAATTGTCCTAACTTTTTTAAAGAAGAAGGTAATTTTTTACCTAAAACATTCGGAAGAATTGATACTAGATTTTCATAACTAGAAGTTACTTTGTCGAATGAACCATTCATGTAAAATTCTCCTTGTCCTTTTTTAGCAAAAAGATTTTTAAAGTTTACATCTCCAACAATTTCTGAATTTCTCGTATCCTTTAATTTTAAGTTTTTAATTGTGAAATCATTTAAAGTACCATCGACTTTACCTCTAAAATCGAAGATTTGATTTTTACCCAATTCATCATAAAAATAACGAATATCATTAGAAGCGATAGTTGCTTTTTTAGAATTAACATCAAAAATTACTTTGTTATTAAAATCTGCAAAATCTTTTCTATCATATTTCAATATAACCTCTCCTTCAAAATCAGATTGAGCGGTTTTAATACTAGTCTCTTCTAATCTAATGTTCTTCTTTGTATAGGTAAATTTAGATTTTAAATTCTCTACAAACAATCCTCGATGGTCTTTGAAAGACATTTCTTTTATATTGGTAGTTACATCTGGTCCTTGAATTTTAAAATCTGTAGCTGATACATTAAGCTGAGTAAAATCAACATCTTTAGGATTTTCTCGATTATAATCATGTAGAATAAAACGGCTATTTACTAAAGTAATTTTATCAGAAGTCATTAAAAACTTACCAGAAGAAGGCTTCCCATCATCAAAAGCTGCTACAAATTTATCAAGATTGGTATCTTTATCACCTTTGTATGTTTTTACATTTAAGGTTAATTCATCTGCTTTAATGTCTCCAAAAAGCAAATCACCATCTAATAATCTTTTAGAGTCTAAAATGTTTGTAATTATTCTTTTGGCAAAAATTAAGGTGTCTTTTTTCTCATCTTTAACCATAACACCTTTCATTTGAACACCACCAAATATGGTAACTTCTACTTGATCTACATAAATATTAGTTCCGTATTGTTTGTTAAGTTCTTCGGTATAGTAATGGGCAATTCTTGTTTGAACCGATGGCAACGAAAGAGCAATACCAGTCAATAATAACAGAAATAAAAGCGCAAGAAAAACGCGAAAAACAATTTTCCTGATTTTTTTAAAACGAGTATTTACTTTTTTTTCTTTCAAAATTTAATTTTGGCATTGAATAAGAAACCCCGAAAATAGTTACTTTTGTATTCGTTGTAAAAATAATCGTTTTATAATGGTTATTCAAATATAATTCAAAAATTGTGCCCAATGTTACATAATGATGTTTTTATTCTCGCAATTGAAAGTTCGTGTGATGATACTGCTGCTGCTGTTTTAAGAAATAATAAAGTTTTATCAAATGTTGTTGCTGGTCAAAAAATCCATGAAGAATATGGTGGTGTAGTACCTGAATTGGCTTCAAGAGCGCACCAACAAAACATTGTTCCAGTTGTTGATATGGCTTTAAAGAGAGCTAATGTCAATAAAAATCAACTAAGTGCAATAGCTTTTACTCAAGGTCCAGGCCTTATGGGTTCTCTTTTAGTGGGAACTTCTTTTGCAAAATCGCTTTCGTTATCTTTAAATATTCCTTTAATAGCTGTGAATCATATGCATGCTCATATTTTGGCTCATTTTATTGATGAAGAAGGTTTTAACAAACCAGAGTTTCCTTTTTTAGCTTTAACAATTTCTGGAGGACATACGCAGATTGTTAAAGTAAATAGTTTTTTTAATATGGAAATTATCGGCGAAACAACTGATGATGCTGTAGGAGAAGCTTTTGATAAATCTGCAAAAATAATGGGACTTCCCTATCCTGGCGGACCTTTGATTGATAAATTTGCCAAAGAAGGAAATCCGAAAAAATATCAATTTACAAAACCAAAAGTGGATGGTTTAAACTTTAGTTTTTCTGGACTGAAAACCCAAATTTTGTATTTTATTCAAAGAAATGTTTTAGAAAATCCAAACTTTATTGAAGAAAATAAAGCTGATATTTGTGCTTCTATTCAACACACCATTATTGAAATATTAATGGAGAAATTAAAAATGGCTGTTGCAGAGACAGGAATTACACAAATAGCTATTGGTGGCGGTGTTTCTGCAAATTCAGGAATTAGAGAAACTTTGAAAAATGCAGAAGGAAAATATGGATGGAAAACATTTATACCAAAATTTGAATACACAACAGATAATGCAGCCATGATTGGGATTGTTGGTTATCAAAAATATCTAGAAAACAGGTTTAATGATGCTTCCATAGTTTCTAAAGCAAGAATAGAATTTTAACATGCAATTATTTTATAATCCAACTATTTCAGAGAAAGATACTTCTTTTGTTTTTGACAAAGAAGAAAGCAAACATATAATTAAAGTATTACGTAAGAAAGAGAGTGATATTTTATTTGTAACCAATGGATTAGGTTTTATATTTAAAACTGAAATAGCTCTTGCTTCTGATTCAAAATGTACGGTTACGATACTTTCATTTGAAAAAGAAGAACCTTTTAAAGTACAATTACATTTAGCCGTTGCTCCTACCAAAATGAATGAACGTTACGAATGGTTTTTAGAAAAAGCTACCGAAATTGGAATTCAAGAAATAACACCAATAATCTGCGAACATTCTGAAAGAAAAGTTATAAAAAACGATCGATTTCAAAAGATTATTGAATCAGCAATGAAGCAATCTTTGCATTATTACATTCCGAAATTGAACGAACCAATTACCTATAAAGAGTTTATAAAAAAGGATTTTAAAGGTCAAAAATTCATTGCACATTGTGAAGAAACAGACAAAAAATCTTTAAAAGACGCTTTAATTCTCAATGAAAACATTACTTTATTAATTGGTCCAGAAGGTGATTTTTCTACAAAAGAAATTCAATTAGCCTTGGAAAATAATTACATTCCAGTATCTTTGGGTAAAACAAGATTACGAACAGAAACGGCAGCTGTCGTAGCATGCCATAGCGTAGCACTATTAAACGAATAAATTCAATGAAAAAAGTTTTTTTAATCTTAGTCTTAATTTCCTCTTTTTCTTATTCCCAAGAAATTGCATTAATGAAATACAATGGAGGTGGCGACTGGTATGCAAACCCAACATCACTTCCAAATTTAATTAAGTTTACCAACCAGAATATTAATACTAAAATCAAAACAAAACCTGCAACTGTTGAGCCAGGAAGTCCTGATTTATTTTCCTATCCGTTTGTTCATATGACAGGTCACGGAAATGTAGTATTTAACGATGCTGAAATATTGAATTTAAGAAACTATATGCTTTCAGGAGGATTTCTTCATATTGATGATAATTTTGGAATGGATGAATTTATAAGAAAAGAAATCAAAAAAATCTTTCCAAACAATAATTTGATAGAAATACCAGCTAATCACGCTATTTTTCAAGGTCCTTTTGTTTTCTCTAGTGGTTTACCTAAAATACATGAACACGATGGAAAAAGACCACAAGCTTTTGGTATTTTTGAAAATAATAGATTAGTATTACTTTATACTTTCGAAAGTGATTTAGGAGATGGTTGGGAAGATGCCGATGTTCATAACGACCCTAAAGAAGTTAGAGAAAAAGCATTGAAAATGGGAGCAAATATTCTAAATTATATATTTAGCAATTAATTTGAATGTATTTTATCGATTCTTTAAAATAAACTCGTAAAAATATTTTTATATGTTAATTAAATGTTATAAGATTGCGTAACTATTAATTAAACCTAAATTTAGTTTTATGAAAAAAATCCTTTTATCAGCATCATTATTAGCGATGCTTTTCTCATGTCAAAGTGAAGATTCAAAAATTGTTGCCGAGAACAATGCCGCAGAAAGACATTGCGCCTCTGATGAAGTATTAAAAAGACAATTGCAAGAAGATCCTGAAATGGCTCTTAGAATGAATAAAATTGAAGAGTTTACTGAAAATTTCACGAAAAATAATCCAAACTATAGATTAGTTAATGGAAAAATTGAAATTCCTGTTGTAGTTAATGTTTTATACAGAACTACTGCTGAAAATATTTCTTTAGCTCAAATTCAATCACAAATTGACGTTTTAAATAAGGATTTTAATGCTACAAACTCTGATTATGGTCAAGTACCTGCATTATTCTCTGGTGTTAAAGCTAATGTTGGAATTTCTTTTGTTTTAGATCAAGTAATCAGAAAATCAACTACAAAAACATCTTGGGGTACAGCTGATGCAATGAAGAAAACTAATCGTGGTGGTTTAGCTCCAACCTCACCTACTACTAAAATGAATTTATGGGTTTGTACAATCGGTGGTGGAATTCTTGGTTATGCTCAATTTCCAGGAGGTTCTTCAGCAACGGATGGTGTTGTAATAGATTCTAAATATTTAGGAACAACAGGAACTGCAACTGCTCCTTTCAACTTAGGAAGAACAGGAACACATGAAGTTGGTCACTGGATGAATTTACGTCATATTTGGGGTGATGCTACATGTGGAAGCGACTTAGTTGCAGATACACCAACTCACAACACTGCTAATTATGGAGTTCCAACATATCCTCATTTAAGTACTTGTTCTGGTACTCCAGTAGAGATGACAATGAACTACATGGATTATACAGATGATAGAGGAATGTATATGTTCTCATTAGGACAAAAAGCTAGAATGGATGCAGTATTTGCTGTTGGTGGTTCTAGAGCTTCTTTTAGAAACTAAAAAATAAAATTAAAAATTCTAAAAACTCGTTTACATTTGTAAACGAGTTTTTTATTTTTACACAAAATCTATTCAAATGATAACATCAAAGAACATAGCAAATGGAATTTTAAGAGCAATTGGTGTTTTAGCGCTAGTTTGTCTAGCACTCTATTTTATATATCAAATTCAAACAGTTATTGTTTATCTAGTTGTAGCAGTAATTTTTTCAATGATAGCTAATCCTATTGTTGAATTTTTAAGAAAAAGATTTAAGTTCTCAAATAGCTTAGCTGTTGTATCTACAATGATATTGTTTTTACTATTAATCACAGGTTTAATTATGCTTTTTGTTCCTTTGATAACATCACAAAGCACAAACCTTTCACTTTTAGATACAAAATCAATTGAAAATAGATCAATCGAACTCTATAATCAATTGAGTATTTATTTAAGCAATCACAATATCGAAATCAATAAAATATTCAAAGAAACTGACATTACATCTAGATTAAATTTCAATTTTTTGACAGACTTTTTCAATTCAATAATTGGAACCATAAGTAGTTTTGGAATTGGTTTAGTCTCTGTATTTTTTATTAGTTTCTTTTTCTTAAAAGACAAAGTGCAATTTATTGTTGGTATGAAAAAAATTCTTCCAAATGATCATGAAGAACAAATTTTAAATTCTATTGAAAAAACAAGACTTTTACTTACAAGATATTTTCTAGGATTGTTATTGCAGCTTACAATAATTTTTATTTTATATCTAATTGTATTATTGATTTTTGGTGTAGAAAATGCTATTGTCATTGCCTTCTTATGTGGACTTTTAAATGTAATCCCATACGTTGGTCCATTTATCGCGTCAATCTTAGCTGGAATTTTAACGATGTTAAGTAATATTGGAAACGATTTTCAAGATGTAATTCTACCAACAACAATTTATGTTTCTATAGGATTTTTTATAGTACAATTGATTGATAATAATATTTCGTCTCCAATCATTTTTTCTAAAAGTGTAAATTCACATCCTCTAGAAATCTTTTTGGTGATTCTTGTTATTGGAATACTTTTTGGAATCACAGGAATGATAATTGCGGTGCCTCTATACACAACTCTAAAAGTAATTGGGAAAGAGTTTTTTCCTGAAAATAAAGTAATTAAAATTCTAACTAAAAATTTATAATATTTAGATTTTAAAGATGAAATTTAATGAAATTTTAAATCCTGAAATTCAAAAATTTATTATTGAAAATACTGGATTAGACACCTCAAAATTAGCACTTAAAAAAAATCCGTTTTCTCATATTGAGTTTAAAGTTTTATTAAATCAAATTGAATCTCGAACCAAATCTAAAGATAAACTTCCTACTTGGTTCAATGGTGATACTATTATTTTTCCAAGCAAAATTTCTATTGAGCAAACATCGTCAGAAGCTACTGCAAAATATAAATCTGAAATTATTTCTGGTGATAGTTTAATAGACTTGACCGGTGGCTTTGGAATTGATGATTATTATTTTTCAAAAAAAATTGACACCATCGTTCATTGTGAAATTAATCCTGAATTATCTGAAATAGTTTCTCATAATTTCAAACAATTAAATGCTTTAAATATCAATTGTATTGAAGGTGATAGTCTTAAAACTTTAGAACAATTAAATCAAAAGTTTAGTTGGATTTACATTGACCCGTCAAGAAGAAATGATGCAAAAGGAAAAGTCTTCATGTTGAAGGATTGCCTACCAAATGTTCCAGATTTACAAGATACTTATTTTGAGTATTCCGATAATATTGTGATTAAAACTGCACCAATACTCGATATTTCAGCAGGATTGAAAGAACTAAAGAATGTAAAACAAATACATATTGTAGCTCTAGATAATGAAGTTAAAGAACTTCTATGGATTATTGAAAAAGGTTATAATGGTGAAATATCGATTAAAACAGTAAACTTTACTAAGCAAAATAAAGAAGTTTTTGATTTCGATATGAATTCTGAGAGCGAAGTAAACTATGGTGTTCCCAAAAAATATCTTTATGAACCCAATAGTGCAGTTATGAAATCTGGCGGATTCAATCAAATTGCAAGTTTTTTTTCTGTAGATAAATTACATAAAAACTCCCATTTATATACTTCAGATGAATTAATTGATTTTCCGGGAAGGGCTTTTCAAATTAAAAAAATAGTTAACTGTTCTAAAAAAGATATGATTGAAAACTTTAGCAATCAAAAAATGAATGTGACGGTTAGAAATTTTCCTGATACAGTTGATAATATAAGAAAAAAATGGAAAATAAAAGATGGAGGAAATCAATATTGTTTTTTCACAACCGATAAAAATGAAAATAAAATAGCTTTAATTTGCAACAAAATAAAATTTTAAATGAAAAAGATAATTTTAACAGCATTCTTTCTAACACTTTCTTTGAATTCATTTGCTCAAACTGATTGTGATTATAGTTCAAATGTCACTGATAGCATTGGTACCTACAAATCAACTAAAGGATATTTAATGCATGAAAGAGTTTTTGGAAACAGTCAAACATCTATTTACTTTTCATTAATTAATGCTGATGGGCTTTTATCATTAAACATTCAAATGATAAGTAAAAGTTCGGAGTTTATTGCTGCAAAATGTTTTGATGAAAATTCTAAAATTTACATCCAACTTACAAATGGCAAAATTGTTACTTTAATTTCACCAGAAATAGAAACATGTGGTAATTCAGTTATGAATGACAAAGAAAATGTCAGAATTCTAAATGGGTATTTTCTATTTGTAAAAGATAATTTTGAAGACTTAAAAACTTCTCCAATTTCATTTATAAGAATTAAATATACAGGAGAAGCAATTGATTATGTTTGCAAAAGCGAATTGGATTCAGAAGTAGATAAAAAGACTTATGCTCCTGACAATTATTTTATGAATTATTTAAAATGTATTCAATAATTTAGTCACAATTCCATTTAAAATTAGCTAAATTGTCTTTACTACTATCAATTAAATTGTAGTGCCACCATTCAGAATCAAACGATTTAAAATTGTGCTTAAGCATAACAGATTTTAGTAAAGCTCTATTCTTTTTTATTTTTTTGGAAATATCTTGATAATTATGACTTGCTTCAGGACCGAAAAAGTCAAATGTGGTTCCCATATCAAGTTCAATCCCATTTTCATCTATCAAAGTAATATCGACCGCTCCTCCTCTATTGTGAATAGAACCTTTGGCTGGATTTGCTACGTAATCTGCATTAGGCATAATAATCCACATTTTCTTTTGGATATCTAGAGGTCTGTAACAATCAAAAAGTTTTATTCTATAACCTAAAGATTTAAATTCTTCGTTAGCTTCAACAAGACTTTTTATGGTCTTCAATCTTAAATAGCATTCATCGCAATCATAAACTTTGCTTTTGAGAAAATTATCATCTGTTGCATATTTCATATCAAAAACAAAATCTGAACTGAAGTCTTTTAAATTTACAAATGTTGTGTCATTAATTCCGTCATAAATAGCAATTGAATTTCCAGTTAAATAGTTATTGGATAACGTTTTTCTACTTTTTACAAAAGAAGTTTCCGTCGATTTACAACTAATAAAAATCAGTAAAGTGAGGATTGATAAAAAATAACTCTTGAAGTTCATCGAAAAATATTTATTTCGAAATTTACGAAATATATTAAAACAAAAAAACCTTCTTGAAAAAGAAGGTTTAAATTGTGATCCCAGAAGGATTCGAACCTTCGACCTACGCATTAGAAGTGCGTTGCTCTATCCAGCTGAGCTATGGAACCAATTTTAATATAAAATATTAAAAGTCGGGGTGGCAGGATTCGAACCTGCGGCCTCCTGCTCCCAAAGCAGGCGCGATAACCGGGCTACGCTACACCCCGAAAACAAAAAAAGCGGAGAGTAAGGGATTCGAACCCTTGGTACAGTTTCCCATACGCATGTTTAGCAAACATGTCCTTTCGGCCACTCAGGCAACTCTCCAAAATTCAATATATAATATAAGAACTTTTCTCTTTAAGCGGTTGCAAATGTAAGCTTTCATTATAATATTTACAACATTTTAAACTCTTTTTTTTGATATAATTCTCACATTTTAATGAAATACTTAAAAATCAAATAAATAGAAATTAATATTTTATTAATATTGAATTAATAAACGAATATCTTTCAATGTAAAATGAATTTTCCCTAAAAAATAGTAAATTTGCATTGCAAACTAACAAACTAATCCCAACTTTGGGGAAATAATAAATATTATGAGTAAAAAAATTGTAATTGTTTCTGCAGTAAGAACTCCTATTGGAAGTTTTATGGGTTCATTATCAACTGTACCTGCACCTCATTTGGGTGCTGCTGCTATCAGAGGAGCTTTAAATAAAATCAATCTTGATCCAAATTTGGTTGACGAAGTTTTTATGGGTAATGTAGTACAAGCTGGCGTTGGTCAAGCTCCAGCAAGACAAGCCGCTATTTATGCAGGATTGTCAAATGAAGTTGCTTGTACAACCGTTAACAAAGTATGTGCTTCTGGAATGAAATCAATTATGTTTGGAGCACAAGCTATTATGGCTGGTGATGCCGAAATTGTTGTAGCTGGAGGAATGGAAAATATGAGTCTGATTCCACATTATGTTCACATGAGAAATGGGGTTAAATTTGGACCAACATCAATGCAAGATGGAATGCAAAAAGACGGACTTGTTGATGCATACGATAATAACGCTATGGGAGTTGCAGCTGATTTATGTGCTTCAGAATATAAAATTACTCGTGAAGAGCAAGATGCGTTTGCAATTCAATCCTATGAGCGTTCAGCAAAAGCATGGGATGCAGGAAAATTTGATTCAGAAATTGTTCCTGTTGCAGTTCCGCAAAGAAAAGGAGATCCTATAATGGTTACTAAAGATGAAGAATATACTAATGTAAGATTGGATAAAATCCCAACATTAAATGCTGTTTTTACCAAAGAAGGAACTGTAACTGCTGCAAATGCTTCAACTATTAACGATGGTGCAGCTGCAGTTGTATTGATGAGTGAAGAAAAAGCAATAGCAATGGGATTAAAACCATTAGCTTACATAAAATCATACGCAGATGCTGCTCAAGAACCAAAATGGTTTACGACTGCTCCTGCAAAAGCATTACCAAAAGCGTTAACAAAAGCTGGCTTATCAATTTCAGATGTTGATTATTTTGAATTCAACGAAGCATTTTCTGTAGTTGGCTTGGCAAATGCAAAAATATTAGGTTTACCAAATGACAAAGTTAATGTTAATGGAGGTGCTGTTTCATTAGGTCATCCTCTAGGTTGCTCTGGAGCAAGAATAGTGGTTACACTAATAAACGTTTTACATCAAAACAATGCGAAAATTGGTGCTGCAGCTATCTGTAATGGTGGTGGTGGCGCTTCTGCAATCGTTATAGAAAAAGCATAATTAAAAATTATAAACCTAACAAAATTGCATGTTTGCCATTTGTAATTTATCAACAATTCCTTTACGAATAGAACCAAGTGACAGAAGTGAAATTGTCTCTCAAATACTTTTTGGAGAACATTTTGAAGTTCTTGAGCACAATAAACAATGGTCTAAAGTAAGATTACATTTTGATGATTATGAAGGCTGGATTGACAGCAAACAATATCAGATAATTTCGAAAGAAAATTATGAAATGCTTTGCAAAGAAGCTATTATTTTGAATTCTGATTTGGTTGAATATATTTCAACAAAAAACAATATTTTAATTCCTGTTACACTTGGTGCTTCTCTATCCTTTTTAAATCATAGCGATATAAATACAGAAAACTATGAGTTTGAAGGATTAAAAGTAAGTGGAATAAAGTCTAAAGCAAGTTTGATAAATACAGCTTATATGTATTTGAATGCACCGTATCTTTGGGGTGGAAAAACTCCATTTGGTATTGATTGCTCTGGTTTTACCCAAATGGTTTACAAGTTGAATGGATACAAACTACTTCGTGATGCTACGCAACAAGCCAGTCAGGGAGAAGTATTGAGTTTTATTGAAGAAAGTGAACCTGGAGACTTAGCGTTTTTTGACAATGAAGAAGGCAATATTATTCACGTTGGCATCATGTTGGAAGATAACTATATCATTCATGCAAGTGGCAAGGTACGAATTGACCGATTAGATCATTTAGGCATTTATAATGCTGAACTCAACAGACATACTCACAGATTAAGAGTTATTAAGAAAATCATATAAATAAAAAAAGCGTTCAAAATTTGAACGCTTTTTTTAGTTTAAAAACAATACTAATTCATTGCTTTTACTTTATCATTTAATTCTAGAAAACTATAAACTGACTTTAAATTGCTTTTAACAACTTCATTAGTTGGATCTAATTCATAAGCTTTTTCTAAAAAAGGCATTGCTTTATTAAATATTTTTTTACGTTCTGCCGTTAAAGTTTCAAACTGTTTTTGTTCTTTTGAACTCATCCCTAAATTATTCATATCCTTTACAATTTTAGCGTCTGGTTTTAAAATGATATCAGATAGATTAAGATAAGCATCAGTATATTTTGGGTCAATTTCTATAACTCTTTTATAATATTTTTCAGCATCTTCCAATTGATTTGCGTTACCACTTGTCACTCCTAGATTAAATAATAAAATTTTATCGTTAGGGCTTTTTGACAAAGCTTCGTTTATTAATCTTTTATAATTTTCTGTATCATTCATTTTTAAATAAATGTCTGCTTCATAGGTTATAAGATTAACATCATCTGGATTTTCTTTTCTAGCATCTGCAAGAGCTGCCTTAGCTTCATCTTTTCTATCTAATTCAACTAAAATTAATGCAATATTCTTAGTGATTTCTGCTTTTTTTGAAGGTTCTTTTTCCTCTCTTGGAAGGATGTGACTTCCTAATTTTACAAGATTATCTCTATCTACTTTTTTTGAAAAGTTTTCCTCTACTCCTGAAGCTTTATTTTTAGCTAAATATAAAATCTTCTCACCTGAATAATTTATTGCTTTCAATTCTTTATAATATTTCAAAGCACTTTCATAATCCAAACCATTAACAGCATAATTAGCAGCGAAATATAAATTATCAGGTTCTTTTTTATCTAACTGATATACTGAATATAAAACTTCTGATGTTTCTTTATGTTTTTTTTGATTTCCTAATGCAATTGCATAATTCAACATCTCAGGTTTGAATGATGAAATTGTTTCAATAATATCATCAGTGTAAATTTTCTTTCCTGTTTTTTTCTCGTAATCTAAAGTTGCATTTAAACCTGATGCTAATTCTGAAATCGATTTAACATTAACATATTTCATCATTTGAGCTGGTGTTGCAGTTGGACCAAGAGAAGTAATTTCCATAATTGGAAGCATACATTTGTAAAAATTTGAATAAACTTTGTCGTTTTCTTCAGTTGCAAGTGCTTCTAATTTAGTGATATTAGACTTGTATTCAACAATATCCGAGGCACTTGGAATGTCTTTAGCATATATTTTTTTTAACGCTTTCAATTCATCTTTTTGGGAGAAAGAAGCAACAGAAACTAATAATGTACTAGCTATTATTATTTGTTTAATTTTCATAATGGTATTATTTAATTGTTGTTTTTTTTGTGTTAATTAACAAAAGCTATGCCACCAATAATAATTAAAGGAAAACATAGCTTTTGCATTTTATTTTAAATTTAAAATATTATTCTTCAGAATCATCTTCTGCTTCTTCTGCATCTTCATCTTGATTTTCTGCATCATCGTCATCATCTGCATCATCTTCGATAATTGCATTTGGATCAATTTCTAATTCTTCACCATCAATTGCAATAGCTTCTTCCTCTTCATCTTTCATAACTTTAGTTACGGCTGCAATAGAATCGCTTCCTTTTAAGTTAATCAATCGAACTCCTTGCGTAGCTCTACCCATAACTCTCAATGTAGAAACATCCATTCTAATGGTTAAACCAGATTTGTTGATAATCATTAAATCATCTGCATCAGTAACTGTATTGATAGAAACTAATGCACCAGTTTTTTCAGTAATGTTCAATGTTTTTACACCTTTTCCACCTCTGTTTGTTATTCGGTAAACTGATTCACCTTCATCTTCAAGCTTGGTTCTTTTTCCATAACCATTTTCTGTTACACATAATAATTGTGTTTCATTAATGCTATTTTCATCAACAGAAACCATTCCAACTACTTCATCTTGTTCATCTCTCAATCTAATTCCTCTTACTCCGGATGCTGTTCTTCCCATTGGACGAGTTTTAGCTTCTTCAAAACGAACTAATTTACCGGATTTAACTGCAATTAAAACTTGGCTACTTCCATTTGTTAGTTCTGCTGCAAATAATTCATCATCTTCTTTAATTGTAATGGCAGCAACACCATTTACTCTTGGTTTTGCATATTTTTCTAAAGATGTTTTCTTCACTTGACCTTTTTTAGTAGCCATAATGATGTAATGATTTTTAACGTATTCTTGATTTTTCAAATCTTGAGTACATATAAATGCTTTTACTTTATCATCACTTTCAATGTTGATAAGGTTTTGAAGCGCACGACCTTTACTTTGCTTGTTTCCTTCTGGAATTTCGTAAACACGCATCCAATAACATTTTCCTTTTTGAGTAAAAATCAATAAGTAGTTGTGATTCGTTGCTACAAATAAATGCTCTAAGAAATCTTGATCTCTTGTTCCAGCACTTTTTTGTCCAACTCCTCCTCTATTTTGAGTTTTGTATTCTGTCAAAGAGGTACGTTTGATATAACCTGCATGCGAAATTGTAATTACTACATTTTCATCGGCAATTAAATCTTCGATACTAACATCGCCACCTGCATATTCAATCACAGAACGACGTTCATCGCCATATTTATCTCTAATTTCAATCAACTCTTCTTTGATTAAAGCCATACGCATTTCTTTGCTAGCTAATAATTCTTTTAAATGATTGATTAATTTCATGATTTCTTCATACTCTGCACGAAGTTTATCTTGCTCAAGACCTGTTAATTGTCTCAAACGCATTTCAACAATAGCACGAGCTTGAATATCTGATAAACTAAATCTTTCAATTAATTTAGTTCTTGCCTCTTCACCATCTTTAGAAGCTCGAATTAATGCAATTACTTCATCAATATTATCTGAAGCAATTATTAAACCTTCTAAAATGTGAGCTCTTTCTTCAGCTTTTCTTAATTCAAATTGCGTTCTTCTAACTACAACATCATGACGGTGCTCTACAAAATAATGAATCAAATCTTTCAGATTCAACATTTGAGGTCTTCCTTTTACTAATGCAATATTATTTACACTGAAAGAAGATTGTAATTGAGTATATTTATATAAGGTATTCAAAACTACATTAGCAACAGCATCACGTTTTAAAATATATACGATACGCATACCATTTCTATCCGATTCGTCACGAATGTTGGCAATACCTTCAATTTTTTTCTCATTGACCAAGTCAGCTGTTTTCTTAATCATTTCAGCTTTGTTAACTTGGTAAGGAATTTCGGTAACAATAATCGATTCTCTTCCGTCAACTTCTTCAAAGCCAACTTTAGCACGCATTACAATTCTACCTCTTCCTGTTTTGAATGCCTCACGAACTCCTTCATAACCATAAATCACACCACCAGTTGGAAAATCTGGAGCTTTGATATGGTTCATTAATTCGTCAATTTCTATTTCTTCATTGTCTATATAAGCTAATGTTCCGTCAATAACTTCTGTTAAGTTATGAGGTGCCATATTTGTAGCCATACCTACTGCAATTCCTGATGCTCCATTTATTAATAAATTTGGAACACGTGTTGGCATTACTGTTGGCTCATATAAAGTATCGTCAAAGTTCAATTTGAAATCAACAGTTTCTTTATCGATATCTGCCATAATGTCTTCCGACATCTTTTTCATTCTTGCCTCAGTATAACGCATTGCTGCAGGACTATCACCATCAACTGAACCAAAGTTACCTTGACCATCAATTAATAAATAACGTAAACTCCATTCTTGAGCCATACGAACCATTGCATCATATACCGAAGTATCACCGTGTGGATGGTACTTACCTAAAACTTCTCCAACAATTCTTGCGGATTTCTTGTGAGCTCTATTAGAAAAAACTCCTAAATCATACATTCCGTAAAGTACTCTTCTGTGTACTGGTTTTAAACCATCACGTACATCTGGTAATGCTCTTGATACAATAACTGACATCGAATAATCGATGTAAGCTGACTTCATTTCGTCTTCAATGTTAATAGGAATTAACTTTTCTCCGTCAGACATATTTATAAATTTTTAAAATAAATTAATTTAGAATTCAAACGTGCAATATACATCTTTTTGGTATTTTTAAAAGCATTTTCAAACACTAATTTCAATGATTTATTAACAAATTTGACTGATAAAATGGTTAATAAATTACCATATTGTTATCATTATATTTAATTTTTTTTTTGTCAATTTACTGACAAGTGTTTTACACGGAATGATATTTGTAATAATTCAAGTAATTCACTAAATTTACCTCAATAATACAATTATAGATATGGATGATAATTTTTCTCCAAGAGTTAAAGATGTTATTACCTACAGTAAGGAAGAAGCATTACGTTTAGGCCATGATTTTATTGGCACTGAACACCTTATGCTTGGAATTTTGAGAGATGGAAACGGAAAGGCAATCAATATATTGAATAATCTTTCTGTTGATTTAGACCATTTACGACGTAAAGTTGAAGTTTTAAGTCCGCCAAATCCTAATGCAGAAACTAGCATCGAAAAGAAAAACTTACACTTAACAAGACAAGCAGAACGTGCTTTAAAGACGACTTTTCTTGAAGCTAAAGTTTTTCAAAGCACCTCAATTAGCACGGCACATTTATTGTTGTGTATATTGAGAAACGAAAATGATCCCACAACAAAGCTATTAAATAAGATGAAAATCGATTATGAAATAGCGAAAGAACAATATTTAGATATGACACCAAAAGACGAAGATTTTTTAGAAAATTTACCAAGAAACGAATCGTTCAATGAAGATTCAGGTCAAGATGACAGCATGAAAGGTGATAGTTTTAACACACCTGCCAACAAATCTAACAAGAAATCTAAAACTCCTGTTTTGGACAACTTTGGTCGTGATTTGACAGAAATGGCAGAAGAAGGAAAACTGGATCCAGTTGTCGGTCGTGAAAAAGAAATTGAAAGAGTTTCTCAAATTTTAAGCCGTAGAAAGAAAAATAATCCTTTATTAATAGGTGAACCTGGAGTTGGTAAATCAGCTATTGCTGAAGGTTTGGCCTTGAGAATTATCCAAAAGAAAGTTTCAAGAATTCTTTTTAATAAGAGGGTTGTAACTTTAGATTTAGCAAGTTTAGTTGCTGGAACAAAATACCGCGGACAATTTGAAGAGCGAATGAAAGCCGTAATGAATGAGTTGGAGAAAAACGACGATATCATTCTATTCATTGACGAAATTCACACTATTGTTGGCGCTGGCGGAGCAACTGGTTCGCTTGATGCCTCAAACATGTTCAAACCTGCTTTAGCAAGAGGCGAAATACAATGTATTGGTGCTACAACACTTGATGAATACAGACAATATATTGAAAAAGATGGTGCATTAGAAAGACGTTTCCAAAAAGTAATTGTAGAACCAACTTCAGTAGTGGAAACAATCACTATTTTAAACAACATCAAAAACAAATATGAAGACCATCACAATGTAACTTATACTGATGAAGCTATTGAAGCATGTGTAAAACTTACAGATAGATACATGTCGGAACGCTTTTTACCAGACAAAGCAATTGACGCTTTAGATGAAGCTGGTTCAAGAGTTCATATCACAAATATTGATGTTCCAAAACAAATTTTGGATTTAGAACGTCAGTTAGAAGAAGTTCGTGAGCTTAAAAATTCGGTTGTAAAAAGACAGAAATATGAAGAAGCGGCCAAACTTCGTGATGACGAAAAGAAACTAGAAAAAGAACTTGCTATTGCTCAAGAACAATGGGAAGAAGATTCTAAAAACAATCGTATTCAAGTTACAGAAGATAACGTTGCTGATGTTGTTTCAATGATGACAGGAATTCCTGTAAATAGAATTGCTCAAACTGAAAGTAATAAATTAGCTAATCTTCCCGAACTACTTCAAGGTAAGGTAATTGGGCAAAACGAAGCTGTGCTAAAAATTGCTCGTTCAATTCAAAGAAATCGTGCCGGATTGAAAGATCCAAATCGTCCTATTGGTTCGTTTATTTTCTTAGGTTCGACAGGAGTTGGAAAAACACAATTAGCTAAAGTATTGGCAAAAGAATTATTCGATTCAGAAGATGCGTTAATTCGTATTGATATGAGTGAATACATGGAAAAATTTGCTATTTCTCGTTTAATTGGTGCACCTCCAGGATATGTTGGTTATGAAGAAGGTGGACAATTAACAGAAAAAGTAAGAAGAAAACCGTATTGCGTTGTATTGCTTGATGAAATTGAAAAAGCACATCCAGATGTTTTTAATATGATGTTACAAGTTCTTGATGATGGTTATTTAACTGATAGTTTAGGTCGTAAAATTGACTTCAAAAATACTATCATTATTATGACTTCTAACGTTGGTGCTCGTCAACTGAAAGATTTTGGTCAAGGTGTTGGTTTCGGTACTGCTGCCAAAGTAGCTCAAGCCGATGACCATTCGAAAGGAATCATCGAAAATGCCTTGAAGAAAACTTTTGCACCTGAATTCCTTAACAGAATTGATGATGTAATTGTATTCAACTCATTAGAAAAACATGATATTGACAAAATCATCGAAATCGAATTGAAAAAACTTTATGCACGTGTAGCTGATTTAGGATATACATTAAATTTATCTGATAAAGCAAAAGCCTACATCGCAGAAAAAGGATTTGATAAACAATTTGGCGCAAGACCATTAAAAAGAGCTATTCAAAAATATGTTGAAGATACGCTTGCTGAAGAAATTATCACTTCTAAAATCAATTCTGGTGACGAAATTTTTATGGATATCGAAGATGGCGCTGACGAATTGAATGTAAGAGTTCAAAAGAAAGAAGAGCCAACAAGTTAAAAAATTTAAACCTCAATATTTCAGCCACGAAATACTTGAATTACTCTAAATAATTAGTGAAAATTCCTGTAATTCGTGGCTTAATTTTTTAAAGCAAATGCAACAAAACAAAATCATACTAGGTTCAGAAGAATGGTGTTCCTTTCCCGAACTTGGAATTCCAGCAATTAAAGCACGTGTTGATTCAGGTGCAAAAACATCTGCATTACACGCCATAAACATTGCGCCTTTTGTAAAAGACGGAATCAATTGGGTTAAATTTGACATCAACCCTATTCAAAACAATCTCAAAACCGTTATTCATTGCGAGGCATTGTTAATTGACAAACGAATTGTAAAAAGTTCGAGTGGTTTTCGTGAACAACGTTATGTCATTCAAACTGAAATCAAACTCGGAAATGACTCTTGGAAAATCGAAATGACACTTACTAATCGAGATTCAATGGGATTTAGAATGCTACTTGGACGTGAAGCAATGAGCGGAAGAATTTTAGTTGATCCCGAACAAAAATATCTTTTAGGACAAACCACTATTGAAAACTTAAAAGATTTATATGTCAATGCAATTCCAAATAAAACAGGTTTACGTATTGGTTTATTAGCTAGTAATCCTGAGTTATATAGCAACAGACGAATTATGGAAGCCGGCGAAATGCGAGGTCATGAAATGCATTTTCTAAACATCAAAGAATGTTATATGAAACTAGATGCCGATACGCCAGAAATTCATTATCGTGGCGGAAAAGTTTTAGATAATTTTGATGCTGTAATCCCTAGAATCCGACCAAGTATTACTTTTTATGGTTGTGCTTTGACTCGACAATTTGAAGCCATGAAAGTCTATTGTTTGAATTCAGCTGCAGCCATAACACAATCACGAGATAAGTTATTTTCGTTACAATTATTACTTAGAAATGGTGTCGATATTCCAACAACCGGATTTGCTAACTCACCTTTAGATACCGACGATTTGATAAAAATGGTTGGTGGTTCACCTTTAATTGTAAAATTATTAGAAGGAACGCAAGGAAAAGGAGTCGTTTTAGCCGAAACCAAAAAAGCTGCCGAATCGGTAATTAATGCTTTCAAAAGTTTGAATGCCAATATCTTAGTACAAGAATTTATAAAAGAAGCCAACGGAAAAGATTTGCGATTATTTGTAGTTGACGGAAAAGTAGTTGCATCGATTCAACGTGAAGCTGCGCCAGGCGAATTTAGAGCCAACATTCACATGGGCGGAACGGCATCAATTGTGAAACCAACAGCTGATGAAAAACGAATTGCAATAAAAGCTGCCAAAGCTATGGACTTAAGAGTTGCAGGAGTTGATATAATTCGTTCTTCAAAAGGACCGCTTTTATTGGAAGTAAATTCTTCGCCAGGATTAGAAGGAATTGAAGGTGCAACTAATAAAGATATTGCTGGTGAAATGATTAAAGCAATTGAAAGCAATATTAAGAAGAAGTGATTAGTAAATAGTGAAAAATAAATAGCTTATGGATCCTTATTTAGATATTACTATACGAAGTGTTTCTGTTTATTTTTTTATGATTATTGCGCTCCGAATTTTTGGAAAAAAACAATTATCTCAATTAAATACAGCAGATGTAATCTTGATTTTACTGATTAGTAATTCGGTTCAAAATGCTATGGTTGGAAATAACACATCACTTTATGGTGGAATTGTAGCTGCATTAGCTCTTTTTGCAATAAATTATATTTTCAAAAAAGTGATGTCTAAATCAGAATTTATAAAAAATTTAGTTCAAGATACTCCTGAAATTCTTATTCATAATGGAAAAATAGAATTCAAAACCATTGGAAGATTAGGAATAACAGATGATGAACTAAAAGAAGCCATGCGCGAACATGGTGTAGAATTTTATAAAGATGTTAAATTAGCTATGTTCGAAATTGACGGAAGCATCAGCATTATTTCTGGTGACAACCATTTGAAACAAACCCATCACAAAAGAAAAATTCATAAAACATTAGGAAATTTAAACAATTAAAAATGAATATAACTTCTCAACTTATTGTCGGATTTATTGCTTTTATTCACCTTTACATTCTTTGGTTAGAAATGTTTGCATGGACAACACGTGCCAAAAAAGTATTCAAAACTATTCCCGAAGATCAATTTGAAAAAACCAAAGTTATGGCAGCCAATCAAGGTTTATACAACGGATTTCTGGCTGCAGGATTGATTTGGTCACTCTTTATTTCGGATTCAATTTGGAGTAAAAATGTAGCGTTATTTTTTCTTATATGTATTTTAATTGCAGGAATTTATGGTGCCGTGACGGCTTCTAAACGAATTTTGTTCGTTCAAGCTGTTCCTGCTATTTTGGGGATTTTGAGTTTGGTGTTATAAATTAATCCTCGAAATCAATCAAAAAAGTATTCAAAAACACAACTGATTTTTCAATATCATAATGTAGAATTCTATCTTCTTTTACAAATGGAACTTCTTCACGATACGATTTTAAAAACATTTCAATAAATGCACTTGATTGTAAAGGTCTTCTAAATTCAATAGCTTGCGAAGCATTCATCAATTCAATGGCCAAAATGCGCTCTAAATTTTCCATTATTTTTAAGCATTTAGTTGCAGCATTTGCTCCCATCGAAACGTGATCTTCTTGACCATTACTGGAAACAATACTATCAATACTTGCCGGAGTTGCCAATTGTTTGTTCTGACTAGCGATACTTGCAGCAGTGTATTGTGGAATCATAAAACCTGAATTCAAACCAGGATTGTCAACTAAAAAAGCAGGCAAACCACGCAAACCAGATATCAACTGATACGTTCTTCTTTCTGAAATACTTCCTAGTTCTGATAAAGCAATCGCTAAGAAATCTAAAGCCAAAGCTAAAGGTTGTCCATGAAAATTTCCACCAGAAATAATCACATCTTCACCTACAAAAATATTAGGATTATCCGTAACCGAATTGATTTCAGTCTTAAAAACTTTCTTTACATAATCAATTGTATCTTTTGAAGCACCATGCACTTGAGGAATACAACGGAATGAATAAGGATCTTGAACGTGTTGTTTTTCTTGAGCAATAATTTGACTGTCTTCCAACAATTCTGTCATACGTTTAGCAGTCACAATCTGTCCTTTATGTGGACGAACATAATGTATCAATTCATTAAAAGGCTCGATTCTTCCATCAAATCCTTCCAATGAAATTGCCGAAATCACATCAGCCAAATACGAAAACTTCATCGCTTTTAGCAAAATATAACTTCCATACGAACTCATAAATTGTGTTCCATTTAGTAAAGCCAAACCTTCTTTAGATTGCAAAACGATTGGTTTCCAACCCATTTTATCCAAAACCTTTTTTGCTGGTTGACGAAATCCTTCATAATTCACTTCTCCTTCACCTAACAATGGCAATGACAAATGAGCCAACGGAGCCAAATCACCACTTGCACCAAGCGAACCTTGAGTATAAATTACAGGCAAAATATCATTGTTATAAAAATCAACTAAACGCTCAACCGTTTGTAATTGAACACCAGAATTTCCATAACTCAAACTCTGAATTTTAAGCAACAACATGATTTTTACAATCTCTTGTGGCACTTCATCTCCAGTTCCACAAGCATGTGACTTCACTAAGTTTTCTTGAAGTTGCGATAAGTTTTCATCAGATATAATCACATTACATAACGAGCCAAAACCAGTATTGATTCCGTAAATCGGTTTGTCGTGCGAAGCCATTTTTTTATCCAAATACTCACGGCATTTTTGAATATTGATTTTAGCTTCTTCCGATAAGGCAATTGGTTTGTGTTGCGATATAATGTCTTGCAAAGTCTCTAATTGCAACACTTCCGAACTGATGTAATGCGAATGCTCCATTTTTGAATGTAATTTGAGCTCAAAATTCAGCAAACAATTGTTAAAATACAACTATTTTAACTTCTATTTTATTATCAAATCAATAATTTTTAGCTTTTATAACGATTCAAATAATTTATTTCAAATGCGATAACGATGTAAAATTGTGATATTCATAAAAATACAAACAACATTTTTTTGATTAACAAAAAATACTACTTTTGAAATGTATGATGAACAACAAAAATAATATCACTTCATTTTTCACAACCACTTCTTTGGTTGCGACTTTTGTTGGCACAACATCTACAACAACTACAACCCCATTTGGGGTATAATTTTCACATATAATAATGATTCATGTACTTTCGTTTGAAAGAAGGAAAATCATGGATAAATCACAAAAAACAAATATCAAATCCCAAATAACAAATTCTAAAACTAAATAATTGGAATTTGGAATTTAAAATATTGGAATTTAAAACTATGATAACACTAAAATTCGGCGGTACTTCTGTAGCCAACGCACAAAACATAAAACTCGTAATCGAAATTGTCAATCAAAAAGCTAAGGAAAATAAACTTGCTGTAGTTGTTTCTGCATTGAGTGGCGTGACTGACATGCTTATCAATGCTTCCAAAAAAGCTGCAATAAAAGACGAATCGTATAAAAATGCAATAGACGAAATAAAACAAAAACACTTTGATGCTATTGCTGATTTGGTTGATAATTCAAATCAAAATCAATTGCTAATCAAGATAAATAGTCAAATTAATCAACTGCAAACCTTGCTTGATGGCTGTTTTCTTTTGGGCGAATTATCTCCAAGAACTGCTGATGCTATTGCAAGTTTTGGTGAACTTTTGTCATCTCAAATTATTGCTACTGCTTTGCAGCAAACGATTCCGAATAGTAATTTTAAAGACAGTCGTGAGTTAATCAAAACCAATTCTAACTTCGGAAAAGCATCGGTTGATTTTGAATTAACAAATAAATTAATTGCCAATTATTTTGGTTCCAATAAATCGCAAGTCGTTCTTTTACCTGGTTTTATTGCTTCTGATGAACTTGAAAACACAACAACTTTAGGTCGTGGCGGTTCCGATTACACAGCTGCTATAATTGCCAATGGAACAAAATCAAACGCTTTGGAAATTTGGACCGATGTGAATGGAATGTTTACAGCAAATCCTAAAATCGTAAAACAAGCGCAACCTATTGAGTCGATTTCTTATCAAGAAGCTATGGAATTATCGCATTTTGGTGCGAAAGTGTTGTATCCGCCAACAATTCAACCAGTTTTGAATTCGCAGATTCCAATTTGGATTAAAAATACTTTTGAACCTCAAGCTTTTGGAACTTATATTTCAAATGAAAATCAAGCTTCCAATAACCCAATAAAAGGAATTTCACACATTGATAAAATTGCATTGTTAACTTTGGAAGGTTCGGGAATGATTGGTGTAGCTGGATCATCCAAACGCTTATTTTCTGTGCTTTCGCAAAATAACATCAACGTAATTTTTATCACACAAGCATCTTCAGAACATTCTATTTGTATTGGAATTCAAAATCAAGATGCCGATTTGGCAAAAAAAGCAATTGAAACTGAATTCCAAATAGAAATTAGTCAAAACAAAATTGATCCTTGTATCGTTGAAAAAGACTTGTGCATTGTAGCTTTAGTTGGTGAAAACATGAAGAATCATCAAGGTTTGAGTGGTAAAATGTTCAGCACTTTAGGGAAAAACAACGTTAATATTCGTGCGATTGCTCAAGGTGCTTCCGAAAGAAATATTTCAGTAGTAATCAACGAAAAAGATGTCAAAAAAGCTTTGAATACATTACACGAACGTTTCTTTGAAGACAATACCAAACAGCTGAATTTATTCGTCATGGGCGTTGGAAATGTAGGTGAAAAATTCATCGACCAAATCAACCAACAAAAGAAATTCTTAAAAGAAAACCTTAAAATCAATGTTCGAGTAATTGCACTTTCTAATTCTCGTAAAATGATTTTCGACGAAGATGGAATGAATTTAAAAGATTGGAAATCACTTATAGAAAACGGAGAAAATGCAAACGTTTCCGAATTTATTGCTAAGGCAAAAAGTCTGAATTTACGCAACAGTATTTTCGTTGATATTACTGCCAATCATGACATTGCTTCAATTTATGACCAATTTTTAAAACAAAATATTGCGGTCGTTACTTGCAACAAAATTGCATGTTCTTCACAATTTGAGAATTACAAATATCTAAAATCTTTATCTAGAAAATACAACGCTCCTTTCCTGTTTGAAACCAATGTTGGTGCAGGTTTACCAATCATCGATACACTAAAACATCTAATTGCTTCAGGTGATAAAGTCAATCGAATCAATGCAGTCTTATCAGGAAGTTTGAATTTTATTTTTAATAATTTTAGTGATTCCTATAACTTCAATGATGTAGTAAAAGAAGCTGGCGTACAAGGATTTACTGAACCTGATCCGAAAATTGATTTAAGTGGTGTTGATGTGGCTAGAAAAATTCTAATTCTAATTCGCGAAAGTGGTTACGAAATGGAAATGGAAAATATAGAGAACAATTGTTTCTTACCAACAGAATGTATGGAAACTACTAATAATGATGATTTCTTCAAATCGCTAACCAAACATTCAAGTCATTTTGAAAACCTTTTAGCCGAAGCTAAATCGAAAGATTCTCGATTAAAATTCGTAGCTTCGTTTGATAACGGAAAAGCAAGCGTTGGTTTACAATTTATTCCGAAAGAAAGTCCGTTTTACAATTTGGAAGGAAAAGACAACATCGTCGAATTTTACACCGATAGATACATCGACCAACCTTTAATTATAAAAGGCGCTGGTGCTGGTGCAGCCGTTACCGCATCTGGAATTTTTGCCGATGTGATTCGAATTGGAAATGTATAAAACAGTTTAAAAGTTACAAGTTACTAGTTGCGAGTTTTATGCCAAACAAAACCCGAAACCCGAAACTTTCAAACTCGAAACCAAAATAATATGAACGAAATAAAAATATTCTGTCCGGCAACTATTGCCAATCTTAATTGTGGATTCGACGTTTTAGGTCTTTGCCTAGAAGGAATTGGTGACGAAATGATTATCAGAAAATCAGCTGAAAAAGGTATAAGAATTACCAAAATAACTGGTGCCGATTTACCGATGGAATCTGAAAAAAATGTTGCTGGTGTTGCAGCTTTGGCTATTACCCAAGATTTGAATTTAGATTTTGGTTTTGAAATAGAAATCCATAAAAAAATCAAAGCTGGAAGTGGCATTGGAAGTTCTTCTGCAAGTGCTGCTGGAGCGGTTTTTGGAATTAACGAATTACTTGGCAAACCTTTTTCAAAATACGAATTAGTAGATTTTGCTATGAAAGGAGAAGCCATTGCAAGTGGTTGCGAACATGCCGATAACGTGGCTCCTTGCCTACTCGGTGGTTTTACTTTAGTTAGAGGTTACAATCCGTTGGATGTGATTCGAATTGAAAGTCTGAGCGAACTTTACGCTGTTGTTTTGCATCCACATATTGAAGTAAAAACAGCTGATGCGCGTGCCGTTTTACAACCCATGATTCCACTAAAAGACGCGATTACACAAACAGGAAATCTCGGTGGATTAATTGCTGGTTTATTCACTTCTGATTATGATTTAATTGGTCGTTCGCTAAAAGATGTAATCATCGAACCTTTACGCAAACATTTAATTCCAAATTTTGATGAAGTGAAAAATGCTGCTTTGCTAAATGACGCTTTAGGATCAGGAATTTCTGGTGCTGGACCTTCTATTTTCGCACTTTGCAAAGGTCAAGAAAAAGCCGAAAAAGTAGCCTTTGCCATGAGTGAAAGCTATCAAAATACAGGAATTGTATTTGACATGCACATTTCAAGAATTAATCCGAATGGTGTTGATATAATTACTAATTAAAAATTACGAATTACGAATTAAAAAAAAAACCGTGGAAATCCGAGTTTGCGAAGCATCCGTTTCATCCGCGTTCCAATAATATGAAGTATTACAGTTTAAACAATAAAACAATCAAAGTTTCTTTTCAAGAAGCCGTTATTCAAGGACTTGCACCTGACAGAGGATTGTATTTTCCTGAAACAATTAGTCAATTACCACAATCTTTTTTTGATGAAATTGAAAGCTTATCAAACGAAGAAATCGCATTCAAAGCCATACAACAATTTGTAGGCGAAGAAATTCCTGAAGCTGAGTTAAAACAAATCATTGACGAAACTTTGTCCTTTGATTTTCCTTTGGTTCAAGTAGAAGAAAATATCTATTCGTTAGAGTTATTTCACGGACCAACAATGGCTTTTAAAGACGTTGGCGCTCGATTTATGTCAAGATGTTTGGCTTATTTTAATAGAGATAAAGATCAAAAAAATACAGTTTTAGTAGCAACTTCTGGAGATACTGGTGGTGCCGTTGCAAGCGGATTTCTTGGTGTAAAAGGCGTTGAAGTGGTGATTCTTTATCCTTCAAGAAAAGTTAGCGATATTCAAGAACGACAATTGACTACTTTAGGTCAAAACATTACGGCTTTAGAAGTCGATGGCGTTTTTGACGATTGCCAAGACATGGTCAAAAAAGCGTTTTTAGATGCCGATTTGAATCACAAAAATTTAACGTCTGCCAACTCTATAAATATTGCTCGTTGGTTACCACAAATGTTCTATTTTTTCTTTGCTTATAAGCAATTGAAGAAACACAACAAACCTTTAATAGTGTCTTGCCCAAGTGGGAATTTCGGAAATATTTGCGCTGGAATTATGGCTAAAAAATTAGGTTTGCCTCTAACCCATTTTGTTGCTTCAACGAATGCCAATGATACGATTCCAAGATTTTTAGAAAATGGAATTTATGATGCGAAACCTTCTATTGCTACAATTTCAAACGCTATGGATGTTGGAAATCCTAGTAACTTCGTTCGAATTCAAGAAATGTATAACAATGATTTATCTGAATTTGAAAAGGATTTTTCTTCTTATACTTACACCGATGAAGAAACCAAATTTGCTATGAAAAATATTTATACTAATTCAGGATACATTGCCGAACCTCATGGTGCTGTTGGGTATTTAGGCTTGAAAAAAGAAATGAAAAAACAACCAAACTCAATTGGTTTCTTCCTTGAAACAGCGCATCCTATCAAGTTTTTGGATGTTGTTGAACCTGTTTTGAATGTGAAATTAGAAATTCCAAAACAGATTGAAAGTGTTTTAGGAAAAGAAAAAGTTAGTATTAAAATTAAATCGTTTGATGATTTAAAAGATTTTTTAAACCATAAATAGTTATGAATATTCAATTAGAAAATAAGAATTTTTCAATTTCAATAAACACTAAAGGTGCTGAGTTAAATTCGTTTAAAAATCAAATAGTTAACAAAGAATATATTTGGGAAGGAAATCCTGAATTTTGGGGTAAACATTCTCCTATTCTATTTCCAATTGTTGGAGCTTTAAAAAATGATTCTTATTATTATAATGACAAAAAGTATAATTTATCAAGGCATGGTTTTGCAAGAGATTTTGAATTTGAAGTCATAGAAAAAACAGATGTAAGCGTAACTTTTTCTTTAAAAGAAAATGATGAAACATTACAGAAATATCCATTTCAATTTGAGTTGCAAATTAAATATGTGTTAACTGAAAATAAGTTAGTCATCATTTATCATATTAAAAACAACTCTAAGGCAGAAATGCCTTTTAATATTGGAGCACATCCAGCATTTGCTCTACCAAAAAACTTTACTAACTATAGTTTAGAATTTGAAAAACAAGAAGAATTAATAACTCATGAATTGGAAAACAATTTATTCTCTGGAGGTACTCGTACTATTGCACTTGATAAAACCAATTTGCCCTTAAATTATTCTCTTTTTGAAAAAGATGCTTTAGTTTTTAAAACATTGGAATCAAAATCAGTTAAAATTTTGGATAATGGAAATCCGTTTTTGAAGGTGAATTATGAAGATTTTAGCAGTTTAGGAATTTGGACTGTCAAAAACGCATCATTTATTTGCATCGAACCTTGGATTGGTTTTGCAGATGAAGTTTCTAGTAATGGAAACTTATTCGATAAAAAAAACATACAAATTTTGGAAGAAAATTCAAGTTTTGAAGCCTCGTTTTCTATTGAAATTTTATAATTTTTAGAATGGTATTTAAACAACTTATTTAGGTAATTGTGTAAAAGTTTATTCAAATTAAATGAAGAATTTTGCAAAAACCTGAACTTATGAAATCTAATATTCTTCTTTTAACAATAATTTCAATTGTAACTTTAATTTCTTGCAAACAAAACAGAACTTCGGTACATCAAACAAAAGAGATTGTTAGAAAACAACCCAAAGTAGTTTCTTATATAATGGAAAACACTAAAATGTGGTTGAAACAAAATGCAACTGACAGCTCAAAAATAGAAATTGTAACTGCAATTAATCGAACGGACATAGCCAATTTATCTAAACTTGATTCCCTTGTGATTCCAAGTGATTTTGATGGTGATGTGGTTTATTATTTACCATTTCCATTGCAAGTTGATTATTTGAAAGACGTTGCTAAAGTTTTACTTTTTTCTTATCCAACACAAACATTTGGTGCCTATGAAAACGGAGTCCTAACCTATTCTGGACCAACCAATATGGGTAGAAAAAAAGACAAAACACCTTTAGGATTGTTCTACACCAATTGGAAAGCTGAAAAAACAACAAGTACTTTTGACGACGAATGGGAATTAAAATGGAATTTCAATATCGAAAATAAACTGGGTGTTGGCTTCTATGAATATAGTTTACCTGGATTACCTGTTTCACATTCTTGTTTGAGATTGTTACAAAAAGATGCTAAGTTCCTTTATGAATGGGCAGATCAATGGATTTTGGATGATAAAGAAGAGCTTAAAGTTAAAGGAACTCCAGTTATTGTGTTTGGAAACTATACATATGATGAACCAAAACCTTGGCTACAACTAATTAAAAATCCTAAGGCATTAGATTTAACCCAAGCACAAATTGAAAATGAAATAGCACCATTTTTAAAATCAATTTTGGAACAACAGAAAATTAGAGAGGATTATACTAAAAGCAAATAGCCCACAAATAAACAGATAATACAGATTAGCACAGATAAAATCCGTAAAATCTGTAAAATCTGTGTTATCTGTGGCGAAAATTTACTCTTAAATTAAATAGTATTATACAGAACCTTCATTAAGATTTAAAAAAGCCTTCCCCAAATATCCAATAATATCACTAGCAATAAACGCTTGATAACTCACTTCTGGTGCAGCAATGTCGGCAGTTAATCCGTGAAGGAAAACACCTAAAATTGCTGCATTTGTTGGTTCATAATTTTGAGCGAGTAAACTTGTAATAATTCCCGATAAAACATCACCGCTTCCAGCTGTTGCTAGAGCTTGATTTTCGGTAGTGTTTTGGTAAATTTCTGAATGGTAAATTACTAATGTTGGTGCGCCTTTTACAACAACAACCAAATCATATTCCAAAGAAAACTGGATGACTTTTTCCAACTTTTCTTCCTCAGATTGCCATGTTCCAATTAATCTTTCGAGTTCTTTTTTGTGTGGCGTGATAATGGTTTTTGATGGTAAAAGCGACAACCATTTTTTGTTTTTTGACAAAATATTCAATCCATCGGCATCCACAACTAAATTGGTTTTGTTGTGAAGTAAAAAATCCTGAAATGCCTTTTCGGTAAGCACATCCTGTCCTATTCCCATGCCTATTCCAATGGCATCTGGTTCAATAGTGTAATTGATATTTGAAAGTACCTTTTCATTTTCATCGGTCAAAACCATGGCTTCTGGAAAGGCAATTTGAACAATTTCATAACCACATTTTGGAACAAAAGCAGTAACCAAACCACAACCCGATTTCAAAGCGGCTTTACACGACAAACACACCGAACCCATTTTGCCATAACTGCCACCAATCAAAAGCGCGTGACCTTGAATTCCTTTGTGAGTGTCTTTTGCAATTGGTTTGTAAATGTCTAAAATAAAAGCTTTGCTTACTTTAATCATGCTATCTATTCTTTACATAAAGTTACTCAAAAAATTGACTTATTCCTAATGGAAACCATCATTTATTTTATTAAATTAGCCTTAATAAAAACTTTACAATTACTATGCTCAAAAACTTTTCAGCAATTCTATTACTATGCTCCATTGCTTTGACTAATGCTTTGTCACAAACGACTTCTAATACGGAATTAGCAACTCCAATCTATACACTCTATTATCCAACCAATCAATGGGAAGTTAGTGCTACAAATGCTTCTTTTTTGGATACTAATGTTATTAATAAATTTGAAACAGAAAAATCTTCAAAATTCATTATTTATTTAGAAGGACACACCGATGATGTAGGAACTGATATAAACAATCTTGAACTTTCTAAAAAAAGAGTTCAAGCTGTAGCCGATTATCTTATTAGTAAAGGAATTACAACCGACCAAATACAAATAAGTTATTTTGGTGAAACGAAACCCGAGAAAAGAAAAATCGCTATTTCTAAAAAGCTAGAAGACATTCGTTACGCCAATAGAAGAGTTGTAATTAGAATTGAAAAAGTTCTTTAGCAATAAATGATCATGATGATGCATCAAAAAAATACATACTCTATTTCAAAGTAAAATTAGAACGGCCAACTAACTCATCTCTATCAAAAATATTGACAAAATACACACCTTTTTCGAAGTCTTTTTTGGCAAACTCTATGGTGCAATCCATTTGTTGGTTGTTGTAATTTAGGGTTTTACTTAAGCTGTATGTCAATGATTCGTTGTCAAAATACTCAGTGATGCGTTTGCCTAAAACATTGTTTTTTCCGTCAATAATCTGGATGTAGTAATTCTTTTCGCCACTTTTGGCCGTTGGATTATCATTGAGTGTAAAAGTAATTTTAATCAAATCTGTTTTACCAGAAACGTTTGTTTCTATTTGTTTCGCACCAGATTTGATTGAGTACGCACCAGCTTTTACATTAGATAAAGTAACTTTAGAAAATTTCTCAAATCGAACTTGTGGTGAAGTTTTTTTAACTTCTACTACTTCTTGCTTAGGCAATTCTTTTTTCGCGAAAAAATCATCCGATTTAGGTTTTGTAGGTTCTGTTTTGGTCACAGCTACTGCCTCTTTCTTTGCAGGAATTGCTACTGGTGTAACTGTATTTTCAATTCTTGGTTGGTTAACTTTTTTGGCAACTTGAGCTTTTTCTTGCTTGATAGTAATATTTGTCTTCTTGTTTTTCAAAACTACAATCTCATCTACCAAAAGTCTCATTTTAGATTCCAAAGATTGGTATTGCGTTTTGTATTTTACTAAAGCTTGAGCATCATTTTTAGTTTTTTCTAACTCAGCAACTAATGCTTGAACTTTTTCACGTTCTGCTTCTAGAGCATTATAATTATTGGTTTTTTCAGCAATCTTAGAATCATACATTTGTTTTAATTCTTCAATTTCTTGCATTACCTTTTTGTCATAGCTAATTCCAGTTGAAGTTGAACCATTTTCGTTGGTATTGCCAAGAATATAGCCAATGGTTCCTGCCAACATCAGCAACAACACACCAATAATTCCGATTAAAATAGTAATACTTCTTTTATTGCTCATTACAATTCTATTATACTACAAAATAACATCAAAAAGTACTATTTCAGTCGTTGATAAACTAACAAGTTATAAACAAAAAAGGCGTTTACCGAAGTAAACACCTTTTCCTATTTTGAATTAATAATTGTTTTATCGCAATGTAAAACTAGATTTTGAAACCAATTCTGCTTTGTCAAATACATTTACAAAATACGTTCCTTTTTGAAAATCTTTTCCTGGCAAATCTTTAACCACATCAACCGTTTTATTTTCATATTTCACTGTAGAGGTAAAACTATAAGTCAATGATTTGTCTCCAAAACTTGTATTAATTTTGTCACCAAGAACATTGTTTTTGCTATCAATTACTTGAACGTAATAAGTTTTATCTCCAGATTTTGCAACACTATTTTCAGCAATAGTAAAACTCACTTTCAAGATATCTACTCTACTCGCTTTGTCTGTTTCTATTTGTTTTCCAGAACCTTTCAATTTATAAGAACCAGTTTTCAAATTTAATACAGACAATTTAGAAGCTTTTTCAACTGTTTTAGAAAGTTCTTCATTTTGACCTACAAGTACTTGATTGTAATTTTTAGAATCTGCCAAAACTACTTTTGTACTATCTAAATTTGTATTAAGTGTTTGATTTTCTTTTTTCAACACAGCAACTTCTTGCATCAAACTGTTCATTTTAGTTTGCAATGCAGCTACTTGTTGTTTGTATTTTGCCATAGCATTTACATCACCTTTAGATTTCTCTAATTGCGCCATCAATCCTACAACTTTTTCTCTTTCAGCAATTAACTCATCAGACATTGATGTGTTTTCTGCAATTGCGGCATCATAAGTAGCTTTTAGTTCTTCTAAATCTTTAAGAACATTGTCTTTTTCTGTTTTTACAGACGAAACTTCTGTTTCAAGAGTTTTGGTGTCTGTTGTCAATTTGAAGATGTAAAACAAACTTCCCAACAACAATAGTGAAAGCACTAGTATTATGGCTTTTAACGACGAGTTACCTTTTTGATTTTCCATTTTTATAGAATTAATTTGAACAAATTTAGTAATATTACTTTAAGCATAAACGTATGTTAACATAAATATATTATTTTTGGAGAAAGATTTATTTTTCTAATGGAAAAACTTATTCGCTTTACAGCATTCGATTTGTCAAAGATTACTAATCATCGTAGCGGTGAAGTGAAATTTGGAGAAAAAATGGTAACCATTCCAAAAGAGCAAGATGTGGCTAAATTTCTTAAAGAATGTGAGCAACAATTTGTTTTATTCGGAATTCCAGAAGATATTGGAGTAAGAGCCAATTATGGCCGACCTGGAGCAAGTACCGCTTGGGAAAGTGCCATTAAAAGTATTGCTAATATTCAGCACAATCGTTTTTGCAAAGGCTCACAAATTGTAGTTTTGGGTGCATTAGACGTAGCCGAAGAAATGGAATTAGTTCAAAATCTAGATTTTAACGTAACTGCCGACAGAAAAAAGTTAAGCGAATTAGTTGTAAAAATTGACAAAGAAGTAGCACATATAATCTCTCTAATTGTTACTGCTGGAAAAATACCTTTGGTGATTGGTGGTGGTCACAACAATGCCTACGGAAACATAAAAGGAACAGCTTTAGCCAAAGGAAAGCCAATAAATGCAGTAAACTTTGATGCGCATTCCGATTTTAGAATTTTGGAAGGTCGCCACAGCGGAAACGGATTTTCATATGCTTTTGAAGAAGGTTTTCTTAAGAAATATTTCATTTTTGGTTTACACCATTGCTATACTTCTAAAAGTGTTTTAGATAAACTCAAAACCTTAAAAGATAGAGTTTTGTACAACACTTATGATAGTATGAAAATTAAAATGACCAAGAATTTTAATAGCGAAATGCAATTTGCTCTAGACTTTATAAAAAATGATTCCTATGGTGTAGAAATCGACTTAGATTCAATTCCAAACATACCTTGTAGTGCTATGACATTAAGTGGTTTTTCTGTAGAAGAAGTGCGCCAATTCATTTACTTTTTTGGCAAACACCAAAATGCCGCTTACTTGCACATTTGCGAAGGCGCACCAAGTTTAGACCACGATAAAAACAGCCACTTAGTTGGAAAATTAATTGGTTACCTTGTAACAGACTTCATCAAAGCGAAGACATTAGTGGAGTTGAGTTAAAATTAATTTTTGTAAACTATCGAAATTGTTCCAATGAAAAAAAGCCTCTTAATTTTTACACTACTAACTTCCTTTTTTGCTTTTTCACAAAGTTCCAAAATCAAGTTTGGTTTTCAAGCCGGTCTCAACTATTCTAATTACAGAGGATATACTGTTCCTACAGCTTATAGTCAATTCTATAACGAAAGTCCTGCGTTTGCTTATTTAGGAGGAATAAATTTCGAATACCAAATGAAGGAAAAATTAAGCCTAAAAATAGAACTTAATTACGAACGCAAAAGCCAAAAAGCGGCAAACAATATTTATATTAGACAGAATTTTGACGATCCAATGCAAGAATATAATTTCACTTCAAAAAGACATTATGATTATTTAATTGTTCCAATATTACTAAAATACAATTTTAAAAATAAGGATAGTTTCTATGTTAATGGTGGACCATTTATTGGGTTCTTATTACAATCCAAATTCACAAACGACCTAAATGTAACTGGTTTCGGCTCATCTGATGTTGTCACTACAAAAAACAACAAAAAAACCGATTTAGGTTTATCTTTTGGAGTTGGTAAAAACTTTGATTTAAAAAACAATAAAAAATTCTACATAGAAATCAGAGAAAATTTAGGATTAAATAATACAAGTAAAATAGATGTTTGGAATGGAGGAACAGTAAAAACCAATGCAATAAACTTACTTTTCGGATTGTCGTTTAATTAACAAAAAGTCTTTCAAATAACTCATAAATTGAAATACTAAATGGAAAATCATAGAATATTTACTACTTCATTTGCGAGTGTTTATCCGCATTATGTAAACAAAGCTGAAAAAAAAGGTCGTACCAAAGAAGAAGTTGACACCATCATTTGTTGGCTTACTGGATACAACCAAGAGCAATTGCAACAGATTTTAGACAATAAAACAACTTTCGAAACTTTCTTCGAAGATGCTCCACAATTAAACGAGAATGTGACTAAAATAACTGGAGTAATTTGTGGTTATAGAATAGAAGAAATAGAAAACAAATTGATGCAAAAGATTCGTTATTTAGATAAACTAATAGACGAATTGGCTAAAGGTAGAACCATGGAAAAGATATTGAGGAGTTAAAATATTATACAATAAAAAATGAATAAAAAAGTAATAATTTCTTTATTAGTAGCTCTTTCAGTTGCTTTCCTATATTCATATTTCAATATTCCAAATAAATTTGAAACTGAAGGAGGCTCATGCTATCAAGGAATTACTGCCTCAATTATTCGTTTCTTCTTAAAAGTTTGTAGTGTACTAAATGTAATATCAATTATTTTTCTATCTAAAATAAAACCTGCAAAATTTGCAAGTATTCTATCATTAACAATTTGGTCAATAGGAACATTGATTCATTCTAGTGATAATATCTTAATTGGATTTACATATTTTACACCTTTTTTATTATTGAATATTTTAATTGTAATTATAATTTTTAAAATGCCTTATAAATTAGATTTAGATAATACTTCAAAATAAATCAAATCTCAACTTCCCAATTTATTGACTAAAAACAAGGTTTAATAAATATAACCTATCTTTGCTCCCGAAGTTTCGGGACACAAAACAGTTCAAGACGATTACACTTATGACATTCAGCGATTTAAATTTATTAAAAAACATACAACAGGCATTAACCGAAGAAGGTTACGAATCGCCTACTCCTATTCAACAACAAGCTATTCCTGTAATTCTTGAAGGAACCGATTTAGTGGGTTGTGCACAAACAGGTACCGGAAAAACAGCTGCATTTGCTATTCCTATTATTAATATGCTTCATCGTTTGGTAGGTTCGTCTGCCAAGAGAAAAGTAATAAGAACTTTGGTGGTTACTCCTACTCGTGAATTAGCTATTCAAATTGACGAAAGTTTCAATACCTACGGAAAATATACCAATATTCGTTCGATGGTTATTTTTGGTGGTGTTAGCCAAGTGCCACAAGTTGATCAACTAAAAAAAGGAATTGATATTCTAATAGCAACACCTGGAAGACTTTTAGACCTTCACAAACAAGGATTTATTGATTTAGATCATTTGCATTTTCTAGTTTTAGATGAAGCCGATCAAATGTTGGATATGGGCTTTATTAATGATGTAAAGAAAATTGTAAAACTTACTCCAGACAATAGACAAACACTTTTATTTTCTGCAACGATGCCAATGGCTATTCGTGAATTGGCAGATACTTTTTTGACCAAACCAAAATATGTTTCGGTAGATCCAGTTTCGTCAACAGCAGAAAAAGTAAATCAAAAAGTATATTTTGTTGGAAAAGAAGACAAAAGAAAATTATTATATCACATCATCAGAAACGATAAAATCGAAAATGTATTGGTTTTTACAAGAACTAAACATGGTGCAGATAATGTGGTAAAAGCTCTAAAGAAAAACAATGTAACTGCTGAAGCAATTCACGGAGATAAATCGCAAAACGCAAGACAACGTGTTTTAGATGCATTCAAAAATAAAGAAATATCTGTATTAGTTGCCACCGATATTGCAGCTCGTGGAATTGATATTGAAAGTTTGCCTTATGTAATCAATTTTGACATTCCAAACATTTCAGAAACTTATGTTCACCGAATTGGCAGAACCGGAAGGGCTGGAAATACTGGTTTGGCAATTTCATTTTGTGCCAAAGACGAACAACCTTATTGGAAAGATATTGAAAAGTTAATTAAGATTAATGTAAAAGTAGAAAAAGAGCATCCTTATCCCTACACAGACGAAGTTCCTAATCCGGATGCAAAACCAGATTTGAGAAATAAAAAGAAACCAGAATCTGGAAATTCAAGAAAATCAGATGCTTCTAAAAAGAATAAAAAACGTTGGTATTAATCAACGTTTTTTTTTGCAACAAGATTATTAATAACTTGAAATAACTTACCTTGTTCAAATGGCTTTATGATAATATCATTCATTCCACATGACAATGCTTGCTCGGTAATTTCTTGTTTATCAAATGCCGTTAAAGCTATTACTGGAGTAGTAATTCCTTTTTTTCTAATGAGTTTTGTAGTATCAAATCCATTAATAATTGGCATGTTAATATCCATTAAAATTACATCAAAATTTTCTTTATCTAGTAACTCAATTGCTGCATAACCATCTTCTAGAATGGTACATTTGAAATTATTACTTTCTAAAATTTTCTTAGTAACAATTTGATTGATTTTATTGTCTTCCACCACAAGAATTTTGTAAAAATGATTCGACGATAAATCAACAACAATGTTATTTATAATCTCATTCTTTTTGGTTTCATCAGCTTCAAAACCAATAGTAAATGAAAAGTTTGTTCCAACACCTTCTTCACTTTCAAGATGAATTTTACTTCCAAACAATTCGGTTAATTTTTGTACAATAGATAGACCTAATCCAGTACCTTGGTAATCTCCTTCTTTACGTTCTATTTGCACAAACTTTTCAAAAATTTTCTCTTGATCTTCTTTTGCAATTCCTACACCATTGTCTTGAATACTGAAATAAATAAAATGCTTAGTTCCTTCTATTCTTTCTTGCTTTGCAGTAACTTTAACTTCACCATCTTTGGTAAATTTCAAAGCATTACTTACTAAATTCATAAATACTTGTGACAAGCGCAGTTTATCACCAATTAAGAATTCAGGAATATTGGCATCAATATCGGCAATTAATTTATTGTTGTTTTTTACTGCAATGAATTCTAAGGAATCAACAATGGTTTTAATTTCGTCAGAAACATTAAAAATCATATTTTCCAATGTGATTTTATTTTCTTCTATTTTGTTAATTTGAAGTAAATCATTCACCAATGACAAAAGATATCTTGCCGAAAATTTTAAAGAATTTAAATGCGGACTATTTACTAACTCTTTATGTTCATCAAGAATAATGTTTGTAATTCCAACAACTCCATAAAGTGGCGTTCTTAATTCATGACTAATTGTTGAAACAAACTGAGTTTTCAATTGAGATGCAACCTCTGCTTTTTCTTTAGCTATTTTTAATTCCTCATTTGCTATTTTTAACTCTCGATTAGATTGTTCTCTAAAGACGTTATTTTTATACAATGAATAAAGCAATAACAACAAAATGAAAAGTATAATTACAAAAAGTAAAACAATTAATTTCGATTCTTTCAAATCTTTAGATTGCTTTGATTTTTCTACTTCAATTTTATCAATCTGTCTTTGATATTCTGCTAATTCAATTTCACTTCCGGCTAATTTTACCTTTTTAATTCGTTCATCATTATAAACTTTTTCTTTAAGTTCTTGATGAAGATTTAAATAATAAAAAGCTTTTTCATAATTCTTGTTTTTATTGTAATGTTTAGAAAAGTCATTATAAACATCACAAACATTGGAATCAACAAGTTTTGAAGTATTTTTTTTACTCAAATTTACAGCTTCATTAAAATTCTGTTCGGCTTTTACATTGTCATTATAAAAACTGTAATAGGAACCAAACATTGAGTACAAAGAAATTTTTGCTTCTAACTCTTTACTTTTTAATACATAATCCTTTGTACTTTCTAGATAGACAATCCCATTTTTGAAATCATTAATTGCAAAATAAGCAGACGCAATATTGAGTTTAGTATACATAATTTCTATAGAATCTTTTATTTTTTCGGAAAAAAACAGGGCTTTCTTATAGTATTCAATACTTTTCTTAAAATTATTTTTTCTGTAAGAATAATAACTTCCAATATTATTATTTACCCAATCTCTAATTGAATCATTTTGGGCTAATTCGGCGTGTTTAAGTGCTTTTTGATAATAATCAAATCCTTTGTCTGGGTTATAAAATTCTTCAAAATTTAGTCCAATTACATTATAGGCTTTTGCCATTAAAGCATCATCTTTAATTTTGTAGGCATTATCTAAAGCTGATTTAGATAATTTAAGTGATTTATCTACATCTAAATTAAAAAAAGCATCTCCTGCTTCAATAAGTGTTTTCTCAATCTGTTTTTTTGATTGCACTTGAGAAATCGCCAACTGTAAAAAAGTTAAAGCAATTAAAAGGAATATTTTTTTATTAATTTTCAATTATTATAGGTATAGTATTTTTCGAAAAAGAATCTTTATAAGCTAAAGTTACAAAAAAAATCCCAAACAAATTTGGGATTTTTTTATAAAAACATTTAATTTCTTATTAACTTTTTATATTTCAATCGCTTAGGTGTTAAGTCTCCTCCTAAACGTTTTTTCTTATTTTCTTCATATTCAGAGAAACCACCTTCAAAGTAATACACTTGAGAATCTCCTTCAAAAGCAAGAATGTGTGTGCAAATTCTATCTAAAAACCATCTGTCGTGAGAAATAACTACCGCACAACCAGCAAAGTTTTCCAAACCTTCTTCTAAAGCTCTTAGTGTATTAATATCTAAATCGTTGGTTGGCTCATCTAATAAAAGTACGTTTCCTTCTTCTTTTAAAGTCATAGCAAGATGTAAACGGTTTCGTTCTCCACCAGAAAGTGCTGAAACTTTTTTATTTTGTTCGCTTCCACCGAAATTAAAACGAGATAAATAAGCTCTTGAATTAACTTGTCGTCCACCCATCATAATAAGTTCTTGACCATCACAGAAGTTTTCCCAAATAGATTTATTTGGATCAATATTAGAATGCGCTTGATCAACATAAGCTATTTTAACTGTTTCTCCTGTTTCAAATGTTCCTCCATCAGGAGTTTCTTCACCCATAATCATTCTGAAAATAGTTGATTTTCCTGCACCATTTGGTCCAATGATTCCAACAATTCCTGCTTGTGGCAATGTGAAATTCAAATCATCATATAATAATTTGTCTCCAAAAGCTTTGGCAACACCTTTAGCTTCAATAACATTAGTTCCTAAACGTGGTCCATTTGGAATGTAGATTTCTAATTTTTCATCTAATTCTTTTTGGTCTTCGTTTAATAATTTATCGTAGTTCTGAAGACGTGCTTTTTGTTTGGTTTGTCTTCCTTTAGCTCCTTGACGAACCCAATCCAACTCACGTTCTAAAGTTTTCCTACGTTTTGAAGCTGTTTTTTCTTCTTGCTCCATTCGTTTAGATTTTTGATCCAACCAAGAAGAGTAGTTTCCTTTCCATGGAATACCTTCACCTCTATCAAGTTCTAAAATCCAACCAGCAACGTTGTCTAAGAAATATCTATCGTGCGTTACTGCAATTACAGTTCCAGCATATTGTGCTAAATGTTGTTCTAACCAAAGAACTGATTCTGCATCTAAGTGATTCGTTGGCTCATCTAGTAATAAAACGTCAGGCTGTTGCAATAATAAACGACACAAAGCAACACGACGACGCTCTCCTCCAGATAAGTGTTTGATTGGTGTATCACCTTCTGGTGTACGTAAAGCATCCATTGCAATTTCTAGTTTGGTATCTAATTCCCAAGCACCAGAAGCGTCAATTTTATCTTGTAAATCGGCTTGTCTGTCCATCAGTTTTTGCATTTTATCTGCATCTTCATAAACTTCTGGCAAACCAAACATATCGTTGATTTTGTTGAACTCTTCAAGAACAGCAACAGTTTCAGCAACACCTTCCTTTACGATTTCAATAACTGTTTTAGTATCATCTAATTGCGGTTCCTGCTCTAAATAACCTACAGTATATCCAGGCTGAAAAACCACATCACCTTGATAGTTTTTATCAACTCCAGCAATGATTTTTAATAAAGATGATTTTCCAGAACCATTAAGTCCAAGAATACCAATTTTAGCTCCATAAAAGAAACTTAAATAGATGTTTTTCAACACTTGCTTATCACTTCCTTGATACGATTTACTCAATTTTTGCATTGAGAAAATTACTTTCTTATCGTCTGACATTTTTATCTTGTTATATTAATTTAAAACTAAACTCTTCCTTTTAAGGCGTTAAAAACCCATGCATTGGCTAAAAACCCTACGCCAGTTGCTCCAAAACCCCAGCCAGCTGTTTCATCATATCTGAATGCTCCTAATCCGATTAGAATTAATCCCATTACAATCATTATTAAAGTAGCCCAACCAAAAACGGTATTTTTATTCATTCCCATAACTTGTACTTGTTTTTTATTTTTTTGAGGATGACAAATATCGTGAATATTGATGAAATTATAAACTAATTTTTAAATTTATAAAACAATGATAGAATTACAACTAATGACGAACCAATAACATTAATAATTATATCTTTTATGTTAGTTTCTTTTAAATAAAAAATAGGTTGTTGCTGATAAAAATTCTGAAAATACTCATTCAAAAATCCTATTCCATTAAATGCAACAAACACTACTAATAAATTCAGATAAAATTTACTTGAAATCAAATTGAAAATCTGCATATAAACATACAAAGTTAGGCAAATCACAAAAGCAAAAAACAAGTGTTCTAAACTATTTAAATGATAATCAATGGTTTTAGAAAAATTGAAAATATCTATTCTTACAAAAACAATAAAACCTAAAAAGGATAAAAACAACCAATTATAAAACTTATGTGATTTTATTTTTAAATAATTGGAATTTGAATTTAAGTATTCAAATGATAGGTAAAATAACACTTCGTAAATCAACAAAAAGCTTATACCTGAAACTATTGTAACCAAAAATAAAAATAGAAAAAGTAATCTTTGAATATTTAATGAGTTCATAAAAACTTAATGCTAATTAAAAATCTTAACCAGCATTTCCTTTAATAAATCGTGATTTGGTAACGAATTTGCACCAACACCTTTACTTTTTACATCAATATCTCGCAGTGTTGCTACAATTGAACTCACCTTTTTCATAGGATAGTTTTTTAGAGCAACGTCATAATCTTTCAAGAAAAATGGACTAACACCAAGAACAGCGGCAACATTTTTAGGATTCTTATCTTTCAATCCATGATACTTTAATAGCTTGATAAAAAAACTAAAAACCAAACTAGTTGTAACAACCATTGGATTATCCTTTGGATTATCAGCAAAATATTGAGCAATTTGATAAGCCTTCAGTTGATTTCTTGAACCTAACGCATTTTGCAATTCAAAAACATTGAAATCTTTACTGAAACCAATATTTTCTTCAATATCTTTAGGATTAATGGTGTGTCCATTTGGTAAAATGATTTGTAATTTATTCAATTCATTGCTAATTCTACTTAAATCATTTCCTAGAAATTCAACCAACATTGCATTGGCTTTAGGTTCTATAGAATAGCCTTTTCCTTGTAAAACTCTTGAAATCCATGTACCAACTTGATTGTCATACATTTTTTTACTTTCAAAAACGACTCCGTGTTTGTCTAAAAGTTTGGTGACTTTTTTTCGTTTATCGAGTGTTTTGTATTTGTATGCAAAAACTAAAACCGTTGTAAGTTGAGGGTTTTCAACATAATTTTCAATTTTATCAATGGTTCTTGATAATTCTTGAGCTTCACGAACTACAACTACTTGCCTATCTGACATCATCGGAAAACGTTTTGCATTTCCAACAACATCTTCAATGGTCACATCTCTTCCATATAAAATGGTTTGATTGAAATCGCGTTCGTGTTCTTGCAAGATATTTTGCTCAATATATTCGGTCAATTTATCAATATAATAAGGTTCATCACCCATTAAAAAATAAATAGGTTTGATATTTCCAGCTTTTATATCATTGATAATTTTTACAACTTCATCCATTATTCTTAGTATTCAGTGTTCAGTAGCAGTTGGCAGTTTGTATAAATTAACTATTTTTGCTTCATGCAAAAACTCAATTTTCCAACATTTACGTTTCGGTTCAAAAATAGTGAAAATAAAGTAGCTATCTTCGATGAAATTAGGAAAAAATTTATCATTCTCACACCTGAAGAATGGGTTCGTCAGCATGTAGTTCAGTTTTTATTACAAGAGAAAAATTATCCTAAATCGTATATTAATGTTGAAAAATTAATTAAAATTAATGATTTAAATAAACGCTATGATGTAGTTGTATATCAACCAAATGGAGAATTATTTTTATTAATAGAATGTAAGGCTCCTGAGGTAAAAATATCACAACAAACCTTTGATCAAATTGCAAGATATAATTTAGTTTTAAAAGCCAAATATCTTATGGTAACTAATGGCTTAAATCATTATTTTTGCCAAATGGATTTTGAAAATGAAAAATACGTTTTTCTAAAAGAACTTCCTGAATTTGAAACTACAAATAAATAAATTTTGAAAAAAATAGCTGTCGTTGTATTGAATTGGAATGGTGTGAAATTGTTAGAACAATTTTTGCCATCTGTTTTTTCATTTTCTAATGAAGCTACTGTATATGTTGCTGATAATGCTTCTTCTGATAATTCAATTCAATTTATAAAAGACAATTATCCAACCATAAAAATCATTCAAAACGATGGAAATTATGGGTTTGCAAATGGATATAACATTGCTTTACAACAAGTTGAAGAAGAGTATTATTGTCTTTTAAATTCAGATGTTGAAGTTACAGAAAACTGGCTTACTCCTATCCTTTCTTTATTTGAATCTGAAAGTGATGTTGCCATAATTCAGCCAAAAATTCTTGATTTTAAAAATAAAGAATATTTTGAGTATGCTGGTGCAGCAGGTGGATTTATTGACAAATATGGATATCCTTTTTGCCGAGGAAGAGTTTTTGAAACTATTGAAAAAGACAACCATCAATATGATGATGAAAAAGATATCTTTTGGGCAAGTGGCGCTTGTTTTTTTATTCGAAAAGATATTTATAGAAAATTAAACGGTTTTGATGGTGATTTTTTTGCACATCAAGAAGAAATTGATTTATGCTGGAGAGCATTCAATCTTGGATATAAAGCAAAATATACTTCAAAATCTATTGTTTATCATGTTGGAGGTGCAACTTTGAATGAAGGAAATCCGAAGAAAACATTTTTAAACTTTAGAAATTCTTTGTTAATGCTTTTGAAAAATTTACCAAAAAACAAATTGTTTTCAATAATCTTCCTTAGATTGGTCTTAGATGGAATTGCAGGAATAAAATTTATTTTTCAAGGAAAATTTAAACATTGTTTTGCAATTATTAAGGCACACTTTCATTTTTATCATTTGATTTCCAAAAACTTAAAGAAAAGAAACTCTGTTCAAAAGGAAAATTACTTTCATACAAAAAGCATAGTTTACTCCTATTTTGTTAAAGGAGGCAAGGTTTTTGAGAGATAATTAACAATACTTTATAGTAAATGTTCGTTTAAACAATCAAGAAATTGTAATTTTGCAATATCAAAAATCAAATTCATTATGAGAAAAGTAATTTTTATGTTTTCATTGGCTGCATTGACATTAACATCGTGTGGAACCAAAAAGAAACTAGCTGAATTAGAGCAAAAAAATAAAGAGTGTCAGGATTTATTAAATTCTACAACAGTAAAATTAAATATGTGCTTAACAGAAAGAGAAGCACTTGAAAAGCAAAACGAATATTTAAAGAAAAACAATTCCGAGTTGATTAATAATGTTGGGAATATGACAACATTGACTCAACAAGGTGCTGCTAATATTGAAAAAGCACTAGAGTCTATTAAAGAAAAAGATTTGAAAATTTCTAGAATGCAAGATGCTTTAACTAAAAAAGATAGTGTTACGCTAGCATTGGTAACTAGTTTAAAAAGTTCGGTTGGAATTTCAGATCCAGATATTGAAGTTAATGTAGAAAAAGGAGTAGTTTTTATTTCTATTGCTGATAAATTACTTTTCAAAAGCGGAAGTTATGTAGTAAGTGACAGAGCTAAAGAAGTTTTAGCAAAAGTTGCAAAAGTTGTTAACGACAAACCTACATTTGAATGTATGGTAGAAGGTCATACAGATAGTGTTCCATTTACAGGTAATGCAGTTTTGTTAGACAACTGGGATTTAAGTGTAAAACGTTCAACTGCAATTGTTAGAGTTTTAACTAAAGATTTAGGTGTAAAACCTTCTCAATTAATAGCTGCTGGACGTGGAGAATATGTACCATTAGTGGATAACAAAACTGCTGAAAATAGAGCTACCAACAGAAGAACTAGAATCGTAGTTTTACCAAAAATTGACGAATTCTACGAAATGATTGAAAAAGAAATGAAGAAACAGTAATTTAATATTAGATTTTAGATAAAAAACGCATTAAGAAATTAAGGCGTTTTTTATTTTATACCATAATTCAACGGAACCATATCGGCAACTTTCAACTGTGCTATATATCCAGAGAAAATCATGTTTTCTACATTAGAATTGTTACCAAATTGATCTACAAAAAAAGTATCGGTTTCAAATATTATTTTTGATTGTTGTTTCTTTTTGTATAACAAATTGAATTCGGCAACAAACTTTTTCCCTACTAAGGATTTATTTTGTTTAGTGACGAAAACTTGCTTAGTGTCAGAATCTCCAGTTATCTTAAAATAATCATTTGGATTTTCTTGAAAACTACCTACAAACAGAAGAAAATTGTCTTTGTCCCAAATATTATTTACTAAATTTCTAAAGAATTGTAATTGTGAACCTTCATAACATTTTTGGCGTTGCTTTAGTATTTTAGGATTAGTCTCTATTTCTTCATATCGAGATAATCCTAAATAAAAACTTCTATAAACATCTGACGAACTTATACTTGTGGAAAAAAACTTGACTTCAAAATCAACCAATTCATAGTTTATTTTGTAGCCTAAAAGTGCATTATTGATTATTAAAGGTTTGTCTGAATAAGCTTTGAAAGTGTTAGTAGTTTCATCATAATCAAAATATAAATCGTCTTCATTTTCAATTTTGGCTTTTCTTCCAACAGCAGTTTGTCCTAAAAATTGTTCGCGAAATAATTTTAATTTTTGCTTTCTTGAAAAGCGATCTTTTTTTAAAACAACTTCATTCAAAATGTCAACCGCTTCTTTTAGAACAATATTAAGCTCTTTACCATTATCATAGTCTTTGATATATTGTGTTTGATATCCGATAAAACTAACGGCTAAAATACTATTGATTTTACCACCATATTGTAATTGAAATGCTCCATCTTTATCAGCAATTGTTGCAATTGAAGTTCCATCAAAATAAATGTTTGCACCCGGCAAAGGCTGATTTTTTTCATCAACAATTTTACCTTTTACAACTTGGGCAAAAGAAATTGAAGAAAATAGGATAAGTAGAGAAAAAAGTTTGACCAAATTCATATTTACAAAATATCTAAACTTCCTTTTCCTTCACGAATTACTTTTGGCTCGTATCCTGATAAATCGATTATTGTTGATGGAATATTATAACCATAACCTCCGTCAATTACAATATCTACAATGTTTTGCCATTTTTCAAAAATCAATTCAGGATCTGTAGAATATTCTAATACTTCATCTTCGTCGTATATCGAAGTTGAAATAATAGGATTTCCTAATTCTTTTACAATAGCTCTGATGATATTATTGTCAGGAACACGAATTCCAACCGTTTTTTTATTCTTGAATACTTTTGGTAAATCATTATTTCCTGGCAAAATAAAAGTATAAGGTCCAGGTAGAGCGCGTTTAAGTAATTTAAAAGTTGAAGTGTCAATTTGTTTGACATAGTCAGAAATATGACTTAAATCGTAACAAATAAAAGACAGATTGGCTTTTTCAAGTTTGATTCCTTTAATCTTTGCAACTTTTTCTAAAGCTTTTAAATTGGTAATATCACAACCTAATCCATAGACAGTATCGGTTGGATAAATTATTAAACCTCCATTTTTTAAAACATCAACTACTTTTTTGACAGCTGATTCATTGGGTTTATCGTCGTATATTTTTATAAATTGTGACATAAAATTAAGGAATATATAAAGGTAAAGATACCACAAAAAATGTTAGGGTGATTTAGAATTTGATAGTTCTTTAATATCCCAAGTTTCTAATATGTAATAATTCCAAATTCCTTTTTTAACTTCAATACTAACTTGAAAATCATCCGGATTTTTATCTAAGTAAGGTTTGATATCTTCATAACTAACTCTTATTCTCTCTTTTTTACCTTTGAAAATAAATCTAATTAAATTAGAACCACTTCTTCCTGTTGAATGATGAAAATCATAAACTTTTAAAGTGTAAGTTTCGATTAAACTATTATTTGATTCTATTTTATTGATACCATCCCAAATTATATTGGAAGGAATCCAAAAAAGCATTACTGCCAACATAAAATGTATCAAAAATAAAAATGGCAAGTAAATTATTTTATGAAAAATATTTTTTTCCTTTTTTATGGAAGGCAGAATATCGTTCCAATCAATTGAAAGTATATTAAATTTTACAATTAAAAATAATCCGATAACTACTGGCATCCAAAAAACAAATAAATCATATCTGTTATCACTACCTACATACTCAGATTCAAAGAAATAATAATGTATTACACCAATTACAAGAATAGCTATTAGAAATTTATATTGAATCTCTTCTCGCTTTTTTTTTCTAGTTTTATTAATTTTAGAGGATTTACTTTTTGTAATTTTCATTTTTGTGTTACCCAATTACATCCAACTTTGCAAAGCGCAACAACAACTTCTTTATTCCTCCAACATCAAATCGGATTTCAGCTTTTTTATCAGCTCCTACTCCTTCTAAATTGATTACTTCACCTTTACCAAAACGTTCATGCATAACAACATTTCCAATAGTAAGCTTATTGTCAAACAAATTGGAATTGGAATTACTTGGAGCATTATTTGAGACAGGTTTCAATTTGCGAATATTTAAAGAAGAAACTGGTTCGTCACCATATTTTTTTGGTGGAGTTCCTGCTGCTGGTTTTGACAAACGCAATTTAGATTTATCAATATCACCAAAAATATCAATATCCATCATAGGTTTATATCGATATCCTCCTGCATCACTTGGGTTTATATATTCTAAATAGTCTTCCTTGATTTCTTCTATAAATCTCGAAGGTTCACTGTCTGTAAGTTTTCCCCAACGATAACGCGATTGCGCATAAGTAAGATACGCTTGATGTTCTGCACGAGTTAAGGCAACATAAAACAAACGACGTTCTTCCTCAAGATCGCTTCTAGTATTCAAACTCATCGCACTTGGAAATAAATCTTCTTCCATTCCAACCACAAAAACATAAGGAAATTCAAGACCTTTGGCTAAGTGAATGGTCATAAGTGCTACCCTATCATCATCACCAGTGTCGTTATCTAAATCGGTTGCTAATGCTACATCTTCCATAAACTCAGACAAAGCTCCACGAGCACCATCAATTTCTTTTTGACCTTCAATAAAATCTTTGATACCACCCATTAAAACTTCAATGTTTTCAATTCGTGCAATACCTTCTGGAGTACCATCCTTTTTTAATTCTTGAACTAATCCAGTTTTTTTGGTAACGTGATCGGTTAAATAAAAAGCATCTTGGTTTTCATTAATAACTTGAAAACTTTTTATCATGGTAACAAAATCTTGCAATTTTGCTTTTGTTCCTGAATTTAATTTCAAATCAATTTTATCTATATGCTCCATGACTTCAAAAATGGAACGCTTATAATGATTGGCTGCAACCGTCAATTTTTCAACAGTTGTATCTCCGATTCCTCTTGCAGGATAATTGATAACTCTAATTAAAGCTTCTTCATCTTTTGGATTGATAACCAATCTTAAATAACACAAAACATCTTTAATTTCTTTTCTTTGATAGAACGATAATCCACCATATATTCTGTAAGGAATGTCTCTTTTTCTTAAAGCATCTTCCATTGAACGCGATTGCGCATTGGTTCTGTACAAAATAGCAAATTGACCATTTAGCATTTGGTTTCGCATTTTTTGTTCAAATATTTCACCGGCTACAAAACGACCTTCTTCACCATCGGTAACACTTCTATGAACTTTTATTTTTGGACCGAAATCATTTGCTGTCCAAACAATTTTATCTAATTTGGTTTTATTCTTATCAATAATAGAATTGGCTGCTTCTACAATATTCTTGGTTGAACGATAATTTTGTTCCAATCTATAAGTCTGAACATTATCATAATCTTTTTGAAAATTCAAAATATTATTAATGTTAGCACCGCGAAAAGCATAAATACTTTGAGCATCATCACCAACAACACATATATTTTGAAATCTATCTGATAAAGCTCTTACAATCAGATATTGAGAGTGATTTGTATCTTGATACTCATCTACCATTATATATCTAAATCTATCTTGATATTTAGCTAAAACATCTGGAAAGCGATTTAATAATTCGTTGGTTTTTAATAATAAATCATCAAAATCCATGGCTCCTGCTTTGAAACATCTATCGACATAATTGGCATAAACTTCACCCAATCGCGGTTTTTTAGACATGGCGTCTTGCTCTTGAAGCTCCGGATTATTTAGATATGCTTTTACTGTAATTAGTGAATTTTTATAAGATGAAATCCTGCTTAAAACTTGTTTTGGTTTGTAAACATCTTTATCCAATTGCATTTCTTTGATAATTGAAGAAATCAATCGAACAGAATCTTGAGTATCATAAATTGTAAAATTGGACGGAAAACCTAATTTATCGGCTTCACTTCTAAGAATTCTTGCAAAAACGGAATGAAAAGTTCCCATCCAAAGGTTTTTAGCTTCGTTGGTTCCTACAATATCAGCGATACGCTTTTTCATTTCACGTGCTGCTTTATTGGTAAAAGTCAAAGCTAAAATATTGAAAGCATCAACTCCTAAACTCATAAGATAGGCAATACGCATGGTAAGCACACGTGTTTTACCAGAACCAGCACCAGCAATAATAATCATTGGACCATCTTTCTGTAAAACTGGTTGTTGCTGTGCTTCGTTTAGTTGGCTGATATATTTCTGCATCATAAGAATTCGTTCTGTATAATTTTGAGAATTACAAAAATAGGTTTACTAACTATTAATAACAATATTTTAAAGCTTGATTTATTAACTATTTTTTGCATCCAACTTAAAAATTGTTTTTCTTTGTATACAAACTAATTTTCAAACACATGAAATCAAAAATTTTGTTATTCAGTACTGCTTTAGTTCTATTTTTTGGATGTTCTTCTCCTTCTAAAAATCTTAAAACATCTTATAGTGAAATTAACAATGAAGGAATGATTGTAGGAACAATTTGCATTGAAAATAAAACTTATAGCGGTTATACTTTTGTTTACACAGATGATTTACCAGCTGTTGCTGATTATGCAAACCAAAGTAATGAAATTACCTATAAAAATTCTAGTGGTGATTTTAGAGAAAAAGGAAAAACCTATTTTCTTTTTTCAATTGTAAAACCTGAAGGGAAATACAAGTTTGCAAAAATCAAAATTTATGATAATACTCGTGAAAGACAATCTGAATTTGTAATTCCATTGAATCATAAATTTGTTGTTGAAAAAGGAAAGACAACGTATTATGGACAATTAACCATAAATACTCAAGAAAAAAAATATACTGTAGAAAACAATTTGGATCGAGATAAAGAATGGTTCAAGAAAAAAGCACCTCAAATACAATTTTAAACAATTATGAATACAGATAAAATTATCGAATTAGCCTTTTATACATTACCAGCTTTAATTACTGGTGGAGTTGCCTACTATTCTTTTCAAACCTTTTCAAATAGTGAAGAGAAAAGAAGGAGATTTCATTTACTTAAAGAAAATCAGAAACAATCTTTGCCATTAAAACTTCAAGCTTATGAACGATTAGCATTGTTATTAGAACGCATTAATCCTTCTAAATTATTGATTAGAGTTGCTCCATTAAATGATAATAAAAGTGATTATCAAAATTTATTGATTCATCACATTGAGCAAGAATTCGAACACAATTTGACGCAACAAATATATGTAACTGATGAATGTTGGACAATGATTGCAACTGCAAAAAACACAGTGATTCAAAACATAAGAAAGACTACAATGAATCCTGAAGTTGCTAATGCTGATAAACTAAGAGAAACAATACTAAGTAATCTTTTTGAAAGTGGAGAGTCTGCAACTAATGTTGCATTAAGTTATTTGAAAACTGAGGTTAAGGATTTTTTATAAAAAATTATTAGATACAAAAAAGCCGTTTCAATTTTGAAACGGCTTTTTCATTATATAATTAGGGTTTAATATAATTATGGTTTGTTAGCAACCGGAATTACAACATAAACAGTTCTAACCATTTCATTTGAAGCTGGTAAAACTTGTGTATTAATTAATTGTCCGTCTGCAGTGTAAGCTCTAAAAGTAAGTATTTCATTTCTTGGAACACCAGCACTCAAAGTACCATTAGGACCAGTTGTTCCTAAATTCATTAATACATCTCCTGTACTTCCATCTTGTCTTGAAATTGTAACTCTAACACCATTTACTGGAGTACCATCAAAGTTTGTAACAACAACATTCAAAGTAGCAACTACATAAGCGTAATCGTTATTCCACCATGTAAAGTGAGAAACGTTACCGATGTATCTGTTACCAATTTTTCTAGAGAAACCTTCTTCTTTCCAAAGACCTGTAGCTTCATCAAAATGCCATAATGGAATTGTAGCTGGAGCAGTATCTAATTGGTTAGTAGCAATTGGCATAGAAACGTTAGCAGTGTGACCAGTAGCTATTTGTAATTTTTCGTCATTATCACCATATAATTCAACATTCACCATTCCGTATGTTTCCATACCAGAAATAGAACCATCTTCTCTTGTTCCAATTAAGTTACCTGGCATTTTGTCAAATACATTAGCATCTCTTGAATCTAAGAAGTGCATAGAAACTTTTACATTTCCAGTATATGGTTGACCATTTTCTAACATGAAAGCTCCGTCAAAAGTAACTCTTGTAGTACTTGGTAAACTTACCACTGATGTTTGACCTGAAGGAATTGTTGCAACAACATTTCTTTCTAACATCATGATTGTTACATTGTTTACTCCTGCATGAGGAAAAACCATTCTTGAACCATTAATGTAACCAGATTTTGTAGCAGTCATGTATGCAAATCTCTCTTTTACAGAAACATTAGATAAAGTAAATGTTCCATCAGCAGCAGTTGTAATAGTTTGACCACTCATTTCAATTGTTACACCTGAAATTGGTTGATTGTTTACATCAACAATTTTACCTGCAAAATCACTTGTTGTATTATTTCCAAAATTGAATGAATAAGTTTCAGAAGCTTCATCACTACTATTACAATTTGTAAACACTAATGTTAAAAGAGCAACTCCTAATACTAAAAGTTTGTTAGTTTTCATATTTTCTTGATTAAAGTTTTTAATAAGGGTTAATAATTCACATGGCAAATGAAATGAGTTAAATCCTATATTAAAAAAAAAATCGTTATGAATCATTGAAAATCGATAAACTACACTTTTGGATAACTAAACAAACATTAAAGTGATAAAAGGCTTATTAGAAATGTAGAAATTATGCTACATCAATATTTTAAAACCTAAATATTAAATTCCCAAAAGTTTATTTAGCTGATTTTGTTCTTCAATTGATAATTCTGAAAGTAACATTTTAAATTGATTCAAATACTTTTCGTTCTTAATTAGTTCTCGAATTTTATCTCGAGCATATTTAGTAAATTGCCATTTATGATGCGTTGTAGCGTTAACTAAATTTTTAAGAACTTCTTTATTTTCAGTATAATTAGATAGTAAACTCTCAAAAGCATTTTGACGAATCGAACTTTCATAATTTGGTGAAGTATATTGAATTAATTCACTTAAAGCTTTTAAAGCGTTAATTGAAGCCATTTTATCATCTAGTTCGTGAACATCCGCATAATTCATACAAGCATTTAAGTATAATATTCTCAATTCTTTATCGCTTCTACCTTCCCAATTTTTGGCAATTTCTAAATATTTAGATTTTTCATTTGGGAAATTTTTCCATAACGTTATAAAGGCTGCCTGATTTGTTTCGTATGATTTATCATTTAAAAGCGTTTCAAATTCAGACTTAAACGACTCCGGAATCTTTTCAATTGATTGTGCCACAAATCTTCTAATAGCAATATCGTTAGATTTCATTGCTAAATCATACAATTCAACAACTTTTTCAAAAGGCTCGTTTCTAATTTGATAAAGCGCTTCAACTTTCAATGCTGAATAACTATCGGATGCTAAAATTACTTTCAACAAATTGTATTTGTCTTCCAATTTGGATTTCCTTTCATATTGCAATTTAAGTAAATCACGCATGAACCCATTTTTAGTCAAAAGAAAATTAATATCATTTGCTGGATATTTATAATCTTCCAACCAAACTTTTTTGAACTTTTCAGTATCAAAATCAGATACTTTTCTAATTTCGGCTAGAAAGTCGTCTGTTTCAACATTTTTATATTGGTATTTCTTTAAATAACTTTTTACCGCTTTTCTAAACTTCTTTTCTCCAATTGATTCTCTTATAAAATGTAAAGCCCAAGCACCTTTTTGATAAAAACTTAATGAACTAGCCTTTTCATTCATTATCGGAATTGTATCGGTTTTAGCAGCAACTTTCAAACGATTGGCGTAACTAAATAATTGGTTATAAAAATAATCGTCACCAAAAACTTTTCGCTCTGCAAGCGAAGCATAATAAGTAGCGAATCCTTCTTGAAGCCAATGATGTTTTCCAGATTTTGCTGTAACCAAATCGCCAAACCATTGATGTGCTAACTCATGTGCATTGACATTCAAATAATTTCTATCATTAAATCCGCTTTCATCAACAACATAATCTTGTGAGAAAATAGTTGCGGAAGTATTTTCCATGCCAGCATAAAGAAAATCTTCTACTGGAACTTGACGATAAACTTTCCATGGATACTTCACTCCTATTTCTTTTTCAAGAAAATCAAAAATGGTTTTAGAATCTTTGTAGGTATATTGATATTTATCTTCGTCAACTGGTTTGTAGTAGTTAGTAAGTGAGATATTAGAATTTGAAATTTCAAATTTTGAGTCAAATTTTCCAATGGCAAACATAGCGAGATAAGATGACATTGGTTTTTGCATAATATATTTCCAAGTTTTCAATTTACCATCATCGTCAATAGCATTTAAAACACCATTAGAAATTGCCGTAAATTTGTTATTAAAGGTAATAGATATATTAAAAATGACTTTCTCATTTACATCATCAAAACTTGGTAACCAATGACTTGTATATTTTCCTTGTCCTTGTGTCCAAATTTGTTGCCCGTTATCAATTCCTGTAAAATAAACTGTTTGCTTTGGAGTTGCACTATATCTTAAATTCAATATATTTTTACCTTTTTTGAATCCTTCAAATAGCAATAACTTTTTATCAGTTGCTTTATATTTTACTAATTTTCCATTGATGATTATATCATAAAACGTCATATTTATAGCATCAATTGCAATGGTATCAATCTTTTCTTTTACTTTAAAAAGATAGGTGACTTTACCAGAAATAGATTTGGTTTCAAAAACTGGTGCAACTTCGGCATCACATTTTATGAAATCAACTTTTGTAGTTTGTTGACTAAAAGATAAAGTAGAAAAGAAAAAAAACAGGAAATATTTCATACATTTTATAATTGAATTACAAATATAGTCATTGAAATTGAAATTGAAATTCTATCTTCGCATTACTAATTTTAATGTTGAATATTCAATGTAGAATTACAAATTTTGAAATTGTATAATGTCTAATAATCCATTACAAACTCCTATCGAATATCTAAAAGGTATTGGTCCTTCTCGCGGCGAATTGCTTCGAAAAGAACTCAATATTCATCGCTATGGAGATTTAATGAATTTATTTCCAAACCGATACATTGACCGAACTCGTTATTACAAAATCAATCAACTACAAGGAACAACAGCAGAAGTTCAAATTATTGGCAAAATAATTCATGTGAAAACGGTTGAATTTGGTAAAAATCAAAAACGGTTGGTAGCTACATTTACTGACGAAACCGGACAAATGGATTTAACATGGTTTCAAGGTGTAAAATGGATTCGAGAAAGCATAAAACTCAATGAAACTTATGTGATTTTCGGAAAAACATCCAATTATGGTAGCCAATATTCAATGGCGCATCCCGAAATGGAATTGTTGGCTGAGCACAAAGCGAGTTTGAGAAGTGCCATGCAACCGGTTTATCCTAGTACTGAAAAACTGACACAACGTGGCATTACCAATAGAGTTGTAAACAAAGCGATGCAGCAACTTTTTATTGAAACCAAAGCACAATTTATAGAAACCTTGCCTTCTAATATTTTAGAAACCTTGAAACTTATTTCTAAAAATGAGGCAATGTTCAACATACACTTTCCGAAGAGTCAAGAACTTTTAGCGAAAGCGCAATTTCGATTAAAATTTGAAGAATTATTTTTCATTCAATTGCAACTAATTACAAAAAACTTAATTAGAAAGCATAAAATAAAAGGACATCCTTTTGATAAAGTTGGGACAAATTTTACCGATTTCTACAACAATCATTTACCATTTGAATTGACCAATGCTCAAAAAAGAGTAATTAAAGAAATTAGAAACGACATGGGAAGCAATGCTCAAATGAATCGTTTGCTTCAAGGTGATGTTGGTTCGGGCAAAACAATTGTGGCATTAATGTGCATGCTTTTAGCAAAAGATAATGGTTTTCAAAGTTGCCTAATGGCTCCAACAGAAATTCTTGCAAATCAACATTTTATTGGATTATCAGAATTGGCTAAAGACTTGAATATTAATATAAAAATACTGACTGGTTCAAGTAAAACTTCAGAAAGAAAAATAATTCATGAAGAACTTGAAAATGGTACTTTAGATATTATTATCGGAACACATGCGTTGCTTGAAGATAAAGTAAAATTTCATAATTTAGGATTGGCAGTAATTGATGAACAACATCGTTTTGGTGTAGAACAACGAAGTAAATTATGGAAGAAGAATGAGATTCCGCCACATGTTCTTGTGATGACGGCTACTCCTATTCCGAGAACTTTGGCAATGAGTTTGTATGGTGACTTGGATATTTCTGTAATTGATGAATTGCCTCCAGGTAGAAAACCAATTCAAACGGTGCATCGATTTGATTCCAACCGATTAAAAGTTTGGAAATTCTTGAAAGATGAAATTGCAAAAGGAAGACAAGTTTACATTGTTTATCCATTGATTAATGAAAGTTCAACTCAGGATTATAAAGATTTGATGGATGGCTACGAAAGTATTTCAAGAGATTTTCCTTTGCCACAATATTCTATTTCAATCGTTCACGGACAAATGAAACCTGCCGAAAAAGAATCTGAAATGCAACGATTTGTAGCTGGAAAAACTAACATAATGGTTGCGACAACCGTTATTGAAGTTGGTGTTAACGTACCAAATGCAAGTGTTATGGTTATTGAAAGTGCCGAACGATTTGGATTATCACAATTACATCAATTGCGAGGTCGCGTTGGTCGTGGTGCTGATCAAAGTTATTGTATTTTGATGACAGGTTTTAAATTAAGCAACGATAGTAAAACTAGATTAGAAACCATGTGTAAAACCAATGACGGATTTGAAATAGCAGAAGTCGATTTAAAACTTCGTGGTCCAGGAGATATTTTAGGAACGCAACAAAGTGGAATTTTAAACTTACAAATAGCCGATTTAGTAAAAGACCGAGATATTTTAATGGTTGCACGCGAGTATGCTATAAAACTTTTAAAAGATGATGCAGCAATGGATAAACCCGAACATCAAAATCTAAGAACTATTTTTATCGAAATGAGTGCGAAGAAAAATATCTGGAATTATATTAGCTAGTTATCAGGTGTTAGGTGTTAGGTGTTAGGTGTTGGGTTTTAGGTTGCAGATTTTCATCGCTAATTAAACTCATAACCTTTTAAACTCTTAAACTCTTAAACTTTTTAACTCTTAAACTCTTAAACTCTAAAACTTTTAAACTCTTAAACATTACAAATGGTACAATACAACCCAAAAGATTGGATTACATACATTTTCAAATTTCATAAATCGGATACATTTCGTCAATTATTACCTATGATGTTTTTCATTGGGTTTTATTCTTATGGAATTGCTTATTTGGAATTAGAATATTGGAAATTATCTGAAAAAAGCCATGTTAAGAATTTAACATTGATGCATACAACAGTAGGATTTGTTCTTTCATTATTGCTTGCCTATAGAACCAATACCGCTTATGACCGTTGGTGGGAAGGACGAAAACTTTGGGGTTCATTGGTTAATAATTCTAGAAATTTGGCTTTAAAACTTTCAGCCATTTTAAAAGAAGACAAAGACCGAAACTATTTTAAACGATTAATTCCGGCTTATGCTTCTATTTTACAAAAACATTTAAGTGATGAAGATACTGCCAAAGAATTGTTTGAAGGTTTAGATTTACAAATTGATCATCACAAGCATTATCCAAATCAAGTAGCTAAAATGATTTTTAATAAAGTAAACGAACTATATACATCAGGAAAAATTACTGGTGACCAATTTATAATTCTGAATTCTGAATTACAATCATTTACAGATGTTTGTGGTGCTTGCGAACGAATAAAAAACACTCCGATTCCTTATTCATACAGTGCTTTTATCAAAAAATTTATTTTCTTTTTTGTAATGACCTTGCCCTTCGGATTTGTATTTAGTCTTGGATATTATGTAATTCCTGTGGTAATTTTTATTTTCTATGTTTTAGCAAGTTTAGAATTAATAGCCGAAGAAATTGAAGATCCATTTGGAGGTGACGAAAATGATTTGCCAACTGCAAAAATTGCTTCGAATATTAAAAAACACATTGAGGAATTACTTTAAAATTTAAATATATCATACTATGAATTTTATCAAAAAAATGTTTGGTACAAAAGAGGAACCCATAAAAAACTATTCAGATTTTTGGAATTGGTTTGAGCAAAATCAGAAAGAATTTCATTCTATTGTTAATGACGGAACAAAAATTCAAAGTCATTTCTTTAAAAAGTTAAGTCCAAAACTTGAAGAATTAAGAGACGGTTTTTATTTTGTAACAGGAATGTATGATGATCAAACAGCAGAATTAATATTTACTGCAGATGGAAACTTAAAAAACATTGTTTTTGTAGAAGAATTAGTTCAAAGTGCACCCAAAATCAATGGTTGGAAATTCACTGCTTTAAAACCTGCAACAGATATAGAAAATATCAGTATTGAAATGAACGGAATTAGCTTTAACAAAGATAATTTATCCTTTTTTAGCACAAATGATTCCGAAAATCCTGATGAAATAAATATAACACTTGTTTATCATAACCATGATAAAAATAATGTAAAAACAATAAATATGGGATGTTTAATATTTATTGATAATTATCTTGGAGAATTAAATTCAATAACATTAATCGACAGCATTAATATTCTGGATGAAAACAAAACAGATAAGGAGTTGATCAGTATTGATAAATTAAAAGACTTTTTAATTTGGAGAGAAAAAGAATTTATCGAAAAATATGAAGCTGTAAAACACTGTACAGATGATGATACATATGTGATTTTAGAAGCAGAATTAAACAATGGAAATCCTGTAATTGCTGTGATGAATTCTGATTTATTAAAATGGGAAGAAAAAGCTTCTTATCAATGGATTCTTGCAATTGATTTAACATTTAATGGCACTTCTAACAATGGTTTACCTGACAATCAAACTTCAAAAAAACTTAATGATTTTGAGGATGATTTATTAGTCCTTTTGAATGATAAAAATGGGCAATTAAATATTGGAAGAGAGACTGCTAATGGAACTAGAACAATATATTTTGCTTGCAAAGATTTTAGGTATCCTTCAAAAATTATGGATGAAATCAAAACAAAATATAAAGAATCAATTGATTTAGATTTTGAAATTTATAAAGATAAATATTGGTCTTCTTTGAATTATTATGTTCATAATATTAAAAGTTGATTTTTTTAATAAAACACGTCGAGGAATTGCTTTAAATTAATTGTTAAATACCTATTCTCATCCAAAAGTTAAATAAAAGTCAACAAAGCCTATTAATCTTTTGATAAAAGGTAATTTTGTTGTTCTATATTTGTATAGACAAATAACACTTTTTATCTAGAGATTTTATGAAAGTTAAAAACATTGCCATCGCTTTATTTATTATTTTAATTGGAGGATTAATTGCTTACAGAATAACTAAAAATAGCAGCGAAACCGATAAAGGAAAAGGGAAAAGTGATAAAAAACCTCCTGTTTCAGTAAGTGCGATTGTTGCTGAATCTAAAGATTTCTCAAATGCGTTGACACTTTCAGGTTCTATTGAAGCCAATGAGCAAATTGAAATAAGAAGCGAAGTTTCTGGAATTGTTGAGAATATTGCTTTTAAAGAAGGTTCAAACGTTAGTAAAGGTCAACTTTTATTCAAAGTTAATGATGTTGAATTAAGAGCACAATTAGCTCAAGCCAATACAAGACAAAATTTAGCTTCCGAAAATGAAAGACGTGCCAAGTTATTACTTCAAAAAGAAGCAATAAGTCAAGAAGAATATGACATTGCAAGCGCCGATTTTAGAACGGCTCAATCACAAACACAACTTATTCGTGCACAAATTGCTAAAACATCTGTTCGAGCTCCATTTTCTGGCAAAATTGGTTTGCGTTCTATTTCTCCAGGAACCTACATCACTCCTGCTACTCTAGTTGCCAAATTAGTTAGTACAAATCCATTAAAAATCACATTTTCAATTCCTGAAAAATATGCTTCAGAAATCAAAGTAAATTCTGAAATTAAATTTACTGTAAATGGTTTACCAGAAAAATATAGTGCAAAAATTTACGCTATTGAACCTGAAATAGAAACCACAACAAGAACTTTGAGTATTAGAGCAATTGCGCAAAACACTAGCGGAAAACTGCTTCCGGGAACTTTTGCCAATGTAGAATTACCTTTAAATACTATTAAAGATGCGATAGTTGTTCCAACTGAAGCAATAATTCCTGTTCAAGACGGAAAGAAAGTTTTTATTGCCAACAATGGAAAAGCCAAAGAAATTATCGTAGAAACATTGACTAGAACCGATAAAGAAATTGTAATTCTTTCTGGATTAAAAGTTGGTGATACGGTTCTTACTTCTGGTGTAATGTCTTTAAAAAATGATGATGCTATAAAAGTTAAAACAAAAATTAAGAATTAGCCAATAATTTGAGTTCTAAAAAGTAATTCTTAATTCACAATTTAATCCTATGAGTTTATCAACGTTAAGTATAAAAAGACCTGTTTTTACAATTGTAGTCAATCTAACCATTATTTTGTTTGGAATAATTGGCTATAGTTATTTGGGTGTAAGAGAGTTTCCATCTATCGATCCAGCGCAAATTAATGTTAGAACTAATTATACTGGTGCCAATTCTGATATCATTGAATCTCAGATAACTGAACCTTTAGAAAAAGCTATTAATTCTATCGACGGAATTAGAAATATTACTTCTTCTAGTAATCAAGGTTCGAGTAATATTAATATCGAATTTAAACTGGAGAAAAACCTTGAAGAAGCAGCCAATGATGTTCGAGATAAAGTATCGCAAGCCATTCGAAGTTTACCACAAGATATTGATGCGCCGCCTGTAGTTTCTAAAGCCGATGCCGACTCTGACCCAATTGTGACAATGACGGTTCAAAGTGAAACCAAAGATGCTTTACAACTTAGTGATTATGCCGAAAACGTAATTGCAGAACGATTGCAAACTATTCCTGGAGTAAGTAGTGTTCAAATTTGGGGACAAAAACGATACTCGATGAGAATTTGGATTGATCCTGTAAAATTGACTTCTTATGGTGTGACAGTATCTGATGTTAGAAATGCTTTGAATAGTCAAAACGTTGAATTACCTTCTGGAAAATTAACTGGTGCAAACACTGAATTAACGGTAAAAACTTTAGGAAATTTATCAACTGCAGAAGAGTTTAATAATATCATTATAATTTCGGATAATTCTAGAGTAGTTCGTTTGAGTGATGTAGGAAAAGCTGAATTAGGTCCAGAAAACTTAGAAACTAGATTTACAGGTTCAGGAAAACCTATGGTTGGATTGGCTGTAATTCCTCAACCAGGAACAAATTATTTGGATATAGCCAACGAGTTTTACAAAAAATACGACGTTTTAAAGAAAGAATTACCTTCTGACATTGAATTAAACATTGCTTTAGACAACACTATTTTTATCAAAAAATCAGTTGTAGAAGTTGCTGAAACACTTTTGATTTCAATCATTCTTGTAATTTTAATCATCTTCTTATTCTTTAGAGATTGGTCTATTGCATTCCGTCCTTTAATTGATATTCCTGTTTCTCTGATTGCAACTTTTTTCATCATGTATTTATGTGGATTTTCGGTAAATGTTTTAACACTATTAGCCATAGTATTAGCAACAGGATTAGTTGTTGACGACGGAATTGTTGTAACTGAAAATATATTCAAAAAAGTGGAAGAAGGCATGTCGCCGATTGAAGCGGCAATAAAAGGTTCAAATGAGATTTTCTTTGCTGTAATTTCAATTTCAATAACATTAGCAGCTGTATTTTTACCTATCATATTTCTCGAAGGTTTCGTTGGACGTTTGTTTAGAGAATTTGGTGTCGTAATTGGAGCCGCTGTTTTGATTTCCGCATTTGTATCGTTGACATTAACACCAATGTTGAATGCTTATTTGATGAAAGGTGGAGAACAAAAGAAAACCCGTTTCTATGAATTTACAGAACCTTATTTTGTAAGTTTAAATAAAGGTTATGCAGAAGCTTTGACGAGTTTCATGAAGAAAAAATGGTTGAGTTTTCCAATTCTAATTATTTGTATTGGACTAATTGCCTTATTTTTCACAATAATTCCAAAAGAAACTGCACCTTATGATGACAGAAGTTTAGTCGTAGTAAGCGTTACTGCTCCAGAAGGTGCGACTTATGAATATACCGACAGATTCATGCAAGAATTATCACAATTGATTAATGATTCTGTACCAGAAAAGAAAATTGCTTTAGTAATTACTGCTCCAGGATTTTTATCGTCATCGGTTAATACAGGTCGAATTCGTTTGGCACTTAAAGATCCTGAAGATAGAGAAGCTTCACAAAAGGAAATTGCAGAACGATTTACCAAACTAACAAAAAAATATTCCGAAGCTAAAACTAATGTTTCTGAACAACCTACAATTTCTGTAAACAGAAGAGCTGGTTTACCTATTCAGTATATCATTCAAGCACCAAATTTTGAAAAATTACGTGAAAAAATTCCGCAGTTCATGGATTTGGCCAATCAGAATGAGACATTTTCAACGGTTGATGTGAATTTGAAATTTAACAAACCCGAAATCAATGTTACTATCGACAGAGAAAAAGCAGAAAGTTTAGGAATTTCTGTATTAGATGTAGCTCAAACATTGCAATTGTCACTAAGCGGACAACGTTTTGGTTACTTTATGAAAGATGGAAAACAATACCAAGTCATAGGACAATTTGAAGAAAAAGACCGCAACAAACCTTTAGATTTAACCTCAATGTTTGTAAAAAGTAAAAATGGAACTTTAATTCAAATGGATAATGTGGTAAAAGTGGAAGAACAAAGTAATCCACCGCAATTATTTCACAACAATAGATACATGTCAGCTACAATTTCGGCCGGATTAGCTCCAGGAAAAAGTATGGGCGATGGAATTGATGCGATGAATGAAATTAAGGAAAAAGTTTTAGATGCATCCTTCACAACTGATTTAGGTGGTGAATCAAGAGATTTTGTGGAAAGTAGTTCGAATACTTTATTTGCTTTCGGATTAGCATTGTTATTAATCTACTTAATCCTTGCTGCTCAATTTGAAAGTTTTATTGATCCTTTTATCATCATTTTAACTGTTCCGATGGCAGTGGCAGGTGCTTTATTTTCATTGTGGTTATTTGGACAAACTTGGAATATTTTCAGTCAAATTGGAACTGTAATGTTAATTGGACTCGTCACCAAGAACGGAATTTTAATTGTCGAATTTGCTAATCAATTACGAGAACAGGGTAAATCAAAATTTGAAGCTATTATCGAAGCATCAGAAGCTCGTTTGCGTCCAATTTTGATGACTAGTTTAGCCATTGCATTAGGAGCATTACCAATCGCAATGTCACTTGGAGCTGCTTCTACAAGTAGAATTGGAATGGGTGTTGTCATCGTTGGTGGAACCTTGTTTTCGCTAATTCTAACACTTTTCGTAATTCCTGCGATATATTTAATGTGGTCAAGAGCCAAAAAACATCGTCCTGAATTTGATAATTTAGACGCTCTTGAAAAATAAAAATTAAAGTTATGAAATTACACTTTTTATATATATCAGTCCTATTTTTATTGGGATTTCAACTTCAAGCTCAAGAGGTTTTGAAACTGGAAGACGCCGTTAAAATTGCTTTAGAAAATAATTATGATATTAAGATTGCTAAAAACAATTTGAAAATTGATGAAACAAATTCCACAGCAGGAAATGCCGGAATGTTTCCAACGCTTAGCGCAACTGTTACTAATAATAATAGCATTTTAAATACTACACAAACGCAAGCAAGCGGAGATAAAAGAACTCTTGATAATGCAATTAATATGAATCTTACCTATGGTGTTGGATTGGATTGGACTATATTTGATGGAATGAGAATGTTTGCACGTAGAGAACAACTAAAAGTTTTGCAAAAACAAGGTGAAGCCGAATTAAAACTGGCAATTATAACAAGAATAAGCGATGTGTATGCTACTTATTTTGACTTGGTTCAACAGCAACAGCAAATCAAAGCTTTAGATACTGCCATTGTGATTTCAAATCAACGATTGACAACAGCGCAAAATCGCTATTCTATTGGAAAAGCAGCCAAACTAGAAGTTTTAAATGCACAAGTCGATTTGAATACAGATTTGAGTTCAAGATTGAAACAATTAGAATTATATCAGAATTCTAAAATTAGATTAAATGAGATTTTAGCTAGAGACACCAAATCAGAATTTAAAGTAGAGGACGAAATTACAATCGATGCCTCACTGAAATATGATGAATTAAAATCACTTTCTGAAAAGCAAAATCCACAATTGCAAGCGCAGTTATTAGAAAAAAATAATGCCGAACTTCAATTAAAGCAAGTAAAAGCTGGAAGATATCCAACAGTTAGAATTAATTCTGGATACAATTTTACTCGTTCTGAGGCTTCTTTGGGATTCGTTACGCAATCTTCTGGTCGTGGATTTGTTTATGGCATAAATGCTTCAGTTCCAATATTTGATGGATTTAATCAAAATCGAAATGAAAAAGTTGCCAAGCTACAAGTTGAAAATGTTGAAAACACTATTAATCAGCAAAAAATAGCTTTAGAATCGCAACTTGGTATGGCTTATCAAAGCTACTTGACAAATTTAGAATTGACTAAAGTTGAAGAAAAAAATAGTGAAATAGCAAAACAAAATTTGGATATCACTTTGGCAAAATTTAAGATTGGAACCATCACTCCTATTGAATATAGAACAGCTCAATTGAATTATGTAAATGCTTTACTTCGTTATAGTAATGCACAATTTCAAACAAAACTTTTTGAAATAAGTTTGAAAGAACTAAGTGGCACATTAGGATTTTAACTTTAATAGCAAGTTTGCAATTTTATTTTAGTTTTTTATTACAGTTCATTTTTTTTAGTATCTTAGATGTTTGAACTATTATAAAATGTCGATTAAAGCATTACTTCATACTCCTGCCTTAACTCACGAAAAGTCATTAAAAACTTTAGTGGAGAATCGTACGATTTTTTCATTAGATCATTGTGAATTAAATATTTTTGAAACCTACCAAAAATCGGATTTAGTTCCTTTAAAATTTAATGATTTGGTGGTTACAAGTATGTTGCGTGGCAAAAAAATAATGCATCTTTTTGATGAGCCAAGTTTTGAATATTTACCCGGAGAAACCGTAATCGTTCCGTCAAATGTGGAAATGAAGATTGATTTTCCTGAAGCTTCAAAAGAAAACCCAACACAATGTATTGCATTAGCAATTGATAATAATATCATCACAAATACTTTAGACTTTTTAAACGAAAAATATCCAAAAGAAGGAAAAAGTAATCTTTGGAAATTGGATCACGAGAACTATTTTTTCTACAATAACGTTGAACTTGCTGGTACCATAAATAAGTTGATTAAGGAATGTATGGGAAATTCTTTAACTAAAGATGCCATTGCTGACTTAACGTTGCAAGAATTGATTATCAGAATTATTCAAACGCAAACGGTAAAAAGATTTGAAGACGAAAAATATTTAGATAGTAATAGTCCCATTGCTCCAGCGATTGAGTTTATTAAGAAAAATATTCGTGAAACTATAAATTTGAAAGACTTGAGCGATAAAGCTTGCATGAGTACGACTTCTTTTTATCGCTATTTTAAAAGAGAACTTGGCATGAGTCCGATTGAGTATATTTTAAATGAAAAGATAAAATTTGCTAAAAAATTATTGAGTAATCCCAACATTCATGTGAACGAAGTTTCTTATGCCACCGGATTTGAAGATTGTAACTACTTTATTAGATTGTTCAAAAAATATGAAGGAGTTACTCCAAAACAATATCAATTGATGAATTATAATGGATAGTTATTCATTTAACCTTATTTCCTCTAAATTCTGAACTTCATCTTCAGTAAACAATCTGTAATTTACTTTAAATGTTTTTCCATAAGGAGTTTCTAATGAAAAACCTCCTGCTCCTATTCCATCAGTTACATCTAAAGTGAAATGCGCATGTTTCCAATATTCGAATAAATCTTTATCGAGCCAAAATTCAAATCCTTTAATAGTTCCGATACAAACATCGCCATATCTCATATAGAATCCGCCTTTTTCAAAACATTGTGGTTGTGTTCCTTCACAACATCCACCAGCTTGATAAAACATCAAATCTCCAAATTTCTCTTAAAGCATATCAATTAAATCTAATGCCTTTTGAGTAGCGTCTAAACGTTTTATTTTTTCCATAATTGTAAAAGTAAAAATAACCGCAAACGCTACAAAATAAATTGCGAATTTGCGGTTACTAATTGATTAACAAACTACTAAAAGAAACCTAACTTGTTTTTATTGTAAGAAATCAACATATTTTTTGTCTGACGATAATGGTCTAACATCATTTTGTGATTTTCTCTACCAATTCCAGATTGTTTGTAACCTCCAAATGGCGCTCCTGCTGGATAAGCATGATATTGATTTACCCAAACACGACCAGCATGAATCGCTCTTGGAACTTGATATAACTCATGTGCATCGCGAGTCCAAACTCCTGCACCTAAACCATACATAGTATCATTTGCAATTTCTATTGCTTCTTCAGTAGATTTAAAAGTTGTTACGGCCAAAACTGGTCCGAAAATTTCTTCTTGGAAAATTCTCATTTTGTTGTGACCTTTAAACAAAGTTGGTTGAATGTAATAACCTCCTTCTAAATCGCCACCTAAATGATTCACTTCACCACCACACAATAATTCTGCACCTTCTTCTTTTCCTAACTTGATGTAAGAAAGAATTTTATCTTTTTGAATTTGTGATGCTTGTGCACCCATCATTACCGTTGGATCAAGTGGATTTCCAGTTTTAATTGCATTTACTCTTGCCAAAACTTTTTCAATAAATCTATCATAAATGGATTCATGAATTAAAAGTCTCGATGGACAGGTACAAACTTCTCCTTGATTAAGGGCAAAAAGAGCAACGCCTTCAAGGGCTTTGTCTAAAAATTCATCGTCAGCGTCCATAACAGATGGGAAGAAAATATTTGGAGATTTTCCACCTAATTCTAAAGTTACTGGAATAATATTTTCTGTAGCGTATTGCATTACCATTCTACCTGTAGCTGTTGAACCTGTAAAAGCAGCTTTAGAAACTTTTGGATTAGTAACTAATGTTCTTCCTAATTCTGCTCCAAATCCGTTTACAACATTTACAACTCCTGCAGGAATTAAATCACCAATTAATTCCATTAAAACCATAATGGAAATTGGTGTACTTTCTGCTGGTTTTAAAACCACGCAATTTCCTGCTGCTAAAGCCGGAGCAAGTTTCCAAACTGCCATTAATATTGGGAAATTCCATGGAATAATTTGTGCAATTACACCCAGAGGTTCGTGCATTATTATTGAAACCGTATCTTTATCTAATTCGGTAATCGAACCTTCTTCAGCACGAATGACACTTGCAAAATATCTGAAATGATCAATTGCTAATGGAATATCTGCTGCCATAGTTTCTCTTACTGCTTTTCCGTTATCTAAAGTTTCAACGGCTGCTATGAAAGCTAAATTTTCTTCAATTCTATCGGCAATTTTATTTAGCATTATGCTTCGTTCTGTTGCAGAAGTTTGACTGTAAGTTTTAAATGCTTCATAAGCAGCATCAACTGCCATTTCTATATCCATTTTTGCAGAATGTGCAGCTTTTGCCATTAGTTTTCCGTCAACTGGAGATAAGACTTCAAAATATTGTCCTGTCGATGGAGCTACCCATTTTCCATTGATGTAATTATCATACTTTTCTTTTAATTGTGGTCTTTGAACTAAATTACTCATAAGTTTACTTTTTTGATTTATCCAAAAGTAGTTCTATATCCAATCTTAAAATAGCACAAAAGTTGCATTTAATAGCACAAAATTGCTAAGTATATAATTTTACTTACTTATAAATACAGAAATCAAAATTATACCGCTAAAAAATAATCATATTATCAATTTTAAAGAAATGCGTTTTTGAACGAAATATAATTTGATGTAAAAGCTACAATACCTATATTTGCAACCTTAAAAATTGGTACAAAATGAAGATTTCTTACAACTGGATAAAACAATTCTTAAAAATCGATTTACCTTCTGCTGAAGTATCAGATATATTGACCGATTTAGGTCTTGAAGTAGAAATAGTTGAAAAATATCAATCCGTAAAAGGCGGATTGGAAGGCGTTGTTGTTGGTCATGTTTTAACTTGTGAAAAACATCCAGATGCAGACAGACTTAATATTACTACTGTCGATTTAGGCGAAGGAACTCCTGTTCAAATTGTTTGTGGTGCAACTAATGTAGCTGCTGGACAGAAAGTACCTGTTGCAACTATTGGTACAAAACTTTTTGATAAAGACGGAAATGAATTTGAAATCAAAAAAGGAAAAATTCGTGGACAAGAAAGTCATGGAATGATTTGTGCCGAAGACGAATTAGGTTTAGGAACAAGTCACGACGGAATTATGGTTTTGGATTCCAATTTAAAACCAGGAACGCCAGCTGCTAAAGTATTCAATATTGAAAATGACGAAGTATTTGAAATTGGTTTGACACCAAATCGTGCCGATGCCATGTCTCATATGGGAGTTGCTCGTGATTTACGTGCTGCTTTGATCCAGAAAAATGCTTCTTTGGAATTAATCACTCCTTCGGTTTCAAAATTTAAAGTTGATAAACGTACTTTAAAAATTGATGTTGATGTTAAAGATTCTTCTTTAGCTCCAAGATATTGTGGAGTAACCATTTCTGGTGTTACTATAAAACCTTCTCCAAGTTGGTTACAAAATAGATTGAAAGCTATTGGATTAACACCAAAAAATAATGTTATCGACGTTACTAATTATGTATTACACGAATTAGGTCAGCCACTTCATGCCTTTGATGCAGCAAAAATAAACGGAAAAGTTACTGTAAAAACTGTTGAAGCAGGAACAAAATTTGTAACTCTTGATGATGTTGAACGTACTTTACACGAAGAAGATTTATTAATTTGTGATGATAAAGGTCCAATGTGTTTGGCAGGAGTTTTTGGTGGAAAAAATTCAGGTGTTTCTGAAAATACAACTACTATATTTTTAGAAAGTGCTTACTTCAATCCTGTAACTATTCGTAAAACTGCAAAACGTCATACCTTAAGTACAGATGCTTCTTTCCGTTTTGAAAGAGGAATTGATCCAACTATTACAGAGTATGCTTTAAAACGTGCAGCATTGTTAATTCAAGAAGTTGCCGGCGGAGAAATTACTTCTGATGTTATTGATGTTTATCCAAAGAAAATTGAAGATTTTACTGTTTTCTTGAATTATGAGAAAGCATTCAAATTAATTGGTCAAGAACTTCCAAAAGAAACTATCAAGAAAATTGTTGCTTCTTTAGATATTAAAGTAAACAATTCTTCTGATGCTGGTTTGGGATTAATTATTCCAGCTTATAGAGTTGATGTTCAAAGAGAAGTTGATGTTATTGAAGAAATTTTGAGAGTTTATGGATATAACAACATTACTTTCTCCAAAAAATTAAATGCAACTGTAGCAAAATCTGCTAGAACAGAAGATTATAAGGTTCAAAATATCATTGCATCACAGTTGAATTCTTTCGGATTTCACGAAATGATGGCCAATTCATTGACAACTCCAGATTATGTTCAGCTTTCAGAACTATTGAAAGAAGAATATAATGTAACCATGTTGAATCCGTTGAGTAGCGAATTATCTGTTATGAGACAATCGATGTTGTACTCTGGATTGGAGGCGATTTCTTATAATATCAACAGAAAAAATAGCGATTTAAAATTATTTGAATTCGGAAAAAGTTACCGCAAATTATTATCTGGATACAACGAGAAGAAACATTTAACTTTATTTGTATCAGGAAATAGAGTTTCAGAAAGTTGGACAAATGTTCAAAAACCTACAGACTTCTTTTTATTTAAAGGATATGTAAACTCCATTTTATCGCGATTAGGATTTGATAAAACCCAAAATTTACCGGTTGAAAACGATATTTTTTCAGAAGGAATAGCTTTCGCCTTAGGAAATGATACTTTGGTTGAAATGGGAACCGTTAAAAAATCTATTCTAAAACATTTTGATATTAAGCAAGAAGTTTTTTATGCTGAATTCAATTGGGATTTGGTAATTAAATTGCTTTCAAATAAAATTAAGTTTACAGCAATTCCTAAATATCCAGAAGTTAGAAGAGATTTTGCTTTACTAGTAGATACCAACGTAGCTTTTGAATCTATTTACAAAGTAGCTCGTCAAACAGAGAAATCACTTTTGAAAGATATTAATTTATTTGATGTTTATGAAGGCAAGAATTTGCCAGAAGGAAAAAAATCTTATGCTGTAAGTTTTACAATTCAAGATACCACCAAAACATTGACTGATGTTCAAATTGATAAAATCATGAGCAAACTTCAATCAAATTTTGAAAGTGAATTAGGCGCACAATTAAGATAACAGAAAATAATATAAATAAAGAAACCCATCTCAATTGAGATGGGTTTCTTCTTTTAACCAAACAAAATAACAACCTTATGCTTTTGGTGTTACAACGCTATCAACAACGTGAATAACTCCATTAGATTGATTTACATCTGCAATAGTAACTTTCGAACTGTTTCCGTTTTCGTCAGTCAAATAAATATCTTTCCCTTTCATCCAAGCTGTTAAAGTTCCACCTGAAACTGTTTTTAACGTTGCTTTCCCATTTCCTTTTTTAATCAAATTCATTAAATCTGAAGCATTTAATTTACCTGCAACTACGTGATAAGTTAAAATAGTTTGTAGCGTTTTTAGATTTTCTGGTTTCAATAAAGTTTCGACAGTTCCTTTTGGTAATTTGTCAAATGCAGCATTGGTTGGGGCAAAAACGGTGAATGGTCCTTTTGATTGTAATGTTTCAACCAAACCAGCAGCTTTTACAGCCGCAACCAAAGTGGTGTGATCTTTTGAATTTACAGCGTTCTCAACAATATTTTTTGAAGGATACATTGGTGCGCCACCTACATTAACTGTTTTTTCTTTTTGAGCAAAAGTCAATGTTGTTGCAAAAAGAGATAAGGACAATACTAAAGCTGAAAAAATGTTTCTAGTTTTCATAATAATTTATTTTTTAAAAGTTTATACAAGCATTTACGCTGATACTTTTCATTTGGTTTTATAATGATGAAAATTAACATTAGTTTAATAAATTAATTTTGGTGAAAAATTTTTCAAATTCATACTAATTAATTAATTTAGAACTTATTGAAAAAGAAGTACATTCATTTAAATAAAGTAAAATCATGTTACTAAAAAACAGAACCTTGGTTGAAGAGTTGTTGATGAACAGAAAAAAAATACTATCAGAAGAGCAACTTCTTGAGGAAGTATATTCCATTTTAAACCAAAATGAAATAGAACGAGAGCGAATTTCGAACAACTTGAAAGGTGAAAGTTCAACAAATTTTAATGATTTTAACTTTAGTTTATTGAAAACTGAAAATATTTTTCATGAAAATCAAATCAAGAAAATTTGCATTGACTACCGTTTACGTTTTTTAGATAGTTCTCTTTTTGCAAATAAAATTCCCGAAGAGGCTGTAACCAAAATCAATGCTTTAGAAAAAGACCACCATATAAAATTAGAGGGTTTCAAAATTGTTGCTCCAAGTAAAGCATTCAATTTAAAGAATTATGATGATCCGCTTCTTTTTGTTCCTATTGGAAATGACTATTATTATTTGATACACCAATGGGGCAATGATTTGGCTTGGTACAGAAAACTTATGGTTTTGCCATTTAAAAATATTGTTTACTTTCTATTGTTCTGTTTGGTTGTGAGTTTGATGGGAACCTACTTTACTCCTACCAATAATTTGAGTAAATCAGTTTCTTTTGCTCCACTAATTATTTTTCTATTCCTGTTTAAATCTATGGTTGGAACAATAGCTTATTATTTTTTCATGATGGGAAAAAATTTTAATAACATGATTTGGAACCGACCTTTTAAGGAAAACTAGTATAGTTTAAGTTTGTCTTTGTAATAATCTCAAAATGTTATCGTTATAAAAGAAGATGCCTTATGCAAAATAATTATAACTTCTAAAAATTATTACTATGGACACTAAAGATTTTAATAGCTTAAACAAACCTAGAAGTAAAAAGTTAAGACCTAGAATAGATTTAACTGCAATGGTTAACATTTCTTTTTTGTTAATTGTTTTTTATATGGTATCAGTTGAATTATCTAAACCAAAAATAATGGATTTGGGTTTACCCGATACAGGTTGTGGTGGTGGATGTTATTTTGGATGTGGCCTAAGAACTAATAGAGTCATTACCATTTTACTTGATGATAATGATGAAATGATTACTTATCAAGGCTTACTTGAAGTTCCTGAAGAAAAACCTAAAACCTTAGGTTACGGAAAAGATGGCATTAGAAATCAGTTATTAAAGCTAAATAAAAGAATTATTGAACAAATAGGCGATCGAGAACGAGGCGCGATAGTTATCATCAAACCTAGCAAGCAATCCAATTTTGGTAATTTGGTTTCTATTTTAGATGAAATGGCTATTACAAATATTCAAACTTATGCTATTGTTAATGATTTTACTCCTGAAGAAAATAATTTATTAGCAATTAATTGAAACAAAAAAAGCCCTCAATTTCTTGAGAGCTTTTAAAGTATTTTAGAAAATCAGAGAATTATTTTCCTCCTTTTTCCATTTTAGCTTTTAATTCAGCTAAGATATCATTGTTATCTCCTAAAGTTGAAGCTTGATTATTATTGTTAGAAGCAGCAACTGATTCAGACGCAGCTTTAACATTTTTCTCTTCTTCTTCTCTAAAGATAGCAGTGTGGGAAGCAACAACTCTTTTGAATTCTTTATTGAACTCAATTACTTTGAATTCAGCTTCGTCACCTTTTTTCAATTTTTTACCATCTTCTTTTTCTAAGTGACGTGTTGGAATAAATGCAACAACATCATCTCCGAAATCTACAGTAGCTCCTTTGTCAACGATTTCAGCAATTGTTCCTGTGTGGATAGTTCCAACAGCAAATGCATCTTCATGTTTGTCCCAAGGATTAGCAGTAGTTTGTTTGTGACCTAAAGATAATTTACGTCCTTCAACATCTAATTCTAATACTACTACATCAAGTTTGTCACCTACGTTAACAAATTCTGATGGGTGTTTGATTTTCTTAGTCCAAGATAAGTCAGAGATGTAAACTAATCCATCAATTCCTTCTTCTAATTCTACGAAAATACCAAAGTTTGTAAAGTTTCTAACGATACCTGTATGTTTAGAACCTACTGGGTATTTAGAAGTGATATCAGTCCATGGATCTTGAGTCATTTGTTTGATACCTAATGACATTTTTCTTTCGTCTCTGTCAAGAGTTAAAACAACTGCTTCAACAACATCACCAACTTTTACGAAATCTTGAGCACTTCTTAAGTGAGTAGACCAAGACATTTCAGAAACGTGGATTAAACCTTCAACACCTTCAGCAACTTCAATGAAAGCACCGTAATCAGCGATAACTACTACTTTACCTTTCACTTTGTCACCAACTTTAAGTTCAGCACCAAGTGCATCCCATGGGTGAGCGTTTAATTGTTTCAATCCTAATTGGATTCTTGTTTTTTCGTCATCGAAATCAAGGATAACTACGTTCAATTTTTGGTCTAATTCAAGAACTTCACTTGGGTGATTGATTCTAGACCAAGAAAGGTCAGTAATGTGGATTAATCCATCAACACCACCTAAGTCAATAAACACACCATAAGAAGTAATGTTTTTAACAACACCTTCTAATACTTGTCCTTTTTCTAATTGACCAATAATTTCTTTTTTCTGAACTTCGATATCTGCTTCGATAAGCGCTTTGTGTGATACAACAACATTTTTAAATTCGTGGTTGATTTTCACAACTTTGAATTCCATGTTTTTGTTTACGTATACATCGTAATCACGGATTGGTTTCACATCAATTTGTGAACCTGGTAAGAATGCTTCAATTCCGAAAACATCTACAATCATACCACCTTTAGTTCTACATTTAACAAAACCTGTAACAATTTCACCAGTTTCGTTAGCAGAAATAACTCTATCCCATGATTTGATAGTTCTTGCTTTTCTGTGAGATAATACTAATTGACCTGTTTTGTCCTCACGAACGTCGATTAATACTTCTACTTTGTCACCCACTTTTAGGTTTGGGTTGTAACGGAATTCGTTTAATGAAATAACACCTTCCGATTTTGCATTAATGTCAACAATAGCGTCACGATCTGTGATTCTAACTACAACACCTTCAACTACTTCTTCTTGATCAGTAGAGATAAAAGTTTTAGTTACTAAATCTTCAAATTCTTGTAAGTTTTTTTGATCTACTGCATCAATTCCTTCTGCGTAATTGTGCCAGTTAAATTCGTTTAAAAACGCTTGTTGTTCTTTGTTTAATTCAGACATGCTGATAAAAAATTTGTATGCCGTGCTTCTTGAGTTTATTATCGAATAGAAAACAGCAGCAGTGTTTTACATAAATAGTTGATACCTAAAGGAAACTCTTCTTCGCCAAAAGGTTTGCAAAAGTAAGCATAATTTATTAATTACAAAATATTTATCTCTCCAAAATACAACAAATTTGCATTAAACTAAAAACCCTTTCAAAACTGGGTTAAGAAAGGGCTTTTAATACTATTTTTAAGTATTAATGACTCACATTAGCTACTTCATCAGGATTGTGTTTGTGCTTGAAGAAAATTGCGAATAGAATTGCTATTATTAACGCGTAAATTGCAAATGACAACCATATTCCATGCCAATCTTTAACACCATTGTTTGTATAGTAAGCATCAATTACATAACCACTAACTTTACTACCTAAATAAGCTCCTACTCCATTTGTCATCATCATAAATAATCCTTGAGCAGAGGAACGAATTTTAGAATCCGTTGTAGTTTCAACAAATAATGAACCTGAGATATTAAAGAAATCAAATGCCATACCGTAAACAATACATGAAAGAATAATCATCCATAAACCTTCAGCTGGATTTCCATAAGAGAATAATGCAAATCTCAAAACCCATGCAATCATTGAAAATAACATTACTTGCTTGATACCATAACGCTTTAAGAAAAAAGGAATTGCTAAGATAAATAAGGTTTCTGAGATTTGAGAAATTGACATTATAAAGGTTTTACCTTCAACTACAAATGAATTTTTGTATTCTGCTATTTTTCCAAAATCATCTAAAAAAGCATCTCCATACATATTTGTTAATTGTAAAGCAGCTCCAAGAAATAATGAAAAGAGTAAAAATAACGCCATTTTAGAATTAGAAAACAATTTAAATGCAGTCAAACCAAGCTGTTCTGCAAATGAAGCATTTTCAGAAATTAATTTTTGAGGTGGGCATTTAGGTAGAGTGAAAGAATAGACTCCTAATATTATTGCAAAAAATGAAGCAAAATAAAATTGATTTGCTGAGAGGGTTGTTCCGAAAAGATCAGCGATAAAATTCCCAACACCAAGCCCAACTTCCTTAATAAATTGAGGCGGATTTTCTGAACTAAAAATATTTGTTATCCACATTGCTACGATAAAACCAATTGTTCCCCAAACTCTAATTGGAGGAAAATCTTTTATAACATCATATTTGTTATTTTTTAAAATATTATAGGCAATTGAATTGGATAATGAAATTGTTGGCATGTAACAAATCATAGCACCAAAAATCACGTAATACAAAGTATTGGGATCGTTTACACTTGGAACATAAAAAAGAACGCAACCATAAAGAATATGAAGAATTCCGTATAACTTTTCTGCATTCAACCATTTATCAGCAATAATACCTGTAATTGCAGGCATAAATAAAGACGACAAACCTAATGTTGAAAATATTGCGCCAAACTCTGCTCCTGTCCAACCTTTAGCATTAAAACAGTAAGTACCAATTGTTATCAACCATGCACCCCAAACGAAGAATTGAAGAAAACTCATTAGAGTTAATCTAAACTTTATACTCATAATAAATATGTTTTTGTAATGTAAATAGATTGTAAATCTACTATTAAAATTGAGATTTGCAAAAAATTACAACGTTTTAGTAATTTCATCAACCAATTCTAATACTGCTGCAAATTGTTCTTCTCTTGAAAGGTAAGAATTGTCAATTTCTATAGCATCATCAGCTATTACTAAAGGCGAGTCATCTCTATGAGTATCAATGTAATCGCGTTCTTGAACATTTTTTAAAACATCTTCATAAGGAACATTATCGCCTTTGGCTTGAAGTTCGTCAAAGCGACGTTGTGCTCTGGTTTCGGCACTTGCAGTCATAAATATCTTTAATTCAGCATCTGGAAAAACTACCGTTCCAATGTCGCGTCCGTCCATAACTATGGCTTTGTTTTTACCCATTTCTTTTTGCTGTTCTACTAATTTAGCACGAACTTCTGAAACTTCTGCCACTTTACTAACAAAACTAGAAACTTCAATAGTTCTAATTTCTTTTTCAACATTTACATCATTCAAAAACATTTCAGCAAAACCTAAATCTGCATTGAATTCGAAATGCAATTTAATATTAGGTATATCATTAATAAGTGCTTGCTTATCAAAACTTGAAGAGGAAATATATCCTTTTTGCATTGCAAATAAAGCTACTGCGCGATACATAGCACCTGTATCAACGTATACGTATCCTAAATGCTTAGCAAGTTGTTTGGCTAAAGTACTTTTTCCTGTTGAAGAAAATCCGTCGATAGCAATAGTAATTTTTTTCAATGTATATCTGTTTAATAACTGTTGTCTGAAAAATCAATTGTTAGTCCGAAAAGACTTGTGTTTCCTGCAAGTGTATATCTTGAATAAGAATAATTAAATTTCATTTTACCCATTTTTAATCCCAATCCAAGTGAAATTCCTGAAAAATTTCTCTGATCTACAATTCGCAATTCTTCTGCTCTTCTAAAATTATATCCAAGTCTAACGTTTATTCCTTTAGTTGGAAACAATTCGGCACCTAAAACTACATGTCGCAAAGCATTATTTAAAAAACCAACTTTCTCTTGAGTAGCTTCTCCATCAATACTACCAATAGCACGATTAGGATTAGAAAAACCTATTTTCCATTGTTGTAAATTTTCTAAAGTTAGATGCCATCTTAAAGGAACATTTTCTACTTCTTGCGAAACACCTATCAAAACTTCAAGTGGCAATTTCTCTTGAGTACCAGCATAAGTTGTGAATTGGGTTCCAACATTTCTAACAACTAATCCCCAATTGACATCGTTAGGTTCATCGATAAATAAAAATCCGAAATCTGCAGCGCCACCAAATGAATTATAACTTTCTAAAGTGGAAGAAATCAATTTGGCATTGGCTCCTAAATAAAAACTTGTAAATGGAATATTGTAAGCATAACCAAAAGAAAGTGCAATTTCACTTCCAGTAAATGAAGATGTGGCTAGACCATTTTCGTCGTAACCATCAAAATTTCCGTAGTTGACGTAATTTACTCCAGCGTGAAATGTTTGTAAATGTCGGTCATAAGTATAGGCATAAGCAGCAGTTCCATAGGTAACTTCACCAAAATAGCTTCCGTAATTTAAAGACAAATGATTGTCCATTTCAGCATTAATTGTAGCCGGATTAAAATGTGCTTGATTTACGTCATTATCATAAATAGTAATTACTTTACCTCCTAATGCTGCTTGCCTTGGAGAAGTAACTAAATTTAAAAATTGATAAACTGACCTACCTCCTATTTGACTGTAAGTAACAGTACAAAAAAGTAAAAAAATAGAGATAAATAGTTTTTTAAACATACAAAAAATAGCAATTTACTTAACCTATAACGGAAATGCGAAGATATTATTTTTAAAGTTATACTAAAAATAAAAAGGCATGAGGTTTTCATCTCATGCCTTAAACTATTTTTAAATGAAATTAATCTAAAACTTTGGCATTTTTCACCTTTTGATTGGTTAATGCTATATCAATAACTTCACTCATTTCTTTTACATAATGAAAAGTTAATCCTTCTAGATAATTTGCTTTAATTTCTTCAATATCACTTTTATTATCATGACAAAGAATGATTTCTTTAATATTTGCTCTTTTAGCCGCTAGAATTTTTTCTTTAATTCCGCCAACTGGCAAAACTTTTCCTCTTAAAGTAATTTCACCTGTCATGGCTAAACCTTTTTTGATTTTGCGTTGAGTTAACAATGAAACAAGTGACGTTAACATAGCTATTCCAGCACTTGGTCCGTCTTTTGGTGTTGCACCTTCTGGAACGTGTAAGTGAATGTTATATTTTGTCAAAATATCTTGATCTAGTCCAAAAAGTTCTGCGTTTGCTTTGATGTATTCTAAGGCAATTGTAGCAGATTCTTTCATTACCGTACCTAAATTTCCAGTTAAAGTAAGAGTGCCTTTTCCTTTAGAAATCAAGGATTCAATAAAAAGAATATCTCCTCCAACAGAAGTCCAAGCCAATCCTGTTACTACTCCAGCAACATCGTTTCCTTCAGCTTTATCACGTTCTAATTTTGGTGAACCCAAAACTTTTACGATATCTTCTGAAGTAATTTTTTTGTTATATTCTTCTTCCATTGCTACAGATTTAGCAGCATTTCTTATTACTTGTGCAATTTTTTGCTCCAAACTTCTCACACCCGATTCACGAGTATAACCTTCAACTATTTTTTCTAATTCTTTTTTACCAATTGTCAAATCTTTTGAAGTCAATCCATGCTCTTTCAACTGCTTTGGAAATAAATGCTGGCGTGCTATTTCAACTTTTTCTTCAGTTGTGTATCCAGCCATTTTTATAACTTCCATTCTGTCTTTTAATGCCGGTTGAATAGTTGACATTGTATTAGAAGTCGCAATGAACATTACTTTAGATAAATCGTATCCCATTTCAAGGAAATTATCATAAAAAGCATTGTTTTGTTCAGGATCTAGAACTTCCAAAAGCGCTGATGATGGATCACCTTGATTGCTTACAGACAACTTATCAATTTCATCCAAAATAAATACTGGATTTGAAGTAGTTGCTTTTTTTATGCTTTGTATAATTCTTCCTGGCATTGCGCCTATGTAGGTCTTTCTGTGTCCACGAATTTCTGCTTCGTCTCTTAAACCACCTAATGAAATTCTAACATACTCTCTTCCTAATGCTTCTGCAACAGATTTTCCAATAGATGTTTTTCCGACACCTGGAGGTCCTGTCAAACATATAATTGGTGATTTCATATCATTTCGCAATTTCAAAACTGCTAAATGTTCAATCATTCGTTTTTTTACATCTTCTAATCCAAAATGATCTCTGTCTAAAACTTTTTGAGCATGTTTTAAATCAAAATTATCTTTTGAAAATTTATTCCAAGGTAAATCTAAAAATAAGTCTAGATAGTTTCTTTGAATCCCAAAATCTGGCGCTTGTGGATTCATGCGTTGCAACTTAGAAAACTCTTTTTCAAAGTGCTTACTTGTTTTTTCATCCCAACTTTTAGTTTTGGCACGTTGACGCATTTCTTCAAACTCTTGCTCATTAGAAACACCACCCAATTCTTCTTGAATGGTTTTCATTTGTTGGTGCAAGAAATATTCACGTTGCTGTTGGTCTAAATCGAAACGAACTTTAGATTGAATATCATTTTTTAGTTCAAGTTTTTGTAACTCTACATTCATGTAACGTAAAGTTTCAAGAGCTCTTTCCTTTAGAACATTCATCATTAATAAATTCTGTTTTTCCTCAACCGAAAGATTCATGTTGGAAGAAACAAAATTAATTAAGAACGATTGACTCTCTATATTTTTGATAGCAAATGTCGCCTCAGTAGGAATATTTGGACTTTCTTTTATTATTTCTATTGCTGATTCTTTAATTGAATCAATAATTGTAGTAAACTCAGTATCGTGTTTTCCTGGTCTTTTTTCTGGTACTTCTTTGATGTTGGCCGTAATAAAAGGAAGTTCAGAAACTATAGAGTCAATTTCGAATCGTTTTTTACCTTGAAGGATAACCGTTATATTACCATCAGGCATTTTTAAAACTCTAAGAATTCTGGCAACTGTTCCTATATGGTGAATATCATCTTTAGAAGGATCTTCATCTTCTTCATTTTTTTGAGCTACAACACCTATTATTTTATTACCAGCATTGGCTTCATTAATAAGTTTAATAGATTTATCTCTTCCAGCTGTAATTGGAATTACAACTCCTGGAAATAAAACCGTATTTCTTAATGGCAGAATTGGTAATGAAGAAGGCAATTCTTCATTCGTCATTTCTTCTTCATCTTCTGGTGTTAAAAGAGGAATCAATTCGGCTTCAGAATCGAATTCTTGAAGTGACAAATTGTCAAAGGCGATTATTTTATGATTTGACATAGCATATATTGAGTCAATATGACATTTAATTATTTACAATTTGGTAACAAATATAGACTATGCAATACACATACTAAATTAAAATCGATGTATTGCATTGAAATGGTGCTGAAAAATATAATTTGAACATTTAAACAGCAACTTTCTATATAAAACAATGATTGTGCCACAAAAAAAATCCGCCATTTAGACGGATTTTTTTAAACATAACTTTATTTATTGTGTTATATAAGTAATATTATTAAAAACCCCATTTGTGATATTCTTAACAGGAGTTGCGCTATTCATCAAGTAACCATCAAAATAAAATGATCCAGATATAGTTTTTGTAGTCAAATTAATTGATGAAATTGTTACACTACCAGTTGGAGCTGGAGTTGCTGCAAAGTAATTGTAAGCAGAAAATATATCACTAGTGGTTGTATTTTGTCTATAACTAAGAGTGACAGCCTGTAATGGATTAGAATTGTTATTGGCTACAAAAGTTCCAATGGTTGGATTAGTTATTTGGATAGCAATATATTCACCACTACTTTTAACTCCAACTATTGACAATATATTTCCATTCGTCGGTACATTTAACATTGAAGCAGCAACACTCTCCGCTGTGAAGTTTACTCCATCAATATTTGCTGTGAAACTACCTGTTGATGAATTATTTCCATTTGAAGAGCTATTAGCAGCAATTTGAGCTAACAAAGTTGGGTCTATAGGTTCATTATCACACGAGATAAAAGAAAACGCAATGAACAGAAATGTAAAAATTGAAAATATTTTATTCTTTTTCATCTTTATAAATTATTTGTTCAAATATAATTATTTTTTTTAGATTTTGAAATTACTTTCTTGGAACTCTGGTCAATAAAATTAATCCGATTACAAAAAATACACCTAGAAATACGATTGCATTTCTCATAGAACCAGTAATTAAATCTATTGTTCCATAAATTGTCATTCCTATTACTATTCCAACTTTTTCTGTAACATCATAAAAACTAAAGAATGATGCAGTGTCTTCTGTTTCTGGTAAAAGTTTAGAATAGGTTGATCTTGCAATAGATTGTATTCCTCCCATAACTAAGCCAACAAAACCTGCTGTAGCATAAAATTGAATTGGTGTTTCAACAAAATAAGCAAAAGCACAAAGAATAGCCCAAATACCATTTAAAACCATTAAAGTATTTATGTTTCCGAATTTTTCAGAAATTCTAGAAGTTATAAAAGCTCCAACTACTGCTACTAATTGAATTAAAAGTATACTAATAATCAAGCCCATGGTTTTGTCATCTGAACCCCAATTGACTTCGGTTGCTCCAAAATAAGTTGCAACCAACATAACCGTTTGAACAGCCATGATAAAAACAAAATAACTATATAAATATCTTTTAAGTGCTAGGTTTTGTTTTAATTGTTTCCAAACTAAATTTAGTTCGTGGAAACCTTTAAAGATAAAATCTTTTGTCAATGGAACATTGTTTCTATTTCCTTTTGGCAAATAATAATAGGTTATATGACTAAATCCAATCCACCAAACACCAACCATTACAAAAGAAATTTTCATTGCTTCTTTTGGAGTTTCAATCCAAAAAGTTTTCGGAAACATTACCATTGCTAGATTTAAAATTAAAAGAATCGTACTTCCAATATATCCCATGGAAAATCCTCTGGCACTAACTCTATCTTGTTGTTCAGGGAAAGCAATATCTGGTAAATAGGAGTTATAAAAAACCAAACTTGACCAAAAGCCAATAAGTCCAAAGAAATAGGCTGTGTAACTTAGAAAGAGGTTGTCTATATCAAACCAATACAAGCATATACAAGATATACCACCGAGGTAACAAAAGAATCTCATAAAAGCTTTTTTATTTCCAAGATAATCTGAAATTCCTGAGAGTATTGGCGAACAAATGGCAACAATTAAAAAAGCAAAAGCTGTGACAAAACTAATCATAGCAGTAGCTTTTATATCTTGACCGAATAAGTTTACACTTTCTTTTTTAGCATCACTAAAAATCATTTCGTAAAAAATTGGAAAAACAGCAGACGCAATTACTAAACTATAAACGGAATTTGCCCAATCGTAAAAAGCCCAAGCATTTAATAATTTAGGATGTCCTTTAGGAAGATTTGCCATAATTTAAATTTAAATAAAAAAGCTGCCAAAAAATTGACAGCTTCAAATATACTCTTTTTTTATTACTCGAATATTATTTAAATGTTACTCCGAATTTAGCAGCTTCAGCTTTTGCTTGAGGCAACAATGATTTTAAGTGATCAATTCTTGTTTGATTACTTGGATGTGTACTTAAAATTTCTGGTGGTGCTTGTCCGTTTGATTGTGCAGACATACGTTCCCAAACAGCAACAGCATTTTCTGGATTATATCCTGCAATTGCCATTAATGTTAGACCAATCATGTCGGCTTCACTTTCATGTTTTCTACTGAAAGGTAACATTACTCCAACTTGTGAACCAATTCCGTAGGCTTGCATTACCATTTGTTGTGTTTGAGGATCTTGGTTTCCTACTGCTACTGCAGCACCAACTTGTCCAAGTTGTTGAAGCATTCCAGCGCTCATTCTTTGTTGACCATGATTTGCAAGAGCGTGAGCAACTTCATGTCCCATAACTGCTGCAATTCCTGCATCATCTTTACAGATTGGTAATATTCCTGTATAAAAAACAATTTTTCCACCTGGCATACACCAAGCATTTACATCTTTACTTTCAACTAAATTGTACTCCCAATTGTAACCATTCAAATAATCTGAATGATTATTGGCAGCTAACCATCTTTCTGCAGCAACTTTTATTTTTGTGCCAACTGTTTCAATTTTTTTAGCTTCTGCAGTATTTTTAACTACTTTATTTTCAGTCAAAAACTGATTGTATTGCTGAAAAGCCATTGGAAATATTTGACTATTTGGCACCAAAGCCATTGTACTTTTACCTGTAAAAGGATTCTTAGCACAAGAAATTATTAAGGCTACTGCCAAAAAACCGATAGTGTATTTTTTATAACTCATATTTTTTTTTATTAAACTCAAATTTACAAAATTTAAACACCAATGAAGTGTAATTCTGTAAAATCTTTATCAACAATTAAGCCATTTTCAAGAATTAACGACTCTTTATCGAATATGATTTTCTCATTATCAATTTCAATTCCTTTAATTTTGAATGGTAATCCTTTCAAATTAATCTTAATAGTTTGATATTGGGTTTCAAAAGTTCCTTCTTTATGTTGCGTAATGAAAAGTTCGTTTTCTTTACCATTAAGAGTAAATGTTTTATAACTAAATCTTCCTTTATTGTAGTCATAACCGTCTTGTGCATCTTCATATACATAAGATTTTTCTTTTCCTAGTTTGAAATAAGCTTCAAGAGACAATTCTGGAGATTCAATTTGACCAACATATTGTTGCACAGGATATTTAGGAATAATAGCACCTTCTTTAATAAATATCGGAATCTGATCAAAATCAGTAGCAACCCAAAGTTCTTTTTTACCTTTCACTAGTTCATTTGTCCAGTAGTTGTACCAATTTCCGTCCGGCAAATACATCCTTCTTCCTAATGCATTTGGCTCAAGAATTGGACAAACCAATATTTGATTTCCAAAGATAAATTCGTCAGTTCTGTAATGTGTTTGAGCATCGTCTTGGTCAAAGTATACTAATGGTTTCAACATTGGAACTCCATCATTAACATATTGCCAAAACATGGTATATAAATAAGGTAATAATTGATAACGTAATTCAACGAATTTTCTAGTAATATCAATTACTTCATCACCAAAACTCCAAGGTTCTTGTTCGCCATGATGTCCTGATGAATGTGTTCTACAAAATGGATGAAAAACACCCAATTGAATCCAACGTGCATATAACTCAGCTGATGGTTGTTCTGCAAATCCACCAATATCTGAACCTGTGAATCCCATTCCTGAAATTGACATTCGTTGCATTTGAACGTTTGCAATCCATAAATGTTCCCAAGTTGCTACGTTATCGCCTGTCCAGGATGAAGTGTAACGTTGTGCTCCTGAATAAGCTGAACGAGTAATTACAAAAGGACGTTTTGGATATGCAAATCGTTTTACTCCTTCATATGTAGCGCGCGCCATTTGAGTTCCGTAAACATTATGCGCTTTTCTGTGACTGCAATTATTTCCATCATAATTATGACGTACATCTAATGGGAATGTTTTTGTTGGAACTTCCATTACAGCTGGTTCGTTCATATCATTCCAAACACCTTTCACTCCTATTTCAGCAATCAATTCTTTAAATAATCCTGCCCACCATTCTCTAACTTCTGGATTGGTATAATCTGGAAAATTACATTCTCCAGGCCAAACTTTTCCTTTCATATAAGGACCATCAGCTCTTTTGCAGAAATAATCTTTTTCTAGAGCTTCTTGATAAACTGAATAATCTTTATCGATTTTAATTCCTGGATCAATGATAACAACGGTTTTGAATCCGTCTTTTGCTAAGTCTGCAACCATTTGTTTTGGATCTGGAAAATAGTCTTTGTTCCAAGTAAAACAACGGAAACCATCCATATAATCAATATCTAAATAAATAGCATCACATGGAATTTGAAGTTCTCTAAACCTTCCTGTAATTTCCTTTACTTTCGATTCTGGAAAATAACTCCATTTACATTGTTGGTATCCCAATGTCCAAAGTGGTGGCAATTCAGGTTTTCCAGTTAAATGAGTATAAGTTGTAACTACATCACTCATTTTTGGTCCGTAGATAAAATAGTAATTCATTTCGCCACCATCAGCCCAAAAACTGGTTACTCCTTTTCTTTCATGGCTAAAATCAAAAAACGAACGGAACGTATTATCAAAGAAAATTCCATAAGCTTTGTTATGATGTAGACCTATATAAAAAGGAACTACTTTGTATAATGGTTCTTGGTCTTTTGCGAAAGCATATTGGTCAGTAGCCCAATTTTCGACACGTTTTCCTTTTAAATTGAAATTGGTTGGTTTATCACCTAATCCATAAAAACTTTCACCATCGTGAGATGTTTTACTCATTTTCACAATGTTTCCGCCATATTCATAACATTCTTCCCAATGGAAACCAATTTCATCTTCGAGGATTGTAGTTCCATCTAATTCATAAATTCCAACTCGGCAATCGTGTTTTTGAACAACAACATAAACTTTAGAAGTTTTAATTCGATAATGGTCACTTTCTTCAGTTACTTCAAGAACATTATAACCATGCGATTGCGTTTTATCAATGGCATAAGAAAAATCATTACTGAAATATCCTTTGGCAGTAAAACGAAAACGAATCATGCTGTCGCGTAAAACAGTAACTCGAAGAATCACATTATTATCAGTATGAAAATCTATAGAATCTACTTCGTGTTTGTAAGATATAATTTGTGACGGAAATAAATCGCCTTTGTACTCAAGCTCGGTATTAATAATCATAGGATTAATTTTAAGACAAGTTGCGAAAATACGAATGTAGTATCGAATTTTCAAAAGTAATTAAAGTAGTTTTTAACGATAACGTTTGCGGTTACTGATAAATCTAAAATCGATGCAAAAAAGACGCAAGGAATTTTGATTTTCTTTGCGTCGTAATGTTAAATTAAGAAATTTTAAAAACAGAAATTCCTAATGGAGCGAGAATAATTTCAGCTGAAAATTCTCTACCATTCCAAGGTGTTACATCTATTTTTATTGGTTTTGAGTTACTAACTCCGCTTCCATTATATTCTTCATTGTCAGAATTGAAAATCTCAGTTAATTTTCCTTTTCTAGGAAGACCAATTCGATAATTATCATGAACAACAGGTGTCATGTTACAAACAACAATTAAGTTTTCTTTTTCTTTATTTCCTTTACGAATATAAGCTAAAACTGAATTTTCATTATCTGAATAATTAATCCATTCAAAACCTTCAGCTGAAAATTGTTTTTCATACAATGCAGGATAACTTTTATACAATGCATTTAAGTCGGAAATACATTTTTTAATTCCATCGTGGAAACCATATTGCAATAAATGCCAATCTAAACTTCCTTCAAAATTCCATTCAGATGTTTGCCCAAATTCACTTCCCATAAACAATAATTTTGCTCCTGGATGCGTGAACATGTATCCGTAAAGTAATCGAAGATTTGCAAATCGTTGCCATTCATCGCCTGGCATTCTACCTTGAATGGAATGTTTGCCATAAACAACTTCGTCGTGAGAAAGTGGTAACATAAAATTCTCTGTAAACGCATAAGTCATAGAAAAAGTTATGTCGTTTTGATGGTATTTTCTATACACACTTTCTTTAGCAAAATATTGCAAAGTATCGTGCATCCAACCCATCATCCATTTCATTCCAAAACCTAAACCACCAAGGAAGGTTGGTCGCGAAACCATTGGAAAACTAGTACTTTCTTCTGCAATAGTTTGAACATCTGGAAAGTTAGCATAAACGGCTTCATTAAAATCAATCAAGAAGCTAATAGTATCTAAGTTTTCTCTTCCCCCAAAAATGTTGGGTTCCCACTCGCCTTCTTTTCTAGAATAATCTAAATATAACATTGACGCAACAGCATCTACTCGAAGACCATCAACATGATATTGTTTTAGCCAAAAAATAGCATTACTTATCAAGAAGGAACGCACTTCATTACGTCCATAATTGAAAACTAAACTTTTCCAATCGGGATGATAGCCTTTTCTTCTGTCAGGATGCTCGTATAAATTGGAACCGTCAAAAAAACCTAATCCGTGTGCATCATCTGGAAAATGTGACGGCACCCAATCCAAGATTACTCCTATTCCTGCTTGGTGCAATTTATCTACCAAAAGCATAAAATCTTGTGGTTTTCCAAAACGTGATGTTGGTGCAAAATAACCTACCAATTGATAACCCCAAGATGGATCGTAAGGATATTCCATAATTGGCATAAATTCTACGTGAGTAAAACCAGTTTCTTTTACATAAGAAACCAATTGATCTGCTAATTCAATATAAGTCAAAAACTTACCATCAGCATTTCGTTTCCACGAACCTAAATGCACTTCGTAAACCGAAAAAGGTTTGTCTAATCCGTTCTTCTCTTTTCGGATTTCCATCCATTTGGAATCTTTCCATTTGTAATCCAAATCCCAAATTACGGAAGCTGTATGTGGTGGATGTTCACAGTATAAAGCAAATGGATCGGCTTTTTCAGTGATTAAGCCACCATTGTTAGACTGAATTTTATATTTATAAGTTGTTCCCTTATCAATTCCAGGAATGAAACCTTCCCAAATTCCAGATTCATCCCAACGTACGTTTAGTTGGTGTTCACCTTGTACCCAAAAATTAAAATCACCCACAACAGAAACCGAACGCGCTGATGGTGCCCAAACAGCAAAATAAACGCCTTTAACTCCATCTACTTCAATAAGATGCGCTCCTAATTTTTCGTATAGTTGAAAATGTTTTCCTGCTTTGAATAAATCGATGTCGAAATCAGTAAATAAGGAATGTGGTTGTACTTGGTTCATTTTTATGTTTTATTTTATTCTTTTATAAATTTATATATACGTTTTCCATAATCATAATTTAATTCCAACAAATAAATTCCTTGTTGTAAAAATTGAATATCGATTTGATTGTTGTTTCCAAATTGTTCCACTATTTTTTTACCTGTTAAATCTGTGATACTAATTTTTTCAATTGCACAATTTGAGGTATAACGTATGTTCAAAACATTTTTAGCAGGATTTGGAAAAATAACAAACTCATTTTTTCCAAAGTTTTCATTATCAAGAGCAATACAATTAACTAGATTTAAATTACTTGAATTATTTCCAGAAGACTGAATACCTAATTGTCCAAAATAATTACTCCCCCAAGTATATAATGAGTTATCATTTTTGATACCTATAGAGTTATTAAAACCAACGTTAATGTATACCCAAGTATTTTCAAAGCCAATTCTTGTTGGACTATTTAACTGATAGTTGGTGCTGTTTAATTGGCCACAACAGTTTGAACCCCAAGCCCAAATGCTTCCATCAGTTTTCTTACCAAGAGAAAATTCAGAACCAGCTTCTGTCTTTTGCCAACTTGTTTCTGTTCCAATTTGAATTGGTAAATTAGAGTTCGAAGTAGTATTATTTCCCAATTGTCCATAATAATTATAACCCACAGCCCATAATGTTCCATTTGTTTTAATTGCTAAGGAATGATAATCTCCACATGAAATGGATTGCCAGTTGGAAGCATTACCAACTTGAATTGGTGTTAATTGAGCGATATTAGATCCGATACCTAATTGTCCAAAAGAATTAGAACCCCATGACCACAAAGTTCCATCAGATTTAATAGCCATTGAATGATAATGACCAGCAGAAACTGAAACCCAATTTGTTGCTGTTCCAATTTGAACAGGCGCATTACGACTTATCGTTGTACCGTCTCCAAGTTGACCATTGGTGTTCATTCCCCATGCCCATAATGTACCATCAGATTTTAGAGCAAGTGAGTGATCTGCACCAGATTCAATTACTATCCAATTACTATTATTTCCTATTTGAGTTGGTATATATTTATCACTATTTGTTCCATCGCCTAATTGTCCATAATCATTTTGTCCCCATGCCCAAAGTGTCCCATTTGTTTTAATAGCATAAACAGAAGAATTAGCAGAAGCAATAGATTGCCAATTCGAATCATTACTTAAAAGTGTGAATGTAGACGTTTGATAAGTTGGTATTAAATTGGTCAATTGACCATATGAATTATTACCACAGCCCCATATTGTGCCATCAGTTCTTAAAGCAATTGTATGATTATAACCACCTGATACTTTTGACCAGCATTGTGCTGAAGAGTAAAAACTAGTCATATAAATTAAAAAAAAAATCACTCTTTTCATATGTAAATTTTCTAATACCCCATAATAGTTTGAATACCTCTCAATGGAATTACAGCCCATCGTGGTCGAGAATTTAACTCATAACCCAACTCATAAACTGCTTTTTCTAAGATACAATATTTTAGTAAAAAGTTGATTTCATGACTGTAACCGATATTTAAATTTCCTGATTGGGCTTTTTCAATATAGGTTTCTAAGAAAGCTCCGACAAGGTATTTGAATAATAATTCGCCAGCTTTGAACAATTCTTCTTGTTCAAATGGGTATTTATCGGCATTGTTGAAAATGGTTGCGTAAATAGCGTAATGAAAAGAACGGAACATTCCGGCAACGTCTTTTAATGGAGGTTGTTTTACTTTTCTATCACGGATTGTGCTTTCTGGTTCGCCTTCAAAATCAAGTAGATAGAAATCATCACCATTTACTAAAACTTGACCAAGATGAAAATCTCCATGAATTCTAATGCGCTCGGATTTCATTTTGGTCCAATCGAAATCTACAAAATGTTTACGAATTAGCTTTTTATTTTCAAGAAATTGATGTGCTAAATCGAGCGCCATTCCGTCGAGTTTGTGCAAACTATTTTCTATAATATTTAATCTATTTTGGAATTGATACAACAGACGATTTTTCAACCAAACGGTGTAATCGCCATTGTAAGTTGTTGGTGTAAAAGCAGTTTCGTGAATATCGCTACCAAGTGCGATGTGCATTTCGGCCGTTCGCAATGCTAAAGTTTGTACTCTTAAAAATAAACTCAAACCAACCCAATCAATAATTTCTGGTGGAATTTCATTGATTTTTAATCGTTTGAACAATTCTACATTTGGAAGTTTGTCGATTTTAATTTTCTTTCTGGAAAGATTATCAAAAACACCATCCATTTGTTCTAACATAAATTTCCAAGCATCGCCTTGATTTGGAACTAATTCTTGCATCAAACCTAAAGTGATATTTCCTTCTGGCAAAGCCAAATTTATACTTCCCGTATAAGCTGGAGTATTTTCATAGTGCATTCTTTCAGTTAAAAAACGACTAATTTCGTAATCAGGATTGGTGCTAATATAAATTCTACGGAAAATTTTCAACACAAAAGCATCGTTGTAAATAATCGAAGTATTACTTTGTTCAACACCCATGAATTTGGAAGACTTATATTCCTTATCAACCAAATTTGAGCCTTTATGAAAAATCAATTTTAATCCTTTACTTTCGGTAGATTGTGCAATATTATCAAACAACAACTTTCTGAAATCATCTTGGTGTAAAGCATCAACCAAATAACCATCAATATTTCCAAATTTTGCAGGAGCGATAATGGTATTAGTATCTAGCTCATCAGTAGTCATAAAAGCTACTGGCATAAAATAATGTTGGAAAAACGCTTCTTTAAAATTCACTTCAAGCAAAACACCATAATAGGTATTCTTTTTAGAAGTAATTTTGAAATGATCTACGACTTCAATGTACTTTAAAGTACTCGCTTTTCCTCCATACCACCTTTTGTTGATGATATAGTTTTCTAAAATATCAGACGAAAATATTTTAATGAATTCATCATCTTTGAAAGCATCTTTCCATTCGTTTTTAAATTTGAATGTGGTTGTAAAAGTATCTTGATTGTCGTTTTTCATGACAGTAAATTTATCATTAATAATTACTTCTGAATTTTAAATAAGTGAAAAGGTAAAACCGGATGCAACTCAACAAAATTCCATTCTTTATCCCAATTATAGCTGTTTCCTGTAATCAAATCTATAACTGTAATAGATTGTCCTTCATGAATTCCTAAAGATTTTAATGGCAATTTAATCCAAGCTTGTTTAGCATAATAAGCATCTAAACTTGCAATCATTAAGGTTTCATTTTCTTTATCATCGTCAAATTTGTAATAGGCAATAACTTGTTCGTTATCAGTATCACAGAATTCAATATTATTGGTTTGTTGTAGTGAAGATTGCTCTTTTCTAATTTGGTTAATTTTAGAAATTAGCATAGTGATTTTATTTTCTTTTTGCCAATCCCAAAGACGAATTTGGTATTTTTCACTATCCATATATTCTTCTTTTCCCGGAATTGCATCTGAAACCATATATTCAAATATTGGTCCGTAAATCCCAACAGATGAAGACAATGTAGCTGCTAAAAAATATTTTTGCAAGTGCGTACTTTCATTCGCACCTTGTAATGGAAACGGATTGATATCTGGAGTATTTGGCCAAAAATTTGGACGGAAGAATTCTTTTTGATTGGTTTGAGTTAATTCTGTCAAATACTCTTGCAACTCAGCTTTGGTATTTCGCCAAGTGTAATAGGAATACGATTGAGTGAAACCTTGTTTAGCTAACTCGTGCATAATTTTAGGACGCGTAAAAGCTTCTGCTAAAAACAATACATCTGGGTATTTCTTCTTTACTTCTGCAATAAGCCAACCCCAAAAATAAAAAGGTTTAGTGTGTGGATTATCAACTCTGAAAACTCTAATTCCACATTCTTCAACCCAAAATAAAGCACAATCTAATAACTCTTTCCAAAGGTTTTTCCAATCATCACTTTCAAAGTAAATTGGCAGAATGTCTTGGTATTTTTTTGGTGGATTTTCGGCATATTGTACAGTTCCATCTGGACGCCATTTGAACCATTGCGGAAATTCTTTAACATAAGGATGATCTGGTGCAGCTTGAAGCGCAAAGTCCATTGCAACCTCAATATTTAATGATTTTGCTTTTTTGACTAATGATTTAAAATCATCAATAGTTCCTAATTCTGGATGAATCGATTTGTGACCACCATATTGAGAACCAATTCCCCAAGGCGAACCAACATCTCCGGGTTGAGCATCTGTTGCATTATTTTTTCCTTTACGATTTAATTCTCCAATTGGGTGAACTGGTGGAAAATACAAAGTATCAAATCCCATTTTAGCAACTTTAGGCAAAATCTGCTCACAATCTTTAAAAGTTCCGTGTTTCCCTTCTTCTTTTGAAGCGGAACGTGGAAAAAATTCATACCAAGTACTGAATAATGCCTTTTGTCTATCAACATAAACTCTTAATTCTTGAGTTTGATTTGCTAAAAACTTAGTTGGATTTTCTTTGAAGATAGTTTTTAATTTCTCCGAAACTGCTTCAATGATAGCTATGTCATAATTAACTTCATTTGAGAATAAATCAACAACTTCATTTAAATATTTTTTATCAGAAACTGAAACTTTTGATAGTAATGGTTTTATGTACTCTATTCCTTCTAATAATTCTGATTTAACATGCTGGTTGTCGTTGATTTTTTTACCAATTCCATATTGCCAATTTAGAGCATAATCAATCCAAGCTTCAACAAAATAAGAATAATAACCTTGTTTTTCAACTGAAAAAGTAGCTTCAAAAGCATCATTTGGCAAAGCATTCATTCTGACTTCTGACCATTTTTTGTCCTTTTCATATTTATATTGAACAACCGCTTCCATTACATCATGTCCATCTGAAATAATATCGGCAGTTACAGAAACTTTTTGTCCAACAATTCTTTTTATAAAAAATGCCCCATTGTCTAATTGAGGCAATACATTTTCAATTATTACGCGTTTTTGATTTAACATTTTTCAGATTAATTTATTGATGTCTAAATTTAAGAAAAAAAGATAAAATAAAGTAACTTGCATTAAAATTTATTGAAATGTCAAAAAATAAAGAAATACAAGCCCAAACTTTGAAAATTCCGAAGGTAATATTGATAACCGCTAAATTATTTGTGGCAATTTCACCAAAATTAGCTACAAAGTTTACTGCAAAATTATTTACCACACCAATAAAACATAAAATTCCGAAACGCGAATTTCATATGGATAAAGAAAGTGTTCAAGAAAAAGTTTTCGTTCCTTCTATAAATAAGGAAATTGTAGTTTATCATTATGGAAAAAGTGAAAAGAAAATTTTATTAGTTCACGGTTGGTCTGGCAGAGGAACTCAATTAGTTAAGATTGCTGATGAGTTATTGAATTTGGGGTATTCGACAATTAGTTTTGATGCACCAGCACATGGAAAATCCAAAGGAAACTCATCGATAATGGTTGAATTTATTGCTTCTATTTTAGAACTGGAAAAACAATTTGGACCATTTGAATTTGCGATTGGTCATTCACTTGGAGGAATGTCCATTTTAAATGCCATTAGAGAAAAACTGAAGGTGAGAAAAGTAGTTATTATTGGAAGCGGAGATATTATTCAAGACATAATTGATGATTTTATTAAGAAGTTGGAATTAAAACCTAAAATTGGAATTAAATTAAGAGAGTATTTTGAGAAAAAGTATGGAGTTGAAATGAATTATTATTCAGCTTCAAATGCAGCAAAAGAAGTTTTAATTCCTGTTTTAATAATTCACGATGAAAATGATGTGGATGTAAATGTTAAAGCAGCTTATAACATTAAAGAAAACTTAAAGAATTCAGAATTGATGATTACAAAAAATTTAGGTCATCGAAAAATTTTAGGAAATACAGAAGTAATAAAACGAATTGTTGAATTTATAAAAAAATAATTATGGAATTATTTGAAAACACAAATAATTGGGCTGAAAAATTACAACCTCTAATAATTAAATACAAAGGCAAAAAGCATCCTTTAGATTATGAAAATTTTAATCAATTAATGGTAGCTGTTATTTTATCTGATCAAGATTCTGATGCAAATAATAATAAAATTGCGCCTGCTTTTTTTTTAGAATTTCCAAATTTGGAAGCATTATCAACTGCAACAATTGAAGATTTATTTCCCTATGTAAGCAAAGTTAGAAACTTCAATACCAAATCAAGTTGGTTAATTGAAATTGCTCAAACATTAAAGAGCGATAAAAATATTCCAACTAATCTTAACGATTTAACTGCCTTAAAAGGAATTGGAAGAAAATCCGCAAATGTGATTATGCGAGAAATGAAAGTTACAGCTGAAGGCATAATCGCAGATTTACATGTTATAAGAGTTGCACCAAGAATTGGTCTTTGTGAGGAAGCTAAAGATGGTAACAAAGTTGAAAAACAGTTAATGCAATTACTTCCAAAGGAAATTTGGGGCGAAATTGGAATGGCAATTTCATTTTTAGGAAGAGAAACTTGTCGTCCGACTAATCCTAAATGTTCAGAATGTGCTATTCAAAATAATTGTCAATATTCTTTAAAAACAATTTAATGATTTAAATCTTGAGAACAATTCCACTATATTCTTTAGTTATTATTCCAACTATAGAACAACGAAATTTAATAAAATCATTTAAGAAATCCTTAAAAATACTATTGGTTGGTTTGGTAGTGCAAATTCTGATGCGCATATTACAATAATAAATCTTGAAAACGAATTGAAATTAGGGCTTTACATAAACCAAATAAAAGATTTTTGTAAAACTATCATTCCTCAAAAAGTTAGATTTGATTCTTTAGATTCATTTAATTACCATACCTTTTTTATTTCACCAGATGAAAAATCGCAACTATATCTTAACAATATTATCACTGACATACATAAATCAATAGGTTTTGATATTAAAAATGCACATGCTCACATGACTATAGCTAGAGGATTAAATGCTGAAAGAATGAAAAAAGCTAGTGAACAATTTAGAGCTACTGAAATTAATTTTGAATTTATTTGTGATTCTATTCATGTTAGAAAATTCAATGAAAAAACAAAACAATACTCAGATATTGTAGAAATAATCTATTTTAATAAATAATAGAGTTTATTTTTTCTAAAACTTTATAAAACAAAAAACCTCTATCAAATAAATGATAGAGGTTTTCAAAAAGAAGGCGGCGACATACTCTCCCACAGTTATGCAGTACCATCTGCGCAATCGGGCTTAACTTCTCTGTTCGGAATGGGAA
>NZ_JBIISA010000056.1:0-6405 GCF_044341265.1 Flavobacterium sp.
AAATATCTTAAATAAAGAGCCCCATATTTTTGTTATTCAGGGCCATCTTTGGGGGCGGCAGCACATTCTTTGCCATTTTTAGTTCAAAGGGAAAAAAAATTAATTTGAATTTTGAAAGGAAAAATCTTAAAAAGCATTAAATAAACGGGGTTTTTAATATTTTAATCGCATTAGATTTTGGTTTATAAATGACTTTTTCTTATAAAATATAAATATCTTCGATGGAGCTATAACAAAATTCCCAAAAACCCTGTCACCCCAAAAGATGTTCGACTTCTACTTTTTGCCTTCGTTGCTGTCAAAAATGCCACTTATGTTTTGAGTTGATAAAAAAAAAATGCGGACATTTTAGTAGACATGTCAGAGCGCATGTAGAAGGAATACATGATGAAAAAATAAATGATTCGAGCAAAATTATGGAGGAGACTTTTTAAGAGTAAAGCTCAGGATCGTTATTTTTTCATGTAAATCCTCAGTCTAGCCCTTCAGATTGCTCAAGATTAGATGCATAAATGATTTCCGTCTCAGATTTTTATAAAGCAAAAAAGTACAATCAATACCTTAAAAATGAGTTCGAAAGAATCTTTCTCATTTAATTTTAAAAGGAAAAAACCAAAATTTAGACAATGCTTTTCTGTCTGAGCAAAGTATCAGGAGATGCTTAATAATTCTTCTTTTCTCAAATAAAAGCTATTTTTAATGATATTCCCTATTTTTCTCGAAAACTGGAGCACATTTTTAAAGAAAAAGATTCATTTGATAACCCATACTCGGATATTCGATAGTACATGCAGGAAAAATCAAACTTATTGAACCTTAACAAAATTAAGTCAATTTTATTCGAAAATTACAACATAATTAGACAAAAATGCGCAATTAATTTTATCGCTAAATCTGAGCAATTACCTTTCAAAATTCGAGGATCTGATGTCAAAAATATTAATTTGTAAAATTAATTCAAAAGCAATTAATCTTTTTCAGCATCCCATCGAAAAGTCAGCTCAATTCTCAATAAAATATCAGAATATTTTGAAAAAAAAGTCCTGCAAATTTCTTCAAGATAAATCTTTTTGACCAAAAATGTTCGATTTTGCATGATTGAACACAAAGGAAATTGTCGAGTGTTGCAGAATCATTCTCGACTACTTCAGGATCTGGCCACATTAATTTTGAGTCTTCTGATGGAAAATTTTTCTGAGAGGTATGAACGATTTTTAGATTTAAAATACAATTATTAAGAATAAAAAGAATCTTAAATTACACTTTCTTATACAAAGGCTTGGAATAAAATAAAAGAAATAAAAGGATAAAGGATGAAAAAATCAGAAATAAGAAGATTGGAGGAATTTGCTGAAAAGTTTTGTTTGCATTGGAATAAAATCAGAAATGAGCCAGATATCATGCATGAAGAACTTGAGTAATTTTAAATTTAAAATGAAAGTGAAAATGAAAATAAAAGTTTGTAAAACTCGTTGATAGATGAGGAATCGTTCGAATAGCTTGAGTAAGTGGTCAGAAATTCAATTAACTATGATTTGATTGGGCAAGGGATTCGAAATGACTATTTTGAAGATTACCAAGAAGAAATTTGTTTTTAGAAAATGAAATAATAATCTGAAAAATATAAACTAATTTAAGATTAAATGTTTTAAATTGCCCTTTAGGAAAGGCAAAAATAAAAAATCCAGAACTTAAAGCCCATAAAATTAGGTGTTATAAGGGCCATCGAAAATTAGTCTTTGAGCTTCAGTTTAATCTCATAAAAAAGATAATTTGACAACAAAAAATCATTTGAGGATCAATAAAATCGACCCCAGTAATTTTAATAAAGATTAGAAAGATCCCACAATAGCAGTTCGGAAGAATAGTTTGTTGATGGCACTGTGAAAAGGAAAACTAAGAAAATTAGAAAAAATAAATAAAAATAAAAACACGAAAGCACAGTCCAGCAAATTAATGAAGAAAAATCAAGGTCTAAAATCGAGCAATTCAAGTATAAAATCCGATACAAATTGCGCCAAAATTATAATATTTTCCGAAGGTTACTCAAAGAAAATTATGGATGTATTTCCTCATCCTAGTTCACAAGAGCCAACCACTATTTCTTTGAAAAATATCGCAATGTCCATAGTTTAAATGAGCCAAAAATAAACTAATTTCGTTAATTATCATCTTTTTGTCAATCTTGCAAAAATTGGAAATAAAATAAGGAGCTCAATCTTTGTCCATTATGTGAAGATGTAATTCACGCCAGTTGCTTTCCTTCAAAAAATCGCAAAAAATGTCAAAAATGTCAAGGCCATTTATTCAGTGTTAATCCAGATCCAGATCCAGAGTAAAAATGTAAGTAAATTCAAAAATTGTCACTTACCATTTTGAAATCAAAGAAAACTTTGTACTACAACGTTTTTCCTCCGATGGCAACCCATCAGATATAATAATGTAAGTTGTCACTCGTTAATGCTTTGAAACAAAAACATATGTAATTTTTGTAGGATAACTAATGTTTTTAATACGATTACTTCAAAACCCTTGATTTTGGAATTCAGTAAATGAGCGATGTTGAATTTGAAACTTACGAAAAATATAAAAATCAGCCAATCGGCCCTTTCAAATTAGTTAGAAAACCGATATTTGGGTGGGACGTTGAAACTTTGCATGATTTGAATGAAAAGACCATTATTTGCAGTTACATTGGCTAAACAAAAACTCTCCGTCAAATAGTGTAAAGCCATTAAAAAAGTGACAGTAATTTTATGCTAGTGAATGGGGAATGCGCAGAAAAGACTATTTTTGTCACTGCAAAAATCAAGTCAAACATTTCTCGATTTCTTAATCATTCTTTGAAAGGAAATTGTTCTTCTATTCGAAGGCTATACAAAAATAAGCCAATTATAATTATATTTTCCAACAGGAAAATTAAAAAAGGATAATCTTTGACCTATCAATACAATGGCAGTTCTAAAGCTTACCCCACTCAAGGATATAAGTGATTTGTCATTATATCAATTTTCTGAAACGATTTTTATTTTGTCATCAAATAAAATCAGAGGAGTAAAATCATTTGAATTTTCAACTTTATATCTGCTTTTTATTAAACTAATTTTCTGACTCAATTATCCTCCCCAAATGTTTTATCAATATTACTATCCACCTTGAGATGTGTTTTTTAATAACCGCCATGAGAAAAACGATTAGCCCAGCCACTCCCTTCAAAACAATATTGATCAATGAGTCATTTGAATCTTGTTGTTTAATGCACTCGAGAAGCGATATGCATTCAGTTCCTTCCGGGTTGGAGATGTCACAGTTCTTTTCCTTGAAAGCAGGCCAGCAGTCTGAATCATTGCTTGACCATGAAATCGAATGAGGGGCGAGGAAATAAAGAAAAAGTCCAAAAATGCTGAGTCCAACCAGTAAGACGACGATAAGTTTTGTCCTCTCACCCTGTTTCTCAGGAATCTTTTTTTGACCAATTTTCAGATTTTAGAAATCGGGTGACGAAGTCTTGTCCTTCCAGTATGTGAATTTGCAGCAGGAATGTATTTTAGCCATACCAAAAATTCGTATTTTGCTCTAAAAATTTCATAGAAACATTTTAGTCAGATTAATGAATTGATTAAATCGATTTGGGTAATTATCAAAATGGGTTTGAAGATTGTAGTATTAAAAGTTTTTAATTTAAAGTCGGTAATAATGCTAAATCAAAATTAAAATCATTTGAAAATAATAACAAACCATTTTAAATAGTAATCATTGAGGCAATAATAAACCATGACTTTCCGATTTCCCAACTCAGTTGAAGATTTTCAAAGGGTAATGAATCTTCAATCCCTTAAACATATTATCCGAGAAAAAGCAAGATAATAAAACTTTTAACTCAATTATAAATACATTCTGAGGGGTGGTGTTAACATTTATGTCTACTGCACCAAATGCACCTCCAGAATGAAGTACTCCAAAAATTCAGTCTCCGATTTCTATGATCTAATTTATATGAAAAATACCCACAACCACCCAATCAATTTTCTAGGATCCAAAAAACTTATTTTCAAAGAGTTTCTTAATAAAATTCCAATTGGAATTCCAATCAAAGAGTTTAAGTTTTATGCCAAATCCGAACTTCAGTTGACTGACTCTCAGTTTTATTATTACTACAACAAATTCCGATTCACAGACTTAACTCTTTGGGATTTGTGGACTGATTTGGATTCCAAAAAATACGAATTATTCATTCAACCTCTTGACTAAAAATCTTAACCTTAAAATATTCTTCTAATTTCCCAAAAAATGAAATAAGCTTCCCGCCTTTACAATGACGTTTGTTTTTTCGATATGACCTACAACATTGTTTGTAACCCTTCTCCTAGAGTTTAGCAAAACTGGAAAGTTGGGGTTTTTTGTGGATATTCTTCAACTCGGAGGATTGTTCCGTTTGGATTGGCTCTAACAAAGTCATAAAATAAAGAAAATTTTTTAAAAATTTTACAAAATTTTTGTGAACTTACATCAACAACTCCTAAAGTAATGATCACAGATGATTCCAAAGCCTTCGCAAGCGCCGTTAAAACCTTCAATGAATTAACAGATAAAAAAATTCTCCATCTTTTGGACAATTTTCATGTCTTAAGAAATATAAAAAAAAAATTAAATTAAAAGGGTAAGTTTAAATATTTTATGAAACTCGTCACTTGCAAAAATACCAAGCAATTTGATTACTGGCTTGACGAAGCCGAAAATAATTTGATAACAGAGGGCGATAAAAAGCTACTTGATGAGTTGGTTTAAGACAGAAAAAGGTGCTGCTTTGCTGAAATATAAAAATAATTTATTGGATTTACGAATTGTGACAGTGCAGTTGAAAAAATGAATGATTTAATTAAAAGAGTCCTGCCTGTTCAAAAATAGCTTTCAAAAGTAATTTATACTCTTGTTCACTATTTGGAGGAATTTGGAAGGAAATCTGAATAAATCAGAATTGAATATCAATTGGTTTAAAGATTTTATGGGATCCCAAAAATTGAAGATTTAAGAAGACAAATTGATCAGAAGGTTTTTAATTGTTTTTGGAAAGAGCTTAAAAAGGTGATTAATGTTGAAATCGTGCAGGAGAACGAATATCACTTTACTTTGAAAGACAAATACAATATTTTTTTCATAGTTAAAAAGCCTTAATCGTATTAATGCCAATGTAGTTACTCAATTAAATCTGGGATTCCTTGTTGCCACTAAATTAAATTGGCCATAACTCTTGACATTAATTTTATTGACCTTTTTAACCCAAGATGGTTGGTAAAGAACGAAAAACAAAATTTGAAGGCTAAAATCGGTCGACCAAGAAATACCAGAAGACATTATAAATACTGATTTCTTTCTAAATTTCATTTAATTTACTTATTGTTTTTTGAAAAAATAAAACTTTACAAGAATTAGCGATTGTTTTGTTAGATTTTTGGGGACTGATTGTTAAAAATGAAGGTATTAAAGAAAATCACTCATTTTTTTATTGTTTAAGCTCTTTCAAATAGAGAATAACCTGGTAAAGAGTCAAAAGACCGATTGCAATGAGTGGCAAGGGACAATTTTAAATTACCTCCTCAGCTGTAATTTAAACGAGCTCAACAAAACTGCCCCCGGTTGATTGAATGCATGCAGCTAATTGCTCGCATTTTTCCGACATATTTATTATGCTGCAGGCAGTTTTTGTCCACTCTTGGAGGCAATTCAATGATTTAGATCTCTCAACATCCTGAAATTTCCCGAAAGAGCTGTGGGTCTCGTAGCTTACGTTCATAAAAAATAGCAATGCAATCAGTACCATCAGTTGGATCGGTATCGGAGTTTTATTATTTTCTTCTTCTCCCTTTAAACTTTTGGAATTTCTATTTATTGGCATTTTATTTCACTTTATTATTCACTAAATTATCAAACCCTTATTATTAAAAAAATCTAAAACCCTTTCAAAATTCAAATTAATTTTTTTTCCCTTTGAACTAAAAATGGCAAAGAATGTGCTGCCGCCCCCAAAGATGGCCCTGAATAACAAAAATATGGGGCTCTTTATTTAAGATATTTTATGGTGAAGGCTACAGAAATCCGCCATTGAATTTTGTAAAAAAATGTGCATAAATTTGAATTTTTATACAAATTATACTTTTAAATCAATTGCAGAATAATTAAGCAAAATTTGTTGGAAACATGGGTTTTGGGAATGGTTTGGAAAGGGAGGGCCTTTGAAGTAAAAAAGGCCAGGAAGGTCGAAAAGGAAGGAGAAGCCTTAAAATTGTTTTTAAAATATTTATGCTTTAATTAAATCAATGATTTTTTCATAAATCAAAATCTTTTTAAAATATCAAAAATAAGTTCGTGTATTCTTTCCTGGAAAGGGGTTGGGGTTGGGGTTGG
>NZ_JBIISA010000057.1:0-6402 GCF_044341265.1 Flavobacterium sp.
TTTTATTTCGTTTTTATAATACTTATTGTAATCAAAATAATATACATGTAAGTATTTTTTTAAAATTTCTTCATAAATTGGAGTATTTAATAATCTTTTATCTGAAGAAAAAAAATAATCCCAAAAAACACTTTCATCAGTTTTTGAATCTATATTATTTAGTTTATCCATATAAATTACCATAACCGATGACCAATAATTTTTGTTACTATCTAAGAATACATTTTTTAATAGACTAATTTCATTTTTTAAAATTTTTAGAAATTCAGCTTTTGATTTATATTTTTCACTAACAAAAAATAAATCTTTATTGGAAATAAAATTTTCAATTCTATTAAATTCATCTTGTTTAATTTGCTTCAGTTTTATATAGTCAAACCAATTCCTATTAATTTCAGAAATTAAAAATTCAGGAAATGAATTTACACCATCTAAACAATATTTAAGTGAAATTTCCTTTTCTGTACTATCAATTATTACATCAAAATATTCAACGCATGGTTTCATCTTGATTGTTGATAAATAACTGAAGTAAACTCTATAAACTCCAGAATTAATTGTATCAGATAAGTCGAAATGCAACTCACTATTAGTTACAATTGTATCAAAAACAGGTTTTGACAAATTTTCAAAACTTACTAGTTGAAAGGATGTTGCTTGACCTGCATTCGTTAAAAAAACAGAAATTGAAATATTTTTATTAGGGAATAATAAATTAGTAAATAGCAAAAAAATTAAACTAAATTTCATTAAATATTTTTTTATAGATTATCTTTTCATACAAAAATGACCTTTGTGAATTCTTCCATCAATTCTGTATACAACAAACCAATAATCATCACTGACCATTAGATTACCATTATAAGTTCCATCCCAACCTTGACTTTGAGAGGTGAAAGAAGTAACTATCTTCCCAAACCTGTCATAAACTACAACTTGTAATTCTTTTTTATTTTCTGAAAAGGGAATCTGCCAATAATCATTATATCCATCAGCATTAGGAGTAAAGTACTTTAAATAATATAAAAGCCAAACAGTTTTTATGGTAACACCACAGCCTGCTTTATCTCTAACATATACGGAATACAATCCAGGAAGTAAATTTTCGAATTTATTATTATCTTGGTAATTAATGCCGTCTAACGAATATTCATAAGCACCATTAATTGATGTGATAACTGAAATACTATTTTCTTCTCCAGTCCAATCTATGGTTTCGATACGTTCAATAACTGGAGCTTCAGAAAGGACAACAGTAATGCTCTTTGATGTAGAACAACTTAAATTTTGTGCTCCATAACTATTAGTTGCTGTTACGGTTAAATTTGTTTCGTCAATAGTTGTAATAGTAGCTTCTGGTCCTGTGACTCCATTTGACCAAACATAAGTTGTATTTGGCAAATTCATGCTTGATGCATTGATAGTTACAGAACTTTGGTCACAAAAAAGATATTCATCATCTAGCAGCAATTTTGGATTTTGACCAACAATTAAATCAAATGAAGTTACTTCATAACAATCAGGCATATTATTTAGTCTTAATCGAGCATATATGGTTTGTGGATTACTTGTTGGATTAAAGTTTGTAATTGAACTTATTGGATTTAAATTGCTTTGTGCATCAGTTAAGGAGGTATGATAAGTCAAGGTATAATTTAAATTAATTTGTTGTCCTACTATAACTCCACTTTGACTGCTTATATCAAAGATTTCGTTATTAGTAATTACATCAGTACAAATCAGCATGTCATTTGGTTTAGTTATTAAAACTAACGAGACTAATGAACTAATATCTATAACTCTTGTTATAATATTTCCACAATTATCTTCAATCTGAAAAGTATAAGTTGCAGAGGGTAAATTGTTAAAAATATTTGAGTTACCATTATCCAATAAAAAAGGAATACCATTTTTATTTATAATGGTATAATGCAAGGGATTCGATCCCAAAGCATTTATTATAACATCTAAGTTTCCATTTAAATTACAAGGCATTCTATTAAATCCCAAAACTTCTAGTGATTCATTAAATGTAAACGTTGGAGTGAGGACTTCAATACAGCTTTTATCAACTGAAGGAACAACTCCTGAATTATAATTAGTCCCATTTTGAAAAGAGTAAAAATGGCGAACTATGCGGAACGTTCCATTAAATGAAAAATTAAAATTAGTAGTAAGATTGTTTAGTTGAATTGAATTAGTAGAATTTGGAATAGTATTACTGTTATAAATAACATTAGTTGAAGGATTTCCCCATTGATTAGTTACTGGGTCAATAAGTTTTTGAAGCCAAAAGGATTGACCATCTATACCATTACTAACAAAATTAAGTAAGATGTCAAATGATCCGCAATTAGTGATCATTGAATAATTGCTTGAAGTAATGTCGTAACCAAGAACGTTAACGTTTACAGTATTACTAAAATTACATTCATCAATAGTTTCAAATGTATAGGAACCAGGAGGCAAATCATCCAAATAAAGAATACCGGTTGAAACAATAGAACTTGAAACATCATTGGGCAAAATAAAATTATAGGCTGTAGGAGCCGCTGTAATTTTTACAGTTGTTAAATCACCATTATAACTCCATAACTTCAAAGAACCTTTTCCTATATCACAACCCGGCCTGTTTGTTGTACCAATTCCTTTATCTGTATATATTGGTACAGTAACTGTTGTTGTTAAAACAACACCAGTACAATCATCAATAAGTTCAATGACATAATCCCCAAGAGGAACAGGATTCAAAGTTAAAATACCATTGGTGATTTGCGCACTAACATTGTCGGGTAAAGTATTAGGGTAAGCTGAAGGAGCACTAGTAATTATTGCAGATATTATGTTGTAGTTTGGAATTGATGCAGTTATAGTACCTGAATTTGTTAAACAACCATTGTTAGTTCCACTAGCACTTGGTTCAGGTGGTTTGTTTAAAATTACAAATGATGTAGTTCTCGTTCTACCACAAGAATCAGTTATAGATACGGTGTAATTACCATAAGGAACTACATTAGTTGTGCTTCCAAAAGTGGTTGAGTTTAGACTAAAGGGACCTGGATAACTTGAATTAAAAAGTGTAGGATTGAAACCTGTGGGTACTGTTGTAAAGTTTAAGGTATAAGGAGCGGTAAACTGTGTTGCATTTAAATTGAAATAATATTCATTGCATGGTAAATTAACTATAGACGCTGAAAGACCAATTGAACTATCTATTGAAAATGTATTTGTTGTAATTGCATTACATGAATCTGTAATGATTAAATCTTATGTATAATTTTGATTGATATAAATCGGAAATAATTCTGAAATCGATAAAGAAAATAAATTTCCAGTTGCAATTGATTGGTTTATTATAATATCACTTGCTCCACCTGGTGGATGGATAACATATTGTAATGTTAATGGATAAGCAATAATAGTTCCACTTGCAGGAGTTATGGTCTGATTGACATTGGTGTTTGTACAAGTAGTATTGGTAAGATTTGGATTTGAAATAGATAACCCTGTAGGGTTATTTGAAACGGTGTAAGTGGTAACAATCCCAATCCCACAACTATCAAAAACTCTTATTTTATAAACACCAACAGGAAGATTTGAAAAAATATTTGATGATTGCAATGGAAATAAAACAGGACCATTAAATATTTCATACGAAACAGCGGTTCCTGAAGATACATTAATAGAAATTGTACTTGTAGAAGAACAAGCCTGATTAAAACTCACAACAGTATAAGACAAAGGTACAACTTGATTTAAAATAGTCACATCAACTTGCTGAGTTGTAAAGACAGAACCAATAGTTTCTCTAGCAATAATTCTATACGTTCCGCTCAATAATCCAGAAATTGTAGAGTTGGAAGTAGTCGCTATTGGTGTGGTAACATTGGGTAATAAATAAATGATATAAACTATTGTACCATTAGGATCTGCATTAGAAATATTGAAATTTAATTGGCCATTTCCAACACAAGTTTCATCGGATGTCTGCACCAAAAGGGAAAAACAAAACCCATAATTAAAAAACATAATAAGTAAAACCGAAAAAAAAATATTTGTCCTCACACCAAATAGTTTTTTAAATATTAATATAATTATAATTCTACTATTTCTGAATTCCTTTTAAAAATATCTGCTAATTGCAAAACATTTTCAGTATTTGTTTTCAAAAAAATTCTTTTCTTATATGTACTAACTGTTGAAGTTGCAATTCTTAACTTTTTAGATATATCCAAATTTGTACTACCTAAAACTAGCATACTTGCTAACTCAAACTCTCTTGCAGAAAGGGTATTCAAATCATCACTTACAGACTTATGTCTTTTAATTTTCTTTCTAACCATCAATTTCAACTTTACATTCTTAGAAAAAAAACTACCTCCATTGAGCAAAACATTGATAGCTTGACAAATATTTTCTTCTTTACAATTTTTATTAATAATTCCGCTAGCTCCATTTTTAAAACATCTCAATTTATAATTTTCATCATTCATAAAGGAGAAGACTAATATTTTTATTTTAGAGTTTAAAACCTTTACTTTTTTAAGAACTGAAAATTCATCTATTCCATTATGAGATACGTCAATAATTGCCAAATCAAATACCATGACTTTGACTACCTCCTTAACATCATCAATGCTATCACATACCACGACAATAGACTCCGGAAATCTTCTTTTTATAATAATTTCAAGTGCCTTTCTTAAAATCTCATACTCATCAAAAATTAAAAAACTGTACTCTTTGTTTAATAAATCATTATCCATAATTGAAATTTTAATAAAAATATTAAATGAAAAACTAAACAACCATCATAAAATAAACTTGCAAAATGGATTATTGATATAAATTTATAATGGCTACAAAAAAATATAATAATTTCAAATGTATTGATCTATAAACATTCTTGAATTTTTAATTAATGAAACTTCTAGTCTCTTCAGTGAACTTATAGTATTTCTATTTCTAAACTTACTTTTTTGTTAGTTAAAAAGATTATACAATATCTTTTTCAATGACTAAATTGTAAATCATTACAAGGAGAATCAATTGATTAAAGAAAAACATGTTAACTATGAAAGAGATTAAAACTTAAAAAGAAATAGAAAAATTGTTTTAATGTAGTAATGCTTTTTATATAATGCTACAGAGATATTTGAAAACTATAAAACATAGTCAATCAAACCTTTAAATTTACTAACAAGATTAATATAACATAAACTTATTTTATAACTATGAATTTTATAAAAAAGTGCTTAACTAAAAGTTCTTTGAATAATCACTATAAAAATTTTCACTTTTTAGTAACTGATTATAAGAACCAAAATGTGTAATAGTTTTATTATCCAAAACACAAATTAAATCAGCTTTTTTTAAAGCATTTAATTGAAGTGATTTATAGAAAATAGTGCTGTTTGGTTTAATCTTTTCAAATAAGCTAATATAAAGTTTTCTGCATTTATACTTCAATTATATATTACTTGGGAGAAACTTATGCTCTGATTTTCTTAAAAAATTTTTTGATTATAAAATTTCCATATTGCAATTGCTTGGAATAAAATAACATAATCCTTATATGATTACAAATACACAATTTAAAGATTACCTGAGAAGATTCAAAAACTTTCGACAAAACTTTTTCAGGGAAATGTCCTCCAAATGTAATTACATATCTATTAAAAAAATCTAATCATTATGAAGAGAATTTTCAATAGTTTAATTTGACAAATAATAAAATTTAAACCCAAAAACTTCATAAAAATTCGTTATCAACATTATTAACAAACACTTGAAGTGTAATATTTAAAATTATGTGACAAAGAAAGTTAAATTAAATGTAAAATAATTTAATTTATAAATATTCACACATCCCAAATCAAGTATAAAATATTAAAAAATTAATCTTATGATAATAAAAAACTTTGCAAAAATATTTTACAGATAAGCTAAAGTGTATTCATCCAAATAAATAAATCATCCGATGAATTAATTTTTAGTTTTTTTCTAATTCTATATTTTTTTGCTTCAATAGATCTTACACTTGAATTAGTTGCTAAAGCAATCTCTTTAGTTGTAAAATTAAGTTTTATCAATGCACATATCTCAAGCTCGGAAGAAATAATATCTGTACTAATATTCAAAATTTTATTAAAAAAATCTTTATACAATAAATTAAATTCAGTTAAAAAAGCTGGATTATTTAATTTAGCTAATGAGACTATTGTCACTATTCTATTGATATTTTCTTCATCATTAAGCGAATTTTCTTTATTACTAAAGTTATCTAAGTTAAATTTTATTTTGAACTCTTCTAATTCAAAATAAAATCTAGACATTAATTGAGTATTTTTAAAATAAAAATATAAAGTTGTTATTACAAAAATTGAAACTTCAATAGAAATA
>NZ_JBIISA010000042.1:0-22043 GCF_044341265.1 Flavobacterium sp.
AAAAAACAGTTGCAAAAAGTAAAACGCTTATAACGGATGTATAAAATCCTACTATAAGCGTTTTTTTATTCTCTAAAAAACGGTGCTAATCAAAATAAACGATGTTTTTCAGTGCCCTCCGTAATTGAATGGTCTTTTTTTTAGTGATCTTCGTTAGTACAAAGTCCGATAATTTCATGAAATACATCGTGCAATTTTGTCAATGATTCGGTTAGTTCTTTATCCGATTTTTTGCTTTTAACAAGTTTATCAAGTTTTTTACTATCGATAGCTAATTTTTGTACGGCAGCCACTACTTCTTTTTTATTGAACTCAGCAGGAATTATTGATTTTGCTAACAAATTTGCTTTCTCAACCATTTCACCCGAACGTTTTCTAAGAGGTTCTAAATTTCCTTCTTCACTTGGATGAAACGTTTGCGACATAACTTTATGAAAATCTTTTAATGCTTGCCAATCATCAAATTTACCTTTGGTAGCTACTTTGTAATTGTTACTCACTTCATTCCAATTGATAACATTCCAAATAGCGGTTAAATAATCGGCACGTTTGTTTTGATATTTTAAATAGTAAGCATGTTCCCAAACGTCTATTCCTAAAATTGGAGTTCCTTTGCTCTCAACTACATCCATCAAAGGATTATCTTGGTTTGGTGTTGAAGAAACTACCAACTTTTTATCTTTATCTACAGACAACCAAGCCCATCCTGAACCAAATCTTGTTGCAGCTGCTGCATTAAGTTTTTCTTTTAAAGCATCAAAACTACCAAAAGACTCATTTATAGCTTTTTCTAACTCTGGTGATGGTTTAGTGTTTTTTTCTGGTGTAAGTATCGACCAAAACAATTCGTGGTTGTAATGTCCTCCAGCATTATTTCTAACTGCTGGTGTTTGTTTAGATACCGACGCAAAAATATCCTTCAAAGACATCTTTTCTGCTTCGGTTCCTGCAATAGCTGCATTAAGATTTTTGACATAAGCGGCGTGATGCTTACTGTAATGTATTTCCATTGTTTGTGCATCTATAAATGGCTCTAAAGCATTGTAAGCATAAGGCAATGGTTTTTGGGTAAACTGTGCCGAGGTAACAAAACCCATTAACAATAAAACAGCAACTAATCGATTATTTTTCATTGTTTAAAATATTAAAAAACGTTACTAAAATTCATTTGATGTAAATCAGATAAAATGTTTTATTTACAAATAAATATCCTCAAAGTACAACATTCAAAGGTACGGAAATTCAATAAAATATTCATCAAAGTTCGGCTTTTAAGCATTAATTAACACAAAAATGTTATCGTAACAATAGGTTACTTTTGTGAATAGCTTTTTTTAAGTATTTTTGATAAAAATAAAAGTTTTAATGAAAAAAATAATTCCTTTTTTAATTACCTTATTTGTTACAACAATCGGTAGTTCTCAAAATAATACCTCAACGAAACAACTAAAATTTGAAACTATTTATTACGATGCAATCTACAAATGGGTGGCATTTCCTAAAGCGGAAACCGATTCTACTTATGTATATGGTTATATTTATTTAGATATGCAAGCTGGTCTCACTTTTAATCATGAAGGTACCTTTCATGAAGACAAAACTGGTAAATTGGTTAGTAGTAAAAAAGATTCGAACAGCATGATTAAAATGCGCTTAGGAAATACTACCAAAAATGTGGCAGTTTTATCATCGGTTCAAATAAAAGAGTTAGGTGTACTTCCTGTTCCTGATTGGTTGAAAAATTATAAGAAACCCATTGATGATGCAGAATCATTAACACGAACAGGTTATCATCTTAATGCTGTGGGCGGAAGTAAAAAGGCATTAGAATTTTTATTAAAAGCTTACAAGAAATCACCTCATCATAAAGGTTTGGAGTTTGAATTGGGTTATGCCTACAATGCACTTGGTCAATATGAGAAAGCTATAGAAATTCTAAATAAAGCTACCACCAACGACCCAAAAAATGCTTTGTTGTATAAGGAATTTGGTTATGCTTATCTAAACTTACACAAATTACCAGAGGCAGAAGCCATTTATAAAAGAGGCGTTGAAATTGCTACTGATAAAGAATTGAGTTGTGAAATGGCAATTAACATGGCTAATTATTATTTCATTCAGAAAAGTAAAGACAAGTTCAACGAATGGGCCAATCTTGTTAAGCAAAATGCTTCACCAAATTCACAATACATTAAATACATTGAATACTTCGAGAAAGAATGGGAAAGTAAACGATAAAAAACAATGCTTTTATTTTAATTTAAGCATCCAAAGATCATTATTGCCTCTGTTTATATTAACATCAAAATCTGAACTTTGAGATTCACCAACAATAAAAATTTCATTATTATTATTTTGATAAAAATCTTGAGCAATATCAATATTTGAACCTCCAAAAGTTTTTTGCCAATAAACTTTAGAGTTCGCTTTATTATCAACTTCTAGAAACCAAAAATCATTTTGTCCTTTATTTGGTTTTCCATCAAGAATACTTCTAGTATTTCCAACGATACCAAAGTTTCCATTTGAAAGCAATTTGATAGATGTGGCTATATCAAATTCTGAACCTCCAAAAGATTTATTCCAAATAAGATGTCCATGATCATCAATATGAATAACCCATGCGTCAAAACCACCTAGAGATTTTGAAACGTCTTTATCAAGACTGTTAGTTCTTCCAACAATTAAATACGAATTATTATTTGTTTTTGTTATTCCATATGCTTGATCTATAGCAGAACCTCCATAATTATGTTTCCATTGCAAAGACCCATTTGCATTTATTTTTACCGCCCAAAAATCATAACTTCCTTTGTTATCTATAATGTCAAAATTTGAACTTTCAGAATATCCAACCATAACTAAACCTCCATCGTTTGCCTCGACTACATCATTAACTCGATCGTTTTGCGTTCCACCAAAATAGCGATACCACATAAAATTTCCTTGTCCATCAATTTTAACACCAATATATTCGCCCGAACCGTGAAGAACACCTTTATGTCCCATTTCGTGACCCTCTCCATTATTTTGTGTGCCACCACTTCCTTCAATACCCGAATATTCAGAAAAACCAACAACAAAGTAACCTCCGTCACTAGTTTGAATTATTTTGTGTGCATGATCATGACCTGAAAAACCATAATTTTTTGTCCATAAAACAGTACCCGAACCTGTAATTTTAGCTACAAAAAAATCGTGTAAGCCAAAGTTGTTAGGCACATCACCATCGGAACTTTCTGTATAGCCAGAAATAATAAAGTTACCGTCATTAGTAGCTATAATACTCGTTCCGTAATCATTTTTAGAACCTCCAATTGTTCTGCTCCACTCTTTATTTCCGAGATTATCTATTTTTATAATCCAAATATCTATTTCATCATTTTCTTTAACAATATCACCATCTGAACTGTTGGTTTGCCCAACAACAATCATACCTCCATCATTAGTTTTTACAACACCTCCAATTTTTTCATTTAAAGAACCCCCAAAAGTTTTGCTTAAAACAAGACTTAATTCAGAGCTAGAATTAAGAGAGTTTTCTTGTTCAGAATTTGAACATGAAAAAAAGATAAAAATAATTGTAAAAACTAGTATCCTCATTTTACTATTAATTTTAGTGAAGTTGAATTATTTACTTTAATCATATAAAAGCCTGAATTTAAATCTTCAATATTCAAATCTAATCGATTATTATTTATAGAATTTATAATTTTAACACTTTTACCTATTAAATCAAAAATCTCTATTGTCTCAATTAGGTTTTCAGATTGAATACTAACCCAATTTGTTGCTGGATTTGGACTTAACTGAAATGAATCTCTCTCAAAATTTTGAAAACTTAAGGATGCACTTTTCTTTACAATAAACAAACCTCTATCGATATCACTCATAATAATACTTCCGCTTGCAAAAAATGGATAAGTATTCCAAACTCCATTAAATTGAGCATTATTAGTAATAGGATAGGTGTCAAAAAAAGCAATTTCATTCATCGTATTTGTTGCTGTAATAGAACCCGTATTGAGAATTCGAAGTCCTGCGGTATAACTAGCTAGGAAAAAATCATTTCCTACGCAATAACCATTATGATCTATTGCTGGTGTTGTTCCATAATATTCTCCTTTTAAAACAGGATTGTCTAAGTCGGTCATATCAATAATAATTGACCTTCCGTTAAAACCAAATTCAAGTTCATCTAATTCATCACTTAATATCCAATACTTTTGATCAGGAGTAAACCAACCTTGATGCGCATAAGAATTATTTGGATAAAAGAAATTAGATATCGTTACCGGATTTGATTTATCTGTAACATCTACAATTGAAACTTTTGATTCATTTGCACCCATAAATATTTCTTTACCTTGATGATCTAGATCAGGACCACTATAAACAACAATTTGTGCGTCATGAGTATAACCCTCATCATCATAAGAACCCACTAGAACCGGTAATAATGGATTTTGCATATTTAAAATTTGTGGACCTCCATTTACAAGATTTGTTCCATCACAATAAGTAAAACCTGTAGCAGGATTGCTTGACACAGTATGACAACTTCCAAAGCCACTATATCTTGCGTCTGGAAGGAATGTTTGAGGAGTTGTTACATTTCGTAATCTTGTTAAATCGAATATTTGCATACCATGTCCAGCTGTTTCACTAACGATTAATGCATGATTGTTTATCACGCTAATTTCACGCCAAATACTTGATGTATTATTATGTCCTAAAATTTTACCTTTATAAACAGGTGCGCTAGGATTGGTAATGTCAACAAAAGCAGTATGTGTTGTGCATCCCATAATAGCATATTCTTTATTGGTCAAAGGATCTGTCCATCCCCAACATCCACTTCCCTCGGTTGTGTTATTATTGCCTCCTATTTGAGAAAAAGTCATATGCGCTTTTAAATCAATATTATTACAAGGATATATTCCTGCAAATCCATTGACACAATTTTGAGCTATAGCAAAACTTGAAACACTTAAAAGTAAAATAATTATGAGTTTTTTCATAACTTTTTTTAAAATTGTTGATTACACATGTAAAGCTCTATTATCTGTTGCTGCCAATGCTGCTTCTTTGATTGCTTCTGCAAAAGTAGGATGCGCATGACTCATTCTAGAAATATCTTCTGCAGACGCTCTGAATTCCATTGCTGTAACTGCTTCTGCTATTAAATCGGCACAACGAGCACCAATCATATGAACACCAAGTACCTCATCTGTTTTAGCATCCGCTAAGATTTTTACAAATCCATCGGTATCACCACCTGCACGAGCTCTTCCCAATGCTTTGAATGGAAAACTTCCTGCTTTGTATGTAACACCATCTGCTTTTAATTGTTCTTCTGTTTTTCCAACAGCAGCAACTTCTGGCCAAGTATACACAACACCTGGAATTAAATTATAATCAATATGTGGTTTTTGACCTGCTAAGATTTCAGCAACCATTACTCCTTCTTCTTCCGCTTTGTGAGCTAACATCGCACCACGAACAACATCACCAATAGCGTAAATATTTGAAACATTGGTTTGCAAATGGTCGTTTACTTCAATTTGTCCTCTTTCTGTTAACTTCACTCCTGCTTTGTCAGCATTCAATCCGTCAGTATAAGGACGACGACCAACAGAAACTAGAGAATAATCACCTTCTAAAGTGATGATTTCTCCTTTAGCATTTTCTGCTTTAACTGTAACTGTTTTTCCTTTTCTATCAACCGATTGAACTTTGTGAGAAGTATAGAATTTCATTCCTTGTTTCTTCAATACTTTAGTCAATTCTTTAGACAAAGCTGCATCCATTCCTGGAATGATTCTGTCCATAAATTCTACTACCGAAACCTCAGCACCAAGACGAAGATAAACTTGTCCTAATTCAATTCCGATAACTCCACCACCAATAATAACTAAATGCTTAGGAACTTCAGGCAATTTTAACGCTTCTGTAGAAGTAATAACTCTTTCTTTATCTAATTTTATAAAAGGCAAACTTGATGGTTTAGAACCTGTTGCAATGATAATGTTTTTAGCTTCCACTACTTCAGATGAACCATCAGCTTTGGTTACTTTTACATGAGTAGCATCTTCAAATGAACCAACGCCTTCAAGAACTGTAACCTTGTTTTTATCCATAAGGAACTTTACACCACCAGAAGTTTGATCAACAACGGCTTGCTTACGTTCAATCATTTTGGTCAAGTTTACTTTTACTTTTCCAGAAACTTCAATTCCATGGTCAGCAAAATGTTGTAACTCTTCATAATGATGTGATGAAGCTAAAAGCGCTTTTGATGGAATACAACCTACATTTAAGCAAGTACCTCCAAGCGTTGGATATTTTTCAATAATAGCGGTATTAAAACCTAATTGGGCACAACGAATTGCAGAAACATATCCGCCTGGACCTGAACCTATAATGACTACGTCAAATGAACTCATATTATATATTTTTGTGTGTTTTTATTAAATAGTGTTGCAAAATTACGAATGTTTTTTGGTATTTTAATTGATTGTGTAATCTTTTCAAAAGGAAATTATTTTTTGCCTTTTAAGCTTACTTCTCTTTCATAGAAAGCCACGAGCAAAAATCGCCGTAACCCTTGCTACACAAAGAAAACGTTTTCGTAGATTTTTATTTTTTATGATATTTATCAGTTAATTTAAGTAGTTAAAATTGGAACTTTGGACTATAAAATTTAAGCTTTTAAAGAATACTAAAATAAGAACTAAAACTTTTAACTATGAAAAACATTAAAGTCATTCAAGAACTTCACGATTTAGGAATCACTGGCTACCATGAAGTGGTTTATAACCCAACCTACGAAGAATTGTTTCAAGCAGAAACTTCTCATTTCCGCAAAGGATATGAAAAAGGTGCTGTAACCGATTCTGGTGCTGTAGCTGTTAAAACTGGAGTATTTACAGGACGTTCTCCAAAAGACCGTTATATTGTTAAAGATGATGTTACCAAAGATACTATCTATTGGGATGACAAAGTGAATTTCCCAACTACGCAAGAAGTTTGGAGCGAACTAAAAAAATTGGTTTTAAAACAACTTTCAACTTCTAAAAAATTGTATGTAGTTGACGCTTTTTGTGGAACCAACAAAGATACTCGTCTTAAAGTGCGTTTCGTAATGGAAGTAGCTTGGCAAGCACATTTTGTTACCAATATGTTCATTCGTCCATCTATCTATGAATTAGAAAACTTTGGTGAACCTGATTTTATCGTAATGAATGGTTCTAAAACAACCAATCCAAACTGGAAAGAACACGGATTAAATTCTGAAAACTTCGTATTATTCAATCTTACCGAGAAAATCCAAATCATTGGTGGTACTTGGTATGGTGGTGAAATGAAAAAAGGAATGTTTGCTATGATGAACTATTACCTTCCTCTAAAAGGAATGGCTTCTATGCACTGTTCTGCCAATGTAGGTGAAGATGGAGACGTTGCAATCTTTTTCGGACTATCTGGAACAGGAAAAACTACGTTATCTGCCGATCCAAAACGTTATTTAATTGGTGATGACGAACATGGATGGGATAACAATGGTGTCTTTAACTATGAAGGAGGTTGTTATGCCAAAGTAATTGATTTATCAGAAGAAAACGAACCAGACATTTGGAGAGCTATCAAACGAGATGCTTTATTAGAAAATGTTGTAGTCAATGAATATGGAGAAGTAGATTACTACGACCACTCTATTACAGAAAACTCTCGTGTTTCTTATCCAATTTATCACATCAATAAAATTGTTCTTCCTTCTAAAGCAGGACATGCTAGCAAAATCATTTACTTATCTGCAGATGCTTTTGGTGTACTGCCTCCAGTTTCTATCTTAGACGAAGAACAAGCACAATACCATTTCCTTTGCGGATTTACTTCTAAATTAGCCGGAACCGAAAGAGGTATTACAGAACCACAACCATCATTCTCTCCAGCTTTTGGTGAAGCATTCTTAACCTTACACCCAACAATGTATTCTAAAACTTTGGTGGCAAAAATGAAAGAACACAATGCTAAAGCTTATCTTGTAAACACTGGTTGGAATGGAACTGGAAAACGTATATCTTTAAAAAATACACGTGCTATCATTGATGCCATTATTGATGGAAGTATAGAAAAAGCTGAAACAGTTAAAATTCCGTTTTTGAATTTGACAGCTCCAAAAACATTAGCTAATGTAGACGATATTCTTGATCCAAGAACTACTTACAAAGAGGTAGCTGAATGGGAGAAAAAAGCAAAAGAATTGACAGTACTTTACAATAAAAACTTTGAGCAATATACCGATACTGAAGAAGGTAAACGATTGATAATTGCTGGACCAAGTTTATAACCACTTTAAACCAATACCAATGGAAAAATTTCACTATCTTTCCATTGGTATTTAAATGCAACAACAATGGACTGGATAATTGATTTATTTACAAAGCAATCTTTTGCTCAAACGGTGATAATATTCGGTTTAGTCATTGCCTTTGGTATTTGGTTTGGTAAAATTAAAATCTTCGGAATTTCTCTCGGAGTGACTTGGGTACTTTTTGTAGGCTTACTATTCTCTTACATTGGTATTTCAGTCAATCATGAATTACAAGATTTCTTGAAAGAATTCGGATTGGTATTATTTGTTTATACCCTTGGATTGCAAGTAGGTCCGGGTTTCTTTGCCTCTCTCAACCGAAACGCTTTGGTAACTAACATGCTAGCAGCTTTAGTTGTTATTTTTGGAGTAGCTACAACCTTAATTCTATATTATTTATCTACCAATCCCATATCAATCATGACAGGGATTATGAGTGGAGCCGTTACTAATACACCAGGTTTAGGTGCTGCTCAAACTACAATTACCAATCTGCATCATGTAACAAATGACAATTCTTTGGTTACTTTAGCCTACGCCGTTGCTTATCCTTTTGGGGTTTTCGGAATAATTATCTCAATGGTAGTTTTAAAGAAAATATACAAAGTTGACATCGAACACGAAACCGAATTGCAAAATAAACTCAACAATCTTAGAGAAGACAAAGTCATTTCTAAACATTTGAAATTAGAAAACCAACAATTGATAGGAAAACCTATTAGTGCTGTTTTTGAAATGATAAAAAAGCCTATTGTAGTTTCTAGAATGTTTCATAATGGAATTATCATCACGCCTACTCCAAAAGAAATTTTATCAGAAAATGATGTATTGCTGATTGTTGCTCAAAAAAATACTTTCGATCAATTGCATCTTCTTATAGGTTCTGAAAGTGATATGAATCTGAAAACTGCCATTGACAGCAAACTAGTTACAAGTCATGTTGTGGTTACCAATAAAGAAATTACACACAAAAGATTGGGTGATATTCCAGAATTTCATCAACATGATTTTACTTTTACAAGATTGTACCGTGCCGGAACCCAAATGGTGCCTAATGGAAACATAGCTTTACAATTGGGTGATACTATAAAAGTCGTAGGAACGCAAGAAGGTTTAGAAAGAGTAACCAATGTATTAGGAAATTCCTTAAAACGATTGGAAGTGCCTGACATCGCTCCTATTTTCATCGGAATTGTCTTAGGAATCATTGTAGGAAGTATTCCTTTCCAAATTCCTAACATTCCGGTTCCTGTCAAAATTGGTTTGGCCGGAGGACCATTAATTATTGCTTTATTATTAAGTCGTTTTGGAAACAAATTCTATTTGAACAATTACACAACAAATAGCGCCAACTTGATGATAAGAGAATTAGGAATTACCTTATTCCTTGCTAGTGTTGGTCTGAGTAGCGGTTCTAAAATCGCAACTGCTTTTGAAGGTGGTAATGGATTTTACTGGATTGGAATTGGTATAGTAATTACTATTCTTCCGCTGTTGCTTGTTGGTATAATTGCGAAAAAATACTTCAAGAAAAACTACTTTGAAATTTGTGGATTATTGGCTGGAGCTTCAACCGATCCTCCTGCATTAGCTTTTGCTTTGAAAATGGCAGGCAATGATATTCCGTCTTCAACCTACGCAACGGTTTATCCGTTAACAATGATTATGCGTATTGTAGCGGCACAATTACTAATTTTAATGTTCTCCTAATAATAAAGTTTACAAAACAGTATCACAATACAAATGCGGTACTGTTTTTTACTTGTCCAATCATGAAAGTACTGTGCGTACTACCAATGTGATTTAAGGTAGTAAGTTTTGTTACCATAAACTCTCGATATTCTTCCATGTCTTTTACACAAATTTTTAGAATGTAATCATAATCACCGCTAACGTGGAAACATTCTAATACTTCATCCAATTTTACGACTTCGCTTTCAAATTTTGTCAAGAAATCTTTAGAATGTTGGATAAGCTTGATATGACAAAACACCACAAATCCTTTGTCTATTTTATTTCTGTTAAGTAAAGCTACATACTTGTCAATAATTCCTTCTCGCTCTAATTTTTTAATTCGCTCATAAACAGCTGTTACTGATAAATTCAATTTCAAAGAAAGTTCTTTAGTAGTTTTCTTAGTATCCTCTTGCAAAAGCTGAAGGAGATTTTTGTCGATAGTATCCATGGAAATTAAAAATTAGAAGTTTTCAAAAATCTATAAATTAAAATTTATTGCGTCAAATTTAGTTATATTTTCATTATAAAATAGTTTTTATAGTTTTAAAATCTAATTAATTCAATTACTATTGACTTTTAATCTAATATTAATCAATTTTGAAATCAAATAAACAAATTCATAACTGATAACTGATAACTGATAACCGATAACCGACAACAAAAAAATATGAACAACTTCAACCCAGCCGATAAAATACAAGACTTACAATATTTTGGAGAATTTGGTGGTGTTAACCCATCCATTTCTGATAGTTCTACTTATACGTTTCTTTCTGCTAAAACCATGTTTGATACTTTTGAAGGAAATGCTGAAGGATGCTATTTGTATTCGCGTCATTCCTCACCGAGTAATTTGTATTTAGACAAAGCTATTGCAGCTATGGAAGGTACAGAAGCGGCTAATGTTTCTGCCTCTGGAATGGGAGCAATTACACCTACTCTTTTGCAATTGTGTAGTCAAGGTGATCATATTGTTTCTAGCCGAACTATCTATGGTGGAACGTATGCTTTCCTGAAAAACTTTACACCAAAGTTTGGCATTAAAACATCCTTTGTTGACATTACCAAACTTGACGTTGTAGAAGCAGCTATTACGCCAAATACCAAAGTAATTTATTGCGAAACCGTAAGTAATCCGTTGCTTGAAGTTGCCGATATTACAGGATTAGCTAAGTTGGCTATCAAACACAATTTGAAATTAGTTGTAGACAATACCTTTTCGCCTTTGTCGGTAGCTCCTGCCAAAATGGGTGCCGATATTGTCATTCATTCCTTAACCAAATACATTAATGGAAGTAGCGATACTGTTGGCGGTGTAGTTTGTGGCTCAAGAGAATTCATCAACAGTTTGAAAGACGTAAACTCAGGAGCAAGTATGCTTCTTGGACCAACAATGGACAGCTTGAGAAGTGCCTCTGTAATGAAAAATTTACGCACGCTGCATATTAGAATGAAGCAACACAGTTACAATGCAATGTATTTGGCTACCAAATTTGAAAACGATGGTTTGAAAATAGTTTATCCTGGTTTAGCAAGTCATCCAAGTCATCAATTGTATGCTAGTATGATTAATCCAGAATATGGTTTTGGAGGCATGATGACTGTTGACGTTGGTACAATTGACAAAGCCAACGAATTAATGGAGTTAATGCAAGATAGAAATCTAGGTTACCTTGCTGTAAGTTTAGGCTTCTACAAAACCTTATTCTCAGCACCAGGAACATCAACATCTTCAGAAATTCCTTTGGAAGAACAAAAAGAAATGGGACTAACTGATGGACTAATTCGTTTTTCAATTGGTTTAGATAACGATATTGAACGCACCTACCAAATGATGAAAGAATGCATGAACGAGTTAAATATCATATAATTTGTATAGAAAAAAATTAAAATTACGTTAATTTATTAACCACTTTCGAAAATTCGTTAGTGGTTTTTTTACATTTGAAATAAAAACATGAAGCAATTTCTTATTTTATTTTTAATATTTAGTCAATTTTCTTTTTCGCAAACTGATGCTAAATTGTATGAAATTATAGAATCAATTTCAAGTAATCGCATAGAAAAAGACATTAAAACCCTAGCAAATTTTGGAACACGAAATACTTTTAGTGACACTATTTCTGATAAAAGAGGAATTGGTGCCGCAAGAAGATGGATTAAATCAGAGTTTGATAAAATATCTAAAGAGTGTAACAATTGTTTAGAGGTTAGCTATCAAAAAGATTTTGTTACTACTAACGATGGTGAACGCGTTCCCAAAGATACGTGGATTGTTAATGTGGTTGCAATTCAAAAAGGAACAAAATATCCAAATAGATATGTAATAATGTCTGGAGATATAGACAGTAGAAATTCTGACACTATGGATTATACCGGTGATGCACCAGGCGCAAATGATAATGCAAGTGGAATGGCGGGTACAATAGAAGCTGCTAGAGTTTTAAGCAAATATAAATTTGAAAACAGTATCATATATTTAGGTCTATCTGGTGAAGAACAAGGTTTATTTGGAGGAAAAGGTTTTGCAGAATTTGCAAAAAAAAATAATTTTGAAATAATAGGTGTTTTTAATAATGATATGATCGGAAATATTGAAGGTGTAGATGGTGTAATTGATAATAGAACCTTTAGAATTTTTTCTGAACCTACAAATATAACAGATACAGAAAAAGAACAAAAAAACAGACGTTTTTATGGTGGTGAAGTGGATGGTGTTTCACGTCAGTTAGCACGATATATTCATAAAACTGTTTCTACTTACATGCCCGAAATGAACCCAATGATGGTATACCGTTTAGATCGATTTGGTCGTGGTGGACATCATAGACCATTCAATGACTTAGGTTATGCGGCTATTAGAATTATGGAAGCACACGAAAATTACAATCGTCAACACCAAAATTTAAGAACAGAAAACGGAATAAAATATGGTGATGTTATTGAAGGTGTGAATTTTGATTATGCAAATAAACTAACAGCTGTTAATGCAATTTGTTTAGCGGCTTTAGCACAAGCACCAGAAAGTCCAAAAAACGTTTTGATTGGTGGCATTGTAGAACCTAATACCAAACTAAAATGGGAAAAATCTAATGATAATGATATTATTGGTTACAAAATTTACTGGCGATTAACTACTTCACCGCAATGGGAAAATAGCCGATTTGTGGGAAATGTTGATTTTTATGAACTCAAAGGAATTGTAATCGATAATTATTTTTTCGGAGTTGCAGCGGTTTATAAAAACGGACATGAAAGTCTGATTACGTTTCCTAAAGATATTATAAGATCTACCTTTAAAAGAAATTAAAAAAATCCCGTCAATAAACTTGACGGGATTTTTTTATACATTTTCTTTATTCAACTTACTATTCTTATAACTAAATCCAAAGTAAATTGCCAAACCAATTAGCAACCAACAGCTGAAATAAATCCAATTCCAAACACTTAATTCTGCCATCATGTAAAGACAACAAACCAAACCTAAAAGCGGAATTAAAGATAAATTTTTACGCCATGACCATGAAGCAAAGTATACTAACGACAATAGGAAAATCCACATCGGTATTTTGTGTTTGAACAATTGAAAACCACTTTCATATTTTAGATTGTTATCAATTGGCAACGAATTAACCACATTCTCATATGCTTTATCATCCTCAGAAAACTTACTCAATACTTCTTCTAAATCGGCTGAAGCGTCTTTAACCAAAAGATTTTGTTGCAAGTACGTCATCACCTCTTTTACCTGAGTTTCTTCTAACGAAGTCACAATAGTCGTCGGATTGTTGATTTGTTTTTCATTGGTAATAAAATCCATTGTTGCTTTTTTATTAACCGTAAAAGCAATGATAGCTCCAATAAGGATTAGCAACGGAAATATATATTTTGAATTCAAATAAGGCGTTTTAAACTTTCCTCTTGGAATATCGGGTTTGTTTTGCAAAACAAGAACTCCAGCACAAACTAAAACAAAGGCAAATAAGGTACCAATACTACATAAATCGGTTACCATAGTAAGATTTAAAAACAACGCCGGAATTGCCACAACAAATCCAGTTACGATGGTTGCATAAGAAGGCGTTTTGTATTTTGGATGCACTTTAGAAAATCGTTTTGGCAACAATCCATCACGACTCATACTCATCCAAATTCGAGGTTGTCCCATTTGGAAAACTAATAAAACACTCGCCATCGCAACTACTGCACTCACGGCAATAATTCCAGACATCCATTTTAAATCTAATTTATCAAATACAAATGCTAAAGGATCACCAACATTCAAATCGGCGTAATTCACCATTCCTGTCAAAACTAATGCTATAATAACGTATAAAATGGTACAAATAATAATTGCCCACATCATTCCTTTAGGTAAATCTCTTTGAGGATCTTTACATTCTTCTGCCGTAGTTGAAATGGCATCAAAACCAATGTAAGCAAAGAAAACTGCCGAAACTCCTTTCAAGATTCCTCCTACTCCATTAGGTGCAAACGGAGTCCAATTAGCAGTATCTACATAAAAAACACCAACTGCTATAACTAATAATATGATACAAAGTTTTACAACAACCATCAAGTTACTAGCATTTCTAGACTCTTTCATTCCTCTGTAAACCAGATAAGTAATGATAACAATAATCAATAATGCAGGTAAATCGGCAACTAAATGAAAAGAACCAATCGTTGGCGATGTGGTGTAGGCTGTATAAGCCAATTGCAAACTTTCCGATAAATTTTCAAATGTTTTTCCACCATTCATTAAAGCGGTAGCTTCTTCAAAACCTTTGGAAGCAGTTAGATAATCCATTTGAATCCATTGTGGTAAATGCAATCCGCCACTCTCGAGAAGTCCTGTAAAATAATCACTCCAGGAAATCGCAACGGTAATATTTCCGATGGCATACTCCATAATCAATGCCCAACCGATAATCCAAGCGATAATTTCACCAAAAGCTACATACGAATACGTGTACGCACTACCAGAAACTGGAACCATTGAAGCAAATTCAGCGTAAGCAAAAGCGGCGAAACTACAAGCAACAGCGGTAAAGATGAATAAAAAGATAACCGCTGGTCCACCATCTGAACTTGCTTTACCAATGGTACTAAAAATACCAGCGCCAATAATAGCTGCAATTCCAAAAGCAGTTAAATCTCTCGCAGTTAAATGTTTGCCCAAACTATTATGTCCATCAGCTTCATTTCTTGCAACTTGATCATTAATATCTTGTACTGTCTTTTTTCTAAATAATGTGGAAAAATTCATATTTAACGAATAGTTTATTGATGATTTATACAAAAACAAATATAACATAATTTCACATTGATTTACAAAATTGAAAAATTACAAACTATAATTAAAATCTATTAAAAAATAAATTTAAAGGATAAATTATCTATACTAACTTAATTTTTAATTTATAAATTTGTTAGAATTAAAATTGAAATTATAAACAATCAACAATAAAAAAGTTTTAAAACTAAATAATTATTAAAATTTATGGAACATTCAAACGACATTAGCAAATGCCCATTTCATCAAAATCAAAAAGGTTTGAGCGATGGTGTGAAAAATCAAGATTGGTGGCCAAAAGCACTTAATTTAGATATTTTACACCAACAAGATTCAAAAACTAATCCACTTGGAGAGGATTTTAATTATGCCGAAGAATTCAAAAAATTGGATTTACAAGCTGTAAAAAATGACTTAAAAGCGTTCATGACCGACAGTCAAGATTGGTGGCCTGCCGATTGGGGACACTATGGTGGATTGATGATTAGAATGGCTTGGCACTCTGCTGGAACTTACAGAATTTCTGATGGTCGCGGTGGCGCAGGAACTGGAAACCTTCGTTTTGCTCCACTTAACAGTTGGCCTGATAATGGAAACTTAGATAAAGCTAGAAGACTTTTATGGCCAATTAAAAAGAAATATGGTAACAAAATCTCATGGGCCGATTTAATGATTTTAGCCGGAAATATGGCTTATGAATCTATGGGATTAAAAGTGTTTGGATTTGCTGGTGGACGTGAAGATATTTGGCATCCAGAAAAAGATATTTATTGGGGTGCAGAAAAAGAATGGTTGCAAAAATCTGGTGGTGAAGGAAGTCGTTATTCTGGAGAAAGAGATTTAGAAAATCCATTGGCAGCCGTAATGATGGGATTAATTTATGTAAACCCAGAAGGTGTTGACGGACAATCTGATCCGTTAAAAACTGCTCATGACATGAGAATTACGTTTCAAAGAATGGCAATGAACGATGAAGAAACCGTTGCCTTAACTGCTGGTGGTCACACTGTAGGAAAAGCTCATGGTAATGGTGATGCTTCCGTTTTAGGTCCAGAACCCGAAGGTGGTGCCATCGAAAATCAAGGATTTGGATGGATGAACCCAAAAGGAAACGGAAACGGCGCTGACACAGTAACAAGTGGATTGGAAGGTGCTTGGACAACACATCCAACACGTTGGGATAATGAATATTTTACTTTATTATTAAACCACGATTGGGAATTAAAGAAAAGTCCAGCTGGAGCAAGTCAATGGGAACCTATAAACATGAAAGAGGAAGACAAACCTGTCGATGCTCATAATCCATCTGTAAGAAGAAATCCTATTATGACTGATGCTGATATGGCATTAAAAATTGATCCTGAATACAGAAAAATTTCTGAAAAATTTCATAATGACCAAGCCTATTTCTCTGAAGTTTTTGCAAGAGCTTGGTTCAAATTAACACATAGAGATTTAGGTCCAAAAGACAGATATTTAGGCGCTGATGTTCCTGCAGAAGATTTGATTTGGCAAGACCCAGTTCCGGCTGTAGATTACACTTTATCTGATGCTGAAATTGAAGAATTAAAAACTAAATTATTAAACAGCGGATTAACAAGAGCTGAATTAATAAACACGGCTTGGGACAGCGCAAGAACTTTTAGAGGTTCCGATTTTAGAGGTGGCGCAAATGGTGCTAGAATTCGATTAGAGCCACAAAGAAATTGGGTTGCCAATGAGCCTGAAAGATTACACAGAGTTTTAACTAAACTTGCCGAAATTCAAGCAGGTTTGAGCAAAAAAGTGAGTATTGCCGATTTAATTGTTCTTGGTGGAACAGCAGCTATCGAAAAAGCAGCTCAAGAAGGTGGATTTAACGTAAAAGTTCCTTTCCATGCAGGAAGAGGTGATGCTTCACAAGAAATGACTGATGTAGAATCGTTTGAAGTTTTAGAACCAACTAGCGATGCTTTCAGAAACTTTATGAAAGCTAAATATGTAGTACAACCTGAGGAACTAATGCTTGACAAAGCACAACTTCTTGGATTGACTGCTTCAGAAATGACGGTTTTAATTGGAGGAATGCGTGTTCTTGGTACCAACTATAACGGAACTAAACACGGTGTTTTCACCAATAACGAAGGTGTTTTGAGTAACGACTTCTTTGTGAATTTAACCGATATGAGCTACAGTTGGAAACCAGCAGGCGATAATTTATACAACATCGTTGATAAAAAATCAGGTGCAACCAAATGGACTGCTACTAGAGTGGACTTGGTTTTTGGTTCTAATTCTGTTTTGAGAGCTTACGCTGAAGTGTATGCGCAAGACGATAACAAAGAAAAATTTGTAAAAGATTTTATCAATACTTGGTCAAAAGTGATGCATTTAGATCGTTTTGATTTGAAATAAGAACTTCCAAGTTAGTATTGTTTTTCTGAAAAACCACCTTTTTAAGGTGGTTTTTGTTTTTTATGCAATTATTAGCACTTAAAAAAACACATAGTGAAATTTTAATATTAATTTTTTGTAAGAAATTTATTGATAATTTTTCTCTATTAATACATCGTAAAATGTAATAAATATCATGTTTTATATAACCTTTGTGGTTGTAAATTTGTAGTCAGAAAAACATTAATAACATTAAATAAAAACAATCATGGCATTAGTTGGAAAACAATTCCCAAACATTACAGTAGACGCCATCTCTTTTATGGGAGATAACTTAAGAATCAACGTTTTAGAAGAAGCTAAAAACAACAAGAAAAAAGTAATTTTATTCTGGTATCCAAAAGATTTTACATTCGTTTGTCCTACAGAATTACACGCTTTTCAAGCAGCGCTTCAAGAATTTGAAAAAAGAAACACTATGGTAATTGGTGCTTCTTGTGATACTAACGAAGTTCACTTTGCTTGGTTAAATACAGCTAAAGACAATGGTGGAATTGAAGGTGTAACCTACCCTATTTTGGCTGATACAACTCGTAACCTTTCGGCAGCTTTAGATATTCTTGATGCAGAATGGGTTTACAATGAAGAAATTAACGACGAAATCCTTGAAGGTTCTAATGTAACTTTCAGAGCAACTTACTTAATTGACGAAGACGGAAAAATCTTCCACGAAAGTGTAAACGATATGCCATTAGGAAGAAACGTAAACGAGTACTTGAGATTAATCGATGCTTACACACACGTTCAAACTAAAGGTGAAGTTTGTCCAGCAAACTGGGAAGAAGGAAAAGACGCAATGAGCGCTGATAGAAATTCTACTGCGGCTTATTTAGCTTCTCACTAAATTAATAAATTCCAATATTTAAAATTCCAAATTCCAATCATAAAAAATTGGAATTTGGGTTTTGAGATTTGAAAATTCAAAAAAATTATGTTTACAGAAATAGAACAAGATAATTTAGCCGAAGTAGTGGCTTCAAATGATGTGGTGGTTGTGCAATATGCAGCAAGTTGGTGCGGTAATTGCCGTATCATGAAACCAAAATTCAAGATGTTGGCTTCACAAAACGAGAGCATTCCATTCCTAATTGTAGATGCTGAAAAATTTCCAGAGTCAAGAAAAATGGCTAAAGTGGATAATCTTCCAACCTTTGCAACCTTTAAAAATGGAGTTTTAGTAAACCAAAGCCAAACAACTAAACTAGAAGTATTGACCGAATTGGTTAATGAAGTAGTTTAATTTTGATTGTTACATTTTTAGATATATCTATCTTTCTAACAATCTAAAAATCTAATAATCCAAAAATCTAAAAAATGAAATTACCTGTTATAAAACACTTAACGCAATTTATAGAAGACAACGATCAAGACTATTTGATTGAAACGATTGAAGTGTTAGAAAACCTTTGCGAAGTTCCGAGTTTGAAGGATGAAGAATTAGAAGTCATCGGCGAGTTAATCTCTAATATGTATGGCGCCATTGAAGTTCATAAAATGATCAAAGATGGCAAAGACAAGAAGGAAGCACTCAACGACTTCATGAAACGTGTACTCGGCTCAATCGATAAATAAACAGAAACTCTCAAGAAATTGGGAGTTTTTTTTGTTTGTGATTTGTAGGAATTTGGTATTTTTGATTAAAATAAGCAAACAGTAGCGCTAATCATACCCAATTTGGGTGTATTGCCGCTATAAAGTAGCGACTATATACAAGTTACCAGCAAGGTTATGAAAAACTGCAAAAAGACAACTTTAATTTTATTAATTTTAATTTTCCAAAAATCATTTGGACAAGAGAATATTATTACTGGAAAGGTTGTAGATAATCAATTAACAGAACTTCCAATGGCGCTAATCAAGTGTGGTTCAAAAATAATCGACACAACTGATTTTAGTGGTAATTTTAAATTCAAACTCACGCCAGAAATAAAAAAAATAACCATTGAATTTATCGGGTTTGATTCTGAAACAATTACTATCTCTGGAAACTGTAATGTTATAGAAGTTGTGATGCTAGAATCTGGAATTTATGATTTTGTTAGTTTAAAAACTGCAGAAAGAAAAAGAAACAGACGTAGAAATAAGTTGTTACCGAAGTTGTATGCAGAAGCATATCAGAAGAAAATCTTTAGGAATGAAAAACCCTGCTGGTAACAGCCGTTTCAAGAAATGGCGAAAAATGTGCAAAATTCACATTTTTCTTTCGCAAGAATTTTTATCTTTAACGGAAAATACGCAGTTACGAAGTTCGCCACTTCATGAAGCGGCGGAACGTTAGCAGAAATTTTATAGAACTACAAACCAACGAAAGTGTGACAAACTAACAATCAAATTTCTCAACTTCACTTTTGAGAAAAGCAATTTGTTTTTTGACTGCTTTTAACTCATTGATTTTTTCTTCTATTTGTAACAATTTATTGTCTAAAATCATCAACTTCTTTTCTTTGGTTATTCGTTTGCTATACCAAGCATCAATAAGTTCTTTAATTTCAGACAATGTAAAACCAACAGACTTTGCATCTCTTATCAAATCTAACTTATCAACTACTTCATCATCGTAATAAGTATAATTATTGCTTTTTACATCAGATTTTTTCTTGCCCATAAACAAACCGGATTTTTCGTAAAACCTTATTGTTGCTATTGGAATCCCTGTTTCTTTGGATAACTGATTTATTAATTTCATAATTGTTAATAACTTTTCTTATACTATGAACTATACTTCATACTTTATAGTTACAAATATATGACTTACTTTTGCATTTCAATATAAAAAATAAAAAAATGAGTAAAACAATTTTGATAACAGGTGCATCAACAGGAATTGGAAAATTAACTGCAATATATTTTGCCGAAAAAGGGTGGAATGTTTCCGCAACGATGAGAACAACAGAAAAGGGGAAATATTTATTGAAATATCCAAACCTAAAAGTATTTGCATTAGATGTGATGAATGAATCCAGTATAAAACAAGCAATTGATGATACAATTGCTACATTTGGAACTATTGATGTGCTGTTTAACAATGCAGGTTATGGTTTAGTTGGAGCATTTGAAGCAATGACAAACGAACAGGTAAAAAAACAGTTTGACACTAATGTATTTGGTGTTATGAATGTAACAAAAGCCATTTTACCATATTTCAGAGCTAACAAAAAAGGAATGATTATCAATACAACTTCTATGGGTGGACTTATTACATTTCCTTTATATAGCGTATATCACAGCACCAAATGGGCTTTGGAAGGGTTTATGGAAAGTTTACAATTTGAATTAAAACAATTCAATATCAAAGTTAAGAATATTGAGCCAGGAGCTATCAAAACAGAATTTGAAAATTCAATTGACTTCGTTTCAACAAAAGATTATGACAACTACACCAAACAAGCTCACAGAAATATGTTAGACACATACAAAACCGCACCAACAGGCGAAGTTGTAGCAAAAAAAGTTTGGCAAGCAGCAAATGACAATTCTAATCGTTTGAGATATGCTGTTGGTGGACAAGGACCAATTTTGTTATTCATCCGTTGGTTGTTACCACTTTCTTGGTTTACAAAAATGGTAAGTAGTCAAGTTGAAAAAGGAATTAAATACTAATGCTATGAAATTTGTAACAGACTATTTTAATGCAGAAAAATTTGAAAGCCTATTCTTCGTAGGTGTTGGAATTATCGCTATTGCATTAGGAATTTATTTTTGGTTCATTATAAAAGAACCATTTTACAAAGGATTAGCCATTCCTTTGGTATTGGTGGCTTTGATACAACTTTCAGTAGGCTCGACAGTTTATTTTAGAAGCCCAAAAGACATTTTAATGGTAGAAAATTTGATAATAAAAGAACCTTTTAAAATACAAACCGAAGAAATTCCTCGAATGAATGTTGTTATGAAGAATTTTGTCATTTATAGATATGTAGAATTGGCTTTAATGCTTTGCGGACTAATCTTGTTTTTCGTTTCCCCAAGTCAAACTATTTGGAAAGGCTTTGGAATTGGACTATTTATTCAAGCAAGCTTAATGCTTTCATTAGATTTTTTTGCAGAAAAACGTGGAACAGAATATTTAAAACAATTAACAACATTGTCAAAATAAAAACTTCTGCTAACAGGCGTAACCGTTGCACAACCACCATTTTTTAAAAATAAAATCGTAAATTATAAAAAAACAACCTCTTTTAAAGCGATTTAATAGAGGTTTGT
>NZ_JBIISA010000015.1:0-74651 GCF_044341265.1 Flavobacterium sp.
AAAACTCTATAATTACAGCTAAATATACAAAAAAAAGAGCAGAAAAACTAAGTTTTCTACTCCTTAAATTATTATACTTATTACTTAAAGGACTTTTTCAGTGCCCTCTCATAATCGTGGTATGATTTTACTCCTTTAAGCTCATACGCAACCCATTCTGCTTGTTCGTATGTTTCATTATAGGACAATGTATAATATTTATGCTCAACAACTTGATTGGTTGTTGAAGAAGGTAGAAAATCAAACTCCGCATTATCAGTTTGAATTGAAGTTTCATTTTTTTCTATTGAATCAGTTGATTTTTTAGGTTCTAAACTAGAGTCGATTTCTTTTCTACAAGAAACAGTTATTGTAGAAAATATTAGACATAAAATGATAGCAAGTACTAAAGAATTTTTCATAATTTTATAAATTGATTTAACTGTCCTATTTCAACATATAGGTAGTTGAAACTAATAAATTTAAAACTTAACAAATATGAAAATTAAATTTTTACTTACAGCCATTCTTCTTGTAAGTTTTCAAAACTTTTTTGCACAAGAAACGCCAGTTAAACAAGCTGTTGATTCTGTCAAACAAAATGTAATAGATGTAGAAAAACAAAGAGCTCTTGAAAAAGAACGTTTAGAAAAACAACTCAAAGAAGAAAAGAAAGCTTTAAAAGAAAAAGAAAAAGCTGAAGAGAAAGTTGAAAAAGCAGAAAAAGAAGCTAAGGATGCTGAAAAAAAAGCCGAAAAACAACAAGACAAATTAGAAAAAGAACAAAAAAAGTTTGAAAAAGAGCAAAAGAAATTAGCAAACGCTGAGAAAGATGTTGAAAAAGCTCAAAGTAAAATTGAAAAAGAAAGAAAGAATCTTGAAAAAATGCAAGCCAAACATGAGAAAGCAATAGCTAAAGGAAAACTTTCTCCAGTTGAAATTGAAAAAGGAAATGTTGCTTTAACAAAACAACAACTTAAAATAAAAGAAGCTGAAGAAGATTTAGAAAAAGCTCAAAAGAAACTGAAAAAACTTAGATAAATTAAAGTCCACCAAAAGGTGGACTTTTTTTGTAGTTAAAAATCTACAGAAAAAAAAAGGTTAAAAAAACATTGCTTCTTCTTTTTTCATAAATTTGATAAACTTCTAATTTTTAATTAATTATGAATAAAAAAACCAGCTATTTACTCGGAATAGCACTAACAATCATTATTGGTACTTTTTTGTATCAGAAATATTGTTGTGACTGTTCGTGTAATGGAGACACTAAAAGTGCCGCTTCAGACTCAACTTCTGTCGCAGCCACTTCAGACGTTTCTTTAAACAAATTCAAACTTAACGGTGATGAATTTAATTATCAATGTGATGATAATTTCAAATTCATGAAAAATGACTTCAAAACTCTTATGCCTGTTAGCGATTCTCTTAATTTAGGAATTGACAACTTGAAAGCGTTTTTTGACAAAAATCCAAATCAAAAATTAATGATTACTGGATATGCAACATCTGACGAAAAAAACACATCTGCTTATCCTAATTTAGGTTTTGCAAGAGCAAATGATGTTAAAAATTATTTCGTTTCTAAAGGATTTTCTGCCTCTAAATTTGATACATCAGGAGAAATTCGTGATGCATGGAAAATGAGTTCAGATACAATTCTTGGTCCAGTTGACTACAAATTATTGAATATTGAACCAGCTGCAACAACTGAAAAAGTGGATTGGAATTCAATGAAAACAAAAATCAATGCAAGTCCATTAACATTGTATTTTAAAACTGGCGAAACCGACATTGCTTTAAGTCCTGAACAGAGACAACAAGTTGCTGACTTAGTTCGTTATCTTGATAATGTGTCTGGTGCAAAACTAAGTGCTGTTGGACATACTGATAATGTTGGTGACAGAACAATCAACACAAGATTAGGACTTGAAAGAGCTGATTTTGCTAGAGATTATCTAGTTAGAAATGGTGTTTCTAAAGAAAAAATTGAAACCTCATCAAAAGGTCCAGACGAACCAATTGCAGATAATAAAACTGCAGAAGGAAAAGCAAAAAACAGAAGAACAGTTGTTACAATTAAATAATTTAAAAATATAATATTATGAGTTTATGTATCTTAATACCTGCTTTGGTAGGTTTAATCTCAGGTCTTTTAGGTTACCTTTTAGGAAGAATGAATTCTAAAGGTGGCGATAATAATGGCTCTCTTTCTCTACAATCTGATTTGGATGCATGTAGAGCAAACACAAAAAGTTTAAACGCTAAAATTGCTTCTTTAGAAAGCGAGTTAGTTGTTGCAAAAGCAAGTGCTAATGCTAACATTCAATCGTTTGCTAAATCGGTAGAAACAGTTTCCGCTGGAGTTGCATCAATTCCTTACAATGCAGATTTAGCTTTTTCTGTTTTAGGTAAAAAATGGAAACAAGACGATTTGAAAATTGTTGAAGGTATTGGACCAAAAATTGAAGAATTGTATCACAATGCTGGTATTACAACTTGGAAATCACTTTCAGAAACTTCTGTTGAAAAATCGCAAGCAATTCTTGATAATGCTGGAGAACGCTATGCTGTTCACAATCCATCAACTTGGGCAAAACAAGCTGAATTGGCTTATTTAGGAAAATGGCAAGAACTAAAAGATTGGCAAGATTCTCTTGATGGAGGAAAAGAATAATCAATAGTTTTACTAAAAATAAAAATGGCTGACAATTAAATTTTGTCAGCCATTTTTTTAATGATATTTATGATTTAATAACTTTTTCTTTTTTCAATTTAGTTGTCAATGCTTTTTTAGTGTTTCCTGACTGTAAATCATCAAGAACATGAATTGCCTCTTCAATATAAATATCTTTAGAAAGACTTTCATGCCATCTTTCGCGTTTTTCTTTTAGTGTTACATCACTTTTCATTTGCTCTTCTTCATAAGGCAATGATTTGAACTTAAACGCATTTGTATAATCAGCAATTGACTTATACTTTTTATTAGTTTCCTCTAATTGCTTTTGCTCTTGCTTGAATTTGTCAATTTGCAAACTATATACATTTTCTTCATTACGCTCTTGACGCCATTTAGCATTATCATCAATCAAATTCATTTGCGGATTACTTGCAATACGTTTCTTGCTATTTTGAATAGCCAAATCATAATTAGCAGCTTTATTCCAAAGTTTGTAATCAGCAGCTTCTATTTTATCCCAAGGCATTGCATTGTCTACGTCACGTTCACCCATTTTTAAATATGCATAACTATCTGGCATCACAATATCGCTACTTACTCCTTCTAATTGCGTTGAACCACCATTGATTCTGTAAAACTTTTGAGTAGTGGTTTTTAACGCACCTAAATCACCTAAAGTATTTCCTCTCACAAACTGATTCAAATCGATAACATTTTGAACAGTTCCTTTACCATAAGTTTGCTTGCTTCCTAAAATCACAGCACGTTTATAATCTTGCATTGCTGCAGCCAAAATCTCTGAAGCAGAAGCAGAAAACTCATTGGTCATAATAACTAATGGTCCGTCCCACTCTACTTTAGCATCTTTATCATAAAGTACTTCTCTTTTTCCTGCAGCTGATTTAATTTGTACAATTGGTCCTTGTTCAATAAACAATCCACCAATATCAACTACAGTCTTTAAAGAACCTCCTCCATTATCTCTAACATCTACAATAATTCCTTGAACACCTTCGCTTTTCAATCTAGCTACTTCTTGAGCAACATCTTTTCCAGCATCTCTACTGTCTTTATTTTCAAAATCGATATAGAATTTTGGCAAATAGATAATACCATACTTCACACCATTTTTCTCAACAACACTAGATTTTGCATAGGTTTCTTCAATTTCAACTTCATCTCTTATAATTGAAATTACCTTAAGTGAACCATCAGTTTTCTTAACAGTAAGACGAACTTCAGTTCCTTTTGGTCCTTTTATTTTTTTAACCACATCATCCAAACGCATCCCTACTACATCTACAGGATCGCTATCGCCTTGAGCAACTTTAAGAACTACATCGCCTGCTTCTAATTCTTTTCCTCTCCAAGCTGGTCCTCCAGAAATTAATTCTGTGATTTCAGTGAAGTCATTTTTCTTTTGTAAACGTGCTCCAATTCCTTCCAATTTTCCACTCATACTTACATCAAAACGTTCTTTTTCATCTGGTGCAAAATAAGAAGTATGTGGGTCAAATCTAGATGCAATAGCATTCACATAAACCGAAAACCAATCAGAACGATCTAATTCTTTACTTATAAAAGTGAAATTTTCATTCAATGATTTTAAAGTACTTTCTCTTGTCTCTTTTTCTAATTGCTCAAATGTTTTTGGTGCGTCATTCTCAGTTTTAGCAATACTTTCTTGAAACTTTTTTTCCAATTCAGGAGTCAGCTTATCACCCATTTTTAAACGATATTCTTTCAAACGCTCTTCTGGAGATTTATTTTTATTCTTTTGAATATCTTCTTGAATTTTTTGTTTTTCAACTAAAGAAGATAATGTTGAAAGTTTTACTTGTTTTCTCCAACGTTCTTTTAAATCAGAAACATTTTTAGAATAAGGTGCTTTCTCATAATCTGTATCAATATCTTCATTAACAGAATAATCAATAGGATTTTCTAATGCAGCTTTATAGTAGCTTTCACTTTCTTTCATTCTTTTGATAAGACGTGTATAAGTCAAATCGAAAAAAGTAAGTTGTTTGTTATTGATTTGATCATCAATCTGTGTTTCGTATTTAGAAAACTCATCAATATCTGATTGCAAAAAGAATCTTTTTGATGGATCTAAAGCCGTGATATAATCTTTGTAAACTCCTTTAGAAAAAGTATCATCTATTTGAGCTGGACTGTAATGTCCTTTTTCAATTACATAAGTCAATAACTCAATAAGCAATTTATCTTTTTCTGGATCATTTTTATCTTTTGGGATAAAACTCCATAAACCAACGGAAAGCGCTAGCACTAAAAGTACTATTTTATAATGTCTTTTCATAAATTGAACTATTGTATTCATTAATTTTTCTACTAAAATACATAAAAAACTATGCCATAAAATAAAGACATCGCATAATTTTTTGTTAAAACCATTGCTATGGCTCAAAGTTATAAAATTTGTAATGGAATAAGTCTTAAAATAATTACTTTTGTTACACAAATAAAATTCAAATGTCTAAAAAACCTTTAATTCTAATAACCAACGACGATAGTATTTCTGCACCAGGAATTCGTACATTAATAGCAGTTATGTCTGAAATTGGAGAAGTTGTTGTAGTTGCACCAGATAGTCCACAGAGTGCTATGGGGCATGCTATTACTATCAACAACACCTTGCATTTGAATAAAATTTCTGCAGAAAATGCTGAAGTTTTAGAATATAGTTGCTCTGGAACTCCTGTAGATTGCGTAAAAATGGCTGTAAATGAAATCCTGAAAAGAAAACCTGATTTATGTGTTTCTGGCATCAATCATGGTTCAAATTCTTCAATAAATGTGATTTATTCAGGAACAATGAGTGCTGCTGTTGAAGCTGGAATTGAAGGAATTCCTGCCATTGGATTTTCACTTTTAGATTATAATTGGAATGCCGATTTTGAACAAATCAAACCTTTTGTGAAAAAAATTGCACTACAAGTTCTGAAAAATGGTTTGTCAGAAGGAACCGTTTTAAATGTCAATTTTCCTAAATTAAAAACAGAGGAAATTAAAGGAATCAAGATTTGTCGTCAAGCGAAAGCTATGTGGCAAGAAAAATTCGATAAACGAGTAACACCTTTTGGAAAAGAATATTATTGGTTAACTGGTGAATTCATTAATCAAGACAAAGGAGAAGATACTGACGAATTTGCTTTGGCAAACGGCTACATTTCTATTGTTCCAGTTCAATTTGATTTGACTGCTCATCATGCTATTCAAACATTAAATAATTGGGATTTATAATTTTAGATAAAAAATATTATTAAAATGAAGAAAACAGATTTACTTATCGGATTTTTTATTGGGCTGGTTGCTACATTTATAGGTTCTTATTTATTTTTAAAAACCCAAACCGAATATGATTTAATAGAAGATTTTTCCATATTAAAAACTGAAGGATTACTTGGGAAAGTTGTTGCCTTAGGTTCTGTATTAAATATTATTATTTTCTTCATTTTACTGAAAAAAAATAAAGAATTTATGGCAAGAGGTGTTGTAATGGCAACAATAATTTTAGCAATAACCACAATGTTTTTATAGTTTATATGAAATATTATATCATTGCTGGAGAAGCATCAGGCGATTTACATGGTTCCAATTTGATGAAAGCATTGTATAAAGAAGATACAAATGCTGACATCCGATTTTGGGGTGGCGATTTGATGCAAAATGTTGGCGGAACTTTAGTAAAGCACTATCGTGAACTAGCTTTCATGGGATTTGCTGAAGTGGTTATGAACCTAAAAACCATTTTAAACAACATTAAAATCTGCAAATCGGATATTGAAAAATTCAATCCAGATGTGATAATTTTCATTGATTATCCTGGTTTTAATATGCGCATTGCAAAATGGGCTAAAGAACGAGGTATAAAAACACACTACTATATTTCACCACAAATTTGGGCATGGAAAGAAAGTAGAATCAAAGACATCAAACGTGATTTTGACAAACTTTATGTCATTCTTCCATTTGAAAAAGATTTTTATGAAGTAAAACATAATTTTCCGGTAGAATTTGTTGGTCATCCGTTAATCGATGCTATTCATAATCGTACTGTTATTGATTCCGAATCTTTCCGAAAAGAACATAAATTAGACAACAAACCGATTATAGCAATTTTACCAGGGAGTAGAAAACAAGAAATTTCTAAAATGCTTTCTGTAATGCTAAGTGTTGTCGATGATTTTCCAGAGTATCAATTTGTGATTGCTGGCGCTCCTAGTCAGGAATATTCTTTTTATGAAACCTTTTTAAACAATAAAAACATCAAGTTTATTTCAAATAAAACTTATGATTTATTAAGTAATTCTCATGCAGCTTTAGTTACCTCTGGAACGGCTACTTTAGAAACTGCATTGTTTAAAGTACCAGAAGTGGTTTGCTACAAAGGTGGTTGGATTTCTTATCAGATTGCAAAACGAATTATTACTTTAAAATATATTTCGTTAGTAAACTTAATAATGGATGAAGAAGTGGTAACCGAATTGATTCAAGAAGAATGCAATACAAAAAGAATTAAATCTGAATTGACTAAAATTCTTGATGAAAATCACAGAAAACAGTTACTTAAAAAGTATGATGATTTAGAACAAAAACTGGGTGGAATTGGCGCAAGCGAAAAAACGGCTCATTTGATAGTTAGCGCTTTAAAATAATATTAGCCTCTTTTTATCGTTAAAAATAATAAAGTCCTATTGTTTTGAAAAAAATCCTACTGCTTTTCACACTACTTTTAATTGTTACTTCTTGTAAAACAAGTTCCTCGACTACAAGTTCTAATAACAAACTAGCTGAAAAAATTATAGATGATGCTACCAGTAAAATTGGTTCACCTTATCGTTTTGGTGGAACTACAAATGCTGGATATGATTGTTCTGGATTAGTATTTACATCTTTTAAAAAATATGATTTGTCACTTCCGAGAACTTCAAAAGAAATGGCTAAAGAAGGAAAAATTATTACTAAAAGTAACGCTCAAAAAGGTGATTTAATTTTCTTCAAAACTGGTGGTTCTAGTCAAATTAATCATGTTGGATTGATTGTAGATGTTAATCGCGATGATATAAAATTTGTTCATTCGTCTACCAAAAAAGGTGTAATCATTTCTTCAATAACCGAAGATTATTACAGAAAATCCTTTGCTCAAATTAATCGAATTTTAGAATAATTATTTTTTTTGTAGGAATATACTTTTTTGCATACTTTTATAGAAATGAAAGTATTACAATTCCCATTAGTAAGAATAACGCTTTGTTTTGTGTTTGGAATAATTTTTTCTCAAATCACAAAACCTAATTTATTATTGCTATTTATAGTACTATTACTTTGTGTTTTTTCTTTGATTTTTTTCTATTTCAAAAATAAAAACGACTTAATTCAAAAACCTTTATTTGGATTTGTAGCACTTTTTACTTCTTTCATAATCGGAATGATTACTTTGAGTATTAGCAATCAAACGTTGAATAAGAATCATTATTTACATCAAGTAAAAGAAACAGAAAATGAAATTTCTACAGAACTAATTATCAAAGAAAAACTTAAAAACACTTTGAATAATGATCGTTATGTTACCGAAATGATTCTATTAAATGGTAAAAAAAGTTACGGTAAAATAATTTTAAATATCAGAAAAGATAGCGTGCTTCCCACATTAGAAATTGGTTCTCATTTAATGATTGATGGTTCTTTCTACAAAAACAGAAAACCAAACAATCCAAACCAATTTGACTATGGAAAGTACCTTGAAAATCAGCAAATCTATGCTCAGATTTATGCCGATGTGACCGATATCAAAATCAATCCAATTGTAGATAAAAGCATTTCTTATTATGCAAGTAAACTTCGAAATAGGATTATACAGAATCTAGAAAAAAATAATTTCAACAAAACAGAATTAAGTGTTGTTATCGCCTTAATTCTTGGTCAACAACAAGATATTTCTCAAGAAGTAATACGAGATTATCAATATGCAGGAGCCGTTCATGTTTTATCAGTTTCAGGTTTGCATGTTGGTTGTATTCTATTATTCGTAACCTTTTTACTAACTCCAATTCCAAATACAAAAAGAGGTTCAATTCTTAAATTAGTTCTTGTTATTTTATCACTTTGGACTTTTGGAATATTAGCCGGACTTGCACCATCAGTAGTTCGTTCTGTAACAATGTTTTCTTTTGTTGCAGTTGGAATGTTTTTAAGACGAAGCATAAATATTTATAACACTTTGCTGGTTTCTGCTTTGTTAATCTTATTGGTAAAACCATCATTTCTTTTTGATATTGGATTTCAATTGAGTTACGTTGCTTTATTTTTTATTGTTTGGTTGCAACCGCTCCTAACTTCTATTTGGACTCCAGAAAACAAAATCGTAAAGTATTTTTGGGACATAATTACCGTTTCATTTGCCGCTCAAATTGGAACATTTCCTTTAAGCATTTACTATTTTCATCAATTTCCAGGATTATTTTTTATTACCAATATTGTAATTCTTCCAGGTTTGAGTGTAATTCTTGGCATTGGAGTTATTGTAATGATTCTTGCTGCATTCAATGTTGTATGGATTCCGATGATGAAATTATTAGAATGGAGTATTTGGTTATTGAATAAGATTATTTCTTGGGTAGCATCGTTTGAAGATTTTATTTTTAAAGATTTATCACTCAACTCCTACATGATGTGGTGTTGGTATTTAGTCATAATCGGAATAATTCTTTGGTTCAAAAAACCGACTTTCAAGAAACTGGCATTTAGTTTAATTGCCATTATTGGATTACAACTTGTTACGATTTATGCAAAATATGACAGTCAGAAAAATAGTGAATTTATCGTTTTTAGTAAAAAGAAAGTAACTATAATTACAGAAAGACTAGGAAATAAAGTTACACTTTATAGTAACGATAGCATACTAAAAACAACTGACGACAATCTTGCTTTAAAATCTTATTTAGTTGCCAATTTTTGTGAAATTGAAAAGAAAAAAGCTTTATCAAATTTATTTTATTTCAAAGACAAAAAAATTCTTTTAATAGATAGTAGTGCAGTTTTTATTGAAGAAGAAAAACCAGATATTTTATTACTTACAAATTCGCCAAAAGTGAACTTAGAGCGTATAATTCAATCATGGAAACCTCATCAAGTTGTAGTTGATGCTACCAATTATAAAACATACATCAAAGTGTGGCGTGAAACTTGTAGAAAAGAAAAAATCCCTTTTCATGATACATCAGAAAAGGGATTCTATAAATTGTAACTAAGCTTTTTTCTTAGTTGCTTTTTTCTTTTTGGCAGCTTTTTTTGCAGTTTTTTGTTCTTCTGCTGTGTAAGGAACAAACTTGGCAACCATTTTATTGGCTCCATCTAACCAAACTGTTGGTCCACCAGCCACATAACCAGTTTCACCAAGAAGCTCAAAACTAGTTTTACCATCAACTGGTGCGCCAGCTTTTGCAATTCTAACTGAAGGATATCCTCGAATAGCAAAAAATTGTTGCAATTGACTATTTTGAATTTTTAAAGCATCAGATTGTGGTGTTCTTCTTGGAAAATCAAGCTCAACTAAAACCACATTTTCTTTTGCCCAAGCAATAAACTCAGGTGTTTTAAAAACCTCATTTTGCAAACGAATACACCATCCGCACCAGTCACTTCCTGTAAAAAACAAGAACAAAGGTTTGTTTTCAGTTTTTGAAACTGCAATGGCTTCATCGATATTAGTATGCCAAGTTAATTTCTCTTGGGCTTGAATTGTCATTGAGGAAACGACAAGTAATAATGTTATAAATATTTTCTTCATGTTTTATTTTTTACAAATATATTCAAAAATGGTACCAAAAAATGTTGGCTATCTTACTTCTTGCATTAGTTTTTTAATTAATGGTGAAATCGCTATTAAAACTACTCCCGCAACTAAAGCATAAATTCCTAATTGATAATAACCATCAGCATATACGTTTAATTTCTCTAAATTGGATGCGTTTTCTGATGCTTCAGCTATGTTGGCTCCAAGTAAACCGGCAAAATATTGACCGTACGCGCTTGCTAAAAACCACATTCCCATGATTACAGCTTGTGTTTTTTGAGGCGATAATTTAGTCATAGCACTCATTCCAATTGGAGACAAACAAAGTTCTCCGAAAGTGATGATGAACCATCCAAAAGTAAAAATTCCTAAAGAAGTTCTTCCGTTTAAATCGGCAAAGAATTTAGTGTAATAAAATATCCAAAAACCACCTGCAAGAAATATAAATGCTAATCCAAATTTTATAACTGTATTAGGTTCGATTTTTCGTTTTGCCATCCATAGCCAAACTAATCCAACTAATGCTGCAAAACCGATTACGAATAATGAATTAGCTGAATTATTAACTCCATTTGGACTTAACTCTATTCCTAAGATTTCGTTATTCAAATTGTTTGCTGCAAATAAACTTAATGAACCACCACTTTGTTCAAAAAATGCCCAAAAGAAAATAGAGAAAATAATAAATACCAAAGCAGCTAAAAGCTTTTTATTTTCAGCTGATGAAAAATTCTTCATTTCATAAAATAGATATAAAATAGAAGCTGGACCAATAAACATCATGAAATAATCGGTATACTTTGTATTAGCAACCATAACTATGATAATTGGAACAATAATAAGTGAACCTACATAAGTTGCAACTTCAAGAATTTGCTTCTTAGATTTTTCTACATTCATTAAAGGCGAAAGACCAATTGGACCTAAACTTTTTTGAGTTTGAGTGAATGTTAGTAAACTAATAATCATTACAACTGCTGCAAATCCGAAACCTACATTCCATCTTAAATTTTCTGGAACTAAGGATTGCCACATTGAACCTTCTGCTACAGCAATACAAATGTAACCTCCAATTAATGCTCCAAGATTTACACCCATATAAAAGAATGAAAATCCAGCATCTCTTCTTGGATCATCATTTTTGTATAATTGTCCCACCATTGAAGAAATATTTGGTTTGAAAAATCCAGTTCCAACAATTGTAAAACCTAATCCAACAAAGAAAAAATTCTTAGGATCAACGGCAAGAATTACACTTCCGATAATCATCAGAATTCCGCCCCAAAAAAGTGATTTTCTTAAACCTAGGATTTTATCTGCAAATAATCCTCCAATAAATGTAAAGGCATAAACCCATGCTTGCGTTGCACCATATTGTAGATTGGCCGTTTTTTCATCCATTGCAAGATGATTCACCATAAATACTACTAACATTCCGCGCATTCCGTAGAAGCAAAAACGTTCCCACATTTCGCTAAAGAATAAATACCAAAGTTGTTTTGGATATTTTCCTTTAAAATTTTGAATTTCTTCTATTGACTGATTGATTTCCATAATTAATTGATTCCGTGGTCTTTCATTACTTTATTTAAGTTTTTCACTAAGGCAAACATCAATACAGTTGCAAACATTAACAATCCGAAGTTTACCCAAAAGAAATTGGCTTTATCGTCATATTGATCCCACATACTTGCTAAAACTCCTGATAATTTATTTCCGATGGAGGTTGATAAAAACCATCCGCCCATCATTAATGCAGTAATATTTTTTGGAGATAATTTAGAAACAATCGATAATCCCATTGGACTTAGGAATAGTTCTCCGATTGTTATAATTCCGTAATTAGCAACCAACCACCAAACCGATACTTTTTCCATTCCGTTGTTCCCAATATGAACTGCTGCGACCATTACTAGAACAGATAAAGCTGAAATTAATAATCCGAAAGCGATTTTTGTTGGAGTTGATGGTTCTTTTTTTCTGCTTCTTAAAAAGGTAAAAAAGGCAACAACCAAAGGTGTTAAAATAATCACCCAACCTGGATTAATAGACTGACTTAAATTGGTTGCCCAAATGGAAACTGTCGAACCTTCTTGAGGTAATTTATTTTTTTCAACATTTCTAAAATAAACAGGATAGTTTACTTCCTTAACTACTTTTCCATTTTCTTTTTGAAGTCGAAAACTTGCATCGTATAACTCAGTTGAATCTTTTTTGTATTCTATATCTTTTGCTAATTTTAAATTACTAAAAACAGCTTGAGTTGTTCCGCTTATTTCTCTATCGGTGTACCTATCTGCCCATGTTGTTAATGCCGAACCGTTTAATTTAAAAACTGCCCAAAATAAAATCACAACTGCAAATATGGAAAGTAATGCTCCGATTGGTCGTTTTTCTTCTGGTTTTGCTTTGAAATATAAACTTCCATAAAAGTAAACTACTGGAAGACAAGCAAAAATAAAGGCATCAGTACTATCTGAACCAAAAATGGCACTATCAAGATTTACATCTGATTGTACTCCTTTAATTAACCAACCAATAACTCCAAAAACCACTGACGGAACTAAAATGTATAATACAATTTTAGAAAATGGCATATCACCTTCTTGGATTCCTTTTTTATCGGTTTTATCGCCGTAATGTTTTGTTCCTAGAAGAAATACGATTACACCGATAAACATTCCTAAACCTGCCGCCATAAAGGCATATTGCCAACCCAATAAAATTTGCAAAGCAGCACCAAAAAAGTTACAAATAAAAGCACCAACATTGATTCCCATGTAGAAAATATTGTAACCTTCGTCTTTCTTCTCTTTGTATTGGTCTTCGTTATAGAAATTTCCTAGTAAAGTTGAGATATTGGGTTTAAAAAATCCATTTCCTACAATTACTAAAGTCATGGCTACGTAGAGCATTGGTAAACTATGAATTCCCATCATAAAATAACCTGCGCCCATCATAATTCCACCAATAACAATTGACTTTTTGTAACCCAAATATCTATCGGCAACTAAACCACCAATAAACGGTGTTAAAAACACCAAAGCAATAAAAGTTCCGTACAAATCGGAAGCTTCTTTCTCTGTCATGGCGAAACCTGCTTCGACATCTTTAAGATACAAAGTAAAAATTCCAATCATTAAATAATAACCAAAACGTTCCCACATTTCAGATAAAAATAAGTAAGGCAATGCTTTAGGATGACTTTTCCACATAATAATTCAATTTAAAAAACAAACCTACAAGAATTTCTTGTAGGTTTGAAAGATATAAAAATATTTTTAAATGATTATCTATCTAATTCAGGAATAACTTCAACATGGTCGTTGTGCATTCTTTTTTCTAACCAAGAACTCAATACAAATAAAATCGCAGCTGCAACTCCTGACATGATTATGAATAACACGAAGAACTCATATAAGTTTGTAATCTGGAAACCTAAGAAACTAGTTGCTGGACCAGTTCCATCTTCTCCACCAGGAATTAAGGCACTTAAAGTTCCAGCAAATTTATTAGCTGCAGCATTTGCTAAAAACCAAGTTCCCATCATTAAAGATGATAAACGTAAAGGCGCTAATTTTGAAACCATTGACAAACCAATTGGTGACAAACATAATTCTCCCATTGTGTGAATTACATATAGAGCAATTAACCACCACATAGATACTTTTTCGCCTAAACCTAAACCTTTAACTGCAATTGCGATGATTACATATCCTAAAGCTACTAACCCTAAACCAATTGCCATTTTTTTAGGCGAAGATGGTTCAGCTTTAAACTTGTATAGAAAATCCCATAAAATTGAAAATAAAGGTGCAAGCAAAATAACCGCTAATGGATTTACTGATTGAAACCAACTTGCAGGAAATTCGTTTTTCATAAAATCTTCAATATGTCCTGTAAACATAAAAACAATTAATAAAGCTGAAACAATTCCAAAAACAACATATCTAATTTTTGAAGTCCAGTTAAAAAACCATTGCAATCCTTTTGATAAATAAAACATTGTAACAACACCAGAACCAACTATTAACCAAGCTGGTATTACTATTTTAATTTGTCTATCAACTTGTCTATCAGCAAATAATGTTAAAGAAGCTCCGGCTTGTTCAAATGCACCCCAAAAGAAAATCACGAAAAATGCAAGAATAAAAATCACTGTTATTCTTTGTATCTCAATTTTTGATAAACTTTTATCACTAAAAATTAATACAGGCATTGCTACCATTGCTCCATAAATGAAATAACTAATAATATCTAAATCGCTTTTGAACATTTGTTTGAAGTTCAACATAAAGAAAATAATTGCGATTGAACCAATTATCATTCCGATGCTTTTTGCATCTAATTTTTTAACAGGCAAACCAATATGTTTTCCATCTTCAGAAATAAGGTATTTTTTTTGACCCAGAATAAAAGCAACAAGACCAATTAACATTCCGATTCCGGCTGCAAGAAATCCCCATTTGAAATCCATAGAACCACAAACTAATGGCGAAAAGAAAGCTCCAAGGTTAATTCCCATGTAAAAAATTGTGAATGCACTATCAATTCTTCTATCGTTTGCAGGATATAACTGACCAACCATTGTAGAAATATTTGGTTTGAAGAAACCGTTTCCAATAATAATTGCTGTTAATCCCATCCACATTAATGAAACACCACCATTTGCACCTGCAGAAGCACTAAAAAACATAAAAAATTGTCCTATTGCCATTAACAAACCTCCAATTAAAATACTTCTTCTGTTACCTAAAAATTTATCACATAAGTAACCTCCTAAAAGTGGTGTTAAATAAACTAACCCTGTATAACTTCCATAGATTTCAGAAGCGTCAGCATCTTTCATTAGTAATACTTTTGTCATAAATAGAATGAAAATTGCTCTCATTCCATAATAACTGAAACGTTCCCACATTTCTGTGAAAAATAGGAAGTAAAGTCCTTTTGGATGTCCTGTTTTTACTTGTTCACTCATTTTAATTTGTTTTTAGTTTGTATTTAGTTGATTATAGTTTCTCTTTTATGTAATTCGTCATTTTATTAAACAACTGAATTCTTGTTTTTCCACCAAATATTCCGTGATTTTTGTCTGGATAAATTGCCCAATCAAATTGTTTGTTAGCTTGAACTAAAGCTTCAATCATTTGCATTGAATTTTGAACATGAACATTATCATCCGCTGTTCCGTGAATTAGTAAAAAGTTACCTTTTAATTTACTCACATGATTGATTGGCGAATTGTCATCATAACCACTGGCATTTTCTTGTGGTGTTGTCATGTATCTTTCGGTGTAAATACTATCATAAAATCTCCAATTAGTAACTGGAGCAACGGCAATTGCCATTTTGAAAACATCAGCACCTTTGAACAAGCAATTGCTCGACATGAATCCGCCATAAGACCAGCCAAATATACCAATTCTAGATTTATCTACATAAGCATAGTTCCCTATGACTTTTGCAGCATCGATTTGATCTTCAACTTCAAATTTTCCTAACTCTTTTTGAGTACATTTCTTGAAAGCCGCGCCTTTATATCCTGTTCCACGACCGTCAACACAAGCAATTATATAACCTTGTTGAGACAACATCATGAACCACATATCGTTAGTATCTAACCAATTATTAGCCACTTCTTGCGAACCTGGCCCTGAATATTGATACATAAAAACCGGATATTTTTTAGTTGCGTCAAAATCTTTCGGTTTGATCATCCAAGCATTTAGTTTATGACCTTTTTCAGTTGTAAGTTCGAAAAACTCTTTTGCTGGTAAATCATATTTTTTTAATTTATCAACCAAAGCTGTGTTGTTAACAATTTCTTGAGCTTGTTTTCCGTCTTTAGAACTATTCAAAGTATAAGTTGGCGGAGTTGTCACACTTGAATAAGTATTAATAAAATAAGTAAAATCTGGACTGAAAGTCGCGGCATTTGTTCCAACTTGTGAAGATAATTTTACTTTCTTTTTTCCGTCAAGCGAAATTTTATAAACGTCTCTCAATATAGAACCTTTTTCTACTGATTGATAGAAAACAGTTTTAGTTTTTTCGTCAAAACCATAATAAGAAGTTACGTCCCAATTTCCTTTAGTAACTTGATTTTTTAGTTTTCCGTTTTTATCGTACAAATAGATATGATTGTAACCATCTTTTTCTGATGTCCAAATAAAACTGTTGTCTTTCAAGAACGTTAAATTGTCTGTTACGTCAACATAAGCTTTATCTTTTTCATTCAAAACAACTTTTGCATTTGCTGTAGTTGCATCAACAAAAATCAAATCTAAATTGTCTTGATGACGATTAAGAACTTGAACCGAAACTAAATTAGCATCATTAGTCCATTTCATTCTTGCAATATAGAAATCAGAGTAATTTCCTAAATTAATTGGTTGCGAAATATTGCCACTTAAATTATAAATATGCAATGAAACTAATGCGTTTCTCTCACCTGCTTTTGGATATTTAAAAGTATCTGATGTTGGATACAAATCTTTTTTATACATATCCATCGAAAATTGTGGCACTTCGCTTTCGTCGAAACGAATGTAAGCTAGTTTTTTACTATCCGTACTCCAATCGAAAGCACGAACAAAAGCAAATTCTTCTTCGTAAACCCAATCAGTAATTCCGTTAATAACAGCATTTTTCACTCCGTCATTAGTAACTCGTGTTGTGTTTTTTGAAGCAATATCATAAATGTATAAATCATTAGTTTTTGCAAACGCAATTTTAGTTCCGTCAGGAGAAAATGTTGGCTCTTGAACTTGACCTAAAAATCCAGAAATTTTTTGAGATTTTGTATCATACAAAAAGTAATCTGCAGTAAAAGAATGTCGGAAAATTTGATTAGAATTATTAGCAATTAAAATTTGCATTTCATCATTACTAAACACATAACTATCAATTCCATCATCTGATAATTCCTTGAAGTTTTTAGTATCTATTAATGTCGACACTTTTTTTAGTGTAGCAAAATCATAAAGATCGATTTGCTGGCTTTTTGTAGCTCTATCAGTATTTAAAACCGTGTACTGATTAGTATTTTTCATGGATTGTAATGCATCCATTCCTTTGGCACGAAAAGCACCTGTGTAGATTTCTTCTACCGAAATTTTTTGCTGTGCAACAACAGAAAAAGTTGTTAAAAGAAAGAGCGTAATAATTTTAGTAATTTTCATTTTCTTGATTGATTATAAAACGAGTTCAATTTTAGTGAAAAATTCCCAAATAATGGCATATTTTTATGTTAAATGCAGTTTTTAGTATTTTTAAATTCCTCCAAAACAAAATATAAGAATTAATTCTAAAGCGTATCTTTGCTAAAAATAAGATATAATCATTTGAACATGAATAACGCTGTTGCCGGATTTTCAAAACTATCAAAAGAAGATAAAATCAATTGGATTGCTACTGAATACTTTACCAATCCAACAGAAGCTATTACTACTATAAAACAATATTGGAACAACGATTCTAAATTGCAACAATTGCATGATGAATTTATTGAAAATACGATTACCAATTTCTATTTACCAATGGGAATTGCTCCGAATTTTCTAATCAATAACAAGTATTATTCGGTTCCAATGGTGATTGAAGAGAGTTCAGTTGTTGCTGCGGCTGCAAAATCAGCTAAATATTGGAGTACTCGTGGCGGATTTAAAGCAACGGTTTTGAATTCGGAAAAAATTGGACAGGTACATTTTATTTATAAAGGTGATGTTCAAAAATTAGAAAATTTCTTCAATACAACAAAATCCAAATTCTTTTCAGAAACCGAAAATATTACCAAAAACATGCAAAAGCGTGGTGGTGGAATTTTGGATATTGAACTAAGAAATAAAACCAATGAATTAGAAAACTACTTTCAATTGCATGCTACTTTTGAAACGAAAGATTCTATGGGAGCAAATTTTATAAACTCTTGTTTAGAGCAATTTGCTAAAACATTAAAAGTAGAAGCTCAAAATTATGATGGTTTTTCTGAAGAAGAAAAAAACATTCAAGTGGTGATGAGCATTCTTTCTAATTATGTTCCCAATTGTATTGTTCGTGCTGAAGTTTCATGTAAAATTGAAGATTTGGCCGAAAAGAAAATCGAGAATCCTCAAGAGTTTGCAGAGAAATTTGTTCAAGCGGTGAAAATTGCAGAAATAGAACCTTTTAGAGCAGTAACGCACAATAAAGGAATTATGAACGGAATTGATTCAGTAATTCTTGCAACTGGAAATGATTTTCGAGCTGTTGAAGCTGGCGTTCATGCTTATGCTTCTCGAAACGGAAAATATTCAAGTTTATCTCATGCTAAAATAGAAAATGGTGTCTTTACTTTTTGGATGGAAATTCCATTAGCTTTAGGAACTGTTGGCGGATTAACTTCATTGCATCCATTAGTAAAAATGGCTTTACAGATTTTAGGAAAACCATCGGCACATGAATTAATGCAGATAGTTGCAGTAACTGGATTGGCACAAAATTTTGCAGCTTTGCGTTCGTTAACCACAACTGGAATTCAAGAAGGACATATGAAAATGCACATTAATAATATTTTGAATCAGTTTCAAACTTCTGATGAAGAAAGAATAATGATTAAAAAGCACTTTGAAAATAACACTATTTCTCATGCTGCAGTTGTAGAATTTATTGAAAATTTAAGAAAATAATTTTGTGAAAAAAGAATTCTACAGCAACGGTAAATTATTAATCACAGGAGAATATGTGGTTCTTGATGGCGCAAAAGCGTTAGCGTTACCAACAAAATTTGGTCAGAATTTAATTATTGAATCTTCAGAAAATGAAGTTATTCAATGGAGAAGTCACGACCATGATGGAAGTATTTGGTTTGAAGACACTATTCCTTTTTCTAGTATCATTGAGAAGAAAAATTATGATGAAATTCATAACATAAAAAATACATTGATTGAGATTTTGCACGAAGCATATCTTATGAATTCTGACTTTATTACAAATTCAAAAGGTTATAAGATTACAACGGAACTCACCTTTCCTAAATTTTGGGGTTTGGGCACTTCTTCTACTCTAATTAACAATATTGCTCAATGGTTAGAGATTGATGCCTATGATTTACTTAAAAGAAGTTTTGGAGGAAGCGGTTACGACTTGGCTTGTGCTCAAAATGATTCGGCAATTATCTACCAATTAATCAATGAAAAACCAACAGTAGAAAAAATAGCTTTCGAACCTGATTTTACTGATAAAATACATTTCGTTTATTTGAACAGAAAGCAAAGTAGCAAATCTGCAATTGCTTCATATCTAGACAAGCAAGGAGATATTGGGAAAACTGTTAAAATAATTGATGCAATTACAAAGACAATTGTAGATGCAACAGGACCAAAAGAATTTGCATTAGCATTACATAAACATGAAATTGAAATGAGTAATGTTTTAGAACTTCAAACAGTTCAAGAAGCTTTGTTTGATGATTTTCGTGGAGTTATTAAAAGTCTTGGCGCTTGGGGTGGCGATTTTGTTTTAGCCATTTCCAAAGAAAACCCAACAGAATATTTTTACAATAAAGGATACAAGGTAGTGATACCCTATAAAGACATGATATTATAAAACAAAAAAATCCCGAATTACTTCGGGATTTTTTATATAATTTTTAGAAAGAATCTACTAATAGAATTCTAATCTATTATCGTCAATTTTTGCATCATTTTTCAATGCTGGGAAAACTCTTCCTGAAGCTTGACCTGCATTAGCTTTCAATTTGTTTACATAATCGTCATACTTAGGCAATTTTGGTGCTTTAGCAACAGATTTTGTTTTGATAACATAAACTCCAGAATTTCCTTCGATTGGAGCAGATACTTTATTTGCTGGAGATCCAAAAGCAGTTCCAACTACTTTAGCTTCTAATCCAACATTTGCTAAAACAGCATTATCAACAGATGCAGCTGGAGCATTTTGAACAGTAGTTGCGTTAGCTTTAGCAATTGCTTCTAATGAAGAACCTTTCATTTTAGCCATAATTTTTTCAGCTTTCTTTTTGTTTTTTATAATACTTTCAACCATTGGTTTAGCATCTTCAACTGTCATTAGACCTTTTTCGTTGATTTTTTTCAATCTAGCAATGATGTTTCCAATATTAACAACTTCAAATCTTTTTACATCACCTACATTAGTATCATCGCTGTAAGCCCATTTTACAATTTGTCTTTGATTACCAGCAATTCCAAAAGCTTCATCCATTGGTTTAGCTTTTATTGAAGGATTTACAGTAAGTTTAGCTGCTTTTGCAACTGTAGCAAAATCTTTACCTGCTGCATCCATTTCAAATTGTGTAGCTTTAGTAAAAACTTCGTTAGTTGTTTGCTCTGATGCTTCAATTTTTTGAGCAACAGTAGCTAAACGAACTGCATCTTGCTTATCTGTAACATTAATAATATGGTAACCGAATTCAGTTTCTGCAATACCAATTTTTCCAACTGGATTATTAAAAACGAAATCTTTATATCCTTTAGCAAAACCAGTTTCTCTTGAGATGAATCCCATATCACCACCATTTTGTTGAACTGATGGGTCTTCAGAATTTGTTAATGCCATCATTTGGAACATTGAAGGATTTGCCAAAACTTGAGCTAACAATGCATCAGCTTTAACTTTAGCTTCTTCTTTAGTTCTTTTTTCTTTTGGAGCAGCTCTTTCAGCACCAACCCAACTAATCAAAATGTGACTAGATTTAACTTGATCACCAGCTTTTCTTCCCATCACTTTAGAAATGCAATAGTAGTTTCCGTTGATGTATGGCCCGTAGATTTCACCTGCTGGTAAAGCAAATAATTTATCAGCATGTTCTGCAGGTAAATTTTGTTTTGTTACGTAAGTTGAATCATATGGTTTGTCAGAGTTTGCACCAACGAAATCAGCAACATTAGTAGCGTTTCTAAAACTTGGTAAAGTATCGTTTTTACCTGTTTCTTTATTATAAACAACGCTACCAGTTAAAAGTCCGTTGATTTTAGCTTTCATTTCTTCTTCATCTTTAGCAGATGGTTTGTCTTCAATTAAAACGTATTCAATTTCACGAGTTTCCTCAGATTTGAAACGTTTTTCATTTTTCTTCATGTATTCTAAAATGTCAGCATCTGTAACTTTTATGTCACTATCTTTAACTGTAGAATATAAAACAGAAACGTAATCAAAATTTACTTTGTTAGCTTCCAATTCATATTTGAATTTTCCGTCAGCATTTGTAACATACATTCCAGCTTTGATCATTGAACTGTAGATTTGGAATTTAGAGTTGATGTCAGCATCTTTTTCTCTATCTTTCATCATCTGAGCTTGTTCTGGATTATTTTTAAAATATTCTTTAAACTTAGCCAAGTCAAATTTTCCTAATTGATTTAAGAACATTGGATTTTGACCAATATTTGGATCTTTTTTGAAAAATTCAACAATATGATTATCACTAGTACGAATACCAGCTTTTTCAAATTGCTCATTTATTAAAGCAATTGCAACTTCTTGCTCCCAAACTTGATTAGCCGCTTGAGTTTGCGTTACAGGTTGTCCGTTTTGTCCGTTCTTTTCAGTGTTTGCAACTTTAATTCTAAAGTCTTCAAAAGCAATGTCTTTTCCATTTACGCTTCCTACATCATGCGATTGACTTTTCATTCCATTTGAAAACAAATCTTGAATAACAAATGCTAACAAAGCAAGACCAATAACTAATAAAAGTAATCCCGAGCGCTTTCTAATTTTTTGTAAAACTGCCATTTTTATATATGTTAATTTTTTAATTCAGTTTGCGAAAATACAATTATCTATGAAATAATTATAGTTGATATGCTATAATTTACAATAAAATGTGATTTTTTTTTATTCTTAGTCAGAAATGGTCATTTTTACTACTTCAATTTTGGTGTTTGTTGCCTCTTCAATCACAAAATGAAAGTTGTCAATTGTAATTTGATTGCCTTTTTGCGGAATCTCTTTTGAAGTATTTACTATAAATCCGCCAAGAGTTCCGTAGGAATCATTTTCAGGAATATTGAGTTTGTATTCTTGATTAAGATATTCTACATCTAAACGTGCAGAAAAAAGATAGGAAGTTTCATCAAGTTGCTGTTCTACCAATTCTTCATCGCTATCGTGTTCATCTTCAATCTCTCCAAAAAGCTCTTCAATAATATCTTCCACAGTCATTATTCCTGCAGTTCCTCCATATTCATCTAAAATTACTGCAACACTTTTTCTTTTCTTGGTTAATAAATTTAAACCATCCTTTATAAAAATCGTTTCAGGCACATACTCAACTGGAATCATTACCGATTTAATACTTCGCGGTTTTTTAAACAATTCAAAGGAATGAACATAACCTATAATATCATCAATTGAGTTTTGGTAAACTAAAATCTTAGAATAACCAGTTGAAATAAACAGTTCTCTTAATTCTGTGACAGAATCATATATATCTACTGCAACCAATTCTGTTCTAGGTGTCATAATATCTCTTGCTTTTACACCTGAAAACTCAAGTGCATTTTGAAATATCTGAATTTCAGAATCAACATCCTCAAAATCTTCTACTGAACTCATTTGTTCATTAATGTAATTTCCTAATTCAACTTTACTAAAAAATGATGGAACGTAATCACCTTCTGTATTGAAGAATTTTTTTAAAATAAAATCAGAAATCCATATTATGAATGTTGATATATAATTGAAAATTAAATAGAATACATAAGATGGAATCGCAAAAAATTTCATCAAACTATTAGAATAAATCTGAAAAAAAACTTTTGGTAAAAACTCTGAAGTAATTAAAATTATTAATGTAGAAATTACCGTTTGCAATAATAAATTTGAAAATTCAGACAATTGAAATCCGAACGAGTTTATCCAATTCATTAACAAATCACCCATAAAAAAACCGTAAACTACAATTGCAATATTGTTACCAACAAGCATTGTTGCAATAAATTTGGAAGGTTTTTCAGTAATTTTGGTTAAAATTTTTGAAAGAAATGTATCTTGTTTTTTTTCAATTTCAAGATAGATTTTGTTGGATGAAATATAAGCTATTTCCATCCCAGAGAAGAAAGCAGACAGTAATAAACATATTATGATTACTGTTATTTCCACTAAGTATTGTTTTGATTACCTTGACTATTCTGATTTCTTCTATCTTCAAATTTCTTTGCAAAACGGCTTCTAAAGAAAAAAGTGAAAAAAGCTAATCCTGCAAGAACAACGCTCAACCATGGTTTTTCAGCATCATTCCATTTAGAGATTGCATCATAAACCATGATGAAACCAATTAGTAAATAAATATATTTTGTTATTTTAAGATAGTTCATGTTTATTTATCGTTTTCAACTTCTCCAGAAACACTCTGAGAGTTTATTATTTTAAAATCTTTACTAAAATCTACACCTTCTCCAAACGATATTCCTTTTGGATCTGTAAATTTATATCTTTTTTCGGTATAAAACCATTCGTTTTTTTGATCAAAATACAATTGTTCTGTTTCAAATAATTGTCCTGTTTCATTTGTGATTTTCACACTTCCTTGCAAATCAATTAAATCGGTATTTTTGAAAGTCACAGCGTATTTTGAAGTTACAAAGGTTCGCTTTCCGTTTTCATCATACAAAGTTACATTTACACCTTTTGGAAATTCTGTAAAAGGAAAATCAACTGTAGCATAATCTAACATCTTATCGCTAATAAGAATAGATTTAATTCTACCAGAATCTGTGTATTTAATATTTATAGAATCAGCCTCACCACTTGGAGTAAACTCTGCAAAAGTAGATTTTTGAACTTCTTTAAAATTACTTTCGCAAGCAAATAGTAAAAAAACCACTATTGTAGTAAATGAAAAAAGTAGTGATTTTTTAACCATTAATTGCATTACAAAATTACTGTTTGATTAATCCAACAACCAATTTTTACAGATTTTGTATTGGCCTTAGTTGTAATTATTTTCTGCAAATAAGATTTAGACAATTCTTCTGAAGTACCTTTTAATCTTGGCTCAACTAAAATTGCTTTTAAAACTGTATCGGAAGCCAATTTGTAAATAGCATTTTTTTCTAAATCATTTGTGCCACATTCTGAAACAGCATTTGCATATAAATTTCCTAAAAAGATGTAGTATCTTCCATTAGTTGGATTGTTTTCTATTGCAGTAAGCACCATTTCTTTTGATTTTTCTTTATCTGTTGTAGAAAGTATTGATGCAATTGTGTAAGCCGTAGTTGCTTTAGTCATTTTATCACTTTCTAATTTAACTGACTCCGAAAAGAACTCTATAGCTTTATCTTGTTTGGCTGTATTTAAATTGTAGGTTGCAAGATAATAAGCCGATTTAGCAGAAGGTTTTCTAGTATGTAATTCTGTGGCAATCGATTCAAATATTGGAGCGTTTTTACAAGAAACTGAGAGCATTTTTGCTACAGATTGCAACCAATAAACATCGTTTGTTTTATTTTGGAAATTGTTTTTAGCATGAGAAACAATGTTTTCACAAACCAAAAAATCTTTCATAAGAGATTCCATAGAAACAAGAACTCTATCATAAATTTCTTGGTTAGCAGGAACAGTTTCCTTATTCATTTCTATTAATGAAATTACATCTGTGTATTTGCTTAACAATTTATCGCTAGTAATTGTTGATTTTTCAGCTTTATACTTTTCTACATACAATTGAAGGTAAACAAAAATTGCTTCTGGATCTTGAAATGTTTTTTTCTGTAACTCAAATGCTTGATCTAATAAGCTATAGATTTCGTTGTTTGTTCCAACTTTGTTTAGGTACAAAGCCATTGCGCTTTTCTCAAAGTTCCCATTACTATTGTTTGGAAATGTTTTATCGTATAATTTAAATAGACCTAAAATTTCGCGAACTTCTTTTTCTTTATCTTCTCTTGAAGCAATCTCGATGTTATATTGTTGTAATTGTAATCCAAGTTGAAAAGACTTTTCGCTTGAAGTAAGACAAGTCATTTTTATGTCATTCCAAACTTCTTTTGCTTTGATATAATCATTTTCTGATAAATACTTTGCAAGTTTACTTTCTTTATCAGCACAATTCGTTTCTTGAGCAGTTCCAAATTGGAAAGCAAAAATCATTAATAGAATAATTAATTTACGTTTCATGCTAATTGAGATTTAAAATTAGTTGTATTTTCTTTTAATAAACCATCTATCGTTAAGAGATAATCCAATGCTAAAGTTCATGTAATGTTCTCTGACTAATCCTCTATTTTGAGTTCCTCTATTTCCTAGTTCGAAACCTACATTTACATTTGAGAAAGCTCCTCTTAGTGGCAAACCTAATCCAAGTGTTACTGCTGCATCTTCTATAGGTTGGTTGTTAATTACCAAACCAGTGTTTTCAAATCTAAAACCACCACGATAAACTATTCTTTCAAAGTAGTTTGTAAATGACTTATAATCTGGAATATAATAACCTCCTACTGTAAATCTAGTAGCGTTTTCATAAGATACGTTGTCGATATCATTAAATCTATTCCCGAAATTACTTGTCCCTTGAAAAGTTAGTTCTGTACCAACAATCCATTTTTTTGTATCACCAATACCTAATCCGAAAGAAAATTTAGAAGGCATTTTTAATTTCGTATCTGCTACTTGAATCTCTACTTCATCATCAACTGTATCTAAAATACCATTAGCCGATTGAACAATTGCAATAAATCTTTCATTATTTAAAGTAATTGTTGCTTCTGGCGAATAAGTTAGACTAGAAAATAGAGAAATATTTTTATATAATTTAGTGTTGTAAGACAACCCTGCATTAAAATTCACTCCACTAGCAGACGATGAATTAGTTTCCCTAGTACTGTATTGCACTTGTTCATATAGATTTGACGAGTTTAAAGTAAACTGTGTCGATAAGCTTCTAGTGTCTATTTTTCCAAAATTGTATTGTACATCTGCACCAATACTCAAGTTTTTAGCTAATTGATATCCAAAACCAAAGAAAACCTTGTTTAAACCCCCAGAACCTTTATAAAAGTTATCCGTTCTATTATAGTTAACAATGTTATTTTCATTAGAATATTCAGAATTTCTAATATTATATCCAACAGATGAATAAGGAATTAATCCAAAACCAAGACCTAATTTTTTTAAAGGTATACCAACTGCAAGATAATCAAGAGTGGTACGTTGTGCTTTTTCGTCTTTCTGATTTGTTTTCAATTGATTTGCTGAAAAAGTGCCTCCAACAGTAAAAGAAGTATATTTCAAACTAGAATACATTGCAGGATTCTGAAGATTGATGTGAATACTATCAGGAACTATAGCTAATCCTGACATAGAACGATTTTCTATTGTACCTCTAAATCTAACATCGCCAATTCCGTAGAATGAATAGGGAGAAGATGTTCCTTCTTGAGCAAATGAAACTAGCGAAAAAAGTAAACAAACGCTTACTATAATTTTTTTAATCATTGTTATTATATTGAAAAGTTTGGTTCAAACTTTCTAAAAGAAAATTTGGATTGGCAAATATGGTATTTTTTAATCGTTCAGCCAAAAAAACTGCGTCTCCACCAGTTAAAATTATGATAAAGTTATCATTTTTATCTAAAACAGAGTTAATAAAACCTTCAATTTCAAAAGAAACACCATTAATAACACCAGAATGAATGGATTGTGTTGTTGAATTTCCAACAATATCGATGGGTTTTTCTTTCTTTAATAACGGTAATTTAGCAGTGTAATTGTGCAAGGATTCGTATCTCAATCTTATTCCAGGCGATATAGCTCCGCCTAAATAATTATCATTTGAATCAATAAAATCATAAGTAATACAAGTTCCAGCGTCGATAACCAATCTGTTTTTTTTAGGAAATTGCAGAACGGCACCTGATGCAAGAATCATTCTGTCGATACCTAAGGTTGATGGAGAAGCATAAAGATTATTAAACGGAAACTTACTTTCTCTAGTAATGAAATAAACATTTAGTCCTGAATCTAATGTCAAAAAATCACTTTTTTCTAGTTTTCCAACCGATGCTACAACTAAAATACTGATTTCTGAAAAATTTTTCATGACTTTTTTCAATGAGATTTGCCAGTCTTCATAGGCTATTATTTCTTTTTTCAAAAGCGTATTCTGTTCAAAAACAGCCGCTTTGATTTGTGTATTTCCTACATCGATGACTAAAAGCATAATTCTAAGTTTAGAGTTGCAAAGTTACAAATAGATTTTTTTTAAAAATTGTTTTGGATAAATTAAAAATCGTTCTATATTTGCACCCGCAATCAAGTAGCAGTAATGCTCTAAATTGTAAAGGTACCTTAGCTCAGATGGTAGAGCAATGGACTGAAAATCCATGTGTCCCTGGTTCGATCCCTGGAGGTACCACAAAACCCGAATAGCAATATTCGGGTTTTTTGTTTTTAAAAATCTGACAAATAAAAAAGCATCAAATAATAACTTGATGCTTTTTTTATTTAAGGTTTTACTATTTCAGGATTTGTATCATCATATTCTGTTTCTTCAATATCCTCTCCTTTTCTTCCGAGTTTTACTTTTGGATTTTCTTGAGTACCAGTAACTGTTAATGGGATCCCGATGATTCCTAATGGTGGTAATCCAAGGCGCATTTTAATATTCAATTTTCCGTCAAAACTTGTTGTTCCTTCAATCCTTGGTCGGAATCCTGCTACTTTAAATTTGAATCTCTCGATTGTAATTATATTGTTTTTTACAGTAGTTTTAATATCAACTTTGGACAAATCAGGGTTTTTTATGGCATCTTTACCTGTTTTCTTACTTACAGCTCCAAACATTTTAAACCCTTTCATCTTTACATTTTTCACAGAAAGAGTTCCGCCTCCTTTTAATGAAGGATAAATGGGTTGCATTGCATTATTCAATTTTCCACCAACTTTGTATTCTAATGAAACTATTCCCTCAGCACTTTCTGCAGCTGAAGCCATTTCCCTGAACATTTTAACTTCGTTGTAAGCACGTTTTACATCAAAATCTTTAGCTAGTACTTCAAACTCAAAAAAAGCTTTTTCTGGTGATTCACTTCCGTAAATAACATCCATATTTACATTAGAGCCAATAATATCAAAACCAGATTTTTTTAATTGGAGTTTTCCGTTGTTGATTCTTACATTTCCTTTAAGATTTTGCATTTTCAATTCATCAAAATCCACTTTTTGAGCCAAACAATTGAATTGCAAATCAAGATTTGGTGGAATAATTACAACTCCAGTCGCAGCTGTTGTTGGATTGTTCTCAGCTTGATTTTTTGCTGAATTAGACATGAATTCATCTACATTAATATAGTTAGCATTGATGCTAAAATTTCCTTTTAAAACACCTTTTTCTGAAAGAACAAAATCAATAACATTCTGCATGTATCCGTCCATTTTAAAATCGGATTGACCATAAACAGCAGAGAAGTTATTGAAATTCATTTTGTCTTGATTGAAAACAAATTCACCTTCTTTTATAACAAATGGTTTTGGCAAATATTCGGAACTTGTTTTTATGTTTCTCAACAGCAATGTCCCACTATTATTCAACTTATTATAATTCCCAGCAACTGCATCGGCTTGAGTTCCTTTCAAAGCCACATCTGCTTTTATGTAACCTTGTAAATCCAATCCTTTTTGTGAAAATACTTTATAAATTTTGGCTAAATCCAATTCGCCTTTTGCGACTATATCATATTTGACATTTTCTAGATTTTCTAGATTTGCAGTCACATATACTGGTTTTCCTTCAAAATTGAAAGAGGCTGGTTTTATAGTAACTTTTAAATCTTTTAACGAACCTGTATTATCTGAAACATCAGCTAAAACATTTATATTTCTTATTGGATTAGGGTAATAATCTGTTTTGATATAACCATTTTTGAATAAAACTTTTCCTTTGGTTATTGGAACAATTTTACTTTTTGAATCATAAACACCTTTAGAATTGACATCCAAATTTAATTGCCCTTTCAAATCCATATTTTGGATTCCAATAGCCTTATCTAATTTGGCTAGATCTATTGCTGTTTTTATTCTAGCATCTATTTTAGGACGTGATAAACCTTCAGATTTTAGAATAGCTTTTACATAATCTTTTCCAACATTAAAAAATATAGAATCGATGTTGACTTTCAATTTTTCCGTATCTAATGAAGGTAATTTTGTGTCAAAATTCAAAAATATATTTGAAGCTGGAAGAGGTGTTTCTTTATGATTAATCTCACCTTCTCTAATTTTCATATTGAAAGCTAAATCTGGTTTTTCATTTGTAGAAGCTATATACTTTCCTTTTAGAGTCAATAGTAAATCTGTACTTCCTTTAACTTTTGTTTTCTCTAACCATGTAACATAAGCTGGTGGCAATGCTGTAAAAAAGTCATTCAATTTACTATTTTGAGATTTGACATTAAAATCTAAATCATAACCATTTTTCAGGAAATCTAACTTTCCTATAAACTCAATTGGAAGTTTATTTACTTTTAAATTATTTTCTTCAAAAATAAAGGAAAGCGAATTGGTATTGATTTTTGTAATCAAATCAGCATTTACTTTTTTATTTTTAAGATATTGATCTTCACCAAAAGTGAAATTAAAATCATCGATTTTAGCTTCGGTTTTTAAGTCAAATACAGCTTTATCTAAATCACCTTTCCCATGATAATTAAATCCTTTAGCACTGATTAAAATTTTTGTTGATTTATCATCATAAACTAAATGACTATTTTTTATAGAAATTTTATCCAATCGAATAGCTGTGGATGATGTGTCTTTAGAAACTTTTTTGTTTTCAGAAACATATACATTGTAGTTTGCTTCTCCTTTTTCATTAACTTTTACGTTCATAAAAGCATCAGAGAGATATATTTCATCAATTGTCACTTTTCCGTCAAAGATTAAATCTTTAAGATTGATTCCGAAAGCAATTTCGTTAGCAGAAACTAATGTGTCTCTCTTAAATGGTTCGGAACCTTTTAAACTGAACTCTTCAAGCGATAAAGTTAATGATGGGAAATGATTGAAAAATGAAAGATTTGCTTCTTTAAAATTTAGTTCACCTTTTAGATTTTCATTTGCAAAACTTTTAATTTCTTTTTCAATTTTACCTGGGAAGATTATTGGAAATAGAAACATTCCTAACAATAAAATTGAGATTGAGATTCCTAAAATTTTTAAAAATTTTACTACTATTTTCTTCATTTAACAATTGAAATATGACTTTGCAAAGTTATAGTATAAAAAAGACCCTTCAAAATTATGAAGGGCCTTTTAGAAAATTCTATTTTAAACTAACTCAACAAAATTATTCTTTTATTAATCTTAAAGTTTTTTCACGATTATTTGCATCTGAAATTTTAACGATGTAAACACCTTTAGTTAAATCTTCGATTGAAAAACTATCGTTTATTGAAGCATTTGAAAACGATTTTACTAATTGACCAGTGATAGAATAGATTTGAACTTTTTCTACCAAAGTATTAATTGTGAAATAAGTTGAAGCTGGATTTGGAGACAACGCTACAAAATCTAAAGCATCAAATGTATCATTATTAAGAAGAGCTCTGTTTCCAAAAACTCTGTATCCACCTGGCTCAATACTAATATTCATATTAACATCTGTAACATTAAAAGTGGTATTATCCATTAGATTTGCCCAAGTTCCAGTGAATGGAAATCCTCCAACAACATTGTAAGTATTATCAGAAAAATTAGTCAAGACAAAAACATAACTTAAAGCAGAGGTTTGAGTTTGGCTTGTCCAAACATCTAATCTAGGACGCCCTGTGTTTCCAATATTCCAAGCATAAGTTCCATTTTCAAAAACATTTTCAGTTTTTTTCATGTCAATCATTTTTGCCCAACTATTGTAAATAGCACTTCTATTTGTATCTGTTAACCAGTTTCCAGTCCATTGAGGTTGTGGTTTGGTGTCTAATTTGCAACCATCATTAAACTGAACAGAACCATTGCTGCATGTAAATAATGAATATTCCCATCCAAGATCTCCAAAATGCCAGATCATTTTTGGTCCGGGAACAAGAAAAAGAACTGAACCCATTGCTTGAAGTCTTTGATGCACTTTGTTAAGATTGCCAAAAGTTTGTCCAGCTTCATTTAAAGCTTTATAAGCAACTCTTTCTTCATCATGGCTTTCTGCATAACCTATAAATCGGTCTGTCGCATCTGCTATCCCAGAAATATCTGCAAAATTACCTTTTAACAAATTAGCATACGGATCTGTCATTTTTCTCCACTGCATAATACCTTTTGTATCACCTGAACGAAGATAATTAGCCCATTCTACTTCTTCTGTGTAAGAGCCACCACTTCCTAAGTGTTCAAAAATTACAAGAAAATTTGGATCAACTTCCCATTGTTTGTCGGCATACCATTTTAACTTTGCAACTCTATCAGAACGGTATCCATTAGTACATGTTTCATCTGATGATGAACATTGGTTTGTGAATCCTTTTGTTAAATCCCAGCGATAACCATCGATTTTAAATTCATTTATCCAATATTGAATTGTTCTTATTGCATAAGTATTTGTTAAATTTCCACCAGGTCCAGTTTCTCTAAAATGATTTAAATCACTTCCTACACTGTAGGTGTGTAAAGCAACTTGATTTATGTATGGATTTTCAGTTGTTGTTCTTGGCCCAGTGGAATTAGGCCATCCATCATTATCTGAATCTAACATCCACATTCTTTCAAGAGGAGAACGACCAAAAACGTGATTTAAAGCTAAATCTAATATAACTGCAATTCCATTTTGATGGCATAAATCAATAAACTCTTTTAGTTTAGTAGGAGGTCCATAACGCTTGTCTAAAGCCATATGAAAAACGGTATTATATCCCCAACTCATATTTCCCTCAAACTCCATTACAGGCATTATTTTGATTGCATTGATTTTAAGATTTCTAAAATAATCTATTTTATTAATTAAATCTTGATAAGTTCTGTTAGCATCAAAATCACGAATTAAAACTTCATAAAATACTAAATCTTTCTTTTTAGGCTTTACAAAATTTGTGGTAGCACTACTCCAATTATAAGAAAAATAATTATTTGAACCTGTTTGGAATAAAGAAACCTCTCTTTCTTGACCGGGAGCAATAGTCGCATACACAGGAAGATTAGGGAAAACTCCAAGAGTAATTATTTCTGGATCATCAAATGGAGATAATACTAATGTTGAAAACGGATCCGCTGTCTTAACTACATTAGGAGAATTAGCTGGAAGATTTACATTATCACAAACCCAATATTGGTATGCATATGGCTGACCAGGAGTTAAACCAGTTAACTCTAACCAAAACTTAGTTGAACCTGATGTAGCATCCCTTTTCATTAAATAAGTAGAATTCGGATTCCAATTATTAAAATTACCAGCAACATAAACAAAGCTTTTCCATGGTGCATTTAGAACTAAAATTGCTTTTGTTGCATCATTAGGATTGTAGTTTATACCATCAACCATTCCTGCTGGTATTGCTTGAGAAACTGGTGTTGCCGCAATTACAACAGAAAATTTAGAAATGTAAGTTGTAGATCCTTGTGTAATTCTTAATTCATAATTTCTATTAGTTGAAATTGCTGTGTCTGTAAAAGAATAAGAAGCAGTATTTTGAGTATTTAATGGTGTAGAAGAACCATTTACAAATAAATTATAAGCTGCATTTCCATTAGTACTAACCGCTGAGATTGTAAAATTTGATCCAGAATTTAATAATGTTGTACTATTTGGCAAAGGAGTATTAAGTGTATATTGAAATGCACCTATTCCGAAAACATTATCATTTGTTTTTTTATCACCAGTTCCGTCTTTAGCTTTAACTAAAAAACCTAATTTTCCAAAGATTGTGTTAGAATAGAACGTTTCAGGAACAAAAGTTAATGTGTAAGTGTCATTTCCAGCATTATAAACAAATCTATTTGTTTCACTCGAGGAAGTCCAAACACCATTAGATGGACAATCTCCAATTGGATTATTATTAGCATCTAACATCCATCCCCAATAATATAATGCATTATTTGTAACACCCCAAGTTGCTTCATTGATTTGAGAACCTTGAACAGTTATAGTAATTGATTGATTTCTTTCAAAAGGATTTGGAGAAACCACAGGAGTTATAGTCTGAACTTGTGAATAAGTCAACAAATTCTGTAAAAAAAATAGTAAAATTAAAGTTTTTTTCTTCATAGCATTTGAATTAAAAAAACAGGGTTGCATAAATACAACCCTGTTAATAAAAATTTAATCAACAGTTATAACTTTTGTAATTGAGTTAATTTTAAACAACCTTACTCCAGTTGGGCCAGTATATCTAAAATTAGAATCTCCATCTGCAGCATTTGCTAATTCAGAATCAATTGTATAACCATTATTAACATACCAAGGAAAATTTCTATCTCCTAAGCCCCAACTGTCACCGCCATTGTTTCCTAAGAAAACTCTGAATGTATCATTATTTTTTAATTCAAGAGCTACTTCGAAAATTCCAGTATCAACTTGTCCTAGCTCGGTTTCATTGTTTCCTGCCCAAGACCATCCTCCTGGAGTTGCTGCACCAACTAACCAATTAGAAGTTGGTTCTAGATCTAAATTTCCTGAAGTTAATGTTCTTCTAGCTATATTAATTGTTTTATTGTTAGAATCAATTGTAAGTTTATATTTACCTGCAACACCTGTATTTCTAAAATTTTGATCTCCATCAGCTGCATTAACTAGAGTAGAGACAATTTTATAATTTAATCCTGAATAGTACGGATAATTTCTACCTGTATTCCAGTCACCTTCAGTTGTAAAGAAACGGAATGTATCATTAGTTCCATTAAGAAAATCGGCGGTCATAGATAAAACACCGTTGTCACACAACAATGTTCTAGGATTGTTCCAATTCCATCCTGATTGAGGAAGTCCTTGACCAACAGCGTACTGATTTAAACATCCAAAACAAGTAACTAGATAAGTTATTGAGTTTGAATATACCGGTTGAGAACCTGTTGTACCTGATGTTGCTTTAATTCTCACGTTGATAGCTGTTTGAACGAAAGGTACGGCTCCTGACATTAAACATTTTAAATTAAAATCACCTGTTTGAAATGACGCAAAAAGGTTGGTAGTTGTACCTAGTTCAATTGGAGCAGCAAAATCAGTTCCATCTTTCGCAATCTCAACTGTATAAGAAACAGATGTTGGAGTAGTATAACTCATTGCAGACCAAGTTATTGACAATCCTGGATTTGTTAATGTGGTCTCTGAAAGAACAACAGACTCACCATTTAAAGGAGTTGTTATTCGAAAACTTCCCTCTGGACTAGTTAATTCAAAATTTTCGTCCTCACAAGAATTTAAACTTGTTAATCCAATTGCAGCGATAAATAGTGCTATTATTTTATTTTTCATATCTATAATTTTTTGTATTAATAACCTGGGTTTTGTGTTAAATTTGTATTTGCTAATAAATTATTTGCTGGAATAGGGAATACTTTTAGGTTTGATGAAATCGAAACACCATTCATTGCGTTTCCTTTCCATGCCCAATTATATAATCCTCCTGTATATTTTCCAAAACGAATTAAATCTTGTCTTCTGTGTGCTTCCCAGTGAAGTTCACGAGCTCTTTCATCAAGTATAAAATCTAAAGTTACCTGATTTTGTGCAAAATCTGGGAAATCATAACCATTTGCTCTATCTCTCAACTGATTTAAATAATCTAAAGAAATTGTTGAGGCATTAGTAGTAGAAGAAGAATTTGTTGCGCCATCTCTTCTCATTTGAGCTTCTGCATACATTAAATAAACATCTGCTAAACGAAATAATGGGAAATCAGTATCAACAAAAGTTGAATTAGCACTTGGAATACCGGCTGAATTTTTATTTGAATATTTTTTTAATATATACCCTTCTTTTTGAAGTGCAATATTACTGATTTCCAAAGTTCTAGCACCTCCACCAGTAGCTGTTTTTCTTGCGTCAAAATCAAAATCGGAACCATCAAATTTCTGTACTAGCTGTTTTCTCAATCTTAATGCTCCGCCCCAACCACCTACACCAAACTCAGCACCATTATTTTCTAATGAACCAACTTGTCCGTTTATGATCACTGTTGTTGCACCGTAATTTTGAGTAACAGCACCATCAGATTGTAATGTAAAAATCATTTCACCTGAAAGATGATTATCTGATTTAAAATTATCTAAATAATTAGTATTTAAAGTATAACCACCACTTATAATACTAGAACACAAAGACATACATTCTGAATACTTGTTTGTTAAGCCATATGATTCTGAATTCAAATACATTTTAGCCAAAATCATCTGAGCCATAGCTTTATCTAATCTGCCATACTCATTTGTTCTTGCTGCCTTCAAATTTGGAATTACTGCATTTAACTCAGTTTCAATAAATGCAAATAATTGTTGTCTGTTAAATTCTGGACCACTAAAATCTAGTGGATTGTTTTCGGTAACCATAGGAGCTTTTCCAAATAAATCCATCATCACATAATAAGAGTATGCTCTCAAAACTCTAACCTCATTTCTATAATCATTGATGTTAGCCACATCTGTTGGTGAGGTAATCCCTCTAGATGATAATTTTTCCGGTGTTGATTGTCTTAAAAAATCATTAACAAACGCAACCTCTGCCATAGTTCTACTGAACATTCCTAGAAGTATAGGATTATTTGATGTCCAAATATTTCTTTGTAATTCTCTAACTCCTTCATCATTTTCATAACTCCATACTGCTTCATCAGTTGTCAAATCTTGAAGGTACCACAAACAACGAGCAAATTGACTTGTTCCTGCATCAATTCCTTCTAAAAAAGAATTTCCTGGACCAGCAGTACCAGTCAAACTCAAATTACCATAAACTCCTGCCAGTGCTTGCTTGTATCCTTCAGGAGTCGAATACTGTTGATCGGCAGAAATATCAAAAGCATTTTCTGATTCTACATCTAAATCTTTTTCACAAGAAGCAAAAAAGATTAACGAACATCCGATTAAACTTAATAAACTTACTTTTTTCATAACTTAAAATTTTACGTTAGCTCCAAACAAAAATTGTCTTTGTCTTGGATAAATTGTATTATCGAAACCATTATTGCCTACCTCTGGATCTAAGCCAGAGTATTTTGTTAGTATAAATGCATTTTGACACCCAGTAAACAATCTCAAACTAGCTTTACCATCTAACCATTTTGGAAAAGTATAACCTAAGGTAATGTTATCCATTCTCAAAAATGAACCATTTTCTACATAATAATCCGAAAGCAATACATCTGGAGTTGTGTTAAAGTTTGTATCTTGAACTGACGAAGGAATATTAAACAAAGCATTTCCTGAATCAACAATAGAGTATTGTGCTTTGCTTGCAGCTACTTGATTAAAAACGCTACCTCCAATGTTTGCTCTTAAATTGAAATAAAAATCAAAATTTTTATAATTCAATGAAGAGGCAAACCCAAGTGAAACTTTAGGGTCAGCATTTTTATATATGTATTTATCATCACCATTAATTACACCATCACCATTTATGTCAGCATAAGCTCCTTCAATTGGATTGTTAGAAGCATCATATAATTGTTTGTAAACATAAAAAGAGTTTGGTGCAAAACCCTCAATATGAACCTGAGCCTGAGTTCCTGTTCCAGCAACGTTTTCGCCAACTCTAATTATATCTGTCTTGTTTAATTCTGTAACTCTTCTGACAAAACTAGTTGCATTAAAAGAAAGATTCCAGGTAGTGTTTTGAGTTTTAATCACATCTGATGCTATAGTAAACTCAATACCTTTAGTTTCTAATGAACCAATATTTTGAAAAGAAGTATTTGAAAAATTTCCCCCATCAGCAGTAGCTACTCTCGCTAAAAGATCATTAGATTGCTTTAAAAAAGCATCAACACTTCCAGTTACTTTATTATTAAAAATTCCAAAATCTAAACCTGCGTTATAGGTTATTGTAGTTTCCCATTTAAGTTCGTTACTAACTTTTGCAGATACTGCAATAGGTGTTGGTAATGAACCAAAAGTATACTGCGAATTTGACTGACCCATGTTATAAAACTGTAAATAGTCGTTATTATTTGAAACATCTTGTTGTCCACTTGTTCCCACTCCTAATCTCAACTTCAAATCAGAAATTGTACTACTGTTTTTAAAAAAATCTTGTTTGATTTTCCATGCAAATGCTGCTCCAGGAAAAAATGCATCTCTGTTTTCTGGTGCAAACTTAGACGATGAGTCTCTTCTAAGCGATAAAGTTAAAAGATATTTGTCTTTTAACGATAAGTTTGATCTTCCGAAATAACTTATTAAAACTCTATCGAAATCAACTATGTTTATTGAGCCTAATGGATTTGGACCTAACTTATTTCTAGTTTCAAATCTATCAGAATCCCATTTTTGATATGAATATCCACCAGTAAAATCAAATTTAAGATTTCCAAAAGTTTCGTTATAAACGAAATAAGCATCTAATAATTTGTTTTTACGCATTTGTTCACTAAACTCATTTGTTCCAAATGGAAAATTATTATTGGAAGGAGCAGATGCAGCATTAGTGCCAACCAATCTTGTTCTTTCACCATTAGCTTCATCAAAACCAACATTAACAATTGCACGAATTTTTGGGAAGAAGTGTAATTTGTAATCAATTTCAAAATTACCAAAATAGCGATTACTTCTACCAACATCATATGTTTGTAGCAATTGGGCTACTGGATTTCGTGGTGTTTGTGTAGTTAGCTCGCCATTTGAAGTATTATAATATTCAAAAAAACCACCATAAATGGAATTAGAATCATAAACCGGTTGCGTTGGGTCAAAAGAAATTGCTGATCCTTCAACACCATCAGCAAAACGATTTTTTTCATTTGAAAAGTTTGCATTTAACCTTAATTTTAAATGATCTTTCAAGAAACTTGGATTAAGAGCAATTCCAGCAGTAGTTCTATTGAATTTATTAGTAAGTCTCAATCCTTCTTGATAAGTATTCCCTACAGTTAATCTTGTTGGAATTACGCCAAATAAATTTCCTCTTAAACCAATGCTATTATCTATGTAATCTGTTCTTCTATAAATTTCTTTTTGCCAATCTGTGTTAGAATTACCTAACAAAGAAGCATCAGACGGATAGTTTTGTTGTATTAAATTTCTAAATTCATTCGCACTGAAAACACCAACCGTTTCAACAACTTTCCCAGAACCGTATTGAAAATTATAGTCCACAGACAAACTTTTCGAACCTTTTTTTGTTGTAATAATAATAACTCCATTAGAGGCTCTCGATCCAAAAATTGCAGTCGCTGAAGCGTCTTTTAAAACCGAAATAGACTCAATTGTAGCTGGATTTAATGAAGCTAAAAAAGAAGTCGAACCAGTAACTGTAGAATTTTCTAATGGCAATCCATCAATAACTATTAAAGGATCATTACTTGCAGTAAGTGATGAACCACCTCTAATTCTTATTGTTGACCCAGAACCAGGAGCTCCACCTCCAGTATTGATAGTAACACCAGCTACCCTACCTTGTAATAAGTTTTCGGTTGTAACATTTGCACCTTTGTTAAAGTCCTTTGATCCAATTACCGTAACTGAACCCGTAGCGTCTTTTTTCTTAACAGCTCCATAACCAACTTGTACTACAACTTCTTGTAATACGTTAGCCTCTTCTGTCATAGAAACAGTAAGCGATTTTTGACCATCGAAAGCAATGGTTTCGTTTTTATAACCAATAAAAGAAAACACTAATTTGTCTCCATTTTTAAGTTTAGTTAGTTTAAACTTTCCATCAAAATCAGTTGATGTACCCATTTGGGTACCTTGAATAATTACATTTACTCCAGGAATCGGTTGGTTTGATTTTGAATCAACAACAACTCCTTCCACAGTGGTTTGAGCCAAAACACTTAATGGGAGCATTAGCAATAAAAATAACAACTTTTTATAAATTGTTTTCATACATTTTGTTTAGGTTAATAAATTTGTTTTTTGCTTATACTTTAACTTCGAATGTTAAATTTAAGATAAATTTTCAGATAAAAAAATGACACCTTAATATAAAGCTACCGAAAACGTTTTCGTGTTGAAAACTTTCTGAATATTTCACATTTTTTGTTACAAAATTGATAGTATAAAAAAATAAATATATCTTTATTGAAAATTAAACATTTATCAAAATCACATAATGAGAAGAAAAGTCACTTTAAAGCAAATTGCCAAGGAATTAGATGTATCAATTTCAACAGTTTCAAAATCATTAAGAGACAGCTCAGAAATCAGTGAAGATACAAGACAAAAAGTGCAAGCTTTTGCCAAATTATACAATTACAAACCCAATAATATTGCTTTAAGTTTAAAGAATAGAAAATCTAAAACTATTTGCATAATAATCCCTGAAATTATTCATCATTTTTTTGCTACCGTAATTAGTGGTGTTGAACATGTTGCTAATGAAAACGGATACAATGTAATTGTCTGCCTTTCTGACGAATCATTTGATAAAGAGGTGATTAACATGGAAATGCTAGCCAATGGAAGCATTGACGGATTCATTATGTCATTATCAAAAGAAACCCAACAAAAAAGAGATTTTCATCATATTACAGAAGTAATTAGTCAAGGAATGCCAGTTGTAATGTTTGATAGAATTACAAACGACATTCTTTGCGACAAAGTAATTATTGACGACAACTTAGCTGCTTTCAACGCAACTCAATTTCTAATCGATAAAGGATTTAAAAAAATTGCGTTATTAACAACCGTAGATTATGTTAGTGTTGGAAAATTAAGAACTGAAGGTTACATCAAAGCTTTAAAAACTAATGATCTTAAAGTGGATGAAAATTTAATTGTTAAAATAGAAGATACCGACAACTTTGAAGATCAAATCGAAAACTTAATATTGAACAATGATTTAGATGCAATTTTCGCAGTAAACGAAATTTTTGCAGTAACCGCAATTAAAGTTGCAACACGATTAGGAAAATCAGTTCCAAATGATGTTTCTGTAATTGGTTTTACCGATGGAATTATCTCTAAATATTCTTCACCTTCCATTACTACTGTTAGTCAAAATGGAGTGAAAATGGGTGAAAAAGCAGCAAGAATGCTTCTCGAAAAACTTGAAATCGAAGAAGAAGATTACGAAGAACAATACAAGACAGAAGTGATTGAAACCGAACTAGTTGAAAGAGAATCCACAAAATAACTTCAAAAATTTTATCAACAAAAAAACGTTTTCGTTACTCATTTATTCAAATTTCTGAAATCTGAAATCTGAAATCTGAAATTTTTAAATATCTTTACCGAATCAAAGCTTATACTTTTTACTTCGAAAACAAAAAATAAGTTTTGATAAGCATCGCGCTTATCGTATTTCTAATCAATAAATTACGATAATGGAAAAGCGTAAGTTAAGTTTCTGGCAAATTTGGAACATGAGTTTCGGATTTCTAGGGATACAAATGGGTTTTGCCCTTCAGAATTCTAATGTAAGTAGAATATTTCAAACACTTGGTGCTGAAATTGATGACATACCAATTCTTTGGGTTGCCGCTCCAATGACTGGATTAATAATTCAGCCAATTATCGGATATTTTTCAGATAGAACATGGACTAAATTGGGCAGAAGAAAACCTTATTTTCTTGCTGGTGCAATTTTAGCTTCAGCCGCTTTGTTTATAATGCCAAATTCTCCTATGTTATGGTTTGCAGCAGGTATGTTATGGATTATGGATGCGTCAATAAATGTTTCCATGGAACCTTTTCGCGCATTTGTAGGTGACAATTTACCTGATTCACAAAGAACTACAGGTTTTGCTATGCAAAGTTTCTTTATTGGAATTGGTGCTTACTTCGCTTCTAAACTTCCATTAATTTTTACTCATTTTGGAGTAAGCAATACAGCGCCATTGGGAATTATTCCTGATTCTGTAAAATATTCATTCTATTTTGGAGGTATTGCTTTTCTAATTACAGTTTTATGGACAGTTTTAACTTCTAAAGAATATTCACCTGAAGAATTAGAAGCTTTTGAAAACCACAACAAAGAAACTTACCAAAAAGAAACGCATTCAAAAGAATGGTTTTTAGCTAATGGTAAATCACATTTAAGTAAAGGATTATTATTTTTAATTATAAGTGCATTATTCTCTTTTGCCATTTATAATTATGACTTGAAAAAAGATTTATACGTTCTTTCTATTGGACTAATTGGTCTTGGCGGAATAGCTATGTTAATTTCTGGCTTGATGCAAAAAGCTAGTAAAACTGAAAATGGTTTTGTGACTATCATGAATGATTTTCAGTTTATGCCAAAAATCATGAAACAATTGGCTTGGGTTCAATTCTTTTCATGGTTTGCACTTTTTTCAATGTGGATTTACACGACACTTGCCGTTACACAACACATTTACAAAACAACCGATACAACTTCTGAAGCATACAACATTGGCGCAAATCAAGTTGGCGAAATGTTTGCAAATTATAATTTAATTGCAGCACTAGCAGCTTTTCTTTTACCATTATTAGCAAAATACACAAGTAGAAAATTCACCCATTTCATTGCATTAGTTTGCGGAGGATTAGGTTTAATTTCTGTTTATTTTATTTCTGAACCAACAGTTTTCACAATGGAATGGCTTCCAATGATTGGAGTTGGTATTGCTTGGGCAAGTATTTTATCTATTCCTTATGCAATGCTTTCTGGTTCATTACCTTCAAGTAAAATGGGTTATTACATGGGAGTTTTTAACTTTTTTATTGTAATTCCTCAATTAGTTGCCGCATCAATTTTAGGATTTTTAGTGTCCAGATTTTTTAACAGTGAACCGATTTACGCTTTATTAATTGGAGGAGCATCAATGATTCTTGCCGGAATAATTGCTTTGACAATTAATGACGAATCGAAAATTAATTTAAATGAATAACAAAAAAGCATTCATATTCGACCTTGACGGAGTAATTGTTGACACAGCAAAATATCATTTTTTGGCGTGGCAAAAATTAGCTCAAGAACTAGGCATCGAATTTACACCCGAACACAATGAAGAATTAAAAGGAGTTAGCCGTGTTCGTTCTCTTGATATTATTTTAGAGCTTGGAGGAATTCAAGCTTCTCAAGAGGACAAAAACAAATGGCTTATCCAAAAAAATGAAGATTATTTATCCTATTTGGTAGATATTGATGAAAGTGAAATTTTACCAGGTGTACTTCCTGTATTGCACTATTTAAAAGATAAAAATCAATTAATTGCATTAGGTTCTGCAAGTAAAAACGCAAGACCAATTTTAGAAAAAACAGGAATTCTAAATCTATTTGATGCAATCGTTGATGGAAATGATGTTTCGAATGCAAAACCAGATCCGGAAGTATTTCTTCAAGCTGCAAAAAAATTAGGAGCAACTAACGAAAATTCAATTGTTTTTGAAGATTCAGTTGCAGGAATTCAAGCCGCTAATATTGCAAATATGACCAGCATTGGAATTGGAGAAGCAACAACATTACACGAAGCAAAATATATATTTAAAGATTTTACATTTATTGATGTTTCTTTTATTGAATCGTTAATAAATTAGAAAAAAGAGAATAGAACATAGAGCATAGATGTTTTAAAAGTTTAACAATGAACTTTTAAACTTTTAAACCTCTAAACTTTTAAACTTAAAAAAAATGAACCAAGATTATATCAAAGCAGACAATTGGTCCATCATTGAAGAAGGATTTGATGCAGAAAGAGTAAAATCATCTGAAAGTTTATTCAGTATCGGAAACGGTGCTATGGGACAACGTGCCAATTTTGAAGAATACTATTCAGGAAAAACATTTCAAGGAAGCTATATTGCAGGAATTTATTATCCTGACAAAACAAAAGTGGGTTGGTGGAAAAATGGATACCCTGAATATTTTGCAAAAGTATTAAATGCTCCAAATTGGATTGGAATTGACATTGAAATAAACAATGAAGTTTTTGATTTGGCTATATGCAAAACTATTGCCAATTTTAAACGTGAGTTGAATATGAAAGAAGGCATTTATTATCGTTCTTTCTCTGCCACATTGCAAAACGGACTAGAAATTTCAGTTAAAGTAACGCGTTTTCTTTCCTTAGATATTGACGAACTAGGTGTGATTAATTTTGAGATTACTCCATTAAATGGTGATGCCAAAATTGTTTACAAACCTTATATTGATGCCGGAGTTCACAACGAAGATGCTAACTGGGAAGAAAAATTCTGGGAACCATTGAACGTTCAACATTCAAATAATGAAGCATTTGTTACTGCTAGAACTTTCAAAACGCATTTCACGGCAACCACTTTTATGCAAAATACCATTCTGTTGAACGGTTCAAACGTAAATGCTTCACCTATTAATATTGAAAAAAACAACGAAAAAGTTCAATTTTCGTATGAAATAAATGTAGCTAAAGAACAAACTGCTACCATTCAAAAATTAGGTGGTTATACGGTTTCATTAAATCATGAAAACACACAAGTTGCCGCTCAAAATGTTATTGCTGAAGGTTTGAAAATTGGTTATTCAAATTTGAAAGAAAATCAGATTCAAGCTTGGGCAAAAATTTGGGAAATGAGTGACATTACTATTGATGGCGATGTAAAAGCACAACAAGGAATTCGTTTCAATATTTTCCAATTAAATCAAACCTATTTAGGAAAAGATTCTCGTTTAAATATTGGTCCAAAAGGATTTACAGGTGAAAAATATGGTGGTTCAACTTATTGGGATACCGAAGCTTATTGCATTCCTTTCTATATGGCAACCAAAGACCAACAAGTAGCAAGAAATTTATTGACTTACCGATATAATCAATTGGATAAAGCGATTGAAAATGCAGGTAAATTAGGTTTCAAAAACGGAGCTGCTTTGTATCCGATGGTTACTATGAATGGCGAAGAATGTCATAACGAATGGGAAATCACATTTGAAGAAATTCATAGAAACGGTGCGATTGCTTTTGCGATATTTAATTATCACAGATTTACAGGAGATTACTCATACATTCCTGAAAAAGGATTAGAAGTTCTTATCGGAATTGCACGTTTTTGGCACCAAAGAGCAACCTATTCTACTTACAGAAATCAATATGTGATTCTTGGAGTTACAGGTCCGAATGAATATGAAAACAACGTTAATAACAATTTCTATACGAATTATTTAGCAAAATGGTGTATCGATTATGCCGTTGAACAAATTAATAAAGTAGAAAAAGAATATACTTCAGATTATTCTCGAATAATGAGTAAAGTGAATTTGGATAATGCAGAAATCGCACATTGGAAAGCAGTTGCTGATAATATGTATTTCCCATATTCTAAAGAACATGATGTTTACTTACAACAAGATGGCTTCTTAGATAAAGAATTGGTAAAAGTTCATGATTTAGACAAGAGTCAACGTCCAATTAACCAAAAATGGTCTTGGGATAGAATCTTGCGTTCGCCATACATAAAACAAGCCGATACTTTACAAGGTTTTTATTTCTTTGAAGATCATTTTACCAAAGAACAATTAGAAAAACATTTCGACTTTTATGAACCATTTACTGTTCATGAAAGTTCACTTTCTCCTTGTGTTCACTCTATTCAAGCTGCAACTCTTGATAGAATGGAACAAGCCTACACATTTTACTTAAGAACATCTCGTTTAGATTTAGATGATTATAACAAAGAAGTAGAAGAAGGTTGTCACATCACATCAATGGCAGGAACTTGGATGAGTATTGTAGAAGGTTTTGGTGGAATGAGAGTTAAAAATGACACTTTACATTTTGAACCAAAAATTCCATCACAATGGCAAGGTTACTCTTTTAAAATTAACTTCAGAAATCAAATTTTAAAAGTTGAAGTGCTTCAAAATGAGACTAAATTTTCATTAGAAGGAAGTAAAGAAATTTCAGTTTTTGTAAATGGAAAAGAAGTTTTAGTGGAGCCGAATAGTTTGGTAACTGTTTAGTTTCTCGCAAAGACACAAAGTCGCAAAGAATGAACTTTGCGACTTTTTTAATAAAATAAATACCAAGAAAATAAAACTTTGTCCATCTGCGACTTTGCGAGAAAAAATGAAGATTATGACAGAAAATGAACTTTCAAAAATAATAGTCGATGTAAGTTACAAAATTCACACAAAACTTGGTCCTGGTTTATTGGAAAGCGTTTATGAAGCAATATTACATCACGAACTGATCAAAAAAGGTTTAAAAGTAGAAAGACAAAAACCTATTCCCTTAGTTTGGGATGATGTTCATTTAGACATAGGATTTCGATCTGACTTGATTGTTGAAGAGAAAATAATAATTGAAATAAAATCTGTAGAAAGTATTTCAAATGTTCATCTGAAACAGTTACTAACGTATGTAAGAGTAACTGATTTAAGGTTAGGGTTACTAATAAATTTTAATGAAGCTTTAATAAAAAATGGAATCAAAAGAGTAGTAAATGGACTATACTAAACAAACTTTGCGCCTTTGCGCCTTTGCGAGAATAACAAAATTAGTTATCTTTCTATTGATATCAACTTCAATTTTCGCTCAAGTTGACCGAGTTGAACCTCCATTTTGGTGGAGTGATATGAATCTTTCTGATGTTCAAATAATGTTCTACGGAAAAAATATCGCAGAAAATCAAGTTTCCGTTTCCAATGGAATTATCATTAAAGGCATTCAAAAAACCGAAAATCCTAACTACGTTTTCGTAACCATCGACACAAAAAATACAACGGCTCAAGATTTAGTTTTCACTTTCAAAAACAAAAACAAATCGTTTACTCAAAACTATTCTTTAAAATCGAGAAAGGAAAATTCTAAATTCAGAAAGAGCTTCGATAGTTCTGATATGATTTATTTATTAATGCCTGATAGATTTGCAAATGGAAATCCAAACAATGACAGCCATCCATCGGTAATTGAAAAAGCTGATAGAACAAAAATTGATGGTCGTTATGGTGGCGATATTGATGGGATGATTAAAAATTTAGATTACATTAAGGACTTGGGAGCAACAACTCTTTGGCCAACACCACTTTGTGAAGATAATGATGAAAGAGGCTCATATCACACTTATGGTCAATCAGATGTTTATAAAATTGATCCACGATTTGGTACAAATGAAGACTATGTAAAATTAAGTAATGAACTACATAATCGCAACATGAAATTAATCATGGATTATGTTACAAATCACTGGAGTTATAACCATTGGATGATGAAAGACATGCCAACATACGATTGGTTTCATCAATTTCCAGGATTTAAGCAGACCAATTTTAAAACCACAATACATTCTGATACAAATGCCTCTGAAACTGATAAAAACTTAGCAACAAGTGGTTGGTTTGTAAAATCAATGCCCGATTTGAATCAGAAAAACCCATTAGTCCTTAACTATTTAATTCAAAATGCCATTTGGTGGATAGAATATGCAAATCTTGATGGTTTTAGAGTAGATACTTATCCTTATACTGATAAAGAATCAATTGCTCTTTGGACAAAAGCTGTAACTGACGAATATCCAAATTTCAATATTGCAGCAGAAGCATGGTTATATTCTCATGCACAAATTTCTTATTGGCAAAAAGACAGTAAAATTGCAGCTATTCAAAGCTATAATTCTTATTGCCCAACTGTAATGGATTTTATGTTGCAAACCATTTTAGAAAAAGGTGTTTTGAAAGAAGAAAAGCAAAATTGGAATGAAGGTGTAACCAAATTTTATGATACCTTTTCAAATGATTTCTTATATCCAAACATCAACAATATGTTTGTTTTTGCAGAAAATCATGATACACAACGTATCAATTTTGTCTATCCAAAATTTGATGATTACAAAATTACAATGGCTTTAATAGCAACTATTCGAGGCATTCCTCAGTTGTATTATGGCTCAGAAATTGGAATGACTGGAAGTAAAAATGTAGGAGATGGTGATATTCGTAGAGAATTTCCTGGCGGATGGTCTGACCATAAACAAAACGCCTTTACAAAAGAAGGAAGAACTTCTGAACAAGAAAAATATCATGCAGTAACTAAGAAACTTTTCAATTGGAGAAAAAACAAAGAAGTAATTCACACTGGAAAAACAACTCACTACATTCCAGAAAACAATGTTTATGTTTATTTCAGATATAATGAAAAGGAAAGTGTAATGATTGTAATGAATAATTCAACTGAAAAACAAACTATAAAAACTACAAGATTTCAAGAAAATATCAAAAACAATACTTCAGGAAAAGATGTCCTTACTGATAAATCATTTGATTTAAAAAATGATATTGAAATTGAAGGAAAATCAGTTTTAATTTTAGAATTGAAGTAAAATGAAAAAACTACTTTTAATCTTATTAACAGCTACATTTTCATTTGCTCAAAGCAAAATTGAAAGCCATCAAATCATTGACAAAGAAAAATTTGAAGGAATTATTAATCGAATTGATAGTTTTCCAACAAAATTCATTGTTCCGAGAACCGTTGATATTTGGTTGCCATCCAATTATTCTAAAGATAAAAAATACAGCGTTTTGTATATGCACGACGGACAAATGCTATTTGATGCCTCTTCAACTTGGAACAAACAAGAATGGATGGTTGATGAAGTAGTTTCAAAATTGAATTCTGAAAATAAAATTCAAGATATTATTGTTGTTGCCATTTGGAACATTCCAAACTTGCGTCATATGGATTTATATCCAAACAAACCGTATCAATTACTATCAAAAGAAATTCAAGAACAAATTCAAACAGAAGTAAAAAAGGCAAAATTTCCATTTGATGACAAAAAGATAAATTCTGATAACTATCTTCAATTTATTGTTACTGAATTAAAACCTTACATCGATCAAAATTATTCTGTTTACACTGATGCTGAGCACACTGGAATTATGGGTTCGAGTATGGGTGGATTGATTTCGATGTATGCGATTTGTGAATATCCAAATGTATTTGGAAAAGCGAGTTGTCTATCAACGCATTGGGTTGGATTTCGTGATTTTGAGAACAATCCTATTCCGGAAAGTTTTTTTACTTATATGCAGAAAAATTTACCCGATCCAAAAAATCACAAAATCTATTTCGATTACGGAACTGAAACACTTGACGCTAGTTATTTAAAGTATGAATATCGTGTTGATGAAGTGTTACAATCAAAAGGATATACAACAGAAAATTATAAAAGTCTTAAATTTGAAGGAGAAAACCATTCGGAAGCTTCTTGGCAAAAACGAATTAATATTCCTGTAGAATTTATGTTTGAAAAATAAACAATGAAAATGAAAAAAATATTTGCACTACTATTTATATCAACAATTTCATTTGCTCAAAATGCAGATAGAAAATTCATTAAAATTGAAAAACTTTCTAGTGGATTTTCGGTTAGAATTTCAGATGGAAATTATTTAATAAATTTTCTAAATGATAAAATTATTGAAACTTCATTTACACCAAAAGGAGAAAAAAATAACAATCCATCAGATGCAGTTGTATTAAAAAATAAATTGAAAAACATCTCTTTCAAAGAGAATAAAAACTCAGTTGAATGTAGTTCCAAATCAAGTAATTTGAAGGTCGTTATTCAAAAAACACCATTCAAAATATCTTATTTAAATAATAACCAAGAAATTATTTCTGAAAAATCAGGTTATTTAAAACGCAAACACATTCCTTTAGATAATGTTAAAGGAAATATTACTGCCGATTCTACTGAAGTTTTACAATTCAATATTTCATCAGATGAAGTACTTTATGGTGGTGGTGCAAGAGCTTTAGGAATGAACCGTCGTGGTAGCAAATTAGCACTTTACAACAGAGCGCAATATGGTTATGAAACACGTGCCGAATTAATGAATTTCTGTATTCCTTTGGTTTTGTCTTCCAAATTATATGCTGTTCATTTTGATAATGAAGCCATTGGATATTTGGATTTAGATTCAAAAAAAGATAACACTTTAGAGTACGAAACAATTTCTGGTAGAAAAACCTATCAAGTTATTGTAGGGAATTCTTGGGAAGATTTAGTAAAAAACTACACAGATTTAACCGGAAAACAACCTTTGCCACCACGTTGGGCTTTCGGAAATTTCTCTTCTCGTTTTGGTTATCATACACAAGAAGAAGTTGAAAAAACCTTTCGTAAATTTGAAGAAAGTAAAATTCCTGTCGATGCTATAATTCTGGATTTATATTGGTTCGGAAAAACAGTTCAAGGTACGATGGGAAATCTAGAATGGGATAAAGAGAATTTCCCAAATCCTGATAAAATGATAGCAGACTTAAATGCAAAAGGCGTAAAAACCGTTTTGATAACTGAACCATTTATCCTTACAACATCTTCTAAATGGAAGGAAACCGTTGATAAAAAAGTTTTAGCAACATTAAAAGATGGAAAACCTGCTACTTGGGATTTCTATTTTGGAAACACTGGAATTGTTGACGTCTTCAAACCCGAAGGAAAAGAATGGTTTTGGAATGTTTATAAACGATTAATCAATCAAGGAGTTGCTGGACTTTGGGGTGATTTAGGTGAACCTGAAGTTTTTCCATCTTATGCCAATACGTTTGCAGGAACAGCCGATGAAGTTCACAATGTTTACGGTCACAATTGGGCAAAGTTAATTGCTGATGGTTACAAAAAAGATTTTTCTAATCAACGTCCATTTATTTTAATGCGTTCTGGATATTCTGGAAGTCAACGTTTTGGGATGATTCCTTGGAGTGGCGATGTTTCAAGAAGTTGGGGCGGATTGCAAAGTCAAATGGAAATTGCACTTCAAATGGGAATGCAAGGAATGGCTTATATGCACAGTGATTTAGGTGGATTTGCTGGAGATTATTTTGATAACGAATTGTATTTGCGTTGGTTGCAATATGGTGTTTTCAACCCAATTTTTCGTCCGCACGCTCAAGAAGATGTAGCTTCAGAAGTGGCTTATAAAGACGTTGACACGAAAGAAATTGCTAAAAAAGCTGTCGAATTACGCTATCAATTACTGCCTTATAATTATCAATTGGCTTTTGAGAATACTACAGAAGGAAAACCTTTAATGCGACCATTGTTTTTTAATGAACCAAACAACAAAGAATTACTTTCAAAATCGGATGGTTATCTTTGGGGAAATGATTTTTTAGTATATCCAATTACTGAAAAAGGTCAAACTCAAAAAGAAGTTTATTTTCCGAAAAATTCAAATTGGTTTGATTTCTACACTGGAAAAAAATACGATGCTGGAACAACTCAAAAAATAGAATTAAACAAAAATAACATTCCAACATTTGTTCGTGCCGGAAGTTTTATTCCGATGAGTAAAGTTCAACCAAACACACAGAATTATATTTTAAACGATTTTGATGTGCATTTTTATTTTGATAAAGAGGTGAAAAAATCAGAATTAGAATTATTTAATGATGATGGATTATCAACTACTTCTATTGAAAAATCGGTTTATGAAGAATTTGATTTTGAAAGTGCTATTGATAAAAACTCACTTTTTTTAGATATTGAATTTGACAAAACCTATTCTACCACAACCTCCAAAAAAATAAATATAATTATTCACGGATTTGACAAAAATCCGACAACCATTCTTCTTAATGATAAGATTTTAAATAATAACCAATACAAATTTGAAAATAATCTAATCTACATTTCTTTACAATGTGAATTAGATAATAATAAAAAAATTGAAATAAAACTATAGATGAAAAAAACAGCCTTACTCCTACTACTTGCTATTACTTTTTCAAGTTGTAACTCAAGCAAAGAAGTAACTTATACTCAAAAAACAAAAACACCTTTCGTTTGGGAAAGTGCCAATGTCTATTTCTTATTAACCGATAGATTTTTAGATGGAAATCCAAACAACAATGCTATCATTAAAAGAGATAAACCCACTGCAAAATTGCGCGGTTTTGAAGGTGGCGATATTCGTGGTGTTATTCAAAAACTAGACGAAGGTTACTTTACCGATTTAGGAATCAACGCCATTTGGATGACGCCTGTTGTAGAGCAAATTCACGGCTCAGTTGATGAAGGAACAGGAAATACTTATGGTTTTCACGGATATTGGACAAAAGATTGGACCGCATTAGATCCAAGTTATGGAACGCGCGAAGATTTAAAGGAATTGGTTGATAAAGCGCACGCAAAAGGAATTAGAATTATGCTTGATGCAGTTATAAATCACACTGGTCACGCAACAGAATTTGACGAGAAATATCCTGATGATTGGGTTCGTTCTACACCAAATTGCAAATACAATTCATATGATACTAATATCAATTGTACTTTAGTTACAGGACTTTTTGACGTTAAAACAGAAAGCAAAGAAAATGTTGAATTACCTCCTTTTTTGATTGCAAAATGGAAAAAAGAAGGACGTTATGAAAAAGAAGTTGCCGAATTGGATGCTTTTTTCAAAAAAACTTGTTATCCAAGAGCACCAAGATATTACATCATGAAATGGCTTGCTGATTATATTATAGATTTCGGAATTGACGCTTATCGTGTTGATACCGTAAAACATACTATGGAAGATGTTTGGTATGACTTTGGAAAAGTTTGCGAAATGTCATTTGCAGAATTTAAAGCTAGAAATCCAACAAAAGTTTTGGATAATAATGCGTTTTTTACTGTTGGAGAAGTTTATGGTTACAACATTGGAAGCAAAAGAATTTACGATTTTGGAGACAAAAAAGTAGATTATTATGCCAACGGATTTACTAGTTTAATCAATTTTGATTTTAGAAATGAAGCCAAAATGAACTACGAAGAATTGTTTTCTAAATATTCCAATATTCTTCAGAATGATTTGAAAGGAAAAACGGTTATGAATTATGTTTCGTCTCACGATGATGGATATCCTTTTGACAAAAAACGTGAAAAAACATTTGAATCTGGAACCAAATTATTGCTTACTCCTGGAGTTTCTCAAGTGTATTATGGAGATGAAACTGCTCGTTCTTTAGATATTGAAGGAACAAATGGCGATGCAACTTTGCGTTCGATGATGAATTGGGACGATTTGAAAACCAATAAAATGACTTTCAAACTATTAAATCATTGGCAAAAATTAGGACAATTTAGAAAAAATCATCCATCAGTTGGCGCAGGAATTCACAAGCAAATTACGAATTCTCCTTATGTATTTAGTCGTGACTATTCTAATGGAAATTATTCTGATAAAGTTGTTGTTGGTTTAGATTTACCTATCGGAAAAAAAGAAATTTCTGTTGGAACTATTTTTGAAAATGGAACAAAAGTAAAAGATGCTTATTCTGGAACGACTTCAGAAGTTATTGATGGAAAAGTTGCGATTGATAGTGAATTTGGGATTGTGTTATTGGAGAAAAATTAATAACAATATCATAACGTGATAATTTAAAGTAATAATTTTCAACAAATTAGTTTTGAAATAATAATTTCAATTCAATATACTACAATGAAAATCTGTTATTTATTTTTAATTTCATTTCTATTTATACAATGCAACGTGATGAAAAAACCACTCAATATTGGACATCGTGGAGCAATGGGACACGAAACTGAAAACACTATTTCCTCTATCAAAAAAGCTTTGGAGCTTAATGTTGATATGATTGAAATTGACGTTTTTGTAATTAAATCAGGCGAAGTTGTAGTTTTTCACGATGACATTTTAGATAGTTTGACTAATGCTAAAGGAAAAATAGAAGACTATAATTGGGAAGAACTTCAAAAAGTAATTGTAAAAGGAAACCATAAAATTCCACTTTTAGAAGAAGTAATCTCAACAATAAATAAAAAAACTCCTTTAAATATTGAACTAAAAGGAAGCAAAACTGCTAAACCTGTTTTTGATATACTTCAAACGTTTTATGAAAAAGGATGGACAAAAGATAATTTTACAATTTCAAGTTTTCTTTGGGATGAATTAGAAAATTATAGACAACTTGACAATGCTATTTCCATTGGAATTTTAACAGAAGAGAATCCAATTGATGCCATTAACATTGCTGAAAAATTAAAAGCTCAAAGCATTAATCCTTGGTATAAGACTTTAACATCAGAAAATATTGACCTACTTCATAAAAAAGGTTTCAAAATTTATACTTACACAGTAAACGAACCTGAAACCATCAAAAAAATGATTCGTTTAGGTGTTGACGGAATTTTTTGCAATTATCCTGAAAGATTGCATTAAAGTTTAGTGTTATAAAAGTTTATCTTTGTCAAAGATTAAAACTCTAACAAAGATTTACAAAAAATGAATTCAAAATACGACATACTAATTGTTGGTGGTGGTGCAGCAGGTTTTTTTACGGCAATTAATATTGTTGAGAAAAATCCGAAGTTAAAAGTCGCTATTTTAGAACGTGGAAAAGAAGTTTTATCTAAAGTAAGAATTTCTGGCGGCGGACGTTGCAATGTTACACACGCGTGTTTTGTTCCAAATGATTTAGTCAAATTTTATCCTCGTGGCGAAAAGGAACTTCGCGGACCTTTTCATCAATTTTGTTCTGGTGATACAATTGAGTGGTTTGAAAAACATGGAGTTGAATTAAAAATAGAAGACGATGGTAGAATGTTTCCAACTTCCGATTCTTCTCAAACTATCATTGATTGTTTTTTTAATGCTACTCAAAAATTAAAAATTGATATTCTTACCAATCAAAGTGTGCAATCACTTTTCAAAGCAGAAAATTATTGGAAAGTAGAAACCAATGTAGAAACATTTTCTTGTCAAAAATTAGTGATGACTACTGGAAGTAATCCAAAAGTTTGGGAAATGCTTACTGAACTCGGTCATTCTATCATTTCGGCTGTTCCTTCATTGTTCACCTTTAATATAAAAGACAAACGAATTAAAGATTTGATGGGTTTGTCGGCTTTTGCATCTGTAAAAGTTAAAAACACAAAATTGGAATCGTCTGGACCATTATTGATAACCCATTGGGGAATGTCTGGACCAGGAATATTACGCCTTTCAGCTTGGGGCGCACGAATATTGGCAGATAAAAATTATCAGTTTGTTTTACAAGTCAATTGGTTAAACGACCTAACATTTGAAGAAACGCTTGAAAAACTTAAGGAACTAAAATTAGAACATTCTAAAAAAGCAGTTTCAAAGAAATCTCCGTTTGAATTTCCAAATCGATTATGGGAAAGTTTGGTTTTAGCATCTGAAATTTCAGAAGATACAAAATGGGCAGATTTATCTAAAAATCAACTATCCAATTTAGGCAATCAATTAACAAATGGCGAATTTCAAGTAAATGGCAAAAGTACTTTCAAAGAAGAGTTTGTAACTGCTGGCGGAATCGATTTAAAAGAAATCAACTTCAAAACGATGGAAAGTAAATTACATCCAAATTTATATTTCGCTGGAGAGATTTTAAATATTGATGCAATTACTGGCGGATTTAATTTTCAAAATGCTTGGACTGGTGGTTTTATTATTGCTCAAACAATTGTTAATTAATTTAAAATTTCTTATCCCTTGATATCATTGAAACTGATTGTTTTTCAATAAAATAAAACTACCTTTTGTTTGTAAGTATTTAAAAATCAACCTATATTTGGTTTACCAAAAAACAAACAAAAATGAAAAAACAATTACTTTTAAGTTTTTTTGCACTCTTTTTAGGAACATTTTTAACTCTTGCACAAACTACTCCTGTTTGTGGAGGAACTTTTACTGACCCTGCTGGTGCAACTGCAAATTATGCAAATAATTCTAACGTAACAACAACTATTTGTCCAACAAATCCAGGAGAATTTGTTACTGTTTCTTTTACATCATTTGCATTAGAAAACAATTTTGATAGGTTAAAAATCTATAACGGAACTTCTGCAAGTGCAACTTTAATTGCTGATTTAACAGGAAATACAATTCCACCTGCATACACATCAAGTGATATAAGTGGATGTTTAACATTCGTTTTTACATCTGATTCTTCAATAAATCAGGCAGGTTGGGTTGCAAACATTACTTGTGGATCAACTCCAATATGTTTATCACCTATTTCCGTAAATGCAACTCCAACAAGCAATACTACTGCAGTATTGAATTGGTTAAATCCTAATCAGGGAACTGGTCCATGGGAAATCTTGTTAACTGCAAATGGCACTGCAATTTCGCAACCAATTATAGCACAATCAAATCCATTTGACTTAACTGGATTAACACCTGGTGTAATTTATACAGCTTCTGTAAGATCAATCTGTGGAAATACTACAAGTGATTGGTCATCTCCGATAACTTTTACAACAGGAACAACAGCAACATGTATTGAACCAACTAACATAGCTATTTCTGGCGTAACAACAACTACAGCTAATTTAAATTGGGCAATTTCTTCTAATAATTCTCAATGGCAAGTTTATATTGTACCATGCGGATCACCAAATCCAACACCAAATAATACCGGAGTATTGGTTACTACAAATACCTATCAAGCCGTTGGATTGAATCCAAATACTTGCTATTCTGTTTTTATTAGATCAATGTGCTCTCCTACAACTTCAAGTTCTTGGTCGCAAGCCTATACTTTTACTACATTGGCAGATACAACAAACCCATTTACATGTGGAGGTATTTTTACAGATCCTGCAGGTGCTAATGCAAATTACTCAAATAATACTAATTCAACTGTTACAATTTGTCCAACCAATATAGGCGATCAAGTTACAGTTACTTTCACATCATTCTCTCTTGAATCAAATTTTGATGGGTTGTATGTTTATAATGGAAATTCAATTACATCACCTCAAATAGCAAGTGCAAATGGAGCGGCAAACGTTCCTGGAGGTCTAGCTGGAGCTTATTGGGGAACAACATTACCTGGTCCATTTACTTCAACACATTCTAGTGGATGTTTAACTTTTGTATTTAGAAGTGATGGCTCAGTTGTACAATCTGGTTGGATAGCAAATATTACATGCGGTGTAGCGCCAACTTGTCCAAAGCCAACAAACTTAGTTGTTACTGGAATTACAACAACTTCAGCAACTTTAGGATGGGTTAACAATAGCTCAGCAACAAGTTGGGAAGTAATTGCTTTACCATGCGGAACTGCTCCGACTGCAACATCAGTAGGTATAGTAACAACTGTTAATCCATATACATTTACAAACTTGACTCCAAATAGTTGCTACCAATTGTATGTTAGAGCAATTTGTTCTCCTTCAGATATGAGCGATTGGTCTATTGGCGCAACTCTTAACACACCAGCAACATGTCCAAAACCAACTGCATTGGTTACATCTGCAATAACATCACAATCTGCTTCGATAGCTTGGACAAATAATAGTACTGCCACTTCATGGGAAGTTGCTGTCCTTCCTTGTAACACAGTTCCTGACAGCACAACAACAGGTACAATTACAACAACTAATCCATTTATTTTAAATGGTCTAACAGCAAATACTTGCTATAGTATTTTTGTAAGAGCAATTTGTTCAGCAAGTGATTCAAGTGATTGGTCAAACGGAATTAGTATTAATACAACACCGGCTCCACCTGCATGCGGAGGTGTATTTGTTGACAATGGTGGCTCAAACGCTAATTATACCAATAACGCTGACAATACTTATACTATATGCCCTACAAATCCTGGAGAGGTTGTAACTGTAACATTTACACTATTTGATGTTGAAACAAATTGGGATGGATTATATGTTTTTGACGGTAACTCAATTACTTCTCCACAAATCGCTAGTACAAATGGAGCTGGACAAGTTCCAGGAGGTTTAACTGGTTCTTTCTGGGGTACATCTATTCCAGGACCATTTACATCTTCAGATCCTAGTGGTTGCTTGACCTTTAGATTTAGAAGTGATTCTTCTGTAGTAAGAACAGGTTGGTTTGCTAGTATTACTTGTGGTCCTGATTTAGATAAAATTATTCTTGTTGCCTTCAATGACCAAAATAATAACGGTATTAAAGATTCAGGTGAAACCTACTTTACAAATGGTTCATTTGTTTATCAGCAAAATAATACTGGACCAATTACAAATGCCTTTTCATCAACTGGAAGACAAACAGTTTACGGTTCAAATCCTGTAAATACTTATGACTTCTCATATAGTATCCAAACAGAATACCTTCCTTACTATAGCTCTGGAACAACTTCATTCAATGATGTAAATATTCCAGTAGGAAGTGGAACACAAATTCTTTACTTCCCTATTGTTCTAACTCAAGCTTATAATGATGTTACTATTTCTATTGTTCCAATGGGTTCGCCAAGACCTGGCTTAACATATACAAATAAAATTGTATATAAAAACTTAGGAGTTGCTGCAACAGATGGAACAATAACTTTTGAAAAGCCATCACAAGTAACAATTACAGCAATTAGTCAAACAGGAACTATCGCTAATGCGACTGGATTCACTTATAACTTTACAAATCTTCTTCCTAATGAAACAAGAGTGTTTTATGTTACAATGAGTGTGCCAGCAAGTCCAGTAGTAAACTTAGGTGATTTACTTATTGCAAATGCAACAATTTCAGCTCCTGCAAACGATATCAATTTAACAAATAACTCAACTAGAATTACACAAATTGTAGTAAATTCTTATGATCCAAATGATAAAATGGAATCGCATGGTGAAGAAATTCTTTTTAGTCAATTTAACCAAAATGAAGATTTAATTTATACAATTAGATTCCAAAATTATGGAACTGCTAACGCAATTGATGTTAGAATTGAAGATGTTTTAGATTCACAAATTGATCCTGAAAGTATTAGAATGATAAGCTCAAGCCACAATTATGTTATGACAAGAGTTAATAACAATATTGTATGGAATTTCAACAACATACAATTAGTTCCTATATCAGTAAATGAAGAATTAAGTATGGGATATGTACAATTTAGAGTTAAATTAAACCCAGGTTTTGCTGTGGGTTCAATAATACCAAATACAGCAAATATCTATTTTGATACCAATCCTGCAATTGTAACAAATACTTTTACAACTGAGTTCACTGCAGCATTAAACAATCAAGCTTTTGATGGTACTAATTTTACATTGTATCCAAATCCAGCAAGTCAATTTATAAATATCAGTTTAAATAATACTTCTGAAATTATTGACAATGTGATTATTTATGATGTTTTAGGCAAAATCATTAAAGAAGTAAAATCAATTTCTTCTAATAGTGTTACAATTGACACATCAAGTTTATCTAAAGGTGTTTATTTATTAGAAATAACTACTGATAATGGTTTAAAGCAAAACAAAAAACTTGTGATAAAATAATTTTTAAAAGTTAATCAAAATCATAATTCCCAATTATAAATTTATAATTGGGAATTTTTTTTGCTGATAAATTTGACGAGATATTAGTTTTATCGGGCATATAAAATTTTATAAAAAAAACCTTAGACTTTAGATATAAGTTATTAAAAATCAATGTATATTTGGTTATATTTTAAAAAACACAAATGAATAAAATTACGTTATATTTATTAGTATTGTTATTTTCTATTCCTACTTTCTCTCAATTTTCCGAAGGATTTGAAAATACTACTGGACCAAATCCACTTCCTTCAACTGTATGGACATTAAATTCAGGTAATTGGGCTGTTCATGATAATGGCGTTGGGCCTACAAGAAGATGGGGAATAACAAATGTTCTTTCAAATGTATATTCTGGATTAAATTCTGCCTATGTAGATAGAGAAAATATTGGTTTTAATAGTACAAGTGAAGATTATTTAACAACTCCAATGATACCTGTACCTGCAAATGGTCAGTTAAGTTTTGTCTCAAGAACAACGATTTCAGATAATCAAGGTACTTTATATCAAATCAAAGTTAATTCGGCTTTGAATGCACAAACAGACTTATCAAATTCAACAATTCTTGCAACATATACAGAAAATGAAATTTCAACTATTTATGGTGGTTACGAAGAAAAAACAATTGATTTATCAGCATATGCTGGGCAAAATATTTATATAACTTTTGCAAGATTATTTACCCAACCTACAGCCGCCCTTGGTGGAGACAGATGGTTAATTGATAATGTAAACGTTAATTCTGCAAATGGTTGTTCAAGACCAATTAATGTAACAACTTCTGGTGTTAATTATCCAAATGCAACTATTGGTTGGACAGAAACTGGTAGTGCCACCCAATGGGAAATTATAGTTTTACCATTTGGGACATATCCAACATCAAGTTCTGTTGGTACAATTGTTAATACAAACCCAGCAACTATTACAAACTTACCAAACTCTTCAAATTATGTGTATGTAAGAGCCATTTGTTCACCAGTATTAAAAAGTAATTGGTCAACTATAGCAATTACAACATGTCCAAAACCAATTAATTTAAACACCTCTAATGTAACACATCAATCTGCAACTGTAGCTTGGACAAATAATAGCTCAGCAACTTCATGGGAAGTAGTTGTTCTTCCTTGTGGCTCACCTGCACCTGTAAATAATATAACAGTTGGAGTTACTACAACAACAAATCCATTTGTTGTAAACGGACTTAATTCAAATACCTGTTATAATGTTTATGTGAAGGCAATTTGCTCGGCAAATGATTCGAGTGATTGGTCTACTCCAACAACCTTAACTACATTGTCTGTTCTTGTATGTGGAGATTTATTTTTTGACAATGGTGGTTCAAACGCTAATTATACCAATAACGCTGTCAATACTTATTTAATATGCCCAACAAATCCTAGTGAAGTTGTTACAGTTACATTTACCTCTTTTGACACAGAAACAAATTTGGATGGGTTATATGTTTTTGATGGTAATTCAATTGCTTCTCCACAAATTCCAAGTACAAATGGAGCAGGACAAGTTCCAGGAGGTTTAGCTGGTTCTTTCTGGGGTACAACTATTCCAGGACCGTTTACATCTTCAGATCCTAGCGGCTGTCTTACCTTCAGATTTAGAAGTAATTCTTCTGCTGTAAGATCTGGCTGGTCTGCAAATATTACTTGTGGACCAGATTTAGATAGAATTATTCTATTTGCATTTAATGACCAAAATAATAATGGTATTAAAGATGTAGGTGAAACCTATTTTACTAATGGTTCATTTGTTTATCAGCAAAATAATACTGGACCAATTACAAATGCCTTTTCATCAACTGGAAGAGAAACAGTTTACGATTCAAATCCTGTAAATACTTATGACTTTTCATATAGTATTCAAACAGAATATCTTCCTTATTATAGTGTTGGAACAACATCGTTCAACGATGTAAATATTCCAGTAGGAAGTGGAACACAAATTCTTTACTTCCCTATTGTACTAACTCAAGCTTATAATGATGTTACTATATCAATTGTTCCAATGATTCCACCAAGACCTGGTTTAGCTCATACAAATAAAATTGTTTATAAAAACTTAGGAGTAGCTGCAACAGACGGAACAATAACTTTTGAAAAGCCAACACAAGTAACAATTACAGCAATTAGTCAAACAGGAACCATTGCTAATACGACTGGATTTACTTATAGTTTTACGAATCTTCTTCCTAATCAAACAAGAGTGTTAGATGTTACAATGAGTGTGCCAGCAAGTCCAGTGGTGAACTTAGGCGATTTACTTACTGCAACAGCTACAATTTCTACACCACCAAATGATTTTAATTTATTAAACAATTCAAGTTCAATCTCACAAATTGTTGTAAATTCTTATGATCCAAATGATAAAATGGAGTCGCATGGTGAAGAAATTCTTTTCAGTCAATTTAATCAAAATGAAGATTTAATTTATACTATTAGATTCCAAAACTATGGAACTGCCAACGCAATTGATGTTAGAATTGAAGATGTTTTAGATTCACAAATTGACCCTGAAAGTATTAGAATGATAAGCTCAAGTCACAATTATGTTATGACAAGAGTTAATAACAATATCGTTTGGAATTTCAATAACATACAGCTAGTTCCTATATCAGTAAATGAAGAATTAAGTATGGGATATGTACAATTTAGAGTTAAGTTAAATCCAGGTTTTGCTGTTGGTTCAATAATACCAAATACCGCAAATATTTATTTTGATACCAATCCTGCAATTGTAACAAATACTTTTACAACTGAGTTCACAGCAGCATTAAACAATCAAGCTTTTGATGGTACTAATTTTAAATTGTATCCAAATCCAGCAAGTCAATTTATAAATATCAGTTTAAATAATACTTCTGAAATTGTTGATAATGTGATTATTTATGATGTTTTAGGCAAAATCATTAAAGAAGTAAAATCTATAGCTTCAAATACAACTAAAATTGACACTTCAAGTTTATCAAAAGGTGTTTATTTATTAGAAATAACTACTGAGAATGGTTTAAAACAAAATAAAAAACTTGTGATAAAATAATTTTCAAAAGTTAATCAAAATCATAATTCCCAATTATTAAAATAATAGTTGGGGATTTTTTTTGAGAATAAATTTGATTAGATATTGGTTTTATTGAGTTTGCAGATTTTTAGAAAAAAAACTTTAGATTTTAAACATAAGTTATTAAAAATCAATGTACATTTGATTTACTATAAATCAATCAAACATGAAAAAACAATTACTTTTAACCCTATTCTCTATGTTTTTTGTGGGTACTTTTCTAGGTACTGCTCAAACTTCAGGATGTAGTCAACTCTTTTATGACAATGGTGGTCAAAATGGAAATTATACTGATTCTGCAAACGACATCAATACTTTTTGTCCAAACACACCTAACGAAACATTACTGATTAGTTTTAATTCTATTTCTTTAGAAACGAATGATATGCTATATGTTTATGAAGGTTCTAGCCCAAACGGAAATTTACTTTCAATTATTGATAGTAATAGTCCATCACAAATGACATTAAGTACTAATATTCCTGGTGCTTGTGTAACATTTGTATTTGAATCTGATGCTTCAGGAAATAGTGCTGGTTGGGAAGCAATGATTGATTGTATAACAACAAATTTTCCTTGTTTAGCACCAGTTTCATTAAACACAACACAAATTGATAGCAATACGGTTTCTTTATCTTGGGTAGATATTAATCAATCTAGTAATCTTTGGGAAATATTAGTTACTCCAGCATTAGGAGGAAGTTCGCTTATAGCTGGCTCTAGTCCTTTTCAATTAACTGGATTAACTCCTGATGTCACTTATATGGTTACCATAAGAGCTATCTGTAATGGTATGCCTGGAGATTGGTCAACACCGCATACCTTTAGCACTACACAAGTAGTAACATGTATAGAACCAACTATTCAATCTGTTACTGGAATTACAAATAATAGTGGTGTAGTAAATTGGACTTTGACAAGCAGTACTAATAATTGGGAAGTATTAGTTTTACCATGTACTGCAACAAATCCAACACCTAATAATGCTGGATTGTCAGTTACCACTAACACTTATCTTGCACCTGGATTAAATGCAAGTACTTGCTATAAAGTATTTGTAAGAACGGTTTGTTCTACTACACTTACTAGTCCATGGTCACAGCCTATTACATTTACAACTTTAGCTAATCCAATACCATCACCAGTTTGTGGTGGACAGTTTATAGATAATGGTGGTTTAACTGCTAATTATGCAAATAACTCTGACAATACTTATACCATTTGTCCAACTTCTCCTGGTGATCAAGTTGTTGTTACATTTACAGCATTTAATACAGAAGCTAACTGGGACGGATTGTATGTTTTCAACGGACCAACAATTTCATCTCCACAAATTTCTAGTGGAAACGCTGCTTCAAATGTGCCTGGCGGTTTGCCAGGTTCTTTTTGGGGAACAGTTATTCCTGGACCATTTGTTTCAACTGATGCAAGTGGATGTTTGACTTTTAGATTTAGAAGTGATAGTTCTGTAAACAGAGCTGGTTGGGAAGCAAATGTTGAATGTTTACCACAAGCAACATGTTTACAACCAACAATTTTAGCAGCTACAAATATTACAGGTACTACAGCAACTATTAATTGGACCGAAAATGGTACTGCAACACAATGGGAAGTTATAGTAGTCCCATCTACAGCTCCTGCTCCAACTCAATCTTCAGTTGGAACAATAACTAATTCAAACCCTTTACAAGTTACTGGATTAAATTATGCCACAATTTACAATGCTTATGTAAGATCAATTTGCTCGGCAACAGATTCAAGCTATTGGTCTTTTGCAAGAACGTTTACTACACTTTCTAACATTTGTAGCGCACCAACAAATGTTTTAGCAAACAATATCACAACTACAAGTGCTAATTTTAGTTGGACTCAATCTGGTACAGTTACACAATGGGAAGTTTTAGTTTTGCCGTCTGGCTCGACTACTCCTACTGCAGCATCAACTGGAACGGTAATTTCTACAAACCCTTATCAAGTAACTGGTTTAAATTTAGGAACATCTTATGTTTTTTATGTTAGAGCTATTTGTTCAGCGACTGAAAAAAGTACGTGGTCATCTAGAGCATTTACAACACTTCAAACCAATTGTATTACACCATCAAATGTTGTTGTAAATAGTACTACACCAACAAGTGCAAACTTAAGCTGGACTCAATCTGGTTCTGTTTCACAATGGGAAGTTTTAGTTTTACCTCTTGGTTCACCAGTACCTACAATAACATCAACTGGAATATTAGTTCCAACAAACTCTTATCAAGCAACTGGATTAACTACAGGAACAACTTATACTTTTTATGTAAGAGCTGTATGTTCAGCTACTGAAGTAAGTAGTTGGACATCTAGATCATTTACACCAAATATTACATTGCCTCCATTAACAACTAGTACTAATCAATATACAGTTGACCAGTTGGTTACTAATGTTTTAATTAATAATCCTTGTCTAACGGTTTCAAACATAACTTCTAGTACTGGAACTAACTTTGGTTCTGTTAATGGAATTGGTTCGTTTACGAATACTAATCCATTATTTCCAATTTCTTCAGGAATAGTCCTTTCATCAGGAAACGCAATGAGTGCTCCAGGTCCGAATACTTCAATATTAAGTGAAGGAAGTTCTGCTTGGACAGGAGATACCCAATTAGAAGGAATAATTTCAAGTGCTATTGGTGTACCAATGGTTTCTAAAAATGCAACGAAATTAGAATTTGATTTCACTAGTTTAAATTCTTATATGAGTTTTAATTTCTTATTAGCTTCAGACGAATATGGTACTTTCCAATGTGATTTTGCTGATGCTTTTGCTTTCCTTTTAACTGATTTAGACACTGGAATCACAACTAATCTTGCAGTTATACCAGGAACAACTATACCAGTCTCTGTTGTAACTATTAGAAATAATATACACAACAATTCATGTGCCTCTGCTAATCCATTATTTTTTGATTCTTATTACGCAAATAATCAAACAGCTTCAGCAACAAACTATAATGGTCAAACCGTTAAAATGACAGCATCGGCTAACATTATTCCAAATCGTAATTATCATATTAAGTTGGTAATTGCTGATAGAAGTGATACAGCTTATGATTCGGCAGTATTTATTGAAGCTGGAACTTTTGCTTCTGGTCCGCCACAATGTTCTGACAAAATTGAACTTGTAGCATTCATAGATGAGAATGGAAATGGAATTAAAGATACTAACGAAGTAAACTTTACTTATGGTTCGTTCACTTCATTACAAAATAATGCAGGAAATGTTACCAATATTTCATCTCCATCTGGAACATATACAATATATGATGCAAATCCTTCAAATGTTTATGACTTTGGATATCAAATCAATACAGAGTATGCTCCTTATTATACATTAGGTACTGTAAATTATAATGATATCAATATTCCGTTAAATAGTGGAACACAAACATTGTATTTCCCAATTACTTTAACTCAAGGGTTTAATGATGTTTCTGTAACCATTGTACCAGTTGGAGCTCCAGTTCCTGGATTCAATTATGTAAATAAAATCGTTTACAAAAACTTAGGTGTTGTTGCTACTGACGGAACTTTGACCTTTAATAAAGATGCGAATGTTTCTATAACCAATGTTTCTCAAGCTGGAACAATTGCAAATGCAACAGGTTTTACTTATACTTTCACAAATTTAGCTCCATATGAAACGAGATATATTTATGTAACAATGAGTGTTCCTGCAATTCCTACAGTTAATCTTGGCGATTTGTTGACTAATACAGCAAGTATTGTTGCTACTGCAAATGATATCAACTTGACTAATAATAATCATTCAAATACTCAAGTAGTTGTAGGTTCTTACGATCCAAATGATAAAATGGAAGCTCATGGTGAACAAATTCCATTCAATCAATTTAGTCAAAATGATTATCTGTTCTATACTATTCGTTTCCAAAATGAAGGAACAGCTAATGCCATTAATATTAGAATTGAAGATTTCTTAGATGCTCAATTGGATGAAGCAAGTATAAGAGTTGTTGATGCAAGTCACAATTACATCATGGAGCGTGTTGGTAATCACATTATCTGGAAATTTGATTATATTCAATTACCAAGTTATCTAGAAAATGTAGATTTAAGTAAAGGTTATGTAACTTTTAAAATCAAAATGAAACCTGGATTTGCAGTAGGAGATATTGTTCCAAACACTGCTTCAATTTATTTTGATACGAATCCTGCGATTATTACTAATACTTTTACAACTGAATTTACAGCTGCTTTAGCAAATGCAAGTTTTGGATTTGAAAACTTTGTTTTATATCCGAATCCAACAAATTCATTTATTCAAGTTAATTTGCAAAACACTACTGAGTTACTTGAAAACGTAATTATTTACGATGTTTTAGGTAAAACAGTTAAAACCATTTCTGCAAATAATTCAAACGAAATGAAAGTTGATGTTTCTAACTTATCTAAAGGTGTTTATCTGGTTGAAATCACAACACAATCGGATTTAAAAATCACTAAGAAATTGGTAATCAACTAAAAAATAAAATTCAAACTTTAAAAGTCCCGAAAAATTAACTTTCTCGGGACTTTTTATTTGCAATAAAAAAGCTACATTTGATTAACTTTAATTTTCAGGTTATGAAAAAATTTCTACTCTTTTTATTACTAATCACTTTTTCGTTTGCACAAGCACAAATTAACACACAAGTAAGTAATTACAATGTTTGTGATACAAATTCTGACGGAATTGTTCAATTTGATTTAAACACTAAACTACCTGAAATTTTAGGAAATGAAAATCCAAGTATTCATAATATTACCTTTCATTCAACTAATGCAGATGCTCAATTTGGTGGTAATCCTATTGCTACATCTGTTCCTTATATTAACAATCAACCCTTTTCACAAGTTATATGGATAAGAGTTGTTAATACTCAAACTTCACAATTATGGGTAAGTCAATTAAATCTAATTGTAAATTTACCAGCAAATGCAGGAAACGATGGTTCAACTACAGTTTGTGAAACATCAACAACAGTAATTAATTTATTTGCACTAATTACTGGTGAACAACCTGGTGGAACTTGGACAAGAACTTCAGGAACTGGAGGAGTTTTCAATGCTGCTATAGGAACTTACACACCAGCATTTGGTGCAACATCAAGTACATTTTCATATACAGTTCAAGGAATTCCACCATGTGTTAATGATACTAGTGTGGCTGTAGTTAACTTATCCGCACAACCAAACGCAGGATCAGATGGAGTAATAACAGTTTGTAATACTTCAACAACACCAATAGATTTATATTCCTTAATCACTGGTGAGCAACTTGGAGGAACTTGGTTTAGAACTACTGGTGTTGGCGGAACTTTTAACACAGTAACAGGAACCTTTACTCCTTCTCCAAACGCAACAACAAGTACATTTACCTATCCATTAACTGGAACTGCTCCATGTATAAATGATTCAAGTATTGCTACTGTGATAATAAACTCTTGTGGACCGACGAGTTGTTTAACTCCAACAGATTTGAATGTTACAAATGTATCTGATACTTCTGCTGTCTTAGTATGGAATCAATCAGGCCCATCTACAAGTTGGGAAGTATTTGTAGTTCCTTTTGGAGCACCGACACCAACTGCTGCATCGGGTGGAACCCTTGCTACTTCTGGTCCTTTTCAAATAACAGGTTTAACACCAAATACCTGTTATTCTTATTATGTAAGAAGTCTTTGTAATGCAAATCTGTTTAGTCCTTGGGCTGGACCAATGAATTTTTGTACTTATGATTGCACAAACAATGCACAATGTCCAGGATTTTTAAATTTAGTTGCTTTTTTAGATGAAAATACCAATGGAATTAAGGACACCAATGAAAACTTTTTCAATCAAGGAAATTTTGTTTATAGTATTAATTCCGGTTCACCAATTTATGCAAATTCTAATTCTGGCACTTTCAGTATTTTTGAAAACAACCCAACTAATTCATATAATTTAAGTTTTGCAGTTAATTCTAATTTAACTCCATATTATAGTTCAACAAGTACATATTCTAATATAACTCTTCCAACAGGCGGTGGAACAACAACTTATTATTTCCCAGTAACCTTAATCCAGCCTTATAATGACTTAAAAGTTTCACTTCTACCTTATGGATCACCAAGACCAGGATTTACTTATCAAAATTGGATAAGCTACAGAAACAATGGTTTTCAGAATATAAATGGACCCATAACTTTTGTAAACAATCCATTAGTTACAATAACCGCAATTTCACAAACAGGTACTACTCCAACTTCAAATGGGTTTACTTATAATTTTACAAACCTTGCACCAAATGAAGAACGATGGTTTACAGTTACTATGCAAGTTCCAACAATTCCGACTGTTAATTTGGGAGATGTAATTACAAATTCTGTTAGTATTACTCCATTAACTGGTGACGCTTTTCCTGATGACAACCAAATGAGTTTATCTCAAATAGTTGTTGGTTCGTATGATCCTAATGACAAAACAGAAGCTCATGGTGGCAAAATTGATATTGATGATTTTACTTCAAATGATTATTTAACGTATACTATTCAATTTGAAAATACTGGAACTGCAAATGCCGAATTTGTAAGAGTTGAAGATTTTCTTGATGCCTCTTTAAATCCAAGTTCGATAGAAATGTTGGGTTCAAGCCATGCTTACAACATGAGACGAATTGGAAATCAATTGATATGGAATTTTTACAATATTAATCTACCTCCAACATCTATCAATCCAACAGGAAGTCATGGGTTTATTCAATTTAAAATTAAGCCTACTGCTGGTTTCGCGCTTGGTGATATAATTCCTAATAAAGCATTCATTTACTTTGATTATAATCCACCAATTATAACAAATGAATTTCAAACAGAATTTGTACAATCTTTAAAAACTACAGATTTTGATTCTTCAAACTTTATATTGTATCCAAATCCAACAAATTCTAATATTAATGTAAGTCTGTTAAATTCGTCAGAAGCTATTAACTCTGTTGAAATTCACAACTTACTTGGTAAAAAGATTAAAGAAGTGATCAACTCTTCATCAAATGATGTGAATATTGATGTTTCAGATTTATCTAAAGGTGTTTATCTGGTTGAAATTACAACACAATCTGACTTAAAAATCACTAAGAAATTAATAATCCAATAGTTTAAAAAAAAACCGATTCGTAAATGAATCGGTTTTTTTTATGTTAGTTTAAATACCAAATACTAATTGTCAAAATAGAGGCAAAACTTACCCAAGCTAAATAAGGAATCAAAAGTAATCCTGCTATTTTATCAATTTTCTTGAACTGAGTATAAGTTTCAAAAATCATCAGAAGCAACAATACCACTTCAATTGATGCGAGAAGTAAATTATGTAATTTGAAAAAAATCAACGACCAAAGCGCATTTAAAGCTAATTGAATTATAAAAAACAAAAAAGCTTTTTTGACAAGCGTTTCGTTGCCATCCAGCTTATTCCATACCAATCCACCTGCGACTCCCATCATAATATATAAGGAAGTCCAAACTGGAGCAAAAATCCAATTTGGCGGATTAAAAACAGGCTTTATTAAAGTTGGATACCATGTAGTTATACTTTCTCTTGTAACCATTCCGGATAAATAACCTATTACCAAACAGGTCATTACTACTAATGCTATTCTTAAAACTTTTTGCATCTTGTTTAAAATTTTCACAAATATAGTAAACAAAAACGTGTGGTTTTCGTAAAATAAGTATCTTTGTACTAAAATTAAGATAATATGATTTCCGAAAAGGATTTTATTTCTACATCACATTCAAACACTATTGAAAAAGGAACATATGAATGGAGTGCTCCAAGTAATATTGCATTAGTGAAATATTGGGGTAAAAAAGACCATCAAATTCCGGCAAATCCATCAATAAGTTTTACTTTAAATCATTGTAAAACAATTACAAAATTATCATTTGAGAAAAAATCGACTTCGATTGACATCAATGAAACTGACAATAGTTTCTCATTTGATTTATTATTTGAAGGAAAACCAAAAGAGGATTTCAAACCAAAAATTCAGAAATTTTTCGAACGTATTGAAGTTTATTGTCCTTATTTAAAAGAATATCATTTTACAATTGACACTCAAAATACTTTTCCTCACAGTTCAGGAATTGCATCATCGGCATCGGGAATGGCGGCTTTGGCAATGAATATAATGAATTTAGAAAAAGCGTTAAATCCTACAATAACAGATGATTATTTTCACCAAAAAGCTTCTTTCTTAGCAAGATTAGGATCTGGAAGTGCTTGCAGAAGCATAAAAGGAAATATCGTTGTTTGGGGAAAACATAAAGAACTTGAAGGTAGTTCCGATTTATTTGGAATTGAATTTTCATCAAAAGTTCACTCAAATTTCGAGAACTATCAAGACACCATCTTGCTTGTTGACAAAGGCGAAAAACAAGTTTCGAGTACTGTTGGACATGATTTAATGCACAACCATCCATTTGCAGAACAAAGATTTTTACAAGCTCATCACAATTTATCAGCATTAAAGTCCGTTTTAGAAAATGGAAATTTAGAAGAGTTTATTAAAATTGTAGAAAGTGAAGCTTTAACACTTCATTCAATGATGATGACCTCAATGCCTTATTTTATTTTAATGAAACCTAATACATTAGAAATCATCAATAAAATTTGGAAGTTTAGAAACGAAACCAAAATTCCGGTATGTTTCACATTAGACGCTGGTGCAAACGTTCATGTTTTGTATCCCGAAAACGTTAGAGTTGAAACTTTGCAATTTATTAAGGACGAATTAGTTGGCTATTGTCAAAATGGTCAGTATATTTGTGATGAAATTGGTTTTGGAGCACAAAAGTTATAATTTAACATTACCTCAAATCAGAATATGAAAGGACCACTATTTTATTCAAAAATATTACTCTTCGGAGAATACGGAATCATTAAAGATTCTAAAGGTTTATCTATTCCTTATAATTTCTACAACGGCGCTTTAAAAGTGGATGAAAATCCAACTCAAGAAGCTATCAAATCTAATGAAAGTTTACGAAAATTCGTAGTTTATTTAGATGAACTACAAAACGAACAAGCAGATTTAGTTACGTTTAACATAGAACTTTTAAAAGCTGATGTTGCTAGAGGAATGTATTTTGATTCAAGTATCCCACAAGGATATGGCGTAGGAAGTAGTGGTGCATTAGTTGCTGCTATCTATGACAAATATGCAAACGATAAAATCACAGTTTTAGAAAATTTAACTCGTGAAAAATTACTGCAACTAAAGACTATTTTCTCTCAAATGGAATCTTTTTTTCATGGAAAAAGTTCTGGTCTTGATCCTTTAAATAGCTATTTAAGTATTCCTATTCTTATCAATTCTAAAGATAATATTGAAGCAACTGGCATTCCTTCTCAAAGTTCTGAAGGTAAAGGCGCTGTCTTCTTGTTAGATTCTGGAATTGTAGGTGAAACTGCTCCAATGGTAAATATTTTTATGGAAAACCTAAAAGACCAAGGTTTCCGTACCATGTTGAAAAACCAATTTGTCAAATACACCGATTTATGTGTAGAAAACTTTCTTGGTGGTGATAAAAAATCATTATTTTCTAATACAAAAAAACTTTCAGCAGTAGTTTTAAATAACTTTAAACCAATGATTCCTGAACAATTTCATGGAATTTGGCAAAAAGGAATTGACACTAATGACTACTACTTAAAACTTTGTGGTTCTGGCGGTGGTGGTTACATTCTGGGTTTCACAGAAGATTTAGAAAAAGCTAAAAAATCACTAAAAGATTATAAGTTAGAAGTTGTTTATCAATTTTAACTTATAAATCATGCTAAGCAGACAAACCAAACTTACCATACTGAAAATACTCAGTATGTTTTCTGTGGTTCGTGGTTACAATATTCCTATTATTGCTTTAGCACAATATCTATCTGCAATTTTTATTATGGCTCCAGAGAAAAGAGCCTTATCAGTGATTTTAGATTTTAATCTTTTTATTATAGTTCTTGCATCAAGTTTAACTATTGCATCTGGTTACATCATAAACAATTTTTACGACAGCAAAAAAGACCTAATAAACAGACCTAATAAATCCAAAATTGATCGATTAGTAAGCCAGAGAACAAAACTTCAAGTCTATTTTACAATTAATTTTGTCATCGTTCTCTTAGCGCTTTTAGTCTCTTTTAGAGCCGTTATGTTTTTCTCAGTCTATATTTTTTTAATTTGGTTTTACTCACACAAACTAAAAAAATATCCAATTATTGGTAATCTTACGGCTGCATTTCTTGCTGTGCTTCCTTTCTTTGCTGTTCTTTTATATTATAAAAACTTGTATCCACAGATATTTGCTCATGCATCATTTTTGTGCCTTCTAATATTAATTAGAGAAATGATAAAAGATTTAGAAAACATAAAAGGAGATATTGCAAATGATTACAAGACAATTCCTGTAAAATTTGGTGAAGAGTTTACCAAAAAAATCATCACAGGATTAACCGTACTCACTATTTTTCCGGTTTACCTATTGGTAGAAATATACGATGTAGGATATATGGATATATATTTTTACGTAAGTTTAATTATCCTAATATTCTTTTTACTTCTTTTATGGAAATCAGAGAACAAAACACAATATTTACAATTGCATATTATTTTGAAATTTTTGATTGTATCAGGCGTTTTCTGTATTGTACTTATAGATCCTCAAGTACTGATTCACGGCAAGACTTTGCTTAAAATTTAGAAGCGAATCAGTAGTAATTCTTGTAAACCCTATTCCTGCTGTCCGCACTACATGGTAGTTGCTCCCATCAGGGCTAGTTAGTAATCGATTTGAATAGAATCAAAGTTTCAAAAACCTATTCCTCTTCTTTAAACCAACTCGAATACATTACGTAATTATTAGAAATACGCTCAATTTCACCAGCAAAATCTGAAGCATTAATATCTTTAACTTTTTTAGCAGGAACTCCAGCATAAATCGTCCCAGATTCTACAATAGTATTTTGAGTAACAACAGCTCCAGCTGCGACAATCGCATTGCTTTCCACAACACAATTATCCATAACAATTGCTCCCATTCCAATCAATACATTATCATGTAATGTACAACCATGAACAATGGCATTGTGTCCAATTGAAACATTATTACCAATATTTGTAGGATGTTTTAAATAAGTAGCATGTATAACAGCTCCATCCTGAATATTCACTTTATTACCAATCTTAATATAATGAACATCTCCACGGATGACAGCATTAAACCATACGCTACATTGAGAACCAAACTCAACATCACCAACAATGGTAGCATTTTCAGCTACGTAACAATCTTCAGGAATCTTTGGTGATTTCCCATTTACTGATTTTATTATCATAGTATACTAAAAAAGAATCCTGATATTTTACATCAGGATTACTTATTATATTATTAATTAATTGCAGGACAATTACAGTGGTATTTTTCTGGTTTACAGAACAAATTAATACCTAAAGTAAGTTGGTGAAAACCTCCTGTGTCAAATTTAATATCACCCATCAATTGTGAGTAAGTATAAGAAAACATATAGTTCTTATAGTTTATACCTAATATCGGAGTTATATATTGTAGTTTTTGATTTGCAATTGCAACACCATCTAAATATTCAGCACCATCCAAACTTCTTCTGTAAGACAATCCACCCCAAACTCTTCCAAATTCAAGATTTTTATATGCTTTAATATTCAAATCTACTGTTGACTCTTTAGTTAAAAAAGTATGCTGAAACATAACTGATGGCTCCAACAATATTCTATCTGCGTCACCAAAAGTGTATCCCATATTGTAAATAAGTCTCTTCAAATTTACTGGTTCTCTTACCGAATAAATTCTTCTTTCGCTAGCTAATGCATTTTTAACAGTAAAATGTGCATAGAAGTCTAAGAAATTATAAGATGCACCAATATCAACATTGAAGTAATTAGCCTTTTGAACTATTGTCCCATCAATATTAGGATCAAAAGCAGGGTTATTATCTCTAAAATCTGTTTCATCCAATAAACTTTGTGCAAATCCAACATTAACTCCAAAAGACAATTGATTCAAATCCACATCATCTCTTGAAAACATAATATGATGTGCATAAGCTACTCGAAATCCTTTTTGTGAATGATATCCATTTTTATCATTTATCAAGATGATACCCATACCGTCTTTTTCGGTAATACTTCCATTAAAACTTAAAGTTTGTAACGCAGGTGCATCTTCTTGACCAAACCATTGTTGTCTTCCTGTTAAACGAACTTTTGCACAATTTGCAGCACCTGCCATAGATGGATGCAACAAGAAATAATTATCAGATAAATAATCTGAATATACAGGTAAAATTTCTTGTGAATAAGATTGCTTAGTAATTAATACCACTAAAGCAAGTAAAAAATGTTTAATCTTCATTGTTTTTTTATCTTTTTAATGAGAAATGGGCTTTAAATTGTTTCATCGCACCAGCTTCAGGATAGTCAACCGTAAACCAGTAATCCGTTGATGGCATTAGGTTTCCGTTGTATGTACCATCCCATCCTTTGCTTGCTGGACTGATTTGTTTAATTAATTTTCCTTGGCGGTCAAATATATAAATTTTTGCGTTTATTTCTTTATCCAAACCAACAATATTCCAATAGTCGTTAATTCCGTCACCATTTGGTGTAAAATAGTGAGGGTAATCGATGATTTGTACTCCTGTTAATTGGAAAGGATCACAGCTGCTTGCTACACCACCTTTGTCATCCCATACCGTTATAGTG
>NZ_JBIISA010000044.1:0-21638 GCF_044341265.1 Flavobacterium sp.
CTTTAATAACATCTATAAAACTCTATAATTACAGCTAAATATACAAAAAAAAGAGCAGAAAAACTAAGTTTTCTACTCCTTAAATTATTATACTTATTACTTAAAGGACTTTTTCAGTGCCCTCTTTAATTACGTACCTTTTTTTGTTTCTTTTATTTGCTTTTCTTGGTGATTAAAGCACTTATCAAAGAAAAAACGATTCCAATAGGTAGAATCTCAAAATAGGTCATACCAATTACAAATAAAGGATTTTTATAAGATTCTTTCATTTGATTTAACTCATCAACTTTTGCTTGTAAATCTGCTGCATTTAAACCACTTGATTCTAATTTTTTAATTTCTGATGCTGAAACTTTTTCCATATAGTCAGGGTAGAAATTATGTAATTCTACAAGCCATACTAAAACATAAATAGTAGAAATAATTAAAGCAATTAAAAAACCAATGGTAAAGGCCTTTCCAAATGTTATTGTTCCACTGTTTACGGTATCACGATATTGCTTCATTCCTACGAATGTGAAGGCAAAACCTATAAACATTCCTGTAAATCCTAAAATATAGCTTAAAGTGGCATCCTCAAGATTTTTAGAATGAAAATAGACGCTCATTCCAGAAAATACGGCTACAATCAATCCTCCAATCAATCCGTTTTTTAAAATAATGTTTTTCATAAAATAGTTTTTTTGGTTAGTTAATCAAAGTTACTTTTTTTTTGTATAATCACAACTACTAATCTTGTTGACTCATCACGTTAATTGGTATTGTATAATAAACAGAAACAGCTTTATTATTGACTGTAGCTGGATTGAATTTTTTATTTTTTCCGATTCTAATAATGACGTTTATAGCTTCCATATCAAATTCAAAATATCCTGAAGTTTTGTTAATTCTAATGGCTTCTACAATTCCTTCCTTATTTATTCTAAAATTCACGAATATCTTTAATATACTTTTTTCAATGATGCGTATTTCAGGAACTGCATAATTGTTCATTATAGCTTTATAAATGATTTGATAACTGCATTGTTCAATTCCCAATGGAGAATCTTTACAAGCATCAATCGTTGGTCCAATCTCATAAATAGGTTTTAAAGTGTCGCTTACTTTGATGTTGGTTGTGTTTTCTGAAACTTTTTCTACCTTTTTTTCTTCTACAAAAGATCGATACAGCGAATCAATTTTCACAAATCGTTCCGTAACAAAATTAGAAATTAAGATAGCTTCTTCTTTCGATTTGATTAAAGGATAAAATTGTTGGTTGTTTTTTCTCAATTGCAAATAAAAATCGCATAAATTCAAGTTATGTATTCTATTAATTGAATCAATTTTGTAATCTCTTACGTTGTTAAATTTTGGTTGCTCAATTTTTGAATTTTCGACCAAGTAGTTTTCGATTTTGTCGAATAGAATGCTATGTGTTTTGTAAACTTCTATTAATGGTTTTTTACATTTTTCCAAAATCAGTTTATCATTGTTAGTCTGTGCACTAAGGTTTTTTGTGCCTAACAAAATCAAGAGTATAATTATTTTTTTCATTTTCATTTTATTTTAAGCGTTCCAAAACACCTTTTCGTTTCACAATATTTTTATAATCCCATTGAATTTCTTTCGATTTTTGAAGCCAACTTTCCACATCAGTAACGTTAATTTCATCAACAGAAGTATAAGTTTTTGAGGCATCTTTAAATTTTCCTGAACCTAGTTTAAGTTCCTGTTCTTCAAAACTTGCGCCACTCCAAAACATCAATCGTACTCCATTTTTCAGTTTGTCATATCCTACAATTGGGTTTCCATCTTCAAACCAAACAGGATGCGAATGCCAAACTTTATTTTCAAAATCTGGTAATTGTTTTTGAATGATTTCCAACAATTTATCACAAACAGCTTTGTCTTCAGTTGATTTTGAATTGTTATAATTTAAAATATCATCGTGAATCATAATTTCATTTCACAAGCTTTCGCCAAAAGTTAGTAAATTTTTATCTGGATCAAGTATCGAAAATTCTCTTTGTTGCCAAGGTTTGTTTTCCAATTGTCCGTTGGGATGAATCCATACTTTTGCATCTAAAAACGTTTGATACAAATTGTCAATTGCATTGGTTCTAATATAAACTTGACCATAATTCTCATCTGGATTTAAATCTTTAAACTCAAAGAAATGTATTTGAATTTCGTCTTTTTGTACCATCAAATAACCCTCATAATCGGCACTTCCAAACAATTGAAATCCTAATTTGTTGAGGTAAAAATCCATTGTGACTTTTTTATTACGCATAGGAAGTTTTGGGTTGATGTTTGTGAGCATAGTTTAGTTTTTATACAGTTCTTTGAAATCAAAATGTTCTATTACCGAATTCTTAGTTGCTTCAATCTTTTTTATTTTCCTATTATATTCTATACTATCATATTCTATTGGAAGTATTATTTTTCCTTTAGCATTCATTAAACCATATTTTTTATCTTTTTCAATTTTTATGGAACTATGAAAACTGGTCATTGAATCATAAATAAATTCAGTGTAAAACTTCAGATTTTGATAAAGTGCTGATTTATTATTTTTAGTTAATACCAAAGCAAATCCATCTTCTTTGCTGTAATTTTCGGTATAATTGATAGCATCATATTCTAATGGTAAAATTACAGTTCCAGCATAATCTACAACTCCCGATTTTCCATTATCTTTAACTATCATTTCTTTATCGTCGAGAACTATAATTTCTTCAAATATCATATTGGTTTCTTTCCATTTTGCAATGTCAAAAATTACTTTTTTTCCGTCTCTTTCTAACATCAATCTATCGAGTTTACTTTTGTAAGGAAAGAAGGATATTTTATCATAAATCAAGGGAAGTTTTTCTTCAAAATTATCATTAACCAAGGTGTATTTTTCTCCAATTTTCACTTTGAAACAATCTAAAACATAGTCAAAAAATTGATTGAAATTGACTTCTACTTTGTCATAATTAGGACTTATCTTTTTTCCTTTTTTATCAATAAAATAGCAGGTTTTATCCTCTTGAACTAAAATTCCCATTTTATACATTCTGATGCTTTTGAATTTAAAAGGAACTACAACTTTGTTTTTGTTGTTGATGATTCCGAAAAAATCATTTTTTTTATAAATGGCAATTTCATTATCAACGTAACTAACATAATCCGATTTATCAATTTTGTAAATTAACGGATTGACAAAGTTACCGCCATTTGACTTTGTGAATTTTACTCTATTAAATTTATTATCAAAATAGGGTTTGCTTTTTTTTACACTCAAAAGAGTTCGGTCTTGAAAAGAAAAATTTGATTTAGAATATTCTACAGATAAATAATATTCAATGGGAATTTTTTTCGTTCTCTCGCCATTATAACTTCCTGTTCCATAACTATTACCGCTTGCTTCTGTTACTTCATTTTCGGTTGGTTCTTTCCTTTTTGTAAAATGCAAAGACACAGTGTAGGTTGCAGAACTCGAACCTTCATCATGAGTTTCAAAGTTGGGTTCGTCATAAATTAAAGAACTGAAAACAAATCCTTTTTTGTCTTCATAGATTTTGAAAACTGGAAAAAGTTTGGCTGTTGGTTTGTTGTTTAGCAAAGCCATAACTGATTTTTGCAGAATGTCATACATTTCTTTTTCGTCACTATTCATTTCAGAAATAGGTCGATACTCGTTTTTTTGTTGTGAAAAACTCGAAAACAAAAGTAAAAAGAACCCAATAGATAAAAACGTTTTTAGTTTCATGTTGTATGCATTGATGCTAAGTAAAAGTATAAAAAAAATAGCAAGTTTTGAAATTGGAAATAAGTATAAAGTATCGCTACTTATTTTTCTAATAAAAATCTAAATTTTAAAAAGTGAGGATAGTGTAAATCATTGCCTATTTAGTGTAATACTTTTTGCGACTAAGTAAACGAACTTTGTATTGTGTTGAAACTTAATTCAAATAATACATAAATACATTGAAAAATAATTCAGAATTGCAAACAGACATTCTAAATGCCATCAAATGGGAACCTTTGTTTAATGCAGCAGAAATTGTTGTTACAGCAAATGATGGTGTGGTTTCGCTTTCAGGTGTTGTTGATACCTACGCTAAAAAAATGGAAGCAGAGTTAATTGCATGGAAGACTAAAGGGATATGTAGCGTTGTAAACAATTTAGCAATAGATTATTATCACGAATTAGTAGTATAAACTTACAGTAAAAAGTGACAAGTTATTCCTATCGCTTTTTTAATTTTAAACAAATAAATCATGTCAATTACAACAGCATTAAGTTGGCGTTATGCCACAAAAAAAATGAATGGAACTAAAATTCCAAATGAAAAACTAGAAATTATCTTAAATGCCATAGCACTTGCGCCATCGTCATTTGGATTACAGCCTTATTCCGTTTTTGTTATTGAAGACAAAGCTTTGCTTGAAAAAATAAAAGCCATCGCTAGCAATCAATCCCAAGTTACAGATGCTTCGGCGTTACTAGTTTTTGCCGCTTGGAGTAAACTAACGCAACAACACATTGACGATTATTTTACAAGAATAGCAACTGTTAGAAATGTTACTGCAGAAAGTTTGCAACCAATGAAAGAAGTTATCGAAAGCCAATTGAAAAATAGTGATGCCGATAATTTAATATGGAATGCTAAACAAACCTATATCGCTTTAGGAATTGCATTAGTTGCTGCTGCTGAAGAATATGTAGACAGTACACCAATGGAAGGATTTGATAAACAAGCATTAGACGAACTATTACAATTAAAAGAAAAAGGATTAGCAAGCACGGTCATTCTTCCTTTAGGATATCGTGATTCAGATAATGATTATCTAGCGAAACTTAAAAAAGTACGACGTGAAAAAGACCAACTTTTCATCCGATTGTAATAATAATTTTTAAATAATTGTATCATGGAATATAATGGATATCTCTATTGGGGAATGGATTTAATTTGGTGGTTTATTTGGGTTGTACTTTTTTTTTGGATTTTTGCAACACCTTATCCTATTCCGGGTGAACGAAGAAAAAGAGACTCAGCTCTAGATATATTGAACAAACAACTCGCTTCAGGAAAAATTAAACTTGAAGAATACGAGCAAAAGAAAAAATTGATTGGAAATTAGTTTAGGTTTTTTATTGGTAAACTGCTTCAGAAATGGAGCAGTTTTTTTGTTTTAAATTATTGAACAGACAAAAAAACTGCAAGTTTTTAGGTTGCAGTTTTTGGTTTTTTATCATAGAATGTACTATCTGGTTCTATCATTCTAATTTAAAATTTACTGGCAATGCAAATTCTGTTTTGACAAGTTCACCTTCAAACTTACCAGGTTTCCATTTCGGCATTTGGTTAACAATTCTTAGGGCTTCATCATCCAATTTCTTCTCGACACTTTTAATGATTTTTGGATTTATCACAGAACCATCGGTATCAATTATGAAACTCACATAAACGACACCTTGAATTTCATCTCTCATGGCATCTTTTGGATACACTAAGGTTTGACCTATAAATTTGTATAATTCAGTTACGCCTCCTATATATTCTGCCATTTCTTGATAGGAGCAATATTGAGTTTTATTTCCTTGTTCATCAAAACATTCTCCATTTTGCCATTCTCCATTGTTCCATTGCTCAACTCTTTTCAAATTGCCGTTTCTGTAGAAAACTTTGAATTCACCATTAAGGTTATTTTCAGTATAAAAACACGTAACTTTTTTCTCACCACTTAAGTACCATTCTTCATACTTTCCGTTTTTAATTGGTAACGTTGCTCTTACATTCTTATTAGCACTATTTTTATCATATACTTCATAGGCAGCCATCAAATTTTCTGCATGCAAATAATAAATCTTATGAACATAAAGATTTGGATTCATAGCTTCAGCAATAGCAAATGCCTCAGCTTTAGATCTGTGGCATTTAATAATAAAGCCATTTTCATTTCTGTAAAAAATGGAGTCTCTATTTATGGTTGCAACATCTGATTGAGCTGAAATTTCTATTGCGAAAAACAACAGCAAAAAGAGTAAATTATGTTTTTTCATTGTAAATATTTGAAGTAAAAGTAGGGAAAAACTTCAAGTTTTACGATGGCTGACCAAGAAAATTAAAATCAATATGATATTCGCTTGGATCGTTTGGATTGTAATAGAAATCAATATCGTTTTTCATGGCTATTTTCATCTTTAGTGTAGTTGGTTCCATTTCGATTTCTACTTTCATGTCATAGACAATATCGTTGATGACTTTTCTAATCAATAAGGTATTTTCGTGAACGTCTATCAATTCTTCTCTAGTATTTAAACCACTTCCTACGACAATACTTTTCTTCCAAGAATTAGAAAAGAACTCAATTTCGGAAAAGTTAATAGTTGACTTTGTACTTTCCGATTTGAATTGGTTAATTTCTTGACGAACAATGGTGTTAATTTTATTTTGTTCTTTATTATTTAAATATTTAAGAATAAAATATACAATAAGTATAATTATAAAAATGACTAGCTTAACACCAAATAGTTCAGGTTTGTAGGAGAGATAAATCATAAATATTTTTAAAAAATAAAAATATAAAAAAAAACTACAAGTTTTTAGGTTGTTTTTTGATTTGTGAATTTATGTCGTTGGTTGTAATTATAAAATGTATTTTTGTTAAAGCTCAAAACGTTGAAAAAGTATATTAATAATAATTCATGGGAAGAGATTTAGTTCCAATAGCGCGTCATAATTTAGATGTTTCTAGTTTTGAAGCATTGGCAAAAGACATTTCTAACCGAATGCAATTTAATATTGAATATGGTTATTATGATTCGGAAAAAAATTGTGAACTTCTTGGTATTCCTTTTGTAGAAGAATTTATTTCTTTAGGAATAGCTTATTTTAATAAAGAGCGCGATACCATTTACAGATTAATTGATTTTTCCTATCAAGAAAAATTGTGTTATGAGAAGTATGGCGATGCTTTGTTTTCAATGGCAATTTACAACTATTCCGATGAAGAAGTTTTTCATTCTCAAGAATATATTGATGATATGAAACTGTGCTTGACAGAATTGAATTATGATTTACAATATACTTCAAATGGGAATTCTTTAGCTGAAATTGGTAGAGAAGTCATCAATTTAGATTTTGAATATTTCTCCAGATGGTCCTTTTTTTATAACATCGTGATTTATGAAAATTATGAAGAGCATATTCCAGATTTTAATAAGTTTCGTCGCAATATGATGCGATTTTGTCAACTTTTTGGTGGTGATAAAATATACTACATCGATGATCAAAATCGACTTTTAAAAGGTATTGGTCAAAGTGATGAATTGCTTTATTCATGGAATGAATTGGAAATTATTTTGAAAGAAAGACTAAACGATTTTATTATTTCTATACCCAAAATGATGACCGATAAATACTATAAAAGAAGCTTTCAAACTTGCAAAAATTATGATTTAGGTTTTGTAGATGATTTTTCAGATTTATAGTTTCACAACCCCAACTCCATCACTGGCATAAACCTATCTTTTACGGCGGTTTCTAGTTTGCCAATGGTTTGAAATCCGTGTTTTTTGTAAAAACCTTCTGCGTAGGGTTCAGAGTCTAGGTACACTCTTTTATAATTTTGGTTTTGGATGCGGTTTAAGAAATCTGTCATTAGGTAACTGCCCATACCTTTGCCAATGTATTGTGGTAAAAGAAACAAATTATCAAGTTTGATGTTGTGTTCGTCTTCCAAAATATAAGAATAATAGCCCACAATTTTATCGTCAACCGCAAAAGTATAAACAGGATGTGTGCTGATGTACTCTTGCGTAATAGTAAGCGCATCATCCCAAACCAAAAGCAAATCTTCGGAGTAACCCCAAAAGGCTTTCGACTTTTTAGTGATTTGGGTGAGAAGTTCGTGGTCGGAGGTGTTGGCTAGTTGTATGGTCATGTTGAGAAGGTTGGTTTCCCAAAGATAATAAAAAAAATAGAACGCGGATGAAACGGATGCGATGCAAACGCGGATTAACGCGGATTTTTTGTTTTGGAGCACAAAGTGTCACTAAGTTTTGCATAGAGTTACTCAATGTTTTTTCCTTTGTGACTTTTGTGTTTATATACAGAATAACAAAAGACCTGTCAGGTTTCCAAAACCTGACAGGTCTAATCCAACTAAAACCAACCAATTATAAGCTAATCACTATTTACTAATCACTCATCACTATTTAACTCACCAACTCGCTTTGATTTCGAAACACCAATTGTCCGTCGAAAGCGTCTAGTAAAATAATACTATCAGTAGTTACTTTTCCTGCTAAAATCTCTTTACTCAATTGATTTAAAACTTCTCTTTGAATGACTCTTTTCACTGGACGTGCTCCATATTGCGGATCATAACCTTTTTGTGCTAAATAATCAATCGCTTCTGGAGTTGCATCCATTGTGATGTTTTGATGTGCTAACATTTTGGTAACGCTTTTCAATTGCAATCCAACAATTTGTTTGATGTTCGCGCTTGTTAATGGCGTAAACATTACAATTTCGTCTATTCTATTGATAAATTCTGGTCTTACCGTTTGTTTTAATAAACCTAAAACTTCTACTTTGGCAGCTTCGGTTACGGCTTCGATATTTCCTTTTAGGTTATCGAATTTATCTTGTATAATCGCACTTCCCATATTAGAAGTCATGATGATTATCGTGTTTTTGAAATCAGCAACACGACCTTTGTTATCAGTCAATCGTCCTTCGTCCAAAACTTGTAATAAGATGTTGAACGTGTCAGGATGCGCTTTTTCAATTTCGTCCAAAAGAATTACAGAATACGGTTTTCTTCGCACAGCTTCGGTCAATTGTCCGCCTTCATCATAACCTACATATCCTGGAGGCGCGCCAACTAATCTACTCACAGAATGACGCTCTTGGTATTCACTCATGTCAATACGAGTCATCGCGTTTTCATCGTCAAATAGATATTCGGCTAACGCTTTGGCTAATTCGGTTTTACCAACACCTGTTGTTCCTAAGAATAAGAACGAACCAATTGGTTTTTTCATGTCTTGCAATCCGGCACGACTTCTTCGCACCGCATCACTCACAGCTTCAATAGCTTCTTCTTGACCGACAACTCTGTGGTGCAATTCGTCTTCTAGTTTCAAGAGTTTTTCTCTTTCACCTTGTAACATTTTCATTACTGGAATTCCAGTCCATTTGGCAACTACTTCAGCAATATCTTCACGAGTTACTTCTTCTTTGATTAAAGAAGTTCCGGCTTGGTTTTCGGCTAATTGAATTTGCAAAGCATCCAAACGTTCTTGCGCGTCTTTAATTTTTCCGTAACGGATTTCAGCTACTTTTCCATAATCGCCATTACGTTCAGCTTGTTCAGCTTCGGTTTTGAAATCTTCAATCTCAAGTTTTACTGCTTGAATATTATCCACCACATCTTTCTCGGATTTCCATTTGGTGAAAATTTCGTTGCGTTCTTCTTTTAAGTTTGCTAAATCCAAACCAAGTACTTTTAACTTAGTTTCATCATTCTCTCTCTTGATTGCCTCAATTTCGATTTCCAATTGCATGATTTTTCTATCCAAAACATCCAATTCTTCTGGTTTTGAATTGATTTCCATACGCAATTTAGAAGCCGCTTCGTCCATCAAGTCAATTGCTTTATCTGGAAGAAAACGATTGGTGATATAACGTTGCGATAATTCGACAGCTGCAATAATAGCATCGTCTTTGATTCGCACTTTGTGATGGGTTTCATATTTTTCTTTGATACCACGCAAAATCGAAATCGCACTTTCTGTATCCGGTTCATCGACCATTACTTTTTGGAAACGTCTTTCGAGTGCTTTGTCTTTTTCGAAATACTTTTGATACTCGTCTAAAGTTGTTGCACCAATCGCACGCAATTCGCCACGAGCCAATGCAGGTTTTAAAATATTTGCAGCATCCATCGCACCTTCGCCACCGCCAGCTCCAACCAAAGTATGGATTTCGTCAATGAAAAGCACGATATCACCTTCGGCAGAAGTTACTTCTTTTACAACTGCTTTTAGTCGTTCTTCAAACTCACCTTTGTATTTCGCACCAGCAATCAGTGCACCCATATCTAGCGAATAAACAATTTTGTCTTTCAGGTTTTCAGGAACATCGCCATCAACTATTCTATGTGCTAAGCCTTCGGCAATGGCTGTTTTACCAACACCAGGCTCACCAACCAACATCGGATTGTTTTTAGTACGACGCGTTAAGATTTGTAAAACTCTTCGAATTTCTTCATCACGACCAATAACTGGATCGAGTTTACCGCTTTTAGCTAATTCGTTGAGGTTTTTGGCATATTTGTTCAAAGAGTTGTAAGTTTCTTCGGCAGATGCAGAAGTTACTCGTTCTCCTTTACGCATTTCATCAATAGCGGCTTGCAAACCTTTTTCAGTAACACCTTGATCTTTTAAAATCTGTGCAACTTTACTTTTTGATTTGAAAATGGCTAAAATTAAATGTTCGATAGAAACGAATTCGTCGTTCATTTTTTTAGCAATGATTTCGGCTTCGTTTACAGTTGTGGAAGCATCACGAGAAAACATGATGTCGCCACCAGAAACTTTCGGAAAACTTTGTATCGTGCTGTCTAATACTTTTTTGAAAAGCTCCACATTAACGTTGAGTTTTTTCAAAATAAAAGGCGTTACATTTTCATCGACTTCCAAGATGCCTTTGAAAATGTGTTCGTTTTCGAGCTGTTGTTGCCCAAAACTTTGTGCAATTTGCTGTGCTTGTTGCAAAGCTTCTTGCGATTTGATTGTGAATTTATTAATGTTCATATTTTTGTTGTTCGTTGTTTATTTTTTGTTGTTGAATTACTTATTTGTTAGGATTTCGTCAATATGTGTTCCAATCCTAATTTTAGGACAAAATGACTGATTTTGAGCGTCAAACACTATTAAAGTTACGACAATTTGTCTTAGTAAATGACAATTTTTCTGTTTTTTTGATACTAATTTTTGAATTATTTAGTTATTAAGAAAAACGTAGCCATGAAACGACTTTCTTTAGTATTAATTTTAGTCTTTTTAATTTCTTGTAAAAAGGAAACATCAAAGAGTCCATTAGATAATTTAGCTGATTTAGATGTCAAATTAAGTGTTCCAAAGCCAGGCGAATGGCTAGCAGAGCATAATGAATCTGGGCAAAGTTTTGAAAAATATACTCAAATTGATCCTGTAACAATTTCAGAAAAACGAAAAGTAATTTATATTCAACCTATTGGAAATTTTACTTCAGAGGAAAAGATAATAGTTGACAAAACAGTTGAATATGTGGGTAAGTTTTTTCAACTGAGAACAACAATGTTGCCTTTAATTCCAGAGGAGGCTATTCCAAGTGATAAAAAGCGAATGAATAGTGGTATTGAGCAATTTGATGCAAGCTATATAACGCATAAGGTTTTGCCAAAGAAAATGCCTGATGATGGTATTGTAGTTATGGCAATTACTGCAAAAGATTTATATCCGAGTGAAGATTGGAATTATGTTTTTGGTTTAGCAAGTTATCAAAAACGAACAGGAGTTTCTTCATTCAATAGGTTTTTAACGGATAATGATTATACACTTTGTTTGAATAGAATTACAAAAACTGCGGTTCATGAAATTGGTCATATGTTTACAATAAATCATTGTAAGCATGCTGTTTGTTTAATGAATGGTGTAAATCATTTGCCAGAGTCGGATACAAAACCAAATGCATTATGTTCGGAATGTTTGAAAAAGTTGTCTTGGAATTTGAAATATGATGATAAAAAACGCTTTAGTGAATTGATTTCTTTTTTAAATTCTAATCATTTGGAGAAAGATGCCTTACTTTTGCAAAAGCAATTGGATGCTTTAGATTAATTAGATATGAGTTTATTTAAAAATATATTTGGCTCTTCAGAAGAAGGAAATCAATCTTCTAAAATAGGATGGAGACTACTAACCGATTTAGGTCAGTTAAACGAAATTGTTGATTTGTCCAATGAAAAAGCAGTTCTGATTTTCAAACACAGTACACGTTGTAGTATTAGTCGTTTTGCTTTAAAACAATTTGAAAACGAGTTTGATTTGGTAGAAAAAATCACACCTTATTTCTTAGATTTATTAAATTATCGTGATGTTTCTAATGAAATTGCCAATCGATTTGATGTGTTTCATCAATCGCCACAAATCTTGTTGATTAAAAACGGAAAGGCTATTTTTTCAACTTCTCATGATGATATTGATGCTAAATTTTTAGAACGATTCACTGAATAAATAGAAAAACGCATTTGAAATTAAATCCAAATGCGTTTTTTTATATCTGCAATTTAAAAATTATCTTCTAAATTTATTTCTAACGATAATATCTTTTAGTTTGGCTTTCAAGTCTTCTCCAGAATCATAAACCATTTGTTCATTACTTGGAAAAGGCACGGCTCTTTGGTCGAAGTAGCTGATGTAACTTTCGTCACAAGCATTTCTGTCGCCATTATATCTTGCGTAAACATGTTCGAAAACAAATTCGCTAGCCAATGGAAACGTTTCAATTAACTGATTATTTCTAAAATCTATATAATCTACTTTAGCAACAACTTGAGTAGATTTGAATTGTCTAAATTCATAAACAGTTGCTCTTACTGTTTTAAAATTATCTACACGAATTGGGTTGCCTTTTTCGTCTTTTACTGGATTTCCATTAGCATCTAAAAGTGGTTTTGTGCCATCTTTTACTTGTCGCTCCTTTTGGAATTCTTTTTCTTTAACTTGTTCTGGCGAGATATTTATTTGACGAAAGTTTACAATTAAACCATAATCATAAGTGATTCCTTTTACTTTATTGCTATGATACACCGTCCATTTGTCGTTTAAACCAAAAGTACTGAAGTCTAATAAGTCATTTTGTAAACGAACAGGAATAACCATATTGGTTTCGTTTTTGGTAAAAACGCTAACGTAATCTGTTCCTTTAATTTGAGCTTCGTTTATTAGCGCATTTACATCTTTAAAATTTGGTGAAAGCGTATTTAAGTAAATCAAATCATCATAAGCACGACGATAACTCATTTTATCTTTTGTTGCTAAAAGTGCTTTTGAATTATCGTAAAGGTGTTTGGCAAGTGCGTTTTTACTATTTACAATCTGATCAGAATAATCTTCAAATGGAAAAATAGCATTGCGACCTTCTTTCATCAATCGCAATGGTAAAAGAGGTTTTATCAACTCTTGACGATTGTTCAATTGAAGATAGGTAGTATAAATCTTCTCTGTATTACTTGGACTTGCGTCTTTAAACCAAAGATTGATGTTTTGCAAATCACGTTCTTTAGCTTTAGCAAAAGCTTCTTCAAGAAGATAAATGTAATCTTGTTTGCCTTTAGCTTCTTTTCGGTTTCTTAATCCTTCTACAGCAGTTTGGATAGCACTATCATAATCGCCAGAAGTTAATGATTCTCTAGTTTGTCTTACACCACATGAAGTGATAAGAACAAAAAAGGTTAGGAGGAATGTAAAGTTCTTCATGGTATATAATTTTAGAGTTACTAATTGGAACTATCCAAAAAGTAAGCCAAAAATAAAAGTTTATTATTTTCTAACGAATGGTGGTAATAATTTGCTAGAGACTTCACCAAAACCAATACGAACTGAACTATTTTGACAATGTCCTTTCATTATAACGGTATCATTATCGTTGATAAACTTACGCTCGCTACCATCTTTCATTTTGATTGGATTTTTTCCGCTCCAAGTCAATTCTAACATGGAACCATAACTATCTTCTGTTGGTCCAGAAATTGTTCCAGAACCCATCATATCTCCAGAATTCACTCTACAACCATTAGAAGTATGATGCGCTAATTGCTGACTCATAGACCAATACATGTACTTGAAATTAGATTTTGAAACTAATGTTTCTTCAACATTTTCGGGTTTTATGTAAACTTCTAAGTTAATATCGTAAGCGTGTTTTCCTTTTTGTTGCAAATAGGGAAGTGGTGTTGGTTCTTGTTTTGGTCCTTTAGTTCTGAAAGGTTCTAAAGCATCCATAGTTACAATCCAAGGTGAAATTGATGAAGCAAAGTTTTTAGCTAAGAAAGGTCCAAGTGGCACATATTCCCATTTTTGCATATCTCTTGCGCTCCAATCGTTCAATAAAACCATTCCGAAAATATAATCTTCGGTTTCATTTACTGGAATATTTTCTCCCATAATATTGGCATCGGTAGTAATAAATGCAGTTTCTAATTCAAAATCGATAGCTTGTGATGGACCAAATACTGGAGTTGATTGACCATTTGGTAATGTTTGTCCCATTGGTCTGTGTACTGGAATTCCAGATGGAACAATCGTAGAACTTCTACCATGATATCCTACCGGAATGTGAAGCCAATTAGGTAACAAAGCATTTTCAGGATCACGAAACATTTTACCAACATTGGTTGCATGCTCTTTGCTAGAGTAAAAATCGGTATAATCACCAATTTGAACAGGTAAAAGCATTTCAATATCGCTAATTTTGAAGATAACTATATCACGATGTTCTTTATTATCTCTAAGTTTTGGGTTGTTTTCATCAAATAAATCAGAAAGTCTATTTCTAACTAATCGCCAAGTTTTTTTACCATCAGATATAAAATCATTAAGTGTATCTTGCATGAACATATCGTCTGTTAGTTCGATACCTTCAAAGTAGCCTAATTGTTGTAAAGCTCCCATATCAATAGCACTATCACCAATTCTTGTTCCAATAGTGATCACATCGTCTTTAGTTATAAAAACTCCAAAAGGTATATTTTGAATTGGAAAATCAGAATCTTTAGAAACTTCTAACCAAGATTTTTTAGCAGGATTATTAGCAAAATGCGGCATAATATATTTGTTGATTTGTTGTTGAAAAATTTGTAATCAAATATATCATTTAAGATTTATTTGACAAACATATTTCGTAATTTTGAGGAGTTTTTAACAAAAATCCAAAATAAATGCAACGCGACGAACAAATTTTCGATTTAATTCTTGACGAACAAGACAGACAAATACATGGAATAGAGCTTATTGCTTCTGAAAACTTTGTTAGTGACCAAGTAATGGAAGCTGCAGGTTCCTGTTTAACAAACAAATATGCTGAAGGATATCCTGGTAAAAGATATTATGGAGGTTGTGAAGTTGTTGATATTGTTGAGCAAATTGCTATTGATAGAGCTAAACAATTGTTTGGAGCAGAATATGTAAATGTGCAACCTCACTCTGGTTCTCAAGCCAATACAGCTGTTTTTGCAGCTTGTCTTCAGCCTGGTGATAAAATATTAGGTTTTGATTTGTCTCATGGTGGACATTTAACTCATGGTTCTCCTGTAAATTTTTCTGGTAAATTATATACTCCTTCTTTTTATGGAGTTGAGCCAGAAACAGGACAATTTGATTATGATAAAATTCAAGCGATAGCTACTAAAGAGCAACCTAAAATGATTATTGCAGGAGCATCTGCTTACTGTCGTGATATGGATTTTGAGCGTTTTAGAGTTATTGCAGATAGCGTTGGAGCTTTGCTTTTAGCAGATATTTCGCATCCAGCTGGATTAATTGCTAAAGGATTAATGAACGATCCAATTCCGCATTGTCATATTGTAACCACTACAACTCACAAAACATTGCGTGGACCAAGAGGCGGAATGATTATGATGGGTAAAGATTTTGAAAATCCTTGGGGATTGAAAACTCCAAAAGGAGAGATTAGAATGATGTCACATATTTTAGACATGTCAGTTTTTCCGGGAAATCAAGGTGGTCCTTTGATGCACGTTATCGCTGCTAAAGCGGTTGCTTTTGGAGAATGTCTTACAGATGAATTCTTTAGATATGCGATGCAAGTTCAGAAAAATGCTAAAGCAATGGCAGAAGCTTTCAACAAAAGAGGTTATAATTTAATTTCTGGTGGAACAGATAACCATATGATGTTGATTGACTTAAGAAACAAAAATATTACTGGTAAAGAAGCTGAAAATGCGTTAGTAAAAGCAGAAATTACGGTTAATAAAAATATGGTTCCATTTGATGATAAATCACCTTTTGTAACCTCTGGAATTCGTATTGGAACACCAGCCATTACTACAAGAGGTTTGGTAGAAGAAGATATGGAAACAGTTGTTGCGTTTATTGATAAAGTATTGATGAATCATACAAACGAGGCTATCATTGAGGAAGTTGCCGATGAGGTTAACGAAATGATGAGCGAAAGAGCGATGTTTGTGTTTTAAAAAATTGTTAATAAAACTCTTAATAACAACCTTTGTAGTACTATTTCTACAAAGTTTTTTTTCGTTAATTTTATAAGACATTTACGATACTAACATCTTTATGGTAAAATGGAATATGAAAAAATTAACACTGCTTTTAGTATTATTTTTTGTTCAAGTTATTTATTCACAGGAGGCCAATACATATCATGTAATTGCTAATGGTGAAACTTTAGCAACCATTGCCCAGAAGTATATGGTTACACCTTATGATATAATAAAATTAAATCCTAGTGCGGTTAATGGTCTTAAAGAGAAAGAGGTTCTAATAATTCCTAAATCATTAGTTGAAAATTCAGTTAAACCTTCATCTGAAAAACCTTCGTCTGAAAAAACTTCTGTTGAGAATTCTGATAAAAATCAAAATATCCTTATTCATATTGTTCAATCAAAAGAAACAAAATTTGGGTTGTCTAAAATTTATGGAATTTCTATTCAAGAGTTAGAAGCTCAAAATCCTCAAATTATTGCTGGATTACAAGTTGGACATAAATTACAAATTAAAGGTGCGACAACAAATTTCAAGCAAAATCTTTCTCAATTAAGTGTTAATAATGCTTTTACTTCTAAATTCGACTACATAGTTTTACCAGGCGAAACCTTGTATGGAATATCTAAAAGAAACGGAATTACTGTTGATGAATTAACAAAAGCAAATAGTTCTGTTTTAAATGGAATTCTAAAGAGCGGTCAAAAATTAAGTATTCCTGTTAGAAAAGAAAGTGGTAGTTTGAACACCATCGTAAATTCTAATGATTCAAAATACCATTTAGTAGAACCCGAAGAGACAAAATATGGTCTTTCAAAAAAATATGGAGTTACCATTGAACAATTGGAAACTCTAAATCCACAAATAGTTAAAGGTCTTCAAATTGGACAAAAACTAATGATTCCAAATTCTTACGTTGGAACTGATTCTGTGATTAATAAAGTTGAAGTTACAAAGGTTATAGAAAATAGAGAAGTAGTTAAACAGGCAATCATTCCATCAAATCAAGAGTATGTTGATTATGAAATTCAACCTAAAGAAACACTTTTCGGATTGTCAAAAAGAGCTGGAATGACCATCAATGATTTTGTTGCGTTAAATCCAAAATTGTCTGCAGCAGTTCAAGTTGGAATGATTATTAAAATGCCCAAAAACACTGTAAACTCTTCAAGTGAAATAACGCAAATTGTACCTAAAGAAACTCCCAAAAAGACTTCAGAAATAGTAAAACCTGTTGTAGTTACATCAAATAAAAACGTTGCGAGCTCTAACTCAAAATATAAAGATTTAAAGACGACAATAAATAAATCTAGAGCAAACAAAATTACTATTGTTTTACCATTTAGTGATGCTAAATACAAAGAATATTTAGCGAAATCCTCTGAATTTAAAGATGTTCAAGATGATTTTTTAAAAATGAATTTAGAGTTTTACACTGGAGCACTAAAGGCAATTGATTCTGCTAAAACATTAGGATTAAATATTGATGTTAAAACGATTGAACTTCAAAATAATTTGAGTTCAACTGATATTGAAGCTTTAAATACAAATAATGATGTACAGGAGTCAAACGCGATTATTATGCCATATTATGATTTGCAAGCCGGAAAGATTGCATCATTAGTCAATGAAAAAAATATACCTGTTATTACATCTCAGTCATCGAATAACGAAAAAGGATATTCTAATTTATATGTTTCTGTTCCATCGGAAACAATTATTAGAAGTTCTATTTTGGATTATCTAAAATCTAAAAGTGCTAACATAATTGTAGTTAATAGTCTTAATCGAATTAAGAGTAAAAATTTCATTGCTGAAACTTGTCCAGATTCAAAATTTGTAAAAGTATCCGATAGAAATGTAGTTGATACAGATGATTTGAAAGGATTATTATCAAAAGAAAAACTTAATTATGTGATTTTGGATGCTGATAAGAGTAGTATGATTATTAGTTCTACAAATATCTTATTGAATGAGCTATCTGAGTTTCAAATTCAAATTGTAGTTTTAGATGCTTCATTGTTGAAAAATTACACTAATGTTTCCTCTATTCGAATGAATCTACTTAAAATGATTTATCCGTCTTTTAGTTCAGTTGAAAAAGCTACAACAATGAAGGTTGCTGAACAAAAAGTGATTCAAATAAATTCCGATGAACTGAGTCAGAACTTTTTAATTGGATTTGATTTAACGTTAGATACATTACTAAGATTAGTACAAGATAAGAAATTTGAAATCTCTGCAAATGAAGATATTACAGAATATGTAAAGTTAAAATTTGAATACAAAAAAGATAAGTTGGGTAGTAATGTCAATAAAGGATTTTATATTCTACAGCGTGATACAGATGGTAAAATCAGAGTATTGAACGAGTATTGATTTTATCGTTAAACGGTAAGTTATTTTCCTTAGTTTTGGTAGTAGTTATAGTACATTATCAATTCTAACTAATTTTTAATAATGGTTTTATAAAATTGAATTTGGCTTATGATAAAAAATTTACTCAATAACAGATATGTTAATTTATTTTATCTATTTCTTATATTATTATTAGGAGGATATAATGCCTTAGCACAATGTCCTACAGTTCTTAATAGCTCACAAACATTTTGTAATACACAATCTCCAACAGTTGCTAGTCTAGTAGCAACTAATAATGGGAATGGAGTTGTTTGGTATGCAACTGCATCTTCTACTACACCATTATCTCCAGCAACAGTTTTAGTAAATGGCGAAGATTATTATGCAGATGATGCCTCAGGAACTTGCGGAATAAGACAACAAGTTATAGTAACAATTTATTCAGCTCCAACTGGACAAAATTTTCAAGGAGTTTGTGTTGATAATCCTTTTCAAGCTACAATAGCAAGTTTAATTGCAAATGGTAATAATGTACAATGGTATACATCACCATCTGGAGGTACCGCTTTATTACCGTCAACCATATTGAATAATAATACTATTTATTATGCAGATCAAACAAATCCATTTACTGGATGTAAAACGTCAAGACTTTCTGTATTTGTAACTGTTGGAGTAGTCCCAGTTCCTTTAGGAAATTCAAATCAAGTTTTTTGTTCAAATTCATCTCCTACAATTGCAGATTTGGTTGCTAGCGGTTCAAATAATTGGTATGCAACTCAATCTTCATCAATACAATTAGATCCTTCAACACCTCTAGTTAATGGACAAAGTTATTTTGCTACAACTATTGATCCGCCATGTGAGAGTACCAATAGATTAGAAGTTGTAGTTACAATTTTATCACCAAATAATTCTGGAACTAATGGAACTTTATCTATTTGTTCTGATCAAATAGCAAGTAATCCAACCAGAAGTTTATTCAGTGCTTTGGGTGGTACTCCTGATACTACAGGAACTTGGACAGGTCCATTACCTACTACTAATGGCAATTTAGGAACTGTAAATATTTCTTCTTTAAATGCTTCTGGAAGTCCTTATGTTTTTACATATACTGTTAATAATGGTGGATGTCCGCCAAGTTCATCAACGGTTACAATCATAATTTCTGATCCAAAGAATGCTGGAACTAATGGAACTTTGACGACTTGTAGTAATGGATCAAGTCAAAATTTATTCACTCTCTTGGGAGGTTCACCTCAATCAGGAGGAACATGGAATCCAGCGCTCGCTAGTGGAACTGGAATTTTTAATCCGGCAATAGATCCATCAGGAACTTATACTTATACAGTTTCTGGACCTGCACCTTGTGGTAATTCAACTTCAAATGTTATAGTAACAGTTATTCCTGCAGTTGATGCCGGTACTAATGGAAGTTTAACTATTTGTAGTAATGCAACTCCTCAAAATTTATTCAATAGCTTAGGAGGTACACCACAATCAGGTGGAACATGGAGTCCAGCATTAGCTAGTGGAACAGGTATTTTTAATCCTTCTGTAGATTTAGCTGGAATATATACTTATACAGTCACAGGCAATACACCTTGTTCTAATGCAACTGCAACAGTTACAGTTACTATAACTCCCAATATCACACCAACTTTTACTCCAATTACTCCAATATGTTCAGGCGATACTTTAGCGGCACTTCCAACAACATCAAACAATGGAATTACTGGAAGTTGGTCACCAGCACTTAATAACACAGCAACTACAACTTATACTTTTACACCTTCAGCGAATCAATGTGCTAATCCAACAACGCTAACTATTACAGTAAATCCAAAAGTAACACCAACTTTTACTCCTGTTACTCCAATATGTTCAGGTGATACTTTAGCAGCGCTTCCAACGACATCAAACAATGGAATTACAGGAAGTTGGTCACCAGCACTTAATAACACAGCGACTACAACTTATACGTTTACGCCTTCAGCGAATCAATGTGCTAATCCGACAACGTTAACCATTACGGTTAATCCAAAAGTAACACCAACTTTTACTCCTGTTACTCCAATATGTTCAGGTGATACTTTAGCAGCACTTCCAACAACATCAAACAATGGAATTACTGGAAGTTGGTCACCAGCACTTAATAACACAGCAACTACAACTTACACGTTTACACCATCAGCTAATCAATGTGCTAATCCAGCAACGCTTACTATTGTAGTAAATCCAAAAGTTACACCAACTTTTACACCTGTTACTCCAATATGTTCAGGCGATACTTTAGTGGCACTTCCAACAACATCAAACAATGGAATTACAGGAAGTTGGTCACCAGCACTTAATAATACAACAACTACAATTTATACGTTTACGCCTTCATCGAATCAATGTGCTAATCCAACAACACTAACCATAACGGTAAATCCAAAAGTAACACCAACTTTTACAGCCGTTAATCCAATATGTTCAGGCGATACTTTAGCGGCACTTCCAACAACATCAAACAATGGAATTACTGGAAGTTGGTCACCAGCACTGAATAATACAACGACTACAACTTATACTTTTACACCTTCAGCGAATCAATGTGCTAATCCAACAACGTTAACTATTACGGTTAATCCAAAAGTAACACCAACTTTTACTCCTGTTACTCCAATATGTTTAGGTGATACTTTAGCAGCACTTCCAACAACATCAAACAATGGTATTACAGGAAGTTGGTCACCAGCACTTAATAACACAGCAACTACAACTTACACGTTTACGCCTTCAGCAAATCAATGTGCTAATCCAACAACGTTAACTATTACGGTTAATCCAAAAGTAACACCAACTTTTACTCCTGTTACTCCAATATGTTCAGGTGATACTTTAGCGGCACTTCCAACAACATCAAACAATGGAATTACTGGAAGTTGGTCACCAGCACTGAATAATACAACGACTACAACTTATACTTTTACACCTTCAGCGAATCAATGTGCTAATCCAA
>NZ_JBIISA010000058.1:0-6221 GCF_044341265.1 Flavobacterium sp.
TAAATTTACGCACTTTAATCCAAATAAGATGTTAAATAAGTATATACTTTTTCTGTAGGTAAACCAACAACATTAGTGTAAGAACCTTCAATTTTATGTATACCAATCAGACCAATCCATTCTTGAATTCCGTAGGCACCAGCTTTGTCAAATGGTTTGTAATTATCTAAATAGTAACGTATTGAATCATCAGATAATTCTCGAAAAGATACTTTTGTTGTTTCAAAAATAGTTTCCGTTTTAGTAGTTGTTTTAAAACAAACCGATGTAATTACTTCGTGCGTTTGATTGGATAACGATTTTAAAATTTGAAATGCGTCGTCATAATCCTTTGGTTTGCCCAATGCTTTGTCGTTTAACCAAACTAAAGTATCACTCGTAATCAAGATTTCATTATCTGCTAATTCACCTTCAAACGCTTTTGCTTTTAGTTCGGCAAGATAATTTGTAATTTCTTCTGCTTTTAAATTATCAGGATAGATTTCTTCAATTTCTTTTAGTCTAATTTCAAATTGTAAATCGAAATCTTTAAAAAATTGTTGACGTCTCGGCGAGCCAGAAGCTAGAATGATTTTATAATCTTTAAGCATTGTATTTGATATTTAAAGTAACAACTGCAATAGATAAAATTCCGAAGAAAATAATCCATTTTAAAAGCGTACTAATTTTTTTGTAATCGTTGTTTTCTTTTGCATTCCAAATTTGAACTAAACACATTATCATTGGAGCAATAACTAAAGCTAAAATGTATGCTAATCCATAAAACAAGTTGTTTTCAAATAGATACGTTTTTGAATAATACAACAAATACAAGCTTGGAAGCAATAACAATATGAAAGTAATTATTTTAGTTTTTGCAACACCGATAACTATTGGCAATGTTTTCATTTCTTCAAGAGTATCACCTTTTACATCTTGAATGTCTTTAATTATCTCACGAACTAGATTGATAATGAAAGCAAACTTGGCATAATCTAAAAGGATACTAAAAGCCAAAGTCATTTGTTTTCGGTTGATATCAAATGTATTTGGAAAAATGTCAAACATTCCAATAATAATAACACTGAAAGCAAGTAATAATGCAACAACAATATTACCAACTAAAGCTATTTGTTTCAAAGTACTTGCGTAAAAATAGAGTAGGGTTGCAATCAAAACAAAAACAACTGCAAAATTGGGATGCTCTACAGAATTCGCTAAAATGAATCCACAAGCAACTCCAGTTATAGTTAGTGAAGCATAAATAATATAGGCCTTAGATTCTGAAATTGATTTGCCAATAATTACTTTATTAGGCTTGTTTTCAGCATCAGTTTCTTGATCGAAAATATCGTTGATTACATAACCACCAGCAGCAATTAAAACAGTTGCTAAAATCAGCAAAGAATATTGCCAATACCAAAGTGAAAGCGGAATATTGATGAGTTCTAAATATCCAAACCTAATAACAATTTGCATTAATGCTATTAAAAGAAGGTTTTGGTAACGTATTAGTTTTAGGTATTTCATGTTAAAGTGTTCAGTGTTCAGTGTTCAGTGTTCAGTGTTCAGTGTTCAGTGTTCAGTGTTAAATAATGTTTATGAATTTACGATTTATCTTCTTTTACTCCAAACTTTTTTGGGTTTAGAATCATGTAATTTATCAATTTTCCTACTTCTTTTGAATCATTTAATAATTCTGTATATGTTTCATTTGTTATGTATTCACAAGCAATGGAATATTCTAACCAAACTTGAGTTTCAGAATTTTCAGCATCAGAATCGGTTAACTTACTATGAAAATGTTTTGGATAATCTCGTTTTCTGTATGCTTCAGCAATATTTGCAGAAACACTTCTTGATGATCTTCTTATTTGGTCTGTTAAAGAATAAGTTTCTTCTTTTGGGAAGGATTTTGAAACTCTAAATATTTTCATTGCTAAGGCAAATGATTTTTGATAAGCCAATAAATCTTGAAATGTCATAAATAACTAATTAACTGAATACTAAATTAACACAATCTAAGTAACTGAAAACTGATTACTGAACACTGAATACTTTTTAATCGTGTTTTCCGTTGTAATACAAATGCCATTTTCCTTGTACCTTCATGACTTGTTCTATAACTTCTCTAACAGCACCTTTTCCACCATTTTTATGAGAAATATATTTTGAAATAGCTTTGATTTCGGATACAGCATCTTGAGGACAAGTTGGCAATCCTACCAATTGCATCACATGATAATCAGGAATATCGTCGCCCATATACAATATATTTTCTGGCTTGATATTGTATAATTCGGTATATTCTTTAAAGGTTTCAACTTTGTTCGGAGAAGCCAAATGAATATCAGTTATTCCTAAATTTCTTAAGCGAATTCGAACACCTTCATTATTTCCACCAGAAATGATGCAAACATTATAACCACTTTCGATAGCAGCTTTCATGGCAAAACCATCGCGAATACTCATAATTCTCAACATCTCACCATTTTGAGAAACGTGAACGGAACTATCGGTTAAAACACCATCAACATCAAAAATAAAGGTGTCAATTGTATTCATTATTTCTTTATAACTTTTTGCCATTATCGATAATAGATTTGGTTAGAATTTTATAGATATCTTTCTGATTTTCATCAGTTAATATTGCTAAATGTTTGTTTATTGTTGAAGTGTCATTTCTTTTTGCTGGACCTGTTTGCGCTTCGTTAGGTTCCATTATTTGAACTTTTTTAGCAGTTTCCAAAATTAATGGTTTTAGAATTTCAAAGGGTACTTTGTGTTCGATACAAATATCACTTCCTATTTTATATAAGTGATTTACAAAATTGGAAACAAAAACAGCAGCGACATGTAAAGATTTTCGTTGTTCCGAATCAACATTGTAGACATGATCTGAAAGATGTTGAGCAACTTCAGTTAAAAGATGTAAATCAGCTTCATTTTGAGCTTCGATGCAAAGTGGAACCGTTGTAAAATCGACTTCTTTTTTCTTGGATAAGGTTTGTAATGGATAAAAAACGGCTTTTCTGTTTTTATCTGAAAGTTCTTCCATAGCAACACTTCCGGAAGTATGTGCAACTAATTTTTCAGAAAAAAATAAGGAATTAGAAACCGATTGAATGGCATCATCAGAAACTGAAATAATATATAAATCAGCATTTTTTAATTGCGAAATGTTATTTGTAATTTTATCAGAATCAATAAGATGCGAAACAGAATCAATATTTCTCGCATACACTTGACTCACTTCTAAAGTTGTAGTTTTAGAAATGGCTTTTATTAAATGTTGTGCAACATTGCCCGAACCAATTATAGTAATTGAAATCATTCGGTAAAAATATTGAAAATATATTTTACAGCACTAGTAAAAATTAATATTCTCAACGTCTCTTAAAAATCCCTTAAAACCATGTTATAATTTTAAAAAAATCCACAATTTTAATTTACTTTTGTGTCACTTTTAAAAAATCATTCCTAAATCCACATGGAAAAAATTAAATCTATACTTTTCTCAACACGTTTAATGGCTGTTTTATTTATTGGTTATGCTGTTGCAATGGCAGCTGGAACTTTTATTGAAAGCGCTTACAATACCGATACAGCTCGAGTTATTATCTACAATACTTGGTGGTTTGAAGCCATTCATATCTTTTTTTTAATCAATTTCTTCGGAAATATTTCAAGATATCAATTATGGAAAAAAGAGAAATGGGCTACTTTATTATTACATCTTTCTTTTATTTTTATTATTGTAGGTGCAGCAATTACCAGATACATAAGTTACGAAGGTATGATGCCAATTCGCGAAGGTGAAGCTTCAAATCAAATTTACTCTGATAAAAATTATCTAACCTATTTTGTGGATGGACAATATCAAGGAGAAATTAGAAGAAGAGTATTTGAACATCCATTATTGTTTTCTTCAGTGTCTCTGTTTCCAATTGCAGATAATCATTTCAATTTTAAAGATAAATTCAATGAGACTTCTTTTGAGGTAGAATATGAAAAATTTATTCTTGATGCTAAAGAATCAATTAAAGAAACGCCAAACGGAAAGTTTCATTTAAAAATGGTTGAATCTGGTGGAGGTGAACGTCATGAACATTATTTGAAAGAAGGTGAAGTTCAAAATATTCACAATGTTTTGTTTGCTCTAAATTCTTATATTAAAGGCGCAATCAACATCACAATTAAAGACGGAACTACCACAATCGAAGCTCCTTTTGAAGGAAATTTTATGAGAATGGCAGATAAATTTCAAGGAACAGTTGCTAAAGATGTAGTTCAACCGTTGATGTTTCGTTCACTATATAATATGGGAGGCGCACAATTTGTTTTCCCAGATCAACCTATAAAAGGAGAAAAAGATTATAAACCAAGTGGTGATTATAAAGCAAAAAATGGTGAAGATGCTTTAGTACTTAAGTTAAAAACAGAAGGTCAAGAAAAGGAAATTACTTTAGTTGGATCTAAAGGAAAACAAGGTGTACCACAAACAGTTAAAATTGGTAAATTAGAATTTACTTTTTTCTTTGGAAGTAAAGTTTACACATTGCCATTTAGTCTTAAGTTAAATGATTTTATCGCACAACGTTATCCAGGAACTGAAAAAAGATATTCATCATTTGAAAGTAAAGTCACTGTAATTGACGGAAATGACAAATTTGACGCAAGAATTTTTATGAATAATATTTTGGATTACAAAGGATTTAGATTTTTTCAAGCCAACTTTGATCCAGATGAAAAAGGTACTGTTCTTTCTGTAAATCATGATTTTTGGGGTACCTTAATTACCTACATTGGTTACTTTATTTTATTCTTTGCAATGATGGCCATTTTGTTTACAAAGTACTCACGTTTTGCTGATTTGAAACGAAAACTTGAGGTGATTAAAGATAAAAAGTCGAAATTGATTACCATTTTGGCATTAATGTTATCTTTTACTGGATTTTCTCAAAACCACGATAATCACGATGGTCACAATCATGGAAAAGAAAAAGTTCCTGTTAAGAGTGCAAAATTTAATTATGTTGATTCTATTTTAAAATATAAAGTTTCAGAGAAACACGCAGCTCAATTTGGACGATTAGTAATTCAAGATGAAGGTGGTAGAATGAAACCAATCAATACCTTTTCTTCAGAATTACTTAGAAAAGTTAGTAAGAAAGATACTTACGAAGATATGAATTCGGATCAAGTATTTGTTTCTATGACGCAGTTTCCTATTGCTTGGTATGAAGTTCCATTGGTTTATATTAAAAGTGGAAACGATAGTATTAGAAAAATTATCGGAATTGATAAAAAAGAAACCTATGCTTCATTAAAGTCATTTTTTGATGCCAAAGGAAATTATAAATTGTCACCTTATTTAGAATCGGCTTACAAGGCCCAAGTTCCAAGTAAATTTGAGAAGGATTTTATAGAAACTGATAAAAAAGTAAATCTATTAAATACAGCTTTGAGTGGTCAAATTTTAAAAATCTTTCCTGTACCAAATGATAAAAATAACAAATGGTCCTCTTATTTGGAGATTAATCATACCACAGGAACTTCATTGGATACTATAAAAAATGCACTTCCGATTTACCTAGATGCCTTGATGAAATCTTCACAAGATGATAACTATACTATGGCTAATACTTTCTTAGTTGGTATGGAAAATTATCAAAAGAAAGAAGGTAAAGCAGTAAGGCCAAGCGATGACAAGATTGATTCTGAAATCATGTACAACAAATATGATATTTTCAAAAATCTCTATTATTTGTATATGCTTTGTGGTGTACTAATGTTGGTTTTTACTATTGTAAACATCTTTTTTGAGAAGAAATCAATTCGAATAGTTATAAATGGTTTTCATGTATTCATAGGTCTTTTATTTGGTTTGCATACACTAGGATTAATCGCAAGATGGTATATATCAGGACATGCTCCTTGGAGTGATGCTTACGAAAGTATGATTTATGTAGCTTGGGCAACGATGTTTTTTACCTTAGCATTTGATAGAAAGTCTAAATTAACGGTTGCTTCAGGAACCTTTGTAGCTTCAATGATTTTGATGATTGCTCATTGGAGTTGGATGGATCCGGCTATTGCTAATTTGCAACCTGTTTTAAATTCGTATTGGTTAATGATTCACGTAGCAGTTATTGTTGCAAGTTATGGACCATTTGCATTAGGAATGATACTTGGAGTTGTAACATTAATACTGATGTTGTTTACAAATGATAAAAATAAAG
>NZ_JBIISA010000016.1:0-72990 GCF_044341265.1 Flavobacterium sp.
ATGGAATTGCTTAAATTACAAGTAAGTAAGCCTCTGTTCGAAACTGGTAAACGCATAGCTCAAACCTTAAAAGCATGGGTGTAAACCAACAAAAAATAGCCGTTTTGTGTAACTATGAGCTTCTTCCAGAGCGAGTAGGTGGCATGGACTATTTTTATTGGATGTTTGATGCAAAATGCAAAGAACAAGGTATTGAAATCGATTGGTTTTTTCCAAATCTCTCAAATCATGGAGGTTATTCTAAACTAAATTTACATTCAAGTAGCAACAAAAATGTTGAGAATTATTTTTTAGAAAATCATTCTAATAATCAGTATTCTCATGTAATAACTCATTTTATTGAGCTTTGCACGCCATTTTATAAAAAACTTAAAAAGATAAATAGTTCTAAGATAATTGCAATTGATCACAATCCGAGGCCATTATCTGGTTATCCTTTAAAAAAACGTTTAGAAAAAAAGACTAAAGGAATTTTATATGCCAAATACATCGATTTGTTTGTTGGAGTATCTGAATATTCTAAAAATCAATTAATTAAGGAATTAGGTTCTTTTATTAAAGATAGAATAAAAGTTGTTTGCAACGGTATAGAAATTCAAAAGTTCAAAGTAAAAACAGATTTTAGTGTTTCTAATAAATTTTTAACGGCCTCACATTTAAGAAAAGACAAAGGAATTCAAGATGTTATTTATGCTGTAGCAGCTTTGAAAAAAGAATCGAATGTTCCATTTACAATTGATGTTTATGGAGAAGGACCTTATGAAACTGATTTGAAAAATCTTGTTGATGAGTTTGATTTAGGGAAAACTATAATTTTTAAAGGAAGTATTTCCAATTTACATGAAGTGTATTCTGAATATTCTTATTTAGTTCATCCTTCACATGGCGAAACATTCTGTTATACTGTTGTGGAAGCTTTGTTGAGCAACTTACCAGTAATTACAACTAATGACCAAGGAAATGTGCTAAAAATGGTAAAAGAAAATAGCAATGGATTTTTATTTGATGTAGGTGATAGCTCTAAGTTGAAAATGATTTTATTATCCATTTTAAATGGAAAAAAAGCTATACTTAATGGTTTGGAAAAAGAGCCAGAAGTTTTGCAATTCTCTTTAGAGAAAATGGTTGATAATCATATAAAATTACTTCAATAATGCTTTTTAACTCGATTTCGTTTTTACTATTTCTACCCATAGTTTTTGCTATTTATTGGATGGTAAACAAACGCAGTTTGGAGTTGCAAAATATATTACTTTTAGTTGCAAGTTATTTCTTTTATGCTTGTTGGGATTGGCGTTTTCTGTTTCTTTTAATTTTTTCAACAGCTTTAGATTATTTTACTGGTTTGAAAATGCATGATGCTAAAAATCAAAAGCTTAAAACTTTTTGGTTTTGGTTAAGTATTGGAATTAATTTGGGATTTTTAGGTATTTTCAAATACTACAATTTCTTTGCCGAATCATTAGCAGAAGCTTTGTCAAAAATAGGTTTTCATGCCAGTTTTTGGACCTTAGAAGTTATTCTTCCGGTAGGTATTTCGTTTTATACCTTCCATGGATTGTCTTATGTAATCGATATTTATAAAAACAGAATAGAGCCAGAGCGCAATGTGGTAACCTATTCTTTATTTGTCAGTTATTTTCCGTTGTTGGTTGCTGGTCCGATAGAACGAGCTACGCATTTGTTGCCTCAAATTAAGAAGCAACGTATTTTCAACTATCATCTTGCTGTTCAAGGTGTGAAGCAAATCATTTGGGGTTTGTTTAAGAAAGTTGTCGTTGCCGATAATTGTGCTTTTTTTGTAAATCAAATTTTTGAAAACTCTTCCAGTCATTCAGCGACCGAACTTTGGATAGGTATGTTTTTGTTTTCTTTCCAAATTTATGGTGATTTTAGTGGGTATTCTGATATAGCTTTAGGAACTTCCAAACTCTTCGGAATTGACTTATTGCGTAATTTTAGCTTTCCCTATTTTTCAAGAGATATAGCCGATTTTTGGCGTCGTTGGCACATTTCACTTTCTTCATGGTTTAGAGATTACGTCTATATTCCACTAGGAGGAAGTAAAGGTTCTAAAGCTATGCAACTTCGCAATGTTATGGCGATTTTTCTTTTGAGTGGCTTCTGGCATGGCGCCAATTGGACTTTTATCTTTTGGGGATTATTGCATGCTTTGTTGTTCATTCCATTATTAATTTCAAATAAAAATAGAGCCAGTATTTCAGATACCAAATACAATTTTAAAGCTTATTCGAAAATAGCACTTACTTTTGTTTTGGTTTCAATGGCTTGGATATTTTTTAGAGCAAATACCATTTCAGAAGCCTTTCAATATGTTGGAGGAATGTTTGATTTTCATTCTTTGTCGGCGAACTATTTTTATAAAAATTCTAAATATGCTTTGCTGACTTTGATATGTATTGTCGCAATTCTATTTTTAATTTTCATTGAATGGAGAAATGTTACCAAAGGAAATCAAGAAGTAAAGCTTTCTAAATGGACTGTTTTTGTTCTTTTATTTATGCTTTTTTGCATGGGAACTTATAGAAATCAAATGAGTTTTATTTACTTTCAATTTTAAAAGATGAAGAAATTTTTACTCAAAATAGCACAATACGGATTTATAGCTTTACTACTTTTTAATGCTATCGCATGGTGCAATTTGTATTTCTTGAGAAACTCTTCTTTCTACAAACCACAATTTTTATATCATGAAGTAAAAGAAACCAACTTCGATTATATTGTTATTGGCTCTAGTATTGGTTTGACAGGTCTTAATACCATTCAAATGGATAGTTTGATTGGAACAAAAGGAATAAATTTATGCATCGATGATACCGGAATTAGTTCTAATTATTTGATGTTACAACATTTTTACAATCAAAAGAAGCAAGCTAAGTATTGTGTTTTAGCCATGAATCATTGGGATTTGGCTACCAAAAAACCAGAATTGAGCACTAATGATTATCGATTTTTACCTTTTGTTAGTGAAGATTTTGTTTATGATTATTATTCTAAATTGGAATCCGGATATTTTAAACCTTTGGCGTTTTCGAAGTATTTACCAATGATTGGTGTAGCTTATTATAATTCAGAAATTTTTTATCCATCATTGGTTGCCAAAATGAAGCCTAATAAACGCAATCGTTTTGATGAAAAAGGTAATTACTCTTATCCTGTAAATGCTGGCCTGAAAGAAATACCATTCAAAACCACAACTTTAAAATGGAACAATCCTTATGTTGATAAAATCAAGGAACTTTGTGATGCCCATAATACTAAACTAATTATTTATCAAGCACCAATTTATAAAACTAAAGTTGTAAATTCCAACACAGCGTTTACCTTTGTAAATCATTCCGACTTATTGAATAATAAGAATGATTTTTATAACGCAATACACGTCAATAAGTTTGGAAGAAAGAAAGTTTCTGCTGAATTTGCAGTAGTTTTGCAAAATCTTTTAAAAACCAATCCATAAGCATGAAGATTTGTTTCTTAACACCCGAATATCCGCATCATTCAACACGCTCTTCTGGTGGTATTGGAACTAGTATCTATAATTTAGCCAAAGGTCTTGTTGCTCTTGGTCATCAAGTTTCAGTTATCGTTTTTGCTCAATATGAAGAAGCAACATTTGAAGAAAATGGTGTTACGATATACAAATTAAAAAATATTTCTTTCAAAGGATTATCGTTTTATCTGACACAATTAAAGATAGCAAAACTTATCAATAAATTGTATTCAGAAAATAAAATAGATATTGTTGAAGCTCCAGATTGGACTGGTTGCACAGCATTTGTAAATGTAAAATGTCCAGTGGTACTTAGACTTAACGGAAGCGATACCTATTTCTGTCATTTAGACCAAAGACCTGTAAAAAGAAAGAATCGATTTTTTGAAAAAAGAGCTTTAAAAAGAGCTGATGGAATTATTTCGGTAAGTAAGTTTACAGGAAATTTAACCAATGAAGTTTTTGGTATTAAAAGAGATTTTGAGGTAATACCGAATGCAATTGACATGAGCCAATTTGAAGGAAGTTCCAATTCAAGCGATGAACAAACCATATTGTATTTTGGAACATTAATTAGAAAAAAAGGTTCTTTAGAATTGCCCTTGATTTTTAATGAAGTTTATAAGAAAAACAACCAAGCCAAACTAGTATTGGTAGGAAGAGATGCCTCAGACATTATAACTAATAATAAATCGGTTTGGCAAATGATGCAACCACTTTTTGATAAAGAAGCTTTCAAGAATGTTACTTATTTAGGAAGTGTGCCTTATTCTGAAATAAAAAATCTAATAAATAAGGCATCAGTTTGTGTTTTTCCAACATTTGCTGAAGCTTTACCAGTTTCCTGGCTCGAAGCTATGGCAATGCAAAAACCTATCGTGGCTTGCAATATTGGATGGTCAACAGAAGTCATTGAAGATGGAAAAGAAGGATTTTTAGTGCATCCCAAAGACCATGAACTTTATGCTGCTAAAATAGAAACACTTTTGCAAGATAAAGCCTTACAAGTAGCTTTCGGAAAAGCAGCTAAAGATAAGATTCTGCAAAAATTTAGTATTGAGGTTGTTGCAAAAAAATCATTAGCGTTTTATTCAACAATTTTGAAAGATTAATTTTTATGATTGAGTTTACTATTAATCCCGATTCACATTCAAAATTCTCTACTAAAACTGAGAATGAGTTATCTTTTGAAGATGGTTCCAAATTTAAAATTTTGAATGGAACACCAATATTATTTGGTAAGGATTCGATTTTTAATGAAGAAGAAATTTTAAATCAAACGATTACTACTCAAGACGCAAGTCACTTGGACACTTCAAGTTTGAAGAATTATATAAGAAGAAAATTATTGCCATCTCTTTGCAAAGATTTTAAAATTGAAGAGCGTTACAAAGAATTATCAAAAAAACTTTCAAATGATAGTCTAGTTTTAATTATTGGAACTGGTGAAAAAAAAGAATATTACAAGGAAATTTTTTCTCATTGTAAAGTAATTACATCTGATGTTCACAATGCGTTTAAACCAGATTATATTTTTGATGGGCATTATATTCCATTTCAAAATGATGTATTTGATTTGGTCTTAGCTGCGCAAGTTATAGAACACACTATTAATCCTTGGTTATTTTGTAAAGAATTACAAAGAGTTACAAAAATAGGTGGATTATTACAAATTGAAGCACCTCAAAATTTTCCTTATCACGCTGAGCCGTATGATTTTTTCAGATTTACATTTACTGGTATGCGAAGTTTATTTCCTCAATGTGAGGTCGTGAAAAGTGAGATTACAGAAGGAGGAGCTTCAATGGTAGCAGTAACTTTATCAAATTACATCGTAAATACTACTACAATTAAAGTTTTAAGAAGTATTTTTCTTTTTCTAACAATGTTGTTTTTCGGATGGATAAAATATTTAGATAAACTTCAAAGCACAGTAAATAAACGCACAATTTCATCACCAAAAGGATATGCTTTTACTTTCAGAAAAGATACTGTTTCAAGAAAATCTTCTGATTTATTAAAGGAGTTTTATTCATTAAATAGTTAATAATTATTTAGCAATTGCACTCTAATTAATTAGTATTTAAATTAAAAATAAAACTATTTTTGCAAATCTTTCTAATTGAACGGAAGTAGTAAAAAATCAGAATTTCTCTATGAATTTAAATTTCAAAGAATACAAAACGAGTCGAGGTGAAATTATTCTTTATCTAGGTACTCCTAATCTTGAAAAACTGGATGAACTTTCCAAAGGTTATGGCGATATTTGGCATAGTTCTTTTGAGCAAGGTTATAAAAATGCTTTTCCAGATTTGGTCTATCAAACGTTTGTTTTCTTTTGGTTTATCAATGATTTTGATAATCTTGATGAATGTATCAGTTGGCGTTTAAATCCTAACCATTTTGCAGTAAGAAAATCAGTTTGGGATTTACTTGGAGGTTTTGATAATGATTTTGAAAGTATTCAATTGGCTGCTTTTGATTTTGCTTACAATGCTGTTAGAAATAGAGGTGCAATTCCTTTATATGCCAAAGGTTTGTTTGATGTTTCAGAAAAAGAAACCATTACAATTTCTACAAAAGACAGGTATGTTTTCTTTAGAAAGAATTTTAGAGCGGCACATTCCATTTTTATGTTATATCGTAAAGGATTATGGAAACCTGCAGAATGGAAAGCTTTTTTAGGTGTAAAAAACAACTACAAACAACGTCCAATTCCAAGTGTAATTCCACCAAGAAAGCTTGACGAAATAAAAGGAAATCCAACAGTAAGTTACATCATTCCAACCATGATGCGTCAAGATTTTACTTTGAATTTAATGGAGGATTTAAAAAAGCAAACCTATTTGCCAACGCAAGTTATTGTAGTTGATGCAACTCCAGAAAGTAGTAGAGATGAATCGTTATATAATCCTGAGAATTATCCATTTGAAGTAATTTTTAAATGGCAAACTACAAAAGGTAGTTGTCGTGCAAGAAACGAAGCGATTGATTTATGTACTGGAGATTATATCGTTTTTGGAGATGATGATATTAGAGTAGAAACCGATTTTATTGAAAATCATATCCGTTTGCTTCAAACTTATGGTGCTGGTGCTTGCAATGGTTTAGACATTCAAGCCGATCATCAAAAGCAAACCTTAGATGATTTGAAAGTTAAATTAGATAATTATCCTTTTGAACGTTGGTATGTTGGTGCTTCACAGAGTTTTAGTAATGCCAATTCTTGTGTGAAAAGAGAATTTGTAACCAAAGTTGTCGGAAACGATATCAATTATGATGGTGGTTACGGAGAAGATAGTGATTTCGGAATTACACTGACTAAAATTGGTGTACCAGTTTTATACAATCCTTTTTCTACTAATTTACACTTGAAACCACCAGTTGGAGGTTACCGTTTTTGGGGTTCACAAGCCAAGATTATGGGTAAAAAGCGTAAAACCCAGCCATGGGAATTAGATACACCAGTAAAAAATATTCGCCCAGTTCCAAGTCCGACGATTATGTATCAAATTCATAAGCAATTTACGCCTCAACAATTTATAGAATACAAGCATAAATATTTTGTAATGTATCTTTTTAAAGGTAGCAAATGGTCTATTCCATTGAAATTGATAAAATTACCTTATCGAATGATGCAGTTTAACAAGTCGGTATTTTATGCAAAAAAATTGGTTCAGCTAGGAAAAAGAACAAAGTAAATGGTAAAATCAATCACTATTTTAGCAACATCAATTAAGGAAAACGTTAGTTTTTCAAGTGATTTTAATGCCAAAATAAGTGTCGATTGCCAACAAATTGCTTCTAAGTTCAATTCATTTTCTATCGAATTTGTTTTTGAAGTTCCAATTGTTTCTTTTAGAAATCATGATTATTTATGGGTTGATGTCAATGAAACTCGAATTGCTACTTCTTTATCTTCTAAAATATTAAAACTTAGTAATGGTTTTATAGTTCAAGCCAATATTAATAGAGGTATTTGGGAAGTAAGTCCAAAAAATAAAAAGGTTCTTTTATGGAAGTTCAATCCAGAATATTCTAATTCCTTAACCGAATACACTGGAATAAAAAATACAAAAAAATTAGTTTCAGCTAATTCTGCGCTTCACTTTGTGGAACAACCGAGCTTGCTTTTTACCAAAGCGGATGCTATAGAAATTAGTCGTTCTAAAATTCCGTTTTCAGCTATAGCTTGTTTTACAGATCATTGCGATTATGATACTTTACCCAATTTAAAATTACAACGTCAGTTATTTGCAAAAACGAATATTAAAACTACCAAAGGTTTTTTTCTCAATCATTTTTCTAAAAGAAACGATAATGCTTCTTTTGAAAACGATAAAAAGGAATTGGAATTTTGGAAAAATGACGGACATGAATTATGTTATCACTCCTTGTCACAATCCATAAAATCTGATGCAGAAAGTTTTGAAGATTTTCAAAATTTTCAACATCCTTTTGATGACATTCCTGTTTGGATAGATCATGGTTTTCAGCCTTATAATTTTTCGCTTTATAAAAACAACAAAGTTTCAAATACCACTTTTGAAAAGCAATTATCAGATAAAAAAATACAAGTTCTTTGGAATTACATTGATTCAGGAACAGCTACTTCTGGTGTTATTAATCAATTAAATACTACTCAATTTACACTAAATAATTATCGAAAAGGAATTGCTAAATTTTCTTTTAAGACTAAACTAGTAATGCTATTTAAGAATATCATTTTTCATTATGATAATGATGAAAATCGTGTTCGAAATTATATTGACGCTGTTGCTAATGCTCGAGCCATTATTAAAAAGAAACAGTTTTTGAAGGTATTCACTTTGATTAAGAATATAGTTCCTTTGTTAATGGTAGTGTTGAAAGTGTTATTTTTTTGGAATTCAGAGAAGAACAAACCCTACAAAGTAGCTCATTTCGCTCCAATTTTATTTAAACACAGAATTGATGTTAAAGATTTTTTTGTGTTTCAAACTTTAGAAATTGTTGATTTTAAAAAATCTTTACATCCACAAAATATTGAATCCTTGATTAGTGAATCGGGTATTTTTATTGCACATACTTATTTCTCTGTCGATATGAGTCATTATTCAGGGAAGCTATTCAAACAAGAAGGTGTTTTTGATGATGAAGTGGTGGCTAATTTTGAGAATTTATCACTTAAAATAAGAGAAAATAAGATTTGGAATCCAACACTTTCTCAACTCATAGAATATTTTAATATCTTTGAAGAGACGGTTTTTGATGTTGATGCTAATGGAGTTATTTATATCAAAAATCCTAACAATTTGTTATCTTCAAGAACCATTAATTAATGAATTTTATAATTACCAAAGACCCAAAATGGATTCAAAAATGGGACGAATTTCTATTAAATGAAAGTCGTGGTAGTCATTTAATTTATTCCCAATGGTTGCAATCTTATGCTTCTTATGGTTTTGATTATGAGATTTTTATTGTTCATGAAGACGAAGTAATTATTGGCGGATATGGTGCGGTAATTGCTAAAAGTTTTTTCTTCAAATTTTATATAGTTCCACATGGACCAATTGTTATTGCTGGAAAGGAAGATAAATTAGAACATATTTTAAGTCAGCTTTCTATTCAAGCCAAAAAGAGAGGATGTTGTTATGTGCAATACAGTTTACCAATTTCGAATGAGGTTGCTATTGAGCCTTATGGATATTCTACCAAAAATTTAAGTAGTACTAATTTAATTGGAAAAGAAGGCAATTTATTCAAATACGTTTACAGTAATTACGGAATAAATTGGGTTGATTTTAATACAACAACTTCAGCCGATGAATTATTACAACAAATGTCTGTTCAAGTAAGACGAAACATTAATTTATCCTATAAAAATGCTGCTGAAGTTTCTTTCGCAATAACCGAAGATGAATGTAAATTTGCCTACCTAGCCATTGAAGATAATGCCAAAGAAGCTCATTATTCCGTGAGGGCTTTTGAAGATTTTAAAGCCACAATTTTAGAATTAGTAGCCAAAGAAAGAGCTTATTTGCTAACTGCAAAAATCGAAGGAGTTATTAAAGGCGCTGGATTTGCAGTAAATTGTGGAAATCATTTGACTTATATTTCTGGTGGAACTAAAAAAGAGAAGCCCGATTTGAAATTAGGTTATTTATTGCATTGGGAACTCATCAAGAAGTCTTACGAATTGGGTTATAAAGGATACAACATATCTATGGGAGGTTCTAAAGGCGTAATGGAATTTAAAGCCAAATTCAATACGCAAACCATCTCATTTGAAAAACCACATCGACATATTATAATAAAGCCAATAATTTTTAAATTATATTTAATATTAAATTCTATTTTTGTTAAAAATAAGAAAACCATTTCTATTTTATTAAAACGTTTCAAATAGTACTCCAAATGAAGATTGAAAATAAAGATTTTTGGGAAAAAGAAAATATTATTGCTACTCAAGAAGTATTAAAAAAGGCTTCCGATTTTGAGGAATTTATGTTCGAAAAAGCAAAAGAACGCTATAGTTCTATTGGAAGCATTCAATCTATTAAAATTTTTGGTTGTGGAACAGGTAGAGAAATTGAATCAATTGCAGAGTTTTATAATCCAACAAAGATTGTAGCTTCTGATATTTCTGAAAATATGATTGCCAAGTGCAATGAGAATTTGAAGCTGTGGAATATTGATTCCATTACAGAAACTGTTGTTGGTGATGCCAAAGCTTACAATAAAGTGGATAATGTATTTGATTTGGTAACCATTTTAAATAGTATGTTAACCTACGTTCCTGTAAGACAAGATCGATTGACGATTTTTAAAAATGCTCTTCAAATATTGAAGCCTAAAGCGATCATTATTGGTACTGTTCACAATCAAGTTGGAGCAACTGCTAAAACCTATTATTTTAAGTTTAGAGGTTTGTTTTCCTTTGTTTTAGGAGAAAAAGTTGGTAATAGAAATACAGGTTTCAACGGATATAAAGTACCAGGATATTACTACAGTAAAAAAGGTTTGATAAACGACTTAATGACTGCTGGATTTAAGGACGTTGAAGTTTATTCACTTGAAGAATATTATGCTTTGTATGGTAAGAAGTATAATAGAAAAACTGGTTACAATAACTTAATCTTTATAGCAACAAAACCCTAATTTCTGTGGGAAATTCATCTAAAGTTTGTTTGATTATTTGCACGTACATGCGCGCGAAACCCTTGTTGAATTTATTAAATTCAATAAAACATCAAACGCTTTATCCTGATGAAATTTTAATAATTGATGGTTCTACCAATGATGAAACTAAAACTGTTTTAGAACAAAATCAATTTGATAAACTCATTTACTTTCAAGTTCCGCCAGAACATAGAGGTCTGACACGTCAGCGTAATTTTGGCACATCAAAAATTGGTAAAGGAATGGAAATCATTTGTTTCTTAGACGATGATACCGTTTTAGAACAAAATTATTTTGAAAATGTTGTAAAAACTTTTAATGAAAATCCAGATGCGGTTGGAGTAGGAGGTGTTGCTATTAATGAGAATAAATGGAAAGTAAATGATAAAGGAATAAAGCAAAGTTCCAAATATTACACTCTTGAAAATTATTACATTAAAGAATCTTCTAGAAATTATCTAAGAAATATTTTAGGATTAGGCGCCAATGAGTTGCCAGGAATAATGCCAGAATTTTCTAATGGAAAAACATGTTATTATCCATTAAATGAAAAGGCATATCCAGTTGATTTAATTGTAGGAATGTCCATGAATTTTAAGAGAGAAGTTTTCAATAAGATAAAATTCTCAACTTATTTTGAAGGTTATGGCTTATATGAAGATGCCGATTTTTCTCTAAGAACGTTACAATTTGGACAGAATTATATTGCAACATCAGTACAATTAAGTCATTATCATGATCATTCTGGTAGACCAAATAAATATAATTATGGCAAAATGGTATTGCGAAACGGATGGTATGTTTGGCGAGTAAAATATCCAAATCCGAGTCTTGTAGCAAGATTTAAGTGGAATTCTATTGCTTTTTTATTAACTTTAATCCGATTTACAAATATTTTTACCACCAATAAACCTAAAGAAGCTTTTACAGAAAGTTTGGGTAGAACTGTTGGTTGGTTTAGTTTGCTTTTCAATAAACCCAAAAGAAATGATTGATATAAATAGATTTAAGAATATTTTTTTTAAAGTAAATACTCAAAGTATCACAATACTTGCGATGCTTTTTTTGTTTATAAATGCTTATTTACAAGTACTTTTTTTTAATCAAACTTTTATGAATGTTGGCGCCAATGCTGACGAAACGGCTTACAGAGAGTTTTTAAATGCTACTACTGATTTTAGTTTTAGTTTGGTTTCTAATGCACAAGCACAACCCTATGCGTTTTTTGGATTATTGTTGAATAAATTTTTTCAAGACGCTCAATTTACCAACCGATTAATAAGCTTAATTTCTGCAGTTTTCTTATTGCTTTTTCTCTTTAGATATTATAAAAAACAAAAATTTACAAACCTTATACAAGGGAATCCTTTTATTAGTAATTTGATTGTTTTTAATGTTTTATCTTCTGTTTTATTAGTGTTATCTTGTCATTTTGTGGGTACATCAGACATGATTTCTGTTGCATTTGCATTGCCAGCTTTCATACTTTTAACCGAAGTTTTATTTTATAAAAAGCAGCATAGTGTTATTATTATTGGATTATTGTTTGCACTATCATTCACTTCGCGACCAACATTTTTAATCAGTTTAGCTGCATATTTGTTGAGTATTGTTTTTATAATGCGAAAACAATTATTCTCAAAGCAATTGATTTTTGTTGGTTTGTTTTTTGTTGCATTTACGGCATTAATTAATTTTAGCCCAATTGTAAATCAAGGAAAAATTGTTTTAGATATTAAAACAATTGCTAAAGAAACTGGAACTTCATGGTTTGAAATGAATTATTTGATGGCAAAGAAATGGGATGCAGGAGAAATACCAAATACGCAATGGCTTTCAAGTGATGATGTTATACAATATAAAAAGGAACATCCAGATTTTGTTTTTCCTAAAAATTATATTGATATTATGGTTAATGATACAGGAATGTTTACCAGACAATTACTTCGTTTGTTTGGAACTTCAATGTATTCTTCCTTTAGGTATATGTATGTGTTATTTCCGTTTTTAATTGTATTTCCATTTTTGAAAAAGAAAGAAGAAGATTTAGTAGTCAATAAAACAGTATATTTTACCCTAAGTTTTTATTTTATTTCTTTACTGATTTTTATAATAATTGCTATAAAATTAATGGAGTTTAGATGGATGCACATCGCTATAGTTTTTTATGCTTTCTATACTATTAATGCTACCAAAACGATATCAGAAAATAAGAGAGTTCTTCTTTTTAATAGTGTTTTTGTCGTTGGTATCTTGTTTTTTATTTTGAAAATGCTAAAAGGATAACTTTTAATTTTTATAAATGATTATTTAAATTAAACATCAAATAGTTTATGACATTTTGTATCATTACTCACGTTATTCATTTGCAATCTGAAGGCAAGTATTTAGGTTATGCTCCTTATGTAAATGAGATGAATGTATGGTTAAAACATGTTGATAAAGTAATAGTTGTAGCACCATTAAAACATATAGATAAGACTGCTATTCATCAGGCATACCAACATCATACTATTGAATTTATTGAAGTGCCTTCTTTTTCATTAATCAATTTTAAAGAAATAATCAAGTCGATTATATCGTTACCAGGATTGTTTTTTAAAATACTTGGGGCTATGAAAAGAAGTAATCATATACATCTAAGATGTCCAGGAAATATGGGTTTGTTGGGTGCTTTAGTTCAAATACTTTTTCCAAAAAAAGCAAAAACTGCAAAATATGCAGGTAATTGGGATTCTAATTCGAAGCAACCTCTTTCCTATAAAATTCAAAAATCGATATTGAGCAATACTTTTTTAACCAAAAACATGCAGGTTTTGGTATATGGAGATTGGAAAAATCAAACTAAAAACATCAAATCATTTTTTACAGCAACTTATAGAGAAAATGAAAAATCAACTGTTACAGCAAGAAGTTTTAATAGTAAACTTCAATTTTTGTTTGTTGGTACTTTATCCAAAGGGAAGCAACCCATTTACGCTGTAAAATTAGTTGAATCACTAAAAAATAAAGGTTTAAATGTACAATTGTCAATTTATGGTGAAGGTCAGGAAAAGGAAACTCTAGAAAATTATATTCAAGTTAATAATTTGAATGATGTAGTTTTTCTTAAAGGAAATGTAAACCGTGATGACATGAAGTTGATTTATCAGCAAAGTCATTTTTTGATTTTACCTTCCAAAAGTGAAGGTTGGCCCAAAGTTGTTGCTGAAGCAATGTTTTGGGGTTGTCTTCCTATTGCTTCAAAAGTGTCATGTGTGCCTAATATGCTTGGCAATGGAGAAAGAGGGATTTTACTTTCAGAAGAGTTGGAGGAGGATAGTTTGTCATTAGTAAATTGTATTCAAAATCAAGAATTGTATGATGCAAAAATAAATGCAGCAATAAGTTGGTCTCGTAACTTTACAATTGATAAATTTGAAAGCGAAATAGAAAAATTATTAAAAACATGAGAATTCTACAAATTATTGATTCATTAGATATAGGTGGTGCCGAAAAAATGGCCGTCAATTATGCTAATGCACTCTCAAATCAAGTAGCATTTTCGGGATTAGTAACTACAAGAAAAGAAGGAAGTTTAAAAGAACAAATAAATTCTAATGTTCCTTATTTATTTTTAAATAGAAAAAAAACTATTGATTTTTCTGCAATTTTCAGGTTAAAAAAATATTGTAAATCTAATGATATTCAATGTGTTCAAGCACATAGTAGTTCTTTTTTTACTGCTTTTTTGTTGAAGTTGATTTTGTTTAAAATCAAAATTATTTGGCATGATCATAATGGTTTGAGTGAATTTTTAAATGCTAGAAAATCATTAGCTTTAAAAATTGCTTCCTATTTTTTTGAAGGGATTATAGTTGTAAATTATCAATTAAAAAATTGGGCTGAACGAGAATTGAATTGTAAAAAAGTAATTTATCTAGCAAATTTTACAAGTATTTCACAAAATGGTTTGAAAGAAACTGCTCTTTTTGGTGAAAATGAGAAGCGAATTTTGTGTTTAGCTAATTTAAGATTCCAAAAAAATCATTTTTTATTGATTGATGTTGCTAAAAAATTGAAGTTGTCTCATCCAGATTGGACTTTTCATTTGGTAGGAAAAGATTTTAATGATGATTATTCAAGTAAAGTAAAAACTGCAATTACAGAAAATGATTTGCAAAATCATGTTTTTATTTATGGCTCTAAAAACGATACGCAAAACATAATTGAACAATCTGAAATAACAATTTTAACCTCTCAATCCGAAGGTTTACCAGTTGCTTTGTTAGAATACGGATTGAATAAAAAGGCAGTTGTTTCAACAGAGGTTGGAGAAATTCCATTAATAATTGTAAACAATGAAAATGGATTTATTGTTCCAAAGTTTGATGCAGAACAATATTATAGTGCTTTGATTGCAATGATTGAAAATAAAGATTTAAGAATGAAGTTGGGTGAAGCTTTGTATAAAACTATTCAACAAAATAATTCAGAAGAAGCTGTTTTAAACAAGTTTATAAGTTGGGTAAAAACCAAATAGTATGCAAAATAAAGAGAAGAATTACCTTTTTTTAGTTTTCATCCACATTGCGCTTGGAGTGTTTATTTATGCTGTACCATTTATTTCTAAAATTTATGGTGCATTAATGTTTATAGTTAGTGTTTACTATATAATAAAAACTCAAAACAAGAATAATGAAGTGCTTTATGCTTGCGCTTATATTGTAGGAAGCGAAGTTTTTCTGCGGATGACTAATGGAAATCCCAATCACGAATTTTCTAAATATGGAATAATTATTTTTATTTGGATGGGAATGTTTTATAGTGGTTTTTCTAAAAATGCAATACCCTATTGGATTTATCTTATATTACTAGTTCCTGGACTTGTAATCGCAACACAGACATTAAACTTAACAACTGTTGATATTAGAAAAACGATTTCTTTTAATATTTCTGGTCCATTATGCTTAGGTTTTGCCTCTTTATATTGTTACAACCGGAAAGTAAGAATAGAAGAGATTAATAATATTTTACTTGTAATGGGTTTGCCTATTTTGTCTTGTACAACTTATTTAATTTTATTTACTCCCAAAATTAAGGAGATTGTTACAAGTACAGTGTCTAATGTAGAAACTTCAGGTGGTTTTGGTCCTAATCAGGTTTCAACAGCTCTTGGTTTAGGTATGTTTATTTTTTTTACGAGAGTTATTGTTGCTTCAAGAACCAAAATTTTATTTTTAATAAATCTTGTAATCGTACTTAATATAAGTTACAGAGGCTTATTAACATTTTCTAGAGGAGGAATGATTACTGGTATTGTAATGATAGTTATTTTGGTGGTTATATTTTATATTAATTCAGAATATAAAGGAAGAGTAAAATTAAATTATTTAATTGTTATTTTAACAGCAGTATTAGTTGGAATATGGTTTTATACAGAAGATCAAACTGGAGGGTTAATTGGAAAAAGATATCAAAATAAAGATGCATCAGGTAGAACAAAAGAGAGCAATTTTTCCGGTAGAGAGCAAATTGCAGAATCAGAAATTAATGCTTTTTTAGAAAATCCTTTTTTTGGAATTGGAGTTGCTAAAGGAACTGAGTATCGACTTGAACAAACAGGCGAAATTGTTGCATCTCACAATGAATTAACAAGATTGTTGGGAGAGCATGGTTCAATTGGAATACTGATTTTATTAATATTATTTTTCACACCTATATTTTTGTATTTAGATAACAAACGGCACATTTATATGTTTTGTTTTTTGGCTTTTTGGTTACTGACGATAAATCATGCTGCTATGCGAACGGCAGCACCATCTTTTATTTACGCACTTTGTTTATTAAAAATTAGATTCATTAACGATGAAGCAGTTGCTTTACATAGGGAACAAGTTATCAAAACACGGTAATACGGCAACTTCTATAGAAACATTAGGTAGTTTTCTTGAAGTTGAAGGTTTTAAAGTGTTCTATGCTTCTTCTAAAAAAAATAAGGTTCTTAGGTTTTTAGACATGATTTTCTCTACAATTTGGTTTTCTAAAAAAGTAGATTATGTTTTGATTGATACCTATAGTACTCAAAATTTTTATTATGCATTAGTAACAAGTCAGTTATGTAGAATTTTAAATGTGAAATATATAGCTAAATTACATGGTGGAGATTTACCTAATAGATTGCAAAAAAGTCCATTTCTTTGTGAATTACTGTTTAGAAACGCCTATAAAATAACAGCGCCTTCAGCTTATCTGATGAAAGCATTTGAAGTAAAATATTATGAAAATTTAATTTACATCCCAAATACTATTGAAATTGATAAATATAATTTCTTAAAAAGAGAATACAATTTACCTAGGTTGTTATGGGTACGTTCTTTTTCGAAAATATATAATCCAAAAATGGCAATTGATGTATTATATAATCTCAAGAAAGATTTTCCAAATGCAACTCTAACAATGGTAGGTCCTGATAAAGAAAACCTTATTGATGATTGTAAAAAACATGCTTCAGAGTTAAATGTAGAAGTAGAATTTACTGGAAAATTAGCTAAAGAAGAATGGGTTGAATTGTCTAAAGATTATAATGTTTTTATTAATACAACACATTTTGATAATACTCCAATAAGTGTTATTGAAGCTATGGCATTAGGTTTACCAATAGTCTCAACCAATGTTGGAGGAATTCCATTTCTAATATCGGATAAAGAAAATGGACTATTAATTGCAGACAATGATACCGAAGGAATGACTAATGCAATTCTTGAAATTTTCAATAATGAAATTTTAAGAGAAAAAATTACCATAAATGCAAGAAATACTGTAGAATCCTTTGATTGGAATGTAATAAAGCAAAAATGGTTTGAAATATTGAAATAGTGTTTAAATTTGTATAGATTTTACTAACTTGCGTCACAGTTGTAAACGTACTAATGAATAGCAATAAAAAAATACATTTTGAGGTATCAGAAAGAAAGGTTCTTCTGAAGATTTTTGATGTAATCTTTGTATTACTATCATTGTACATTATAAGCTCTATTTTTGATTTTAAATATTTTACATTTTCTACTACAAATTATTATTGGGCAATTGTATTAGCTATCTATGTTAATATTTTTGGATCTGTTTTTGAAATGTATAATTTGCAAGTAGCAAGTAATCAATTTCAAATAATTAAAAGTATAATACTTGCTTCTTCTACAACAGTATTAATTTATCTTTTAACTCCAATTTATACACCTGTTTTACCTTCAAATAGACTACAGATTATTATATTTTTTGTAGCTATTTTTGGATCCTTACTAGCTTGGAGAATTTTTTATGTAAAATTTTTAGCATCTCATCGATTTGTAAAAAAAGCTATTTTAGTTTGTGATAAGGAGCAATTGCAAGAACTTGTTACAGGGATTGAAAATGCTGATCCACATTATAAAATAATAGCATTTGTTAATTCTGATGGGGAAGATTCTTTTAATTTTAAATACAAATCAATTAAGAATATTCATCCTAATGAATTAGAAAATTTTGTTAGAAATAATTCTATTTCTGAAATAGTAATTGCTTCTCAAAAAACCGAAGGAATAACAGTTAGTTTATATAATCAACTGATTCATTTATTAGAAAATGGTTTTATAATTAGAGAGTATACACAAGTATATGAGGCTATTACACAACGAATTCCTGTGCAATATGTTTCACGAGATTTTTACAGATATTTCCCTTTTAGTAGAAGTAATCAAAATCATTTGTATTTATTGGTATCTAGACTGATTGAAGTAATTTTTTCAGTAATTGGGTTGTCAATTGGGTTGTTGTTTTTTCCAATAATTTTAATTGGTAATCTTATTGGAAATAGAGGTGGCTTATTTTACACACAAGAACGTGTTGGCAAAAATGGCGAAGTATTTAAAATTTATAAATACAGAACTATGGTGAAAAATGCTGAGGCAAATGGAGCAGTGTTTACAACCGCCAATGATAGTAGAATTACACCTTTTGGTAAGTTTATGAGAAAAACTAGACTTGATGAATTTCCTCAATTTATAAATATACTAAAAGGAGATATGGCAATTATAGGACCAAGACCAGAACGTCCTATTTTTGTTAATGAAATCGCAGAAATAATGCCATTCTACGAAACTAGGCATGTTGTAAAGCCAGGATTAACAGGTTGGGCACAAGTGAATTATGCTTATGGCGATTCTATAGAAGATAGTTTGATGAAGCTACAATATGATTTATATTACATCAAGCATAGAAGTATTTTTCTTGATATCAATATTATCATTAAAACGTTTAGCACAGTATTGTTTTATAGAGGACAATAAGTTTCTTAAATGCTATTAGTCTCTAATTTTTTATTTCGCTTTAGTAATTTGAACAAAATATAATTGTTAGCCAAAATAAATGGAATCATTAAAGGTAAATGGGGCTTTCCTATCATAATTGCAATATAAACTAAGGTCATTGCAAAACAAACATTAGCCATTTTTCTAAACCAAATGCTTCCCAAAAACCCTAAGATTATATATATTGGATTAAACAGCAAAGCATTGTAATTCCACAAAACTTCTTTGTGTTCTGAGTATAATCCTACTAGGCAAAGAAAAATCCCCAATAATCCTGATAGGAATAGATAGGATAATGAAACATACTTATTATTGATTAAAGCTATTACTAGTAGAATAAGAGCTATGAAATAGATACTATTTAAAAAAGAAAAGGAAGAAGTAAGCTCAGCTCCTTTAATTAAGGTTTCTTTTTTTGTAACCAAAGGTTTACTTTCAATTTTGGCTTTGTCTAAACTATTTAACAGCTCAATAGGAAGAAATAGTTTTTCAGCTTTTGCATCTGTTTTTGCTCCAAAAATTATATTTATACCCAATTTATAATAAAAGTGATTATCAAAATAAGGATAAAGTAATTCTCTATATGAAATGGATTTATCATCCACTTTTTCGATTAATTTTTGACCTACAATGGCATTAATTTTATCTACAACCATCGTAGTACAATTTCGGTCTATAAATTTGTACGTATAATTTCTTTCTTCAGAATAAAGAGAAGCATTTAAAAGTTCAAATAGTTCTTGTTTTTTTGCTAATGGAAATGATAAAGTCTGTTCGATAACTTCGCGATTATCACTTTGATATTCAAAAATGAAGTCTTCATAAGAAGTAGCATTTATAAAATATTGTAAGTCACCTTTTACAAATTTTAAATAGAAATTTTCTGTTCTAAAATCGAAAGCACCATAGTTATATACAACGTCTAAGTTATTTATGGAATCTTTAATTCGTATGGCTGTATGACCAAAAGTGGAGTATAGTTCGTTTCCCCTTCCACAAGTAAAAATACTTACAGAAGCATTTTCTGATAGTGCTGAATTTTGAGAGAAACCAATGGTTTGAAAAAATAAGATAAGTAGAAGAAGTAATTTTTTAATCATAATGGTTATCTAAAAGCACTAAAATCAACTTTTACAGAAAAAATATTTGAATATAAAGCGGCACTTTGATCACCTAAATCTGTCAAAGCATAATCGACTTGAATTCCTTTGTATTTAAATCCAAGTCCAATATTGGGTTGAAAACCTACTTTTCTAGAACCATCTAATTGTGTGATGTTTTGAAAATTACCAACACCAGCTCTTAGAAATACTAAATCAGTATAATTGTATTCAAATCCTAAAGCAGGATCGATACTTACAAAGTTAGTTGATAATATATCATTGGTTCTAGCAAATTGCATATTCAAATTTCCAGAAGCTTTTAAATACGTTTCATTATGAAAATCGAATGTTTTCGACATTCCAAGTTGTGCTTTTGGTAGTGTAATTTCTGAACTTTCAGGTAAATCTTGATTTTCACCCGGAATGGCATTTTTTATTTTAGCATATTCTTCCTCATTAATAGCCCATACATTGTAGGTAGTAGTAATGTCTCTCAACATTAAACCAAATTTCCAATCGTCTCTTTCAAATTGTAATCCAAAATCGAAACCAAAACCCCATGAATTTGCAAAATCTCCAATAACACGTCGAATCACTTTTGCATTAACGCCATATTGAAAACCTGGTATTTTAAGTCTTCTGGCATAAGATAAAGTCAAGCCATAATCAGCAGTAGAAAATTTACTGATTCTATTAAAATCAATATTCCCATCACCATCAATAAGTTGTGTGGTGTTTAATATATCATCTACTCCAAATCGTATCAAGGAGATTCCCCAAGCACTATCATCATCAATAGGTTTGGCATAAGCTGCATAATCATATTGAGCAATATTTGCAAAATAACTTGCATGCATTAACGACGCTTGACCATCTTCCAATCCAAGTAATCCGGCTGGATTCCAGTAACCAGAATTAACATCATTAGTATGCGCCACAACAGCATTAGACATTCCCAATGCAGCAGCATCTACACCTATGTTCATAAACTCGTTAGAATATTTTCTAACAGCTTGACTATGAGCTAAAGTGCAGCCTAAAATGAAAGTTAAAAAAAGAATTTTCTTCAAAGCAAATATTTTTTCAAAAATAGAAATTTTTATTGAGCTAACTTCATATACAATTCATAATAATATCTCAAATAAAAACTCTAATTACAAACGTACTTATGTATAAACTTATTGTATTACATTTGTCTTTAGAAAAATTAAAAGCATGAACATCAAAAAACACACTCCTAATATACTTACTTTATTAAATTTATTATGTGGTTGTATCGCCATAGTTTTTGTCTCTAAATTGAGGTTTGACTTAGCTTTTTATTTTGTTTGCTTGGGAATATTTTTTGATTTTTTTGACGGTTTCTTCGCCAGAAAGTTTGGAGTTGCAGGACCTTTGGGTGTTCAGTTAGATTCCTTAGCAGATATGGTTACAAGTGGAGTCGCTCCTGGTTATGTAATGTATCAAATGTTGTCGTTTGATGGAAGTTTTATGCAAATTACAAATGATTTGTCTTTTTTTCAAGTCTCTTTTTTAGGTTTTATTATTACACTTGGCGCTTGTTATCGATTGGCAAATTTCAATATCGATACAAGACAATCTGATTCTTTTATTGGTTTGCCAACTCCTGCAAATGCACTTTTTATAATGAGTTTACCATTGGTTATTGAAGAGTGTCATTTTCTTACTTTAAGTGAACTTCTAAATATAAAATGGGTTCTTTTGGCAATTACATTGTTAAGTGCTTATGTAATGAATGCGGAAATTCCGTTGTTTTCATTGAAAATAAAGAATTTTAGTTTTCAAAAATATAAATTACAAATTGGATTTTTAGTTCTTTCAATAGTAATGATTGCTACTTTGCAATATCTTGCAATTCCCTTAATCATAATGACTTATGTTTTATTGTCGGTTGGAAATAATATGTTGGCAAAAAAGTAGTTATTTAGTATTAAGATTTTAGTAGTAAGTATCAAGACTTTTATGGCAAAAGCTACCACGAGAAAAACACCAATTCGAAAAAGAGCTACCAAGAAAAAGCAAACTTTTTTTTCTTTAAAGTTTATTATTATATCGCTTTTGATTATTCTTTTTTCTTTAGGAATATATCACTATCGTAATGCTATTCTATATTATTTTAGTTTCAAAACAGATAAAGTTTTAAAAGAAGATAAAGTGGCTCAAGCTAGAATTTATCAAATTTTAAAGCTCATAAAGAATTGACTTTCGGGTTTGATGTTTCTCAATATCAAGGCGAAATAGATTGGGAACAAATAGATTCTGTTGAAAATAAATTTCCATTACATTTTGTGCTTATTAGAGCAACAGCCGGAAATAATAAAGAGGATTCGGAGTTTGATGACAATTGGAAAGCTGCCAAAGAACATCATTTTATTCGTGGAGCTTACCATTATTATCGTCCAAACGAAAATTCAATCGAACAAGCCGAAAATTTTATTAAGACAGTAACTTTGCAAAAAGGTGATTTGCCTCCAGTATTAGATATAGAACAATTGCCAAAAGAGCAATCTATTGATAGTTTGAAAGTAGGATTGAAACGTTGGTTGAAAAAAATTGACGCACATTATAAGGTGAAACCTATTATCTATACCGGCGAAAAATATTATGAAGATTTTCTAAAAGAGGAATTCAAAGGATATACTTTTTGGGTTGCCAATTATAATTTCTTTGTAGAAAATATAAAAGAAGATTGGCTTTTTTGGCAATTCACAGAAAAAGCAACAATAAAAGGAATCAATGAAAAAGTTGATTTGAATATTTATAACGGTACACCTAAAATGTTAGAATATTTGACGATTAATTAATTTCCGTTTAATGAAATCATATAAATTATAAATCCGAAAAAGCACGCCATGCCTATCAAAAATAAGTAGGATTTTGGATGTGCAAAATTTATAGTTGCACCAAGATTCGGGTTTCGTTTATCAACTAATAATCTGTTGTCTTCTTTGTTATAATAAAACAAACCCCATTTCCAATTATTAGGGTCTTTATGCCAATTATCTAAAGTTTCTTTCGATGGATTTTCCATTTTTTTAAACGTCTAAATCTACTTTTGGAGCATTAAAGTCAATTTTGGTTTTACGTAATTCAAAATTCTGACCTAAATAAACTCTTCTAACCATCTCATCTTCAACTAATTCTTCAGGTTTTCCAGCTTTTAGAATTCCTCCTTCAAACATTAAGTAGGTTTTATCAGTAATAGCCAAAGTTTCTTGAACGTTGTGGTCAGTAATCAAAATTCCGATGTTTTTATTTTTTAACTGAGCCACAATTCTCTGAATATCTTCAACTGCAACAGGGTCAACTCCTGCAAAAGGTTCGTCAAGTAAGATAAATTTTGGATCGGTTGCTAATGCACGAGCAATCTCAGTTCTACGACGTTCACCACCAGAAAGTAAATCACCACGATTGGTTCTAATGTGTTCCAAACTGAATTCATGAATTAAGCTTTCCATTTTTGCAATTTGCTCTTCTTTTGTGTGATTTGTCAATTGCAATACACTCAAGATATTATCTTCAATACTTAATTTTCTAAAAACAGATGCTTCTTGAGCCAAATAACCAATACCATTTTGAGCACGTTTGTACATAGGAAACTCAGTAATATTCATGTCATCAAGATAAATATTTCCAGAATTTGGTTTTACCAATCCAACAATCATATAGAAAGAAGTAGTTTTTCCAGCACCATTTGGTCCCAAAAGCCCAACGATTTCTCCTTGATTTACTTCAACAGAAATTCCTTTTACAACGCTTCTACCTTTGTAGGTTTTGATTAAATTTTCGGCTCTTAATTTCATATCTAGATTATTAGATTTTTAGAAAGTTAGATTTTTAGACAAATTAACGAATAAACATATAACCTAATTGATGATTTAACAATTATTTAGTTTCTTCCTCTAATGATTCCCAAAATTCGTACGCTCTTCTTAAATGAGGAATAACTATAGTTCCACCAACTAAAGTCGCAATTCCCATAGCCTCCATCATTTCTTCTTTTGTAATACCTTCTTTGTGTGAGGTTTCTAAATGGTATTTTATACAATCATCACATCTAAGAACTGTTGAAGCTACTAAACCCAAAAGTTCTTTAGTTTTTACATCTAATGCACCTTCTGCGTAGGCATTAGTATCTAAATTGAAAATACGTTTTACAATTTTATTATTGTCAGCCAATAACTTTTCGTTCATTTTAGAACGATATTCATTAAATTCTTTAACTTGATTGCTCATCTGCTTTTAAACGTCTTTTTACTACGAATGCCGATATAAATATACTGACTTCATAAATTAATAACATTGGAATTGATACTATAATTTGGCTTACCACATCTGGTGGCGTAACTATTGCTGCTACAAAAAGAATAATTACGATGCCATATTTTCGGTATTTTCTAAGAAACTGTGGAGTAACTAAACCTAATTTTGTTAGGAAATAAATAATAATTGGTAATTCGAAAAACAAACCACATGCAATTACAGATGTTTTTATCATACCTATATAAGAGTCAACATTGAATTCGTTTTTAATAACACTACTTACAGTAAATGTGGCAAAAAAGTTAACCGACATTGGAACGATTACATAGTAACCGAATAAAACGCCAAGAAAGAATAAAATAGAGGCAATAAAAATAAAATATTTAGCATTTTTTCGTTCTTTTTCATAAAGTGCCGGACTAATAAAACTCCATAACAACCATAATATGTAGGGAAAAGCAAAAATAAATCCAGCCGTTATACAAGTCCAAATTAATATAGTGACTTGACCTTCCATATCTGTATTTTGAATCACAAACGGTAATTCAGTAACACAAATACTTTCCTGAAATCCAACGTAGTTGGATAACTCACAAAACAAACGATAAGTTATAAAATTTGGATTTGTTGGTCCGAAAATAATATTGTCAAATATAAAATCACTTATGAAAAAAGTTGCTGTTGCTCCAATTAGAACAGCAATTGTACTTCTTACCAACAACCATCTTAATTCTTCAAGATGTTCCATAAAGGACATTTCCTTCATTTCTTTTTTAGCCATTATACAATTCCTTCTTTTAAAATATCGTGTAAATGAATCACTCCTTTATATTGATCATTATCAACTACAACTAATTGTGTAATTGAAAAATCTTCCAATATGTTTAGTGCATCAACTACCATATCAGATGTTTTTATTGTTTTTGGATTTACCGTCATAATATCTTTTGCAGTTAATCCTGTAATGGTTTCTGTTTTATTTAGCATTCTTCTGATGTCGCCATCCGTTATAATACCAACTACTTTATCATTTTCAATAACAGCAGCAACACCTAGTCTTTTCTCAGAAATTTCAACAATTACATTTTTGATACTTGAGTCTGGACTTACAAATGGTTTTCTGCTAGTATCCAACATATCTTGAACTCTCAATAATAATTTTTTTCCTAAAGCACCTCCTGGATGATATTTTGCAAAATCTTCAGCTTTAAAATTTCTCATTTCCATTAAAGCAACTGCCATAGCATCACCCATAACTAACTGTGCTGTTGTGCTATTAGTTGGAGCCAAATTATTTGGACAAGCTTCACTTTCTACATAAGTATTTAAGGTAATATCAGATTCTTTTCCTAAAAATGAAGTTATATTACCAGTAATTCCAATTAGTTTATTACCAAATCTTTTTAATAACGGTACCAGAACTTTTATTTCTGGACTATTACCACTTTTTGAGATACAAATAACAACATCTCCATCTTGAACCATTCCTAAATCACCATGAATAGCTTCAGATGCATGTAAAAACATAGAAGGTGTTCCTGTTGAGTTCATTGTGGCAACAATTTTTTGTGCAATAATGGCACTTTTTCCAATTCCAGTAACAATTAAACGTCCTTTGGTATTGTATGTAATTTCAACAGCTTCTACAAAGCTATTGTCAATGAAATCAGTAAGTTTTGCAATTGACTGGCTCTCTGATAAGAGTGTTTTTTTGGCCGATTCAATGATGTTTTCTTTAGTTATCAAAATAGATTTGTTATAAAATTTGTATGAATAAAAGAAAGTTGTATATTTATGGTTGCAAATTTATGTAAAAATACTATTAAGTAAGAATGAATTCAAACGAAATTGACATACACAAAGAATTAAAAAAATATTTTGGTTTTAACCATTTCAAAGGTTTACAAGAAAAGGTTATCAAAAGTATTTTGGCAAAAGAAAATACATTTGTAATTATGCCAACAGGTGGCGGAAAGTCATTGTGCTATCAACTGCCTTCGCTTGTTCAAGAAGGAACTGCAATTGTAGTTTCTCCTTTGATTGCTTTAATGAAGAATCAAGTTGATGCTATAAGAAGTGTTTCAACTAATGATGGCATCGCGCATGTATTAAATTCGTCATTGACCAAAACCGAAATCAATCAGGTTAAAAAGGATATTACTTCTGGTATAACCAAACTATTATATGTAGCACCAGAGTCATTAACAAAAGAGGAATATGTAGAGTTTTTACAATCTGTTCCAATATCTTTTGTTGCTATTGATGAAGCACATTGTATTTCAGAATGGGGACATGACTTTAGACCTGAATACAGAAATTTACGAACTATTATTAAACAACTTGGGAATGTTCCTGTTATTGGATTAACAGCTACAGCAACTCCAAAAGTTCAAGAAGATATACTTAAGAATTTAGATATGTCTGATGCTACTACTTACAAAGCATCGTTCAATCGTCCGAATTTATTTTATGAAGTACGAACAAAAACCAAGAATATTGAAGCTGATATAATCCGATTTATAAAACAAAACAAAGGTAAATCAGGAATTATATATTGCTTAAGCCGAAAGAAAGTTGAAGCAATCGCTGAAGTTTTACAAGTAAACGGAATCAGTGCTGTTCCTTATCATGCAGGTTTGGATGCAAAAACTAGAGCAAAACATCAAGACATGTTCCTTATGGAGGATGTTGAAGTTGTTGTTGCAACAATCGCCTTCGGAATGGGAATTGACAAACCAGACGTTCGTTTTGTAATTCATCATGATATTCCAAAATCTTTAGAAAGTTATTATCAAGAAACAGGTCGCGCAGGTCGTGATGGAGGAGAAGGACATTGTTTAGCGTATTACTCTTATAAAGATGTAGAAAAGTTAGAAAAATTCATGTCAGGTAAACCAGTTGCTGAACAAGAAATTGGCTATGCTCTTTTACAAGAAGTAGTTGCCTATGCAGAAACTTCTATGTCAAGACGTAAGTTTTTATTACATTATTTTGGTGAAGAGTTCGATAGCGAAACAGGTGAAGGTGCCGACATGGACGACAATGTTCGTAATCCAAAAGCTAAAGTTGAATCTAAAGACAATGTCAAAAAATTATTAGAAGTTGTTCGCGATACCAAATATTTATATAAATCTAAAGAAGTTGTTTTTACCTTAATTGGAAGAGTAAATGCAACCATAAAAGCTCATAGAACCGATACTCAATCCTTTTTTGGTTGCGGAAAAGACCAAGAAGAACGCTATTGGATGGCTTTAATTCGTCAAGTTTTAGTAGACGGAATGCTTACAAAAGATATTGAAACTTATGGAATTTTAAAAGTTTCAGATAAAGGTCACGACTATATTAAGAATCCAACTTCCTTCATGATGTCAGAAGATCATGAATATAATGAAGCAGAAGATGATGCCATTGTAACAGCAGCTAAATCTTCAGGAACTGCTGATGAAGCTTTGATGGCGATGTTACGTGATTTACGTAAAAAAGTAGCAAAAAAATTGGGTGTTCCACCTTTCGTTGTTTTTCAAGATCCATCTTTAGAAGATATGGCTTTGAAATACCCAATTACTATGGATGAATTGATAAATATTCATGGAGTAGGTGAAGGTAAAGCGAAGAAGTATGGAAAAGAATTCGTAGAATTAATTAGCAGATATGTAGAAGATAACGACATTATTCGTCCAGATGATTTGGTTGTAAAATCTACTGGAGCTAATTCTGCAAACAAATTATATATCATTCAAAATATCGACAGAAAACTTTCTTTAGAAGATATTGCTTCTGCAAAAGGGATGAAAATGGATGATTTGCTAAAAGAAATGGAGCAAATTGTTTATTCAGGAACAAAATTGAATATCAAATATTGGATTGATGAAATACTAGATGAAGATCAACAAGAAGAGATTCACGATTATTTCATGGATTCAGAAACTGATAAAATTGAAGATGCTCTAAAAGAATTCGACGGCGATTATGATATCGAAGAATTACGATTAATGCGAATTAAATTTATTAGCGAAGTAGCTAACTAGGATGCAGTGTTCAGTGTTCAGTTGACAGAACTGATTACTGAGCACTGATTACTGCTAACTGTAAATCTCTCCTCGATGCGGTTTCAATGCATCACGAACTTGAATCATATTTTCGTCTGTAACTACCATAAATGCTATGGCATACATTTCATTTAAAACTTCAAATCCAGTGATGTTAATTGGTACCTGTTCTATTGCAATATATTCTTTCAAATGAATTTCATGATGTTCAGCTGTTTTTGCAGCAACTTCACCACGAAAATCCCATATAAGTTTTATTTTTCTTGACATCTTTAATAAAATTGAACGTCAAAGATAACTTTTTATTAAATTTGAAGAAATTCAAGATTATGAAATGTTTCAGATATGTGTTTTTTATTTTCTCAATTACATGTTCAGCTCAAAACCTTACTTTGAGTGATGCAAACCATCTAGCTTCTTTACCTATAAAATGTCTTCAACAAGAATATCCTAATAAGTTAGGTCAAATGCTCATTGATAGTACAGAGATTAAATCTCCAAAAGAGCTTCATCCAACTTTTTATGGATGTTTTGATTGGCATTCTTCTGTTCATGGTCATTGGAGTTTAGTTTATTTACTTAAGAAGTTTCCAAATCTTGAAAAAAGAGAAGAGATTATTAAAAAATTAAAAATAAATCTTTCAAAGCAAAATATTCAATCTGAAATAGATTACTTAAATAAAAAGCATGAAAAATCATTTGAACGAACTTATGGTTGGAATTGGTTATTGAAATTACAACTTGAATTAGAAACTTTTGATGATCCATTTGCAAAAGAACTAGCTCAAAACCTAAAGCCATTATCTAATTTAATTATAGAAAGATATATAGAGTTTTTACCAAAACTATTATATCCAATTCGTGTTGGAACACATTCTAATTCAGCATTTGGCTTGACTTATGCATGGGATTATGCTGTTTTTTCTAATAATATTGAGTTTCAAAATGTAATAAAATCCAATGCAAAGCGATTGTATTTATCAGATAAGGATTGCCCATTTAGTTGGGAGCCAAGCGGTACCGATTTTCTTTCACCTTGTTTTGAAGAAATGGCACTTATGCAACGTGTTTTATCAAAAAATGAGTTCATTGTTTGGTTAAAAAAGTTTGCTCCACAATTATTTAGTAAAAAGTTTACTATTGAAACTGCTAAAGTTTCTGATAGAACCGATGGGCATTTGGTACATCTAGACGGATTAAATTTTAGTAGAGCATGGAATCTTTATTACCTTATCAATCAATATCCTAAAGAGTTTTCGCATCTAAAAAAAGTTGCCGATATTCATTTAAACTTTTCTTTACCTTCAATTGTAGATGGAAATTATGAAGGAGAACATTGGTTGGCTTCCTTTGCTTTAAGAGCATTTGAAGAAAAAAAATAATTCATTTGATTACTTTTGTCAAAAATTACCTTTATGCCTCGCGAAATTCAAACTCAAGTCTCACCAGAAGTAGCTCACAACGAATCATTAATTAATGAACATGTTGCAAGATTATTGAATACTTCTGTGAAGGAAATTCAAAAGGTTGTGGTTTTAAAACGTTCAATTGATGCTCGTCAAAAAGCTATCAAATTCAATGTAAAAGCAACTGTTTATTTTAAAGGTGAAGATTTTATTGAACAAAAAATTGAACTTCCAGAATATAAAAATGTATCTAATTCACAAGAAGTAATAATTGTTGGCGCTGGTCCAGCTGGACTTTTCGCAGCTTTACAACTTGTAGAACTTGGTTTAAAACCTATTGTAATTGAAAGAGGAAAAGACGTTCGTGGCAGAAGAAGAGATTTGAAAGCCATAAACGTTGACCATATTGTTAATGAGGATTCCAATTACTGTTTTGGTGAAGGTGGCGCAGGAACTTATTCAGACGGAAAATTATATACTCGTTCCAAAAAACGTGGCGATGTTGACAGAATTTTGAGATTATTAGTAGGTTTTGGAGCTTCAGATGATATTCTAGTAGAAGCTCATCCACACATCGGAACCAATAAACTACCTCAAATTATTCAAGATATACGTGAGAAAATAATAGAATGTGGCGGAAAAGTTTTGTTTGAAACTCGCGTAACGGATTTCATTATAAAAAATAATGAAATTCAAGGAATTGTAACCCAAAATGGCGATACTATTTCGGCAAATAAAGTAATTCTTGCAACAGGACATTCAGCTAGAGATATTTTTGAATTATTGGATAAAAAGAAAATTTTCATTGAAGCTAAACCATTTGCATTAGGAGTTAGAGCAGAACATCCACAGGAATTGATTGATAAAATCCAATATTCGTGTGATTTCCGTGGTGAATTTTTACCGCCATCACCTTATTCTATTGTAAAACAAGTAAACGGTCGAGGAATGTACTCGTTTTGCATGTGTCCTGGTGGCGTAATTGCTCCTTGCGCAACAAGTCCAGGTGAAGTGGTAACTAATGGTTGGTCGCCTTCAAAACGTGATCAAGCTACTGCAAATTCAGGAATAGTTGTCGAATTGAAATTAGAAGATTTTAAACCCTTTGCTAAATTCGGAGCACTTGCCGGAATGGAATTTCAAAAAGCTATAGAACAAAAAGCATGGCATTTGGCAGGTCAAACTCAAAAAGTTCCTGCACAACGAATGGTTGATTTTACTCAAAATAAAGTTTCTACAACTATTCCAAAAACTTCTTATGTTCCAGGAACGACTTCAGTAGAAATGGGACAAGTTTTACCGGGATTTCTATCTCAAATTATGAGGGAAGGATTTAATGAATTTGGAAAAACAATGCGAGGATATTTGACAAACGATGCAATTCTTCACGCACCAGAAAGCAGAACATCATCTCCAGTCAGAATTCCGAGAGATAACGAGACTTTAGAACATGTTCAAATAAAAGGTTTGTATCCGTGTGGTGAAGGAGCAGGTTATGCCGGCGGAATTATTTCTGCTGCCATCGATGGCGAAAAATGTGCTTTAAAAATAGCTGAAACTTTAAAGATGCTCTAAAAAATAGGTTATGAAGAATTTCATCATTTTAATTTTAATAGTTTTTTCTTTTCAAATTGGTTTTGCTCAAGTTGAACATGTAAATCAATTGTATAGTAATGGCAAACCCAAAGAAGTTGGTACATATGTCGACGGAAAGAAAAATGGTGAATACATTACCTACTACGAAAATGGTAACGTTAGGTCTTATGCCAATTATATTTTCGGAAAACGACAAGGTGTTCAAAAAGAGTTTTACAAAAATGGTCAGCTTAGGTCGGAATTAGAATGTATTAATGATGTTTGTCACGGAATTAGTAAGACTTATTATATAGACGGAAAATTAGAATCTTCTTCTCGTAATAAAAATGGAGTTAAAGATGGAAAAGTTGTCGGTTACAACAAGGATGGGGTATTAACTGTGAAGGAAGAATGGGATAACGGTAAACTTGTAGGAGAGAGTGTTTATTATTACGATTCAGGTCAAATTAGAAGAAGAGTAGTTTTAGATAAAAAAGGAAATGTAAAAACAACAGAGTCTTACTACGAAAATGGGAAGAAAAACTTTTTTTCTGATGTTGATAAAAATGGAAATGGCGTTAATTATTCCATATATCCAAATGACACTATAAAGTCTAGAAATTATGTAAAAAACCATAAAATAGTTAAAGAAGAAACATTTACAGAGCAAGGAAAACGCAAGAAAATTACTGAATATAACGAAGATAATACTTATAAGAATATCAAAGATTTTGATGATTATGAAAACTTAAAAAGTGATTCAAATTACGAAAATCATAAAATGGTTAATTCCATAGTATATAATGGTGACATAATTGAAAAAGCGAAACATAAAAATGGCCATCGTGATGGCGATTTTGAGTCTTTTTATTTGAATGGTACTTTGGCAGAAAAAGGAACTTATTTTAAAAGCGAAAAAATAGGAAAGTGGAAATCCTATTATGAAGATGGTGCTATTAAATTTATTGGGAATTACGTAAAAACTAGTGATAGAGGCAATTTTAAAGATAGTATTCATACCTACTATTTCAATTCAGGTCAAATTGAAAAATTTGAAAATTATTACATCGCAAAGATTAATAGAAGTAGTAATAGACCAGATGATTTTTATGAAAGAACTCACAAAACTGGACAATGGAAAACGTTCTATGAAAATGGTAAATTGAGTCAAATTGCCAATTATAATGAAGATAAATTGCACGGTGAATTTATTGAATATTTTAACGACGAAACTAATTCTGTAAAGTTCAAATGCACTTATCGCAACGGACTAAAAATTGGTTTAGAACAAGAATATTATGAAAACGGAAAACTTTACAAGTCTAAAGAAAAAGATAGTAATGGTTATCAAATAGGAAAAGATATTGTCATTTTTGAGAATGGTATTGTAAAAGAACTAATAGAATATTTAGAAAGCCAAAAACAAGGAAAATATCTTCAAAATTATGAAAACGGAAAACCAAAAGTTGAAGGACGCTACAATTCAGGACAAGAAATAGGAATTTGGAATTATTACTACAACAACGGAAAATTGTTCAAGTCAATTAGGTATGATGAAGGCGTTAAAGAGAAAACATTCTTTTATAATGATGGAGTTAAATTTGCTCACATTTTATATGATTATGACGAAGATAGCGCCAATGAAACCTTTACTTTTTACAATAAATTGGGTGCGATTATTTCGTTTCAAGAATTGTTTGACAAGAAATGTGATAATTGTAAAATAATCGAATTTAATGTAACTATCAACACAGAAGAAGATGATATCTTTTTTGTAAATTTAAGTGCAATGGATGAAGTTCAGAAAAGATCAATAAGTTCAAATTTTACTTTCAATTCAGTCAATCATAAATAAAAAAAAACCGCTCATTTTCATAAGCGGTTCTTTAATTAACAATTAGTTCTTTTTCAATCTATCTTTAAAAACCTTTTCAAATTTTTCAATTTTGGGTTGAATTACCATTTGGCAATAAGGTTTGTCTTTGTTGTTTTCATAATAACCTTGGTGATATTCTTCTGCTTTATAGAATTTTTTTAGAGGTTCTAAAGTCGTTACAATTTTATTTGCAAATACTTTTTCATTCAATTCAGTAATCAAATTTTGAGCTGCTTTTTTCTCGTTTTCGTTTTTATAAAAAATCACAGAACGGTATTGTGTTCCTGAATCAGCACCTTGACGATTTAGTGTTGTCGGGTCGTGAACAGTAAAAAATACTTGAAAGATTTCATCTAAATTAGTTTTAGTTTTGTCGTATGTGATTTCCACAACTTCTGCAGCGCCAGTTCTACCAGTACAAACTTGCTCATAACTTGGATCTTCTACCATGCCACCAGCATAACCAGAGTAAACGCTTTTTACACCTTCAAGGTTTTGATAAACGGCTTCTACACACCAAAAACAACCACCACCAAGAACAATAGTTTCTAAGTTTCCAGTATTTGAAGCAACTGCATCTGGAACAAAATCTAACGAAATGGCATTCATACAATATCTTTTACCTGTTGGCTCCGGACCATCATCAAATAAATGTCCTAAGTGCGAATCACATCGTCCGCAATTGGCTTCAATTCTTCTCATTCCATAAGAATTGTCATCTTTAAAAGTGATACTTTCTTTATTGTCTTGTTCGAAGAAACTTGGCCAACCACAACTGCTCGTGAATTTTTGATTGGATTTAAATAATTTGTAGCCACAAGTCGCACAATAGTAAGTTCCTTTGGTTTCATCATTCCACATGGTTCCTGTAAAAGCTCTTTCGGTATCTGCTTCTCTCGCTACAGCATACAAATCAGGTGATAAAACTTTTTTCCATTCGGCATTTGAAACATTTAGTTTCATAGTATCCGTATTTGAATAGTAAGGATTTTCGGGTTTACTAATTACATTTTCCATAGCTGAAGTATCTTTTTTTGAAGTTTTTTTGTTTGATTGTCCACAAGCCGTTAGCGTAAGCAAAGGAATCAAAAACAAAATAGTGATTATTTTTCTCATAACAATTAAATTAATTGATGTACAAATTTACAATAGAAGTACGTTGCAAAATGTCTTACAGTTTACAAATTGAGATGATTTAAGGAAAGTTTAACGGTTGTTGACGCTACTAAATTCTGTTAGGATTTATTTTTTCGTATTTTTGACCATCATAAAAAATCTATGAAAGAAGAACAAGTAATTTTAGTCAACGAAAAAGACGAACCTATTGGTTTAATGAACAAACTTGAAGCTCACGAAAAAGCAGTTTTGCATCGTGCGTTTTCGGTATTTGTTTTAAATGATAAAAATGAAGTCATGTTGCAACAACGTGCACATCACAAGTATCATTCACCTTTACTTTGGACAAACACTTGTTGCAGTCATCAACGTGCTGGCGAAACTAACATAGAAGCTGGAAAACGTCGTTTATTCGAAGAAATGGGTTTCAAAACTGAATTGAAGGAATTGTTTCATTTCATCTACAAAGCACCATTTGATAACGGTTTAACCGAACACGAACTAGATCATGTAATGATTGGCTATTCTAATGAAGAACCAAACATCAATTGTGAAGAAGTAGAAAGCTGGAAATGGATGACCATTGAAGATATCAAAGAAGATATGATTCAAAATCCTGATATTTATACAGTTTGGTTCAAAATAATATTTGATGAGTTTTACCATTATCTAGAAGAACATAAATTATAAACCCATAACTAAATGAAAGTTACCGTTTCAAGAAAAGCACATTTCAACGCAGCACATCGATTGTATCGAAAAGATTGGTCAATGGAGCAAAACGATTTGGTTTTTGGAAAATGCAATAATCCCAATTTTCATGGACACAATTATGAGTTAATCGTTTCTGTTACAGGTGAAATTGACCAAGAAACTGGTTTCGTAATTGATGTAAAAATATTGTCAGATTTGATTAAAGAACATATCGAAAATGCTTTTGATCATAAAAATTTGAATCTTGATGTTCCAGATTTTGCCGATTTAAATCCAACTGCCGAAAATATTGCGGTTGTAATTTGGAATAAATTAAGGAAATACATTGATACTAATAAAGAATTAGAAGTGGTTCTTTATGAGACACCAAGAAATTTTGTAACCTATAAAGGAAACTAATATGTCTTTAAAAATAGGAGATAAGCTTCCCAGTTTTTCAGCAAAAGATACTAATGGAAACATTTTTAATTCGCAAGACTATATTGGAAAACAACCACTTGTAATTTACTTTTATCCAAAAGATGATACACCTGGTTGCACAGCGCAAGCTTGCAGTTTTAGAGATAATTATCAAGAATTTAAAGATTTAGGAGCCGAAGTAATCGGAATTAGTTCTGATACTGTGACTTCTCATTTAAAGTTTAAAAGCAAATTCAATCTTCCATTTATTTTACTTTCAGATAATGATAAAAAACTGCGTAAACTTTTTGGTGTTCAAAACAGTTTGTTTATAATTCCAGGTCGTGAAACCTTTGTAATTGATAAACAAGGTGTGGTGATAATGGTTTTTAATAGTATGTCATCTGAAATTCATATTACAAAAGCACTAAAAGTTTTGAAAAAATTGACAAATTAGTTTTGGGTTAGCTATACTTTTTAACCATTCACCGAACTTGCTATATAATTGATAGAAATTATTAATTCGTTACGTTAAAAATATCCATCTTTGCATTCAAAATTATAACAAATGAAATTTTATCCCTTGCAATTTCAACCTATTCTTAAAGATAGAATTTGGGGCGGAACAAAACTGAAAGATTATTTAAACAAACCAATTTCATCAGAAATCACAGGTGAAAGTTGGGAAATTTCTACTGTAGAAAATGATGTTAGTGTAATTGCTAATGGAGTTTTTGCAGGAAAATCGTTAAACGAATTAATAAATGAATCTCCAGAGCAAGTTTTAGGAACAAAAGTTTATGAAAAGTTCGGAAAACAATTCCCACTACTTTTTAAATATCTTGATGCTCGCGAGGATTTATCTATTCAAGTGCATCCTAATGATGAATTGGCGGCTAAACGACATAATTCCTTTGGTAAAACCGAAATGTGGTACGTTATGCAAGCCGACCAAGATGCAAGATTAATTGTTGGTTTCAAAGAAAAATCCTCTCAAAAAGAATATTTAGAGAATCTTGAAAACAAAACTTTAATTGATATTCTGGATACCAAAAAGGTAAAAAAAGGAGATGTTTTCTTTTTAGAAACCGGAACGGTTCACGCAATTGGTGCAGGAACTGTAATTGCAGAAATCCAACAAACATCTGACATTACTTATAGATTGTACGATTTTGATAGAGTAGATGCTAATGGGAATACACGAGAGCTTCATGTTGATTTAGCGTTAGATGCTATAAATTATGATGTAGTTGATGCTGAAAAAAGCTATTCTAAAGTTGAAAACGAAGCTAATGCTATAGTTGATTGTCCTTATTTCACAACAAATTTTATTCCTCTTGATGGAAGTTTAGAAGTTGTAAATGATGAAAATTCCTTTTTAGTTTATATGTGTGTTGAAGGAAGTTTTGAATTAAAACATGATGATGTAAACTATTCTTATAAGACAGGTGATACGGTTTTAATTCCAGCAAAAATGAGCGAATTTGAAATTCACGGAAAAGCATCTATGTTAGAAATTTACATTTCTTAACTTGTATTCAAAAGATTATGTGTAATTTTGCACCTGAATTTAAAAAATAAAGAAAATGCCAAGCGTTAAAAATTTAAAAAAAGACATCAACTTCGTTTTAGGAGATATTATTGAAGCAGTTTATATTCACGAAATGACTAGCGAAGGAAAGCCAACAGCAGCTACTAATGCAGTTATAGATGAAGCAATTACATCTTTTGATGCTTTAATCGTTAAGGTTAATGCTAAAAAAGTAGAAAATAAAAAAGCGCATTTCAAACAAATCAATGCAGAATTAGAACAAACTGCTAATCAATTGATTGAAAAAATCAACGCACTTTAATTAAAAAAATCATCAAAAAAGTGTAAAAAAGTTTTGGAGATTTAAAAATCACTATTATATTTGCACCAGAAATGAGACCGGCCAGCGTAGCTCAGTTGGCTAGAGCAGCTGATTTGTAATCAGCAGGTCGTGGGTTCGAGTCCCTCCGCCGGCTCTTCGTAAAACCATCACAGCAATGTGGTGGTTTTTTATTTGTATTAAATCCATAAAAAAATCCATCTAGTTTTAATTAGCCCTTCGCTACTTTAGGAATCCTTTCGTGTGGTTTTTTTTCAAAACTCATAAAAAAACATTTTTTCAAGATATAACATTTTTATTATTAGTTAAACAAAAAAAACCGGATATAAATAAAAATGTAAAAATAATTTTATTTTTTTAGGAGTCTAGTTGTGCGGATATTTCCCACAACAGATAGTCTCGATTTGCATTCTGTCCATACAAAGAAAAAAAAATCATTCAATTCGTGGTAGAACCATATTTATTATAAAAACAGCCATTAAAAATAAGGGCTATTTTATTTAAAGATGTAAATTAAATTCTTTTAGTTCTTTATTATTTTTTGAAAATAGGTAAATTCAGAACTATTGATTTTGATGATATATATACCCGATTGGCAATTGGATAAATCAATGTTTTTTTTCACCGGTAGTAAAAGAATCACTTTCTTCAAATACAATCCTACCACTGATATCAAACACTTGAAGGTCAATTTCACCACTAAAATTTGGGATGTTTATAGTAATCAATCCTGTTGATGGATTAGGTGTTACTGTTATATTTTCTATTGAAAAAGTTTCAATACCCAATGGTTGACAGTAAGCCGTAATGGTTTGGGTGGTTGTAGATGTACATCCGGCGGCATTAACTTTGGTTAGCGTAATTATACCCGGTAAACTAGTCCAGTTGATGTTTACACTGGGTTGGTTATTAATTGAGCCAGTTATAGTGCCACCGCCACCGGTTATAGACCAAGTCACTGATTCTGCTGTATTAACCACAGTAGAGTTGTTGGTAATGTTTTCATTCACACGGGTTAGACACGCAGTAGTACTTCCCATAATTGCTGATGGAGATGCAGTATTAATGATAATGGGTGAACTAGTACCCAAAAGCACATTAGCACTACTTTTGACTGTTACGATGTAGGTTCCATTTTGAGTGAAATTGTATGTTGGATTGGTTGCCGTTGTTGTAAAACTAGTTCCCAATGTGGTATTGGTAAAAGTCCAAATAAAAGAAGTTCCACAAACATTTGGAAAGAATTTAAACGTATTACAAGCGGTAATATATTTGCAAATTACATTGGGGGTGTTAGGTGCAAAATAAGCTGTTTCTTGTTTGGCATCAATGACATTAGGCAATGCAGGCCATGCAATAGCGTTAGGAACTGTTGTTCTGGGACCATTAGTTGTAAAGTTACAGGCGTTAGGATTTTCTGTAGTTGAGAGTTCATTTGGATTGTGAATTACGGATAATTGCTGATCATATCCAATATCCGTCATCGTAATGTACAGTTTATTATCCGGACCCATTTGTATGTTCCAAAGCCCAGTAAGCGTAGATGCAACTTCTTTTCTGGTATTGTTTATATTTAACGAATTAACATTAAACTGGTATAATTTTTTAGCAAAATAATCAGTGACATATAACAAGTTGGAATCAGGACTAAACGAACAGCCAAACATCTGGCCAAAAAGACCTGTTGATTGTGGTAATGCAATGGAAGAAAAAACAGCTCCCACCAAACCCTCTGCCTTATTAAAGTCGTAGATACGGCTAGTAAAGATTGCGTTATCTACGTTCCAAATAAGAAGCTTATTGCCATTAGGTGATATTTCAATCATATTATCCGTCGAATAGCCACCACCTATTGGAGTAAGTATCCTTTCGCTATGGTATGTCAAACCGGAACTTGTTAGAGAAAACACTACTAAATAAGGAGTACTTACTTTATTTAATATAGCCAAAATCCAATAATCGTTGCTACCGCATTTTTTTACTGCAGAAATTCCGCTTAATCCCAATAAAGCCCCATCTGCAGCAGCATCAAAACCATAAGTTGCCGGCAATGTTATAGGTTGTTGTATGACTCCCATAGTAGCAGTTGTTCCCGAGACATTGACTATATTATATCGGAATCCTCTATCGGACGAAGTTTCATAATGAGGCTGTTGGGTAAAAATATAATATTCTGAGATTTCATTTCCTACGAGTGGTGGTTTTGGAATCGGCAATACCTGATAACTGTTACTGCCAACATCAATCATCATTAAATCTGTTGTGTTGATTTGAACATGTTGGTTATTCCAAACTTTAAAACTGTTGGTATAAAAAAGTAAATTCCCGTTGGCATCACACTGCGAATTACACGATACGTTATTTTGGTCGAGATATGGAAAAGTTGAATCAAAAACAGCCTCTCCAGTTCTAAAATCTAATCCACAATGGTTACTAACATACCAATAAGCATTGCTGTTATTGATAGGTGCGCAATTAGTAACATAAATCTTTTCAGTAGAAACACTTGAACTTCCGGTGCTGTTTGTCACTGTTAAAGTTACGGTATAAGGTGAATTGGCTGCTGAAGTATATATATGTGATGCGTTTTGTGTATTGGCCGTATTCGGATTGGAAACTGTGGCAAAATTATCCCCAAAATCCCAGGAATAAGTTGTTGCAAATGGTGCATTAAAAGTTGTTGCCACTGTAGAACTGGCGCAAGGTGAAAAATTACTTGGTGTTATAGTTGATGAGATTAAGTTAGATGAGCCACAAGTTGCTGTATAGATTAAGTTTTGAGTTGTGTATAAAGTACTTCTGCTTGAACTTAAAACCGCCAACATTCGCTCAATTTGTCCAGTTGTAAAATGGTTTTGACAATAGTTATTACCATAATCCATATAATTGGATAAATCGTCCAAGATTGCGGGCGTCTCAACACAAGAATTGGTTCCAGTTATACAATTAAAATTGGGTGCGGCAACTCTTGGTGTATCACAAACCTTATCACCATCCGAATAACAGTCGCCAGCACTCGCTGAACAACCGCCTTCGAAAGTATGATATAAACCAAGGTAATGACCTACTTCATGAACCAATACTTTTCCCAAATTATAATTGGGAAACATATTTGGATTTCCATTTCCAAAAACATCATATCGCATTACAATTCCATCGAAAATATATGACGTATTGGGAAACATTGAATATCCCAATATTCCTGAAGCAGTTCCGTCAATACTCTTAACAACCCATATTCTTAAGTATCTTTCTTTGGTTATTTGCGTATTTGCTGTATCGACTAAGTCTTGCTGTGCATTAGAAAAATGATTGGATAATGTAGCATTGTTAACATGAATAATGCCCATTGTGGTTTGTTCGTCCGAGGCAGTTACAGTTGGTATTGGATTTGCACCATCGACCTTGGTTGCTAAACAAAATTTTATTCCGGTATTTAAAAAATAATCATTGAGTGCCGTGATCTGGTTTACTACCTGTGCATCCGAGATATTGGTTAAAGCGGTTCCATCATGTACAATATAAACCACCACAGGAATGGTGATAGAACCTGGCGGTGGAATAGCGCTTTCGGTTTTATTGGCAACACTAATTCGGGCATTTCTTAAATCTTTTTCAAACGATTCTAATCTTTGCTTTACCTCAGGAAAATTATCCGTCAAACTCTTTAATAATGCGTCCGTTACACAAGGTTCACTAGTAGTTTGGGAATAAGAAACAGTGTTAATAAAAACGAAAAGGGTAAATAAAATTTTTTTCATAAATCAGTTTTTTACTTTAGATGCATTAAAACAAAAAAGGTTGCGTTATCTAATTAAAATAGTGAAAATAAAAACAGGCATCGCCAATAACCCCAGCTGCGCAAAGTGTTCTTTATTGATCTGAGCTGTGCAAATGTATCCAGACTTTGCGCAGCTAGGTGTTTTTTTTATTTGTATTAAATTCATAAAAAAATCCGTGTCGTTCAAAATCTTTAACGACACGGATTTTGTATTTATATAAGAAAAATTACTTTCTCTTAATTACTCTTTCTACAGCTTCAACAATAGCTTCGTTGTTAAGTTTGTATTTATTCATTAATTGCTCTGGAGTTCCGCTTTCACCAAATGAATCTTGAACAGCTACAAACTCTTGTGGTGTAGGATTATTTAAAGCTAATGTTCTTGCAACACTTTCTCCTAAACCACCAAGTATATTATGCTCTTCGGCAGTTACTACACAACCAGTTTTTGCAACAGATTTTAGAATTGCGTCTTCATCCAAAGGTTTAATGGTGTGAATATTGATTACTTCAGCAGAAATTCCTTTTGCTTCAAGTGCTTCAGCTGCAATTAACGCTTCCCAAACTAAATGACCAGTAGCGATAATAGTTACATCGGTTCCTTCGTTTAACATAATTGCTTTTCCAATAACAAAAGGTTCGTCAGCTGGCATAAAATTAGGTACCACTGGACGACCAAAACGCAAATAAGCTGGCCCATGATGATCTGCTAATGCAATTGTTGCTGCTTTGGTTTGATTGTAATCACAAGTGTTGATTACAGTCATTCCTGGCAACATCTTCATCAAACCAATATCTTCCAATATTTGGTGTGTTGCTCCATCTTCACCAAGTGTCAAACCTGCGTGTGAAGCACAAATTTTCACATTTTTATCTGAGTAAGCTACCGATTGACGAATTTGATCGTAAACTCTTCCAGTAGAAAAGTTAGCGAAAGTTCCTGTAAATGGAATTTTGCCACCAATAGTTAAACCTGCTGCAATTCCAATCATGTTAGCTTCAGCAATTCCGATTTGGAAAAAGCGTTCTGGATGATTTTTTTTGAAATCGTCAAACTTTAACGAACCAATTAAATCGGCGCAAAGTGCAACAACATTTTCGTTTTTCTGTCCCAATTCGGTCATTCCTGCGCCAAATCCTGAACGTGTATCTTTACTTCCTGTGTTAGTATATTTTTTCATTTAATTTGGAATGTATAATTGTGTGTTTATGTCTTTTTTTGGTGAAATTTTAAAAATATGATCTTTAAAATTTTTTTGTTTAATTGTAATTTTTGATGGATAAGGAAAGGTAATTTTGAAATTAGCATTTTCAAGCCGAAGGTGTGCGCATCGACTTAAGAAACTTTCATTTAATTTGAAGTTGCTTTCATCATAAATTACTTCAATCGTTTTTTTTATTTTTTTATTTTTCTTGTTTGAATACGCGAAAATTGTGAGTTGTTTGGATTGGTTCACTTTTTTTTCCTCTTTCTCATAATAATAAGTCGCAAAAGTGTGATTTTTTTCAATTGCTTTCGTCTTGTTACTTTCAATATATTGAAATGCAATATCATTTAATTTTTTATGAATTTCGAATTTATGAGAAGTATTATTTTTATAATCTATCAAACTACCCTTCATTGAATAGCTACTCCCAGAAAAATAATAGGTAGTATCAGAGGAATTAAAAAGAAAAAAATCAATCACATTGTTTTGGTTATTTGTATATTCTATAAATGAATCAAAAGTATAAGAACTTTTTGTAGTATCCTTTTTTAATAAAAAAATAGTAATTAATGATAAAATAATTATTTTCATTTTAATAATCCCCCAAAGTTGCTGCGTTTTGTCCTAAAGCATTTGCTAATTGTTCGTCACTTGGTGCTTTTCCGTGCCAAGCATGAGTGTGCATCATAAAATCTACACCATTACCCATTTCGGTATGAAGAATTACGCAAACTGGTTTTCCTTTTCCAGTTCTTGATTTTGCTTCGTTCATTCCAGCGATAATTGCTTCAATATTGTTTCCTTCGGTGATTTCTAATACATCCCAATCGAAAGCTTCAAATTTAGCTCTCAAGTTGCCCATGTTCAAAACGTCTTTGGTAGAACCATCAATTTGTTGACCATTGTAATCTACAGTTGCGATTAAATTATCTACATTTTTTGCAGAAGCATACATAATTGCTTCCCAATTTTGACCTTCTTGTAATTCACCATCACCTGTAAGAGCGTATACCAAATGATTGTCATTGTTCAATTTTTTTGCTTGAGCAGCACCAATTGCAACAGATAAACCTTGTCCTAATGAACCTGAAGCAACTCTTACACCAGGTAAACCTTCATGTGTCGTTGGATGACCTTGCAAACGCGTGTTTAATTTTCTGAATGTAGCTAATTCAGAAACAGGGAAATAGCCACTTCTTGCTAAAACGCTGTAAAAAACTGGAGAAATATGACCGTTTGACAAGAAGAAAATATCTTCGTTTGTTCCGTTCATTTCAAATCCTTCGTTGCGTTTCATGAGGTCTTGGTAAAGCGCTACTAAAAATTCTGCACAACCAAGAGAACCTCCTGGATGACCTGAATTTACGGCATGAACCATGCGAAGAATGTCTCTTCGTACTTGTGTTGTAAAATCTTGTAGTTGTTGAATGTTAGACATTTTATGTAGTTATAAATTATAATTCGTCAAAAGTAAATCTATTTTTTTGGTGAGACAAAAGATTTTATTACAAGTTATCAAGATATTGGCAGTCAATTTTATAATTTATAAATGATTTTATGTAAATGATTTCTTTTTTTCAGAACTAGTTTTACAGCAATCCAAAACACTATGAAAAGTTCAAAAAAAATATATTATTTAGTTGATTCTCTGGATGATTTCAGTTTTTTAAAAGGAATTGGAGATGATATAGGATACCAAATAATTGTTTACCTAGATGGAAAATTCATGTTAAGAACATTAGAACTTCAAGAAGAAAAACCAGAAATAATTATTTTAGATATACATATGCCAATTTTTAATGGTGAAGAAATAGTAGAAATAATTAGAAAAAAGCAGTCTTTAAAGCATATACCTATAATTATGATTTCAAGTGCTTATCCAAAAAAGTTAATTAGCGAATTCAATAAATTAGGAGTGAAGCACCTTTTTAAGAGAAATAATTTAAAAGATTTTAAAGGAACCATTGAAAAGGTTTTAGAGGAATCAATGAAAATGGATGAGGTTGAATGTAACTAAATTTTTGTAATCCGATTTATAATCAAGGCAAGTGCATTTGTTCTTTGCATAGTTTTTTTATTTTGAAAATCATAAATCATTATTAAAAAATTGCATTTCGTAATTCAAGTTTTTTAATTCTGTTATCTTTGCGAATTGAAAATGCCTATATGAAATTCGATTTATTACAAAAAGATGCCCACTCTAAAGCTAGAGCTGGAAAAATTACTACTGACCATGGAGTTATAGAAACTCCTATTTTTATGCCAGTTGGAACTGTTGCCTCTGTAAAAGGAGTACACCAACGCGAATTAAAAGAAGAAATAAATCCTGATATTATTTTAGGGAATACCTACCATTTATACCTTCGTCCACAAACAGAAATTCTTGAAAAAGCTGGTGGATTACATAAATTTATGAATTGGGATAGAAATATCTTAACTGATTCTGGCGGATATCAAGTATACTCGCTTTCGGCAAACAGAAAAATTAAGGAAGAAGGCGTAAAGTTCAAATCACATATTGACGGTTCCTACCACTTTTTTACACCCGAAAATGTAATGGAAATTCAACGTACCATTGGTGCTGATATCATTATGGCATTTGATGAATGTACTCCATATCCATGCGATTATCGTTATGCACAACGTTCCATGAAAATGACACATCGTTGGTTGGATAGATGTATTAATCATTTGGAAAAAGTTCCAGTAAAGTATGGTTATAATCAAGCATTTTTTCCAATAGTTCAAGGAAGCACTTATAAAGATTTGAGAATGCAAAGTGCCGAATACATTGCCAATTCTAATCAAGTTGGAAATGCTATTGGTGGACTTTCTGTTGGTGAGCCGGCCGAAGAAATGTACGCTATGACAGAGGTTGTTTGTGATATTCTTCCAGAAGACAAACCACGTTACTTAATGGGAGTTGGAACTCCGATTAATATTTTAGAAAATATAGCTCTTGGTGTAGATATGTTTGATTGTGTTATGCCAACTCGTAATGCAAGAAACGGAATGTTATTTACAGCAAACGGAACCATAAACATCAAAAATAAGAAGTGGGAAGATGATTTTTCTCCTTTAGATGAAATGGGAATCACTTTTGTGGATACCGAATACACAAAAGCTTATCTTCGACATTTATTTGCTGCCAATGAGTATCTTGGAAAACAAATTGCAACTATCCACAATTTAGGTTTTTATATGTGGTTGGTTCGTGAAGCAAGAAAACATATTATTGCTGGCGATTTTAGAGTTTGGAAAGAAATGATGGTTAAGCAAATGAGTCAACGATTATAAAATTTATTGATGCTTACAATATTAGATAAATACATATTAAAACGCTATTTAACCACATTTTCTGTAATGTTGTTGATGTTTATTCCTATTGGGATAACCATTGACGTATCTGAAAAGGTCAATAAAATGATTGAGAACAATGTGCCTTTTAGTGCTATTGCTCAATATTATGTCGATTTTACTATTTATTTTGCTAATTTACTTTTTCCTATATTTTTATTTCTATCTATAATTTGGTTTACTTCAAAACTTGCTAATAATACTGAAATTATAGCCATATTAAGTTCAGGAATTTCATTTACAAGATTTTTGAGACCTTATATTATTGGAGCAACAATAGTTTCCATATTTGCTTTGTTGATGGGATTCTTTTTGGTTCCAAAAGCCAGTGAAGGATTTAAAAACTTTAGATACATGTACCTTATTGGAAACGGACAAAATGAGATGCGCGACAACTCAGATGTTTATCGTCAAATCAATAAAGAAGAATATATTTATGTAAGTAGTTTTAATTCGGTTTCTAAAATGGCATTTAATTTTTCTATGGAAAAATTTGAAAAAGATAAATTAAAATACAAAGTATCTGCTAGTAGAATAAAATGGAATCCAAGAGATAGTTCCTATACTTTATTTGATTTCAAAAAAAGAAAAGTAGGTGAGTTAGGTGATGTTATAATTTCTGAACAAACAAAAGATACAGTTCTTAATTTTGATTTAGAAGATTTAACACCAGTTGTTTACATTGCAGAAACACTGTCTTATTTTGATTTGACTAAATTTATTGAAAAAGAAAAAACTAGAGGTTCTACTAATATCAACACTTATTTAGTGGTTTTATATAAAAAATATAGCATACCTGTTTCTGCTTTTATTCTAACAATTATTGCTGTAGCCGTTTCTTCAATGAAGCGAAGAGGAGGAATGGGAATTAATCTTGCTATTGGTATTTTGCTTGCTTTTGCTTTTGTGTTTTTAGACAAAGTTTTTGGCGTTTTGGCAGAAAAATCATCAGCACCACCAATAATTGCAGTGTGGATTCCAAATATTCTTTTTGGAATCTTAGCAATATATTTATTACGTAATGCTAAGCGATAACAACAAAAGTTACTTACATCTTCATTTGATAGTTTTCATTTGGGGTTTCACGGCAATTCTAGGAAGACTAATTACTCTTGATGCTTTACCATTGGTTTGGTATCGAATGTTGTTTGCTGTCGGATTTATTTTTATTTACATCAAATACAAAAGAATGCCTATAAAGATTCCTAAGCGAATTCTTTTGAAGTTTCTTGTTGCTGGATTAGTAATTGCATTGCATTGGTTTACTTTTTTTAGAGCTATCAAAGTTTCAAATGTTTCTATTACGCTTGCTTGTTTATCAACAGGTGCATTTTTTACTTCACTTATCGAACCTATTTTCTTCGGAAAAAAGATTATTTGGTACGAAATTTTCTTCGGATTGATTGTTGTTTTCGGACTTTCAATCATATTTAATGTTGAAGGAAGATATACCGAGGGAATAATTTTAGCATTGACCTCTGCCTTTCTTTCTGCTTCTTTTGCAGTAATCAATAGTAAGTTTGTTAAAGACTATGATCCAACGGTAATTTCTTATTACGAATTGGGCGGAGGTGTTTTGTTTTTCTCAATATTCCTACTTTTTACCAATAGTTTTAATTCTGAATTTTTTCAACTGACTACTTCCGATTTTATTTATTTATTGATATTAAGTTCGGTTTGTACAGCATATGCTTTTATTGCCTCAACAGCGGTTATGAAATTTTTAAGTCCTTATACAGTGATGCTTACCATTAATTTAGAACCTATTTACGGAATCATTCTTGCGGTTCTAATTTTTGAAGATAAAGAACAAATGAGTCCACAATTTTATGTTGGAGCTGTAATTATCTTATTAACTGTTATTTTAAACGGAATTTTAAAAAGCAGATTAAAAGCAACTTAGCTTTTGTTTAAAACTTATAGTGTAAAATTACTTTTACAAAAGATTTAAAATTTTATCTTTGTAGTTCGAATTTTAATTAAAATGCACAAATCCTATGGAATATTTAGATTTTGAGCTTCCTATTAAAGAGTTGGAAGACCAATTAGACAAATGTCAGATTATTGGTCTAGAATCAGATGTTGATGTAACCAATACTTGCAAACAAATCGAGAAAAAACTTGAAGAAACAAAGCGTAAAATATACAAAAATTTAACAGCTTGGCAACGTGTTCAACTTTCTCGTCATCCTAACAGACCTTATACTTTAGAGCATATTACAACTTTAACTAAAGGAACTTTTTTAGAACTTTTTGGAGACAGAAATTTTAAAGACGATAAAGCCATGATTGGTGGTTTAGGTCAAATTGACGGACAATCATTTATGCTTATAGGTCAACAAAAAGGAATCAATACCAAGATGCGTCAGTATAGAAATTTTGGAATGGCAAATCCTGAAGGCTATAGAAAAGCACTTCGATTGATGAAAATGGCAGAAAAATTTGGAATTCCTGTAGTTACTTTTATTGATACTCCCGGAGCATATCCTGGTTTAGAAGCAGAAGAAAGAGGTCAAGGAGAAGCAATTGCAAGAAATATTTTTGAAATGTGCCGTCTTAAAGTGCCAATTATTTGTGTAATTGTTGGTGAAGGTGCTTCTGGTGGAGCTTTAGGAATTGGTGTTGGTGATAGAGTTTTAATGATGGAAAACACCTGGTATTCTGTAATTTCTCCTGAATCTTGTTCTTCTATTTTATGGAAAAGTTGGGAATATAAAGAGCAGGCAGCTGATGCATTAAAATTGACTTCTGCTGATATGAAAAAGCAAAAATTAGTCGACGATATTATTCCAGAACCACTTGGTGGTGCTCATTATGATAAAGAAACAACTTTCAAAACGGTAGAGCAATATATCATGAAAGCTTTTAATGAATTGAAAGATTTATCAACAACTGAATTAGTTTCCCAGAGAATGGACAAATACAGCAAAATGGGCGAATATAAAGAGTAAAATCTTACAAAATTAATCAAAATCCGTCTCGTCCTAAAAGCTAGGATTAGACGGATTTTTTTTAGGTTGTTAACAAAAAATACTTAGTTATAAACAATAAATAGTAATAACTAAAGTTCATAAAAATTACAGAATTGGTTACTTTCGCTACATGGAAAATCTCAAAAATATAAACCCAATTAAAGTAGATAAAACTACTATAATCAATCTAGAAAAAGGGAAGTTACCTCCACAAGCATTAGACCTTGAGGAAGCAGTTCTTGGTGCGATGATGATTGATAAAAAAGGTGTTGATGAGGTTATTGATATATTACAATCTGATGCCTTTTACAAAGATGCTCATAAGCACATATTTGAAGCAATTTTTCAGTTATTCACAGATTCTCAGCCTATTGACTTGTTAACAGTTTCGGCTCAGTTAAAAAAGAATGCTAAACTAGAATTGGCAGGAGGTGATTTTTACCTTATTCAACTTACACAAAAAATATCTTCTTCTGCACATATTGAGTTTCACTCGCGAATTATTTTACAAAAATTCATTCAAAGAAGTTTGATAAGAATATCTTCAGAAATCATTGAAGAATCTTACGATGAAACTACAGATGTATTCGATTTACTTGACAAAGCCGAATCTAAATTATATGAAGTAACGCAAGGAAATATCAAACGAAGTTCAGAAACAGCTCAGAGTTTAGTAATTCAAGCTAAAAAACGAATTGAAGAAATTGCAAACAAAGAAGGTTTATCAGGAATTGCAACTGGTTTTGATAAATTAGATAAAGTAACTTCGGGTTGGCAACCATCTGATTTAGTTATTATTGCGGCTCGTCCAGGTATGGGTAAAACAGCTTTTGTACTTTCAATGGCAAGAAATATGGCTATTGATTTCGGTCATCCTGTAGCATTATTTTCTCTTGAGATGTCTTCTGTTCAGTTGATAACTCGTCTAATTTCATCAGAAACTGGTTTGTCATCTGAAAAACTTCGTACAGGAAAATTAGAAAAACATGAATGGGAGCAACTTTCTGTAAAAGTAAAAGATTTAGAAAAAGCACCTTTATATATAGATGATACTCCATCGTTGTCCATTTTTGATTTGCGTGCCAAAGCAAGACGTTTATCTTCTCAACACGGAATAAAATTGATTATTGTCGATTACCTTCAATTGATGACAGCAGGAGGAAACGGAAAAGGTGGTGGAAATCGTGAGCAAGAAATTTCAACAATTTCAAGAAACTTAAAAGCTTTAGCAAAAGAATTAGAAGTTCCAGTAATTGCGCTTTCACAATTATCTCGTGCGGTTGAAACTCGTGGTTCTAGTAAAAGACCATTGCTTTCTGACTTACGTGAATCTGGAGCAATTGAGCAAGATGCCGATATTGTATCGTTTATTTATCGTCCAGAATATTATAAAATTGAAGAATGGGATGATGATGAACAATCGCCAACTGCTGGTCAAGCCGAATTTATTATTGCAAAACACAGAAATGGTTCGTTAGAAAATGTTCGTTTAAAATTCATTGGAAATCTTGGAAAATTCGATAACCTTGAAGAATATGGTGGCGGATTTGACGATTTACCTTCTAAAATGAATTTAGGTGATGATAATCCATTTTTCACCAAGAATTTACCTTCACCAAATGAAGCCTTTGGAAGTAGTTCCAACTCCAATGACGACGATAGTGATGTGCCATTTTAAAATATTGAAAGTTCTGAGAAATCAGGACTTTTTTTTATATTAAAAAACACGTAGTTTTACGTGGTTTTAAACCAAAACATTATTATAATTTTATGCACTTCAAAGTAAGGCATAAATTATATGATTGATAATAATTTAAATAGTGAGCAATTTATTAATTTGATAAAGATTCTCTTTACGGTCTCTTTGTCAATGGCTCTTTTAATTATTATTATTTTTCATTATTACAGAAACAAGTATTTAACCTTAACTAAATATAAATAATCATGGCAGAAAACACAATTACATTAGAGCAAGCACAAAAATGGGCAAGAAATTGGAGAAACAATCCTAATACAAAAGTTATTGCTTTTCTAATTCCCGAAGTCGATTTAACTCAAGTAATGGCAGAGAAAAATACTGTCAACATTAGAACTTATCTTGGTATTGATGATCAAAACAATTCTAAATTAATGATTGTTGGAGTTGATTCTAATGGTAAAGATTTGATAGATGATAAGAATGGTCAATACATTTATGATATGACGTCGGCTTGCCAACCTGATTGTGATGTCAATAGTCCGTTATTTAATATTTAATAAATAAAGATGTTTCATATATTAAGAACTATTTCATTTATATTATTAATATTAAATTTTATACTTTTTCTTTCTCAATTCAAAAAAGAAAATAAACCATATAAAATTTATGCCATTTATTTATGCGCGATGCTTTTAAATGAAATTTTAATAAGGGTAGTTGTAATTTATGGATATCAAAATTTAATTTTTTCGCACACCTATTTTTCGGGACAATTTATTCTGTTAAGTTTATTTTATTTACAGTTACTGAAAGAAAATTATCAGAAGAAGATTGTAAAATTTAATTTGATTTTTATTCCATCTATTTTAGTAGTAAATTTTTTAATTTTCCCAGAGCAATTACACGAGTTTTGTATGATTGAAATACTGTTAACTTCAATAGCTATTATAAGTTACAGTACGTTTTATTTTTACAATATGTTGTCTAATAAAAAAGAGTTTTATTTAATAAATTGTGGAATTCTAATCTACTTATTTGGAAGTACAGTTACTTTTCTACCAAGAAATTTGTATATTTCTTATGGAAAAAGTTTTTATATGTTATTAAGTAATTTAAACATTGTGTTGTACATAGTATATCTAGTTTTTATTTTTTTAGAATGGCGACAAATTAAAACAAGAAGTAAAGGATGAAAAAAATTAACGATTCCATTGTTGGCAATAACGTTGACATTTATGTTGTTGTAGGATATTTATTCATTGCGTTCTTGTTAATGGCTAGCGTCTTAATTTTGTTCTTTTATTTTTCAAGAAAGAAAATCATCCAGAAAGAAATTGAAAAAAAAAATCTAGAAATTAATCATCAGAAAGAACTTTTACGTTCCGTAATCCTTACTCAGGAAGCTGAAAGAAAAAGAATTGCACAGGATTTACATGATGATATCAGTTCTAAATTGAATGTAGTTTCACTAAACACACATCTTTTAAAAACTCCAAATTTATCTGATGACGAGCTGCTAGATATTACAAATAATATTACCGATTTAACTCAAAAAGCATTAGAAAATTCCAGAAGAATCGCACACGATTTATTGCCTCCAGTGCTTGAGAAGTTTGGACTTCATGCTGGTGTTGAAGAGTTAGTTGTTGAATTTAATAGCTCTAAAGTTGTCCTAGTGAAATATACTAATGAGTTGAATTTTAATATTGATGACATAGATAAGCATCTTCACATTTTTAGAATACTACAAGAGTTGCTAAATAATTCAGTAAGGCATGGAAAAGCTACTGAAATTTCAATCGCTTTTAAATCGATTGATAATCAAAACACTTGCATTTATTCAGATAATGGAATTGGATTTGATAGCAATTCTGATTCTGCTCAAAAAGGATTAGGTATGAAAAACATTGAAAGTAGGATCAATTTTTTAAATGGAACTTTTTCTTTGAATTCATCTTTAAATAATGGTGTTAAAATCAATTTTACATTTTAATCTATGGATAATATTATCAAAATAGTTTTAGCTGATGATGAAGAATTATTCCGAAAAGGAATTTATTTTTTGTTACAAAGAGAAAAAAATATTGAAGTAGTTTTCGAAGCTTCTAATGGTGCTGAAATAATTGATTATCTAAAAACATGCGAAACTCAACCCGATATCATTCTAATGGATTTAAAAATGCCTGGAATAAATGGAGTTGAAGCTACTAAAATTATTCATAAAGAGTTTTCGGAGGTTAAAATTATCGCTTTAACTAGTTATAATACAAAATCATTTATAGCTAATATGATCAATGTCGGAGCTGTTTCTTATTTGGTAAAAAATGCTTCTCCATCCGAAATGGTTGAAACAATTAATGAGGTTTCAAAAAAAGGTTTTTATTATAATGATACAGTTTTGGAAGTAATTCAAGATGATATTATTTTATCAGGTAATAAATCTAATAAAAGTGCTTTTGATGATGAATTTTTGACTAGTCGTGAACGAGAGGTTTTAACTTTAATTTGCCAACAATTGAGTACTAATGAAATTGCCGAAAAGTTATTTATAAGTTCTAGAACTGTAGAAGGGCATAGAACTAATTTGATGTTGAAGACAGAATCAAAGAATATTGCAGGTTTAGTTGTATATGCAATACAAAATAAATTGTTATTAACAGACGAGCTTTAACTTGCTAAAGAGTGACCGCCCCAACCAATAATTTCAAACAAATTTGGGCTAAATGAATTTTCATTTCCAAGAACACTGTTTATACCATTAGCAACTGAAGAAAATCTTGTTGCTTCACTTAAAGTAATAATTAATCTTGCAATCGAATCATATTCAGCTTGACCAATATCTTTACTATTTTTAACATTATTCAGAATATTAATACTTTCAAATAGGTTTTTATCTGTTATTACAGGTAATTTCATTCCAAAGCCTAAACTTTTGTAAGTTCCATTAACAGCTAATTTTTTAGCTTTAATTGTAGTTTCTTCACACGGAAAAGGAACTATATTAAATATAAATTCTTGATTGTTTTTTGTTTTAAAACCTAAGATATTTAATGAAGCAATTATTGGAGGATTTTTTGAATTGGTTTCCAATCCAAAATTCATTAGAAGTGTAATTTCAGCACCATTAGGATGTGAAACATTGATTGAATCACATGTGACTTTATTACCATTTAATTTTATTGAATTAATAATGGTTTGAATATCAGAAATATAAATTCCTTTTGAATCAAGTCTTAGTCTGTAATTCATTTAATGATTAGCTTAAAATGAATTTTATTGATAAAACAAAATATGCTAATAACATTACTAATAATAATGTAAGCCCTAATTTTTTAAAAATATTCATGCTTTTAAAAGAATTACTCATGGTTATTGTTTCGTTTATGTTCATGTTAAATTGTATTAAATTGTTAATCCAAAATTAACTACAATAAATTTCTCTCATATACGTAGTTTTACGTGTTTTTAGTTTTAATGTAAAATATTTAACAAAACATTATCTTTGACTATATAATCTAAAAATAGTATCTTCGAAGATAAATTTATTCATTTAATATGAAATTCTTAAAGTCAGTTTGTCTAATGCTTCTTTTGGTTTGTGTAACCAAGGTTCACGCCAATTTTATATTATTACCAATGGATGATGTTTCTCAAAAAAATCATCTAAAAGCCTATGGTATAACCTATTGGTGTCTTGATAAACAATATAAAGCCAGTTGGTTGTTGAATTATAGAGGAGGTTCTTTTTTGTTGCCTGATGCCCCAGAAATAAGAAAAGAATGTCAAATTAGAGGTGTAAGTTTTGAACTTCTTTCTGATGGTGAAGCCAATCAAATTCTTGACGAAATTTCTTCACCTTCTCAAAATATGGAAACTGTTGTTTTAGAAAAAGCACCTAAAATTGCTGTTTATACACCAAAAGGTAAGCAACCTTGGGACGATGCTGTAACTATGGTTTTAACTTTCGCTGAAATTCCTTTTACACCAATTTATGATGAAGAAGTGCTTAATGATCAATTAATTTTATACGATTGGTTGCATTTACATCATGAAGATTTTTCAGGACAATATGGTAAGTTTTATGGCGCCTATAGAAATGCTCCATGGTATATAGATCAAAAAAAGGAAGCCGAAACTTTGGCAGCAAAACTTGGTTTCTCAAAAGTGTCTGAGGCAAAGTTAGCTGTTGCTAAAAAAATAAGGGATTTTGTAATTGGCGGCGGTTTTATGTTTGCAATGTGTTCAGCGACAGATAGTTTTGATATAGCGCTAGCAGCCGAAGGTGTTGATATTTGCGAGCCAATGTTTGATGGCGATGATAGTGAAGCAAATTATCAATCGAAAATTGACTATGCTAAAACTTTCGCTTTCAAAAATTTTATTTTGGATAGAAAACCTGAGCATTATGAGTTTTCAGATATTGATATGACCGAAAAAAGAAGAATTCCGATGGAGAAAGATTACTTCACATTGATGGAATATTCTGCAAAATGGGATGTAATTCCTAGTATGTTATGTCAAAATCATACCCAATTAGTAAAAGGTTTTATGGGACAAACAACTTCATTTGAAAGAGAATTGATAAAATCTAATGTTTTAGTTTTAGGTCAGAATGAATTGAATGAAGAAGCACGATACATACATGGTCAAAAAGGAAAAGGATTTTTTACTTTCTTTGGAGGACATGATCCTGAAGATTACCAACATAGAGTAGGTGATGCTCCAACAGTTTTAGATCTGCATCCAAATTCTCCTGGTTTTCGATTGATATTAAACAATGTATTATTTCCTGCAGCGAAAAAGAAAAAACAGAAAACATAAAATTAAGGTTCACTACATTCTTCTGTTGTTGAAATAAATAACTTTTTATATTCCTGATACATAATTTCAGTATTTTCTAAAACTTTGCATTCTTTGCAAGTTTTGATAGTATTGTTGCTCCAACCAAAGGTGAACAAATCCATTTTTGCATATTCCAAACATTGTTGAGAATTTAATCTGCTTTGAAATTTCTTCTCAACATTTTCAGGTGAACCATTGTTGGCTTTTTGCTCTTCATTTAATTTTTTCCAAGCAGCAATCATTTTCAAACTATCACCAGAAACCAAAGCGTCAACATATACTTTTGCTTTTGGATTATAGGAAGTATTTTTCAAAAGAGATAGATTTGAATAAGCAGAAAGAGCTAATTTTTGGTGGTCATAAAACGATTTTAATTCCTGAAGTTTTAGTTTTTTCAAATTGTTCCAATAAGGTAAATCAACTATTTCTAAGTTTTCAAGTTCGGCTTTTCCTTCAGCATATCGTTCTTCTAAAACGGTAATGGGTTCTGTTTTGTCTTCCAAATTAAATACAGGATAACCATTAAAACTGATATAACCACTTGTGCCAAACCAAAGATGATGGGTGTCTTTTAATTGTTTTTTTGTGTATTTTGAAGTATCAAATTTACTATTCATTTCACATAACTCTGTATACCAATTAATTGTATCATTAGCAGTTTCAGGTGTTATTTCTTCAGTAACTGGAATTGATTTGTCATCCGATTTTTTTTCTTTTTGGCAAGAGATATTGCTAATGATAAAGAGAAATGAAAGTGTTAATGAAATATGCTTTTTCATTGTGATTTTTTTGTAAAAGTAATATAAAATGAAAAATCCCAAACTCAATTGTGATTGAAATTTGGGATTTTATGGTAGTAGCTAAAAGTTATGTTCGTTATATTCATTGATATAGTTTGAAAATTTAGTTTTGAACGTTTTGGTATATTGTATAAGTAATTGATTTATATTTATTTATTTTCAATTTAGCACTAAACCCACTATTTTCCAAACTGCTATTGTGTGCTGTTTTTATTGAAGTCCTTTAAAAAAGTTCCAAACTTCTTCCGCATATTCTATATCTCTATTTTGAACTCCACTTGCAGGTGAAGAATTGGTATAAACGGTCTTACTTGGCACAGCATGACCAGCGTTATTTAGAACAAAATAAATCAATGGTTTTGCACCACTGTAAATTCTTTTTTCTACGTTGCCTGCATCTGTTGTGTTCAAGTTAAAAGTTGATATGGTTGGATTAATATTTTGTAAACCGTTTCTTTGTAACCAATAATCTAAGGTTGCTGTTTGAGATATTACTTTTCCTCGATTACAATTGCCTCCAATATTAGCAACACAACCGCCATTTGCAGGCATTGCAGGATCACTTGTTCCGTGAGTTATCAAGATTGGTAATGGTAGATTAGAGCCATTTGTACAAATCCCGCTTTCAGGAAACTCTGGTAAATTCCCACTTGAAACAGCTATAGCTTTGATAGTTTCAGGAAATTGAAAAGCATAGGAATAGGTCATTAAAGCACCATTACTTGTCCCTGTTAAATACATTTTGTTTGAATTAATATTTAACTCTGAGATTAATTTTGAATTTAACTGATACAAAAAGGAAATGTCGTCACCTTGACTTCCAGATATATCATCACTTCTACAATCATTCCATCCAGGATTTCCTTGAATGTCGAGTGAACCTTCTGGATAGACTACTAAAAACTTTTCATTGTCTGCAATTGTTCGAAAAACGGATAATGGGTGAGTACCAATTTCTGAAACTCCAACACCAAGTCCACCGCCACCGTGCAAAACTGTTACAACAGCATTTACAGTTGTCATTCCTAGTGGTCTATAAACTAAATATTTTCTGGTAATGTTGTTAATTGTTATATAATTTGTTGTCAAACCTTCTTGGTAAGGAATAACATTAGGATTTGAAGGATTTTGATTGTCGTCATCCTTGTTACAACCAAGGGTAAAAATCACGACAAATAATAAAAATGTTCTAATCATATTTTGTTTATTTTGATAGTCATACTTGGTTAGATATTATTTTCATTAAAAGGTTTAATCTTGGTACGCTATTTTTTAAAATAGCACACAACTTGTATATATGTATGATAAATTCAATTTCACTTAACAAATATAACAAAAGCAATTACGACTTTATTTTAAATTTTTCAATAAAAAATCCCAAACTCAATTAGTATTGAAATTTGGGATTTTAAATTTTGGAATTTGAAACTATTTATTGTTTTCTATAATATAATTCAAAACTTTAGTCATTAAATGCACTCTGTCTTTTCCAATTACGTTGTGTTTGTGCATTGGATAAGGGAAATAATCTACTTGTTTTCCAACTTCCACAAATTTCTTTACTAATGATAAATTGTGTTGTTCTACAACGACATCATCATTAGTTCCATGAATTAAAAGTAATTTTCCTTTCAAATTCTTTACATGAGTTAGCAAACTTGCTTCTTCAAAACCTTTAGCATTTTCTGTTGGTGTGTCCATGTAGCGTTCGCCATACATTACTTCATACCATTTCCAATCCACAACTGGTCCACCTGCAACTCCAACTTTGAAAGCGTCTGGTTTTCTCAGCATTAATGAATTAGTCATAAATCCACCATAACTCCAACCGTGAACGGCAAGACGATTACCGTCAACATAAGGTAATGATTTTAAGTATTCTACACCTTTTATTTGATCTTCAATTTCGTTAGTTCCGCATTTTCCATGAATCACACTTTCAAAAGCAAATCCACGATTGTCCGAACCACGATTGTCAACAGTAAATACTAAATAACCTTGTTCTGCCATCCAATACATCCATAAATTTGCGCCATCTAAATAGGAATTCGTAATCATTTGCGCATGCGGTCCACCATAAACATAAACCATTACTGGATATTTTTTTGAGGCATCAAAATTACTTGGTTTGATTAATCTTGTATATAAATCAGTAGTTCCGTCAGCAGCTTTTATCGTTTTGATTTCAGCCGTTCCCATTTCATAACCTTCGTATTTATTTTTACTTTCTAAAAGAGTAATTGCCTTACCTTTTTTGTCGTAAAGTAACGATTTTGATGGCGTTGAATGATTAGAATATTCATCAAAAATCCAATTGTAATCAGATGAAATGGAAACATTATGAACACCTTCATCTTTAGTAATCAAGGTTTGTTTTCCTTTCAAATCAACTTTATAAACCAACATATTTGTCGGATTTGGACCAGTTGCTTTAAAATAAATTTCAGTTCCAGCAGGATTTGCTCCTAAAACATCTCTTGTTACAAATTTGTTACTAGTCAATTGTTTAATCAATTTTCCATCGATTGTGTAATAGTATAAATTTTGAAAACCATCTTTTTCGCTATGCCAAACAAAATTATTTGATTTTTCACTTGGGAAAAAAGCGTCGTGTTCTGGTTCAACCCATTTATCACTAATTTCGTTTAAAAGAGTTTTAATAAATGCACCCGAATTTGCATCATATAAATTCAGACACATATCATTTTGACCGCGATTTAATTCAGCAATTAAGATAAATTTTTCGTCTGGAGTCCAAGAAAGATTCGTCAAATAATCGTCAGCATTATTTCTTGGAGAAATAAAAACTGTTTTCCCTGTAGCCAAATTGTAAATACCAACTTTTGGTTTTTCCGATTTTTGACCAATCATTGGATATTTTATCGAAACCAATTTTCCTGGAGTTTCATTAGTATCTAATAATGGATAATCAGCCACTTCGGTTTCATCTTTTTGATAAAAAGCTAAATAAGATGATTTAGGTGACCAAAAAATACCACCTGAAATTCCAAATTCGTTTCTAGAAATAGATTGTCCCGAAACAATATTTTTGTCTGCATTGTTAGTAACAGCAACTTTTTCTTTGTTTTTATTTATAAGAAATAAATTATTTCCTTCAGTAAAAGCAAGATTTTGTTTCGATTTGTCAAAGGTTTGATTTTCGGCATTTTCAGGAGTTTGTAATATTTCTTTTCCTGATTTAGAAGTCAATGAATAAGTGAAATATTTTCCGTTTTCTGAAACTAAAATTGTAGAAGCATCTAACCATTCTATTCCAAAGAAATTTTTTAATTTAGTTCCTAAAGCAGTGTTTATGTCTGCTAAAGTTGGTGTCTCAATGAAATTTGGACCTTGAGTTCCTAATATTAGCGTTGTCCAAGAATCTTTAAAATAAACATATTTGTTAGTGTTTGGAATCCATTGAAAACCTGTCATTTTATCGGCTCCAAATTTTCTTCCTTGTTGCAAAACGCCGTCTTCTAATGTAATTTTCTTCAATTGCGCTTGAGAAGTAACTACTAAAAAAATGGAAATTAGAAATATTATTTTACTTTTCATGAGGTTGATTTATTGATGTGAAATTAAATTTTTCCGGTTGGTTTTATATATTCTAAAAGCTCTTTCGGACTGTAAGCTATGGCGAAATAAATCATGTAAAGTATCATAGCAATAAAAATAAACGCAAAATACGCTACAACAATTAGTAAAAAAATCAACACTACATTTAGTGCAACTTCTTTAAAACTTTTTTCAGGATAAAATCCTTTAAAAAACCAAAAATAAATTAGAACGTATAAAATGAACGAAAAGGTTGAAAGATTCAAAAACAATTCGGGTGAATTTTTTAAAAAATATAAAATGGGTACAATAAAAACTATATAAGCAACCTTGTAATAAGATAAAACATAGGAATTAATGATGATGTGTTCGTAATAATTTTGTCCCCAATTTTTTAAAATTAACCATGTACAGAAGGCAAAAACAGGAATCAATGCCATCATCAACAAACTATAATAACTCGACATGAACGTGTACATATCGGCCATCATCATAGAGTTCATTTTTTTATCCGAATACACTTTCGTCATTATTGAACCCATGTCAAGCAATTTAAACATCAAAAGCGCAGAAATTGTGGTAAGAATAAATAGTAGCGAAAGTGGTTTGTAATGGTTTACTCTATTACCTTCAATAAATTCTCGTGCGGTTTTACCTGGATTTTTTACTAATTTTTTTAATGTATATAAAAATCCTTTGTTAGTGTGAATTATGGTGTATTGTAATTCATCAACTATGTATTTTTTATTTATTCTTTTAAATGATTTTTGTCCACAATTGCTGCAAAAATTATCTAAAATTAAGGTATTACAGTTTTGACAATTTTCTTTCATAATGAATTAAAACTATTTTAATGGTTTATAAAGGTATAAAATGAAATTGATTTTTAAATAAAAACCATAATTTAATTGTCTTCTTCAATCTCAAACTCAGCATCTTTTTCCCAAATTTCCATTTCGCAAGGTTTGCAGTTGAATTTTAGTTTGTATTCTAGCTCACCTTGTTTTAATACCAATGGCTCTTTTAGTTTGCCTTCCATAGTATCTTTATGATATTTCGGGCATTTTTCTAATTCGTATTTAATACAATATTTAGTTGTCATAACACGAGATTTTCCTGGATCCCATTGTAATTCGAAGGCTTGTTCAATTTCAGTTACACCATGTCTTTCGTAGAATTTTCGAGCCGTTTTATTGGCAACATTGTACATAAAATCCAATTTACTTTCTGGATAGGGATGTGATGTTTTAACCATTTGATGTTCTTCACGAACGTAATTTGCCAAACGAATTTTAGTCAATTTCTCATAAACCGTTCTACGCATTTCATTGATTTTAGAAATAGGTAAAAACCAATTTTGAGAGAATTCAATTGTAATTTCATCAGCATTATAAGGAGTAAAACCTGTTTTTGCTAGATTTATTTTGAAATTTTCCTCAATCGATTCGTTATTTTTAGTTTGTTCTTTTGGATGAACTAAAGTTACAATACTAATATTTCCGTCTTCATCGGTAGCTTTTAATTCAAAACCATTTTCATTTTCTGTTAAAAGTAACGAAGTGCTAATTTTACGAACAGCACTGTCTTCACGCTCTACAATTTTGATAAAAGCTGCATCGTTGTTTCTATAGATGAAAGTTCCGTCTTTAATTTCTTTAAGAACATTTGGATACACAAAACCATTTTCAGCACGGTTTACATAAATTCCGTCGGCTTCATTGTTTTCGTTAATGAAACATAAACCATCACCATTATTAAGCAATTCGCCATTTTCAATTTCATACGAATTTCCAACCGTTTTAATCAGTTTTCCAATGTATTGACCTTTTGATTTCGGACTTTCCCATGAACCAATTGATTGATATCTTTCGTTTACAAAATAATCTGTATAACCACGATTAAAAGATTTATCAAGCGAAGATTCAAAAGTATAAGTTGATTTTCCTGATGAAGCTTTGATATATCGGTCACTATTTTGTTCTAAAAAAGCATCTAATTTTTGACGTAAATATGATACATTATTTTTTACATAAACGATATCTTTCAAACGGCCTTCAATTTTGAAGGAACAAATTCCGGCTTCAATTAAATTTGGAATTTGATCAGAAACATCGAAATCTTTTATAGAAAGCAAGTGACTATTTTTGATTAAAGTATCGCCATTTCCATCAATTAAATTATAAGGTAATCTACAGTTTTGTGCACACGAACCACGGTTAGCTGAACGTTCTCCATTGGCAACACTCATGTAACAGTTTCCACTAAACGAAACACACAATGCTCCGGTTACAAAGAATTCCAATTCAACATCGCTTGCTTCACTGATTTCTTTTATTTGATGCAAATTCAACTCACGCGCTAAAACCACACGTTTCATTCCGGCATCTTTTAGGAACTTTATTTTATCTGCATCACGATTATTAGCTTGAGTACTTGCATGTAGAACTATTGGAGGCAAATCCATTTCCATGATTGCCATATCTTGAATGATTAAGGCATCAACACCAATGTCATATAATTTCCAAATTAATTGACGGCACGTTTCTAATTCATCATCATATAATATAGTGTTGATAACTACAAAAACTTGTGCATTAAAAAGGTGAGCATATTTCACTAACTCTGCGACATCTTCAATAGAATTGTGTGCGTTAGAACGTGCTCCAAATTGTGGAGCGCCTATATAAACAGCATCGGCACCGGCATTTATAGCGGCCATTCCGTGAATTAAATCTTTTGCAGGAGCAAGAATTTCTATTTTCTTCTTCATATAATTCCTTAAATAAAAGTGTGCAAAGGTCTTACATTTATTGGAGAAATCTAAATTTAATTGATTTTTTAATCATTTTATGATTTGAAATTATGCTTTACAAATATCATTTACAATTTTCAAATGATGTTTGGTGTGTAATTTCAAAAACCACATTGTAGATTTTTTATTCAAGTTTCCGAAAAAGGGATGTGGAAAATAAGCGTTTTTATCAAACGTATCCCATTCTTGAAGTGCTGATTTTACTTTTTGCAAACTTAACAATAGTGACTCTTCGGAAATATTTTCGTCAGGAAGAACTACTTTTGGAGCTTTGGCTTTGCCTCTTGGAATGAAACCCAAGATTGAAATAAACAATTTACTTTTATTAAACTTCCATCGGTATTCTTGAGGATTAGAGTTTTTAACAGCTAAAGTAATTTGATAAATAGTTTTCAAACTATGCTCAATTTGCCAACCAACTGTTGCGTTTGAAACAGTAGGATTTGTCTTTTCATGAAAAGGAATTTTTGATTCTAGTTGCGAAATGAGGTTTTGTAAGTTTTGCATTTAATTTAGAATATTTAATTTTTTAAAAGCTTCTTTAGTTGCGTTTAATCTTATTGCTGGAAATTCATCCATATTCGTTTCTTCTTTTTCAATATTGGTTGCAAAAAAATATACTGAATTATTTTTTTCTAAATATCCTACTAACCAACCATTATTAATTTCATTTCTCATTCCCCAACCTGATTTGCCACTTAAAGTGTATGCAGCTGTTTCTTCGATTTTCATAATGTCTTTAATAATATTTTCAGTTCTTTTGGTTATGGGTAGTTCTGAAAAATATAATCGTTTTAAAAAATCAATTTGTTGCATTTGTGAAATTCTTGATTTTCCTTCTAGCCAAAAATTATCTATTGTTAGTGTGTCGAAAACCATTCCTTTATAGTTTAGTTTCTTCAAATACGATTTCATTCTTTTTACACCAACTTTTCTAGCAATTTCTTGATAACAAGGTACGCAAGAGACTTCAAAAGCTTTTTTTAGGGTTAAATCTTGTTCCCATTTTTTAAATCTTCTTTTTTCTCCATTCCATTTAAAAACAGTAGAGTCGCTCTCAATAACTCCTGTCTCTAAAGCAATTATTGAATTTGGTATTTTAAACGTTGAAGCAGGAATAACTCCCATTTTTGCCCAAGAAAAATTATTTGAATAATAGGTGTTATTTTTTAAATCGTAAATCAATACAGAGCCTTTTACATTCAAATTATCTAAAATTTTATCAAATTCAGGTTTAATGATTTCGCTAGATTTAGTATCTTTTTTTTGACAAGAAGCATTTATTAACAACAAAAAGAGTAAGCAAAATGTAAATATTTGTTTTTTCATTTTTTTCTTATTTATTTAAAAAATCCCAAAAACCGTCTGGAATTTGGGATTTTAAGTATTAGAAATTTATCTATTAAACAGTTTCTTCTTGTTCTTTATCCAAATAACTTTGAACAATTTCAATGGCATTAGTAACTACGTCGCTTAATGCTGTGATAAATGTTCCATCTTCGGCAGTGTCAATGGCGTGTTTGATAGCTTCGGTTTCTTTAGAAATTATTTCGTGAGTTATAGTTCTTCCTGAAGCTGCAATCCCTTCCATTATTAATCCAATGATTTCTTCTTCGGTTCTTCCTCGTAAATATTTTTCTTGGCGAATGATGATGTGGTCAAACATTCTAGCTGCAATTGTTGCACATTCTTTAATGTCTTCGTCACGTCTATCACCAACACCAGCAATAATTCCGATTTTTTTGGTAGCTTCAACACTACTTAAATATTCTTCAACACCTTTATATCCTGCTGGATTGTGAGCAAAATCAATTAATACTTTGAATTTTTTGAATTCGAAAATATTCATTCTTCCTGGTGTTTGCGCCGCACTTGGAATGAATGTTTGCAATGACAAACTAATATCTTCTGTTTTAAATCCTTGTAAATAAGCTGCTAAAGTGGCTGCCAAAACATTAGCAATCATAAACTTAGCTTTTCCGCCCATTGTTAACGGAACGTGAGTGGCTCTCTCTACACGAATTTTCCATTCGCCTTTTTTAATGGTGATGAATCCGTTTTCGTAAACGGCTACAATTTTTCCTTCTTTAGCAAATTGTTGCACTTTTGGATTGTTTTCATCCATTGAAAAATAGGCAACATTGCAACTCAATTCGTTTGCAATTTTCAAACATTGGTCGTCTTCTGCATTTAAAATTGCCCAACCATCTTTTTTGATACTGCGAACCACAGTTGCTTTTACTCGAGCTAAATCGTCTAAAGTATGAATATCTGATAATCCTAAATGGTCTTCTTGAATGTTAGTAATAATTCCGATATCGCAACGACTGAAACCTAAACCTGAACGAAGAATTCCGCCACGAGCCGTTTCAAGAACTGCAAATTCTACCGTTGGATCTTTTAAAATATATTCGGCAGAAATTGGTCCTGTAGTATCACCTTTTTCCATCAAATGGTTTTGAACATAAATTCCATCAGATGTTGTGAAACCTACACGATAGCCATTATTTTTTACAATATGTGCCATTAAACGTGTCGTTGTAGTTTTTCCATTAGTTCCTGTTACGGCAATAATCGGAATTCTACTAGGTTTTCCAGGAGGATAAAGCATATCAATTACTGGAGCAGCAACGTTTCTTGGCAAACCTTCGCTTGGAGCTAAGTGCATTCTGAAACCTGGTGCAGCATTAACTTCAAGAATACAACCGCCTGTTTCCTTTAATGGTTGCGTTAAATTTTCTGCCATGATGTCAACTCCGCAAATATCTAATCCGATTACTCGAGAAATTCTTTCGCAAAGGAAAATATTTTCTGGATGCATCATATCAGTTATATCAACAGAAGTTCCACCTGTACTTAAATTAGCCGTTGATTTTAAATAAACCACTTCGTCTTTTCTTGGAACGGTTTCTAACGTATAACCTAGTTTTTCTAATAAATCGGTAGTATCTCTATCAACATCTATTTGAGTTAATACATTTTCATGACCATAACCACGTCTTGGGTCAAGGTTGGTTTCTTCTATTAATTGTTGTATGGTTTGTTTTCCATCTCCTTTTACGTGAGCAGGTTCGCGTTTTGCTGCTGCAACTAATTTATTATCAATGATTAAAACTCTAAAGTCATAACCTGTAATAAATTTTTCTACAATAACTCGATGACTGTATTTTTTTGCATAAGCCAAACCTTCTACAGCATCTTCCCATGTTTTTACGTTTATGGAAGCTCCTTTTCCGTGATTTCCGTCAAGTGGCTTTAGTACAATTGGATAACCAATTTTCTTAACAACTGCTTCTAAATCTTCTTCATCAACACAAATTCCGCCACTTGCAACAGGAATAGATGCTGCGTCTAACATTTTTTTAGTTTGTTCTTTATTACATGCAATATCTACAGCGATGCTACTTGTTTTACAAGTAATTGTTGCTTGAAAACGCATTTGGTTTACACCATAACCTAATTGTACCAAAGAATTAGTTCCTAATCGAATCCAAGGAATATCACGAGCAACAGCTTCTTCAACGATGCTTCCTGTAGAAGGTCCAAGTCTAACGCGCTCACGAATCTCACGCATTTTCTGAATATCTTCTTCAGGATTGTAATCCGTTCCATCTATTAGAGCTTCAGCAATTCTTACTGCTGCTTCTGCTGCGTATAAACCTACGTTTTCTTCTGTATAGCTAAAAACTACATTATATATTCCTGGAGTTTTGGTTTCACGAGTTCTTCCGAAACCGGTTTCCATTCCAGCAAGGGTTTGAATTTCTAAAGCAATATGCTCAATAACGTGTCCCATCCAAGTTCCTCTTTCTACTCTTGAAAAGAAACCGCCACGACAACCTTCGGAACAGCGATGTTCAATCATTGTAGGAAACATGGCTTCAATTCGTTCACGAAAACCTTCAATTTTATTTGTAGGACGTTCTTCTAATTCTTCTAAATCTAATCGCATTTGGATTAGCTTTTTTCTTTGTACACTCCAAATATTTGGTCCACGTAACGCTTGAATTTTATCGATCTTCATATTCTATTGGTATTTTGTTTTGTATTGATTGTAATGGATTTGTTAAAAATAGAAAATATTTATTATTATGAAACATTTTTTATGAGAAAAAGTTTGATTTTTATTTGATTTATTATCGTTGTGTTGATTTTTAGGGATTTGCTTTGCCTTTTGAAAGCTAAAATAACGGATTTTCTTTTGAAAAAATGAATGAAATGCAATACAAATGCCGTTTAGCCCTGATTGAAGCGGCACCTTGTAGAGCGTAAAGCAGGAACATGGTTAATAAGTAGTCAATAAGTTTCGCTTCAAAAAGCAATAAAACGTTTGCGAAATATTATGAAATAGTTATTTTTACCGCATGAAAATACAAGGAAAACTAATAATAATAGGTGGCGCTGTTGATAAAGGCAGTTTTACCGAAACAAATCTGGATAAAGACGCTCCAAAAAATTTAAACTTTTTTGAAGAGGGAATTTTGAAAAGAATCATAAAAGAATCCGCTAAGAAAGAGTTATCTAGGATTGAAGTTATCACTACGGCATCAAAAATTCCGAGAGAAATTGGTCCGGAATATGTTAAAGCTTTTAGCTATTTGGGTGCGAATAATGTTGATGTTTTGTATATCGAAAAACGTGAACAAGCAAGCGATCCTGAAATTTTAGAGCGTTTAAAAGCAGCGGATGTAGTAATGTTTACTGGTGGTGATCAATTGCGATTGACTTCTATTTTGGGTGGAACTCCATTTGATGATATTTTGATTGATAAATATAGAAATACCGATTTTATTTACGCAGGAACTTCTGCAGGTGCAGCAGCGGCAAGTAATAATATGATTTATCAAGGAAGTAGTCATGAAGCTTTATTAAAAGGAGAGGTGAAGATTACTTCTGGTTTAGGATTGATTGATGATGTTGTAATTGATACGCATTTCGTACAACGTGGTAGAATTGGAAGGTTATTCCAAGCGGTTGTTGGAAATCCAAAAGTTTTAGGAATTGGTCTTGGAGAAGATACTGGTTTGTTGATTTTGAACGGTCGACAAATGGAAGCTATCGGTTCTGGGCTTGTAATTTTAGTTGACGGAAGAGAAGTAAAAGATACTAATTTGACACAAGTTGAACTTGGTAAGCCAATATCAATTAATCATTTAGTAACTCACGTGATGAGCAAATACGATACTTTTGATTTGGATACTTTTAAAATGACTATTAGTAGTTCGCAATACGTTTAAAAAAAGTTAATGGTTTGTAGTTTGTTGTTAATTGTTGACCATAAACCACAAACCATTAACTACAAACCAAAACTAATGAAAATAATAATTCACGGCGGTTTTTTTTCTGAATCTTCAACAAGTCATGAGACAAAAGTTGCTAAGCAAAATGCTTTATTGAGAATTGTAAAGGATTCTTATGAGTATTTGAAAACGCATTCGGCTGTTGAAACGGTAGTTTATGCTGTTTCGTTATTAGAAGATGACGACTTGTTTAATGCTGGAATTGGTTCGCAGATTCAAAGTGATGGAAAAATTAGAATGAGCGCTTCTTTGATGGATGGAACTACACAAAAGTTTAGTGGCGTTATTAATATTGAAGAAGTTAAAAATCCTATTCAAGTGGCTTTAGAATTGATGAAAGTTGATGATAGAGTTTTGGGTGGAAGTGGAGCAACCAACTTTGCAAGACAATACGGATTTGAAAAATTTTCTACTGAAATTCCACAGCGTAGAGCAGAATATGAAGCAAAATTAGCTGCGACAGGAACAGGAACTGTAGGTTGTGTGGCTTTAGACTCCAATGGGAATTTAGCTGCCGCAACTTCAACTGGCGGAAAAGGATTTGAAATTCCTGGAAGAATATCCGATAGTGCAACTGTTGCAGGAAATTATGTCAATGAATTTTGTGGTGTAAGTTTGACTGGAGTAGGAGAAGATATTGTAAGTAATGCAACTGCAGCCAAAATTGTTACACGTGTTACTGATGGATTTTCATTAGACAAAGCATTCGAAAAAACCTTTGCGGAATTGAAACCTTATGATGGTTTTGCTGGCGCAATTGCTATTGATAAAGAAGGAAATATGTTTCATCAAGATTCGCATCCAAGTATGGTTTTTGCGAGTTATGATGGCGAGAAGGAAGAAGTTTTTGGTTAGAAAAACAAATTATTTATATAAAACAAAAAATCCCAACCTTTCGATTGGGATTTTCTATATGTAAGTAAGTTAAACGGGTTGTACAAACGTTTTTTATTTCACTTTTTTCACAACAGCTTTGAAAGCTTCTGGGTGATTCATTGCTAAATCTGCTAATACTTTACGGTTCAATTCGATACCGTTTTTCTTAACTAATCCCATGAATTGAGAGTAAGACATTCCTTCTAATCTAGCTCCAGCGTTAATACGTTGAATCCATAATGAACGGAAGTTTCTCTTGTTTTGTTTTCTATCGCGATAAGCGTAAACCATCGCTTTTTCAACTGCGTTTTTAGCTACAGTCCAAACGTTTTTACGACGACCAAAGAAACCTTTGGCTTGCTTCATTATCTTTTTTCTTCTTGCTCTTTTAGCAACTGAATTTACTGATCTTGGCATAATTTTCTTGTGTTTTTGTAGCAGGCGTCCTGAATTTAATCAAAGGAACTTTATAGCCATACTCCAAGGTTATTAAAATTGTTTTAACCTAAAGAATTATTCTTTAATTGACAAAAGTCGATTAGATAATTCTTAATTGTTGTTTAATGCTTTTTTCATCTACTTTAGCAACTAAAGCAGAGTGAGTTAAAGCTAATTTACGCTTCTTAGACTTTTTAGTCAAGATGTGGCTTTTGAAAGCGTGTTTTCTTTTAATTTTTCCAGAGCCAGTAACTTTAAAACGTTTCTTAGCACTAGATTTTGTTTTCATTTTAGGCATAATTTCCCTAATTTATTTAAATTTAACTTACTTACTTATTTTTAATATCAGAATAAATTCTGTTTACTTTTTCTTCTTAGGAGCGATATACATTATCATTCTCTTTCCTTCAAGAACAGGTAAAGCTTCTACTTTTCCGTGTTCTTCTAAGTCTTGAGCTAAACGTAATAATAATATTTGTCCTTGCTCTTTATAAATGATTGATCGTCCTTTGAAGAATACAAATGCTTTTAATTTTGAACCTTCTTTAAGGAATTTTTCAGCATTTTTTCTTTTGAACTCATAATCATGTTCGTCTGTTTGAGGACCAAAACGAATTTCCTTAACCACAATTTGCGTTGATTTTGCTTTAAGCTCTTTTTCACGCTTTTTTTGCATGTAAACAAACTTTTTATAGTCGATAATTTTACATACTGGTGGTTCAGCATTTGGAGAAATCTCTACCAAATCTAATTCTAATTCATCCGCAAGACGCATAGCATCTGCAGTTTTAAAAATACCTGGTTCTACATTGTCTCCAACAAGACGTACTTCAGGTACACGAATAAAATTATTTATTCTGTGTTCATCTTTTTTTTCTACTCGAGGTTGATAACCTCTGTTGTTTCTAATTGCTATGGCTTTATTATTTTAGTTAAACTTCAAATGTTTTTAATGTTTTGGCAATTTCTTCGTTCACAATTTTAGCAAATTCTTCAATTGTAACCGTGATATTACCTTTTCCTTCTTGACCGTGACGACGTACAGAAATGGTTCCGTTTTTCTCTTCTTCCTCACCAACTATCAGCATAAACGGCATCTTCTGAACTTCGGCTTCTCTAATTTTCTTACCAATCGTCTCGTTGCGGTTGTCAATTAGGGCGCGAATTTCGTGATTTTCTAGCAATTCTAAAACTTTTTTCGCATAATTTTCATATTTCTCACTCAAAGACAAGATAATAGCTTGTTCTGGCATCAACCAAAGTGGGAAGTTTCCTGCGGTATGTTCTAGTAAAATTGCAATAAAACGCTCCATCGAACCAAATGGTGCACGGTGAATCATAACAGGACGATGTAATTTATCATCTGCACCTTTATAAGTTAATTCAAAACGCTCTGGTAAGTTATAATCAACCTGAATTGTTCCAAGTTGCCAACTTCTTCCTAAAGCATCTTTTACCATAAAATCCAACTTAGGACCATAGAAAGCAGCTTCACCATATTCAACTACAGTATTCAAACCTTTATCAGCTGCAGCATTAATAATAGCATTTTCTGCTTTTTCCCAATTCTCATCGCTACCTATATATTTATCTCTATTTTCTTTATCACGTAATGATATCTGAGCGGTAAAGTTTTCAAAACCTAACGAGCCAAATACATATAATACAAGGTCAATTACTTTTTTAAACTCACTATCCAATTGATCTGGAGTACAGAAAATATGAGCATCATCTTGAGTAAATCCTCGCACACGAGTTAATCCATGCAATTCACCACTTTGTTCATATCTATAAACAGTTCCAAATTCAGCATAACGTTTTGGTAAATCTTTATACGACCATGGTTTTGTATTGTAAATCTCACAGTGATGAGGACAGTTCATAGGTTTCAATAAAAACTCTTCGCCTTCTGCAGGAGTTGTTATTGGTTGGAAACTATCAGCACCATATTTTGCATAATGACCAGAAGTTACATAAAGCTCTTTTTGACCAATATGTGGAGTAACTACTTGTTCGTAACCTGCTTTTTTCTGTGCTTTTTTCAAGAATTGCTCCAATCGATCTCTCAAAGCGGCTCCTTTTGGCAACCACAAAGGTAAACCTTGACCTACTTTTTGTGAAAAAGCAAATAAGTCTAATTCTTTCCCAAGTTTTCTATGATCACGACGTTTAGCTTCCTCAAGTAATTCAAGATAGTCAGTTAAATCTTTTTGTTTAGGAAATGAAACTCCGTAAACACGAGTTAATTGTTTGTTTTTCTCGTCACCACGCCAATAGGCACCAGCAACACTCATGATTTTCATAGCTTTAATAATTCCAGTATTCGGAATATGTCCGCCACGACACAAGTCAAAGAAATTAGAATGATCACAAAATGTAATCGTTCCGTCTTCTAAGTTAGAAATCAACTCCGTCTTATATTCGTTATCCTTATAGGTAGCCAATGCTTCTGCTTTAGAAACAGCACGCATTTTAAATTCATGCTTCTCTCTAGATATTTCTAAAACTCTATCTTCAATAGCTTTAAAATCTGCATCAGTTATTTTGTTATCACCAAAATCAACATCATAATAAAATCCATTATCAATAGCAGGTCCGAGAGTCAATTTAATACCATTGTATTTTTCCTCCAAAACTTGAGCCATAACATGTGATGTAGAATGCCAAAAAGCTTTTTTACCTTCTTTGTCATTCCATGTATATAATATAAGTGAACCATCGGTCGTTAATTCCGTAGAAGTTTCTATAGTTGTACCATTAAAAGCTGCCGAAATCACATTTCGCGCTAATCCTTCACTGATGCTTTTTGCAACATCCATCGGAGTTGTACCATTTGCAAACTCCTTAACCGAACCGTCAGGTAGAGTAATCTTTATCATTCCTTAAATTTTATGGACTGCAAATATAGGAGATTAACAAAACACATACAATATATATAGGTATAATATCTCAAAGTATTTTTTAAAGCGACCCATCAGCGCATTTTTGCAATCCATATTCCTGCTTTACGCGTTACAAGGTAACTGCTTCAATCAGGGCTAGGTTGTTTTTGTATTGATTATATGTAGTATTTCAAAAGATGTTTTTGTTTACTTCAGTTGTTTTCTTTAGAGATAAAAAAAAACTTTGTTCAACAACAATCACAAAACCAGCTGATTAAAAAAAACTTTTAAAAAAGGTTTGAAAAAGATTTGCGAGAGTGAAAAGAATAGCTACTTTTGCACCCGCATTAAGGCAGACGTTCATTAACAAACACTGAAAAAAAACTTAAAAAAAAGTTGTGTAATACGGATTAAGGTTTTACCTTTGCCGTCCGCAAAACGAGTAAGTTTTTTGAGTTATTGAGTAGTAAAAATAAAAATAAATATTTTTTTCTTTTTACTTGCGAGTTAAAAAATAAATTGTACTTTTGCACCCGCTAACTGAAACACGTCAAGCATGGCTTACTAATAAGAGTAATGTAAGGCAAAGTAAAGATAGCAAAACAATAAAGAAGACACGTTCATAGACATATTGAATTGACAGCCGTCTTATCCAAAAGATAAGACAAAGAAAAAGAAAGTAAGGCTAATCGAAATTAGATAGAGTTGAATTATCGACAATATTAAAATATACGATGAAGAGTTTGATCCTGGCTCAGGATGAACGCTAGCGGCAGGCCTAACACATGCAAGTCGAGGGGTAGTTACTTTCGGGTAATGAGACCGGCGCACGGGTGCGTAACGCGTATGCAATCTACCTTTTACAGGGGAATAGCCCAGAGAAATTTGGATTAATGCCCCATAGTATGTATGAATCGCATGGTTTATACATTAAAGTTCCAACGGTAAAAGATGAGCATGCGTCCCATTAGTTAGTTGGTAAGGTAACGGCTTACCAAGACGATGATGGGTAGGGGTCCTGAGAGGGAGATCCCCCACACTGGTACTGAGACACGGACCAGACTCCT